>CAMCUC010000026.1 GCA_945878875.1 Rhizobium sp. Q54
ATTCAGCCGACGTCGAAAAAGCCGCGGAGGCTTGAGCAGCCGGCTTGCCGGTCCAGTAAGCCAGGCCAAGCGTGTCGGCGGGGCGGTTGAAGTAGGCGACATAAAGCTGCTGGGCTTGCGTGGCTGTCATAGACATCTTGGCTTCTCCATAAAGACCCCAAATTTTTTGTGGGGGCCGAAGTTGAAAGGTTATGCTTTAGTTATAACGTACACAGCCTTAAGTGCGGACTGCGAGGACTTGCCGCGTCAGCTACGGGTCAGAGACGCAGAAATTTGTGGGAGTTGGGAACAAAACCGCCCGGGCCGCGCTCGCGCAAGCCACTGAAAACGCGCCACATGCATTTGGAGCCAAAGACAAGCTCGTGCGCTCTTTTGCAGGTAATCTGCAAGAGGAGCGATGCAATGAGGACGCGTTTAAGACCATTCAAATTCCCCGAAGCCGGCAGCATCTACGACTCGCTACCGGCAGATAGCTTGTACAGCAAACAACATACACAGGCAAGCTTTACAAACCAAAGCCTTTTTCTCACCCTGCAGCAAAGCTGATTAGCTACGTTTGCGGGTGAAGCAAGTTATTTTTGCATTGCGAGGGGCCATCGCTTGCCAAACGGCAGGTGGCAACGCCCGATTTTTCGCCGGAAATTCCATTCATATCAATGAGATAGATATGAGAAACACACTCTGGAAGAACATTTCCAAATATCGTTAAAAATTAGGTATAGCGGCATAAACCCATCAGTATAGTTCAAGATTTCTGGATGGTCGGGAATCGCCTCAGCCAATATGCGCTGACAAAAAAACGGGGGGCTTTCGCCCCCCGCCTCATTCATCTCATTGCGAAAGCTTGCCTAGCGGCGGCGAAGGCTGCGGACTATCTCTCGCGGAACGTCTTGGCGAACGCGTCGCCAAGCGGTTGCACGAGGAATTGGAGCACCGTGCGTTCGCCGACCGGAATGATGATGTCGACCTGCATTCCCGCCGAAAGCGATTCTTTCAGCTTTTCGGGAATGTTCGTGTCGCCAATTAAAATCTGGGCGAGAAAATAGGGTTGGCGCGTGGCTTCGTCGATCATCCGGTCACGCGAGATCGTGCTGACCTTGCCAAGAATCACAGGCGTCAGGCGAGAGATGAAATTCGTAAAACGCACCTCGGCCAGCGCGCCCTCGTTGATTTTGTCGATGTCGGCGGGCGACACCATCGCCTCGACGATCAAATCATCGGCCACAGGCACAACTTCCGCGACGACGTCTCCCGAGCGAATCACCGCGCCTTTGGTGGTGAGCTTGACGTTTTGCACTCGGCCCGTGCGCGGCGCCAAAATATCAACGCGCCGCAACACGTCTTCAGCAACGCGCTTGCGCTCGCGCGCGTCGTTCATTTTCTGCCGCGTGTCCTGAAGCGCGGCGGAGACTTCCTCCCGCACCTTCTGTTTGGTCTGCTGGATCTGAAGCCGCATCTCGCTCATGCTGTTAAGCGCTTTTGAGGATTCAGCCTCGTTACGGCCCACTACGCCCTGCAGGCGCGCAGCCTCGCGCTCCAGCGCCAGCCAGCGCGATTTGGGCACGAGTCCCTTGTCGGCGAGATCACGCACGCCCACAAGCTCGTCCTCAATGAAAGCAAACTGCTTTTCCGCCGAAATGAGTTCAAGCTTCAGCCCGTTGACCTCGCTTTGATATTGCTGCACGCGGCCTTCAAGAATGCCGATCTGGCCGGTGATGGAGGAACGACGCTCACGAAATTGCGCGCTCTGGTCCTGCATCACGTTCTGCACGATCGCACTCGACTTGCGAGCCAGCAATTCTGCGGGAAAGGTAATTAATTTGGCTTCATCGCGCTCGGCTATGAGCCGCGCTTCCTGCGCCAGAAGACTGTCCAGCGCGTTCAAAACCACTTCCAGATTGGCGCGCGATTGCGTGTCGTCAAGGCGGAACAACACCTGTCCCTCGCCAACGTTCTGGCCTTCGCGAACGAGGATGTCCTGAACGATGCCGCCCTCAAAATGCTGCACGACCTTACGTCTGCTCTCGTGGGTCACTGAACCGGTGGAGACCACTGCGCTGTCGAGACGCGCAAAACCCGTCCACACGAAGAAACCCAAAACGCAAACCACAATGACGCCGTAACCCAGCCGCGTCATCGGGTTCACGTCCTCAGAGGCTTGCTCGACGCCTCCCGAACCAACGATGAGCTTCTTCAATCCAGACACGGACATTTTATTACCTTCCGAAACGCATGTTGACGCAAAACCCTGCAGGACAGGCGCTAACCGTTGCCCGCTTCCTGGGTCGCAGGTGATTTTTGGCGCGCCGCCTCAACGCTTGGAACGACTTTTGGCCCCATCATTTTGGCGAGCACTTCGTCGCGCGGACCAGCAGATTGAATGGCCCCGTCCTTCATCACGACGATGTAATCAACATTAGAGAGGATGTTCATCTTGTGCGTGACGACAACAACCGTCCGGTTTTGCTTTTTGAGAGCAACGAACGCTTCGACAAGCGCCTGTTCGCCCGCAGCGTCGAGGTTGGCGTTGGGTTCATCCAGAATGATCAGGCAAGGCAGCCGGAATAAGGCGCGCGCAAGGCCGATGCGCTGACGCTGGCCGCCTGAAAGAACTTGCCCGCCATCGCCAATCTGCGAATTGTAACCTTCCGGCATTTTCTGAATCATCTCATGAACGCCTGCCAGCATGGCCGCTTCAATGATCTCCTCGTCGCGCGCGTCGGTGAAGCGCGCGATGTTTTCGGCGATTGTGCCGCTGAACAATTCAACGTCCTGTGGAAGATATCCAAGGTGCGCGCCAAGATCCTCCGGGTCCCAATGACCAAGATCAGAGCCGTCCAGCCGGACGGACCCCGAGGCGACAGGCCAGATGCCGGTCATCACCCGCGCCAGCGACGATTTGCCGGCTGCGCTGGGGCCAATCACAGCCAGAGCTGAGCCGGGCGGGATATTGATTGACACCCCGCGCAGCACTGGCGTTTGGCGCCCCGGCGCAAGCGCTACAACGTTCTCCAACGTCAGGTGACCCACAGGAACAGGCAATTCAATCTTCTGCGAGGGAGCAGCTGTCTCGCGAAGCAGGGCCTGCACGCGCGCATAGGCGCTGCGCATGTTCGTAAACCCCTTCCAATTGCCGATAGCGATTTCAACCGGCTGCAAAGCGCGCCCGATGATGATGGACGCAGCAATCATCATGCCCGGAGTGATCTCGGCCCGCAGAACAAGAAGCGCCCCAAGGCCCAGCACAAGGCTCTGCGTGAGCGTACGATGGAATTTCGCCAAGGCCACAAGGAGGCCTGCGCGACTGGAGGCGGCAGCCTGCCAGGAGAGAACCGATTCGTGTTGCCGGCTCCAGCGCGCGCGCAGCGCCTCGACCATGCCCATCGCATGCAACACCTCGGAATTCCGGAATGTCGTGGAGGCGTAATTGGACGCCGATATCGCAGCGGTCTGAGCCTTGTCGAGCCGCGTCTTGGTTGCGTATTCATTACAGAGCGCAAGGATGAGCGTAATCACGGACGCAACAAGAACGAAAACGCCAAACCAGAAATTAATGAGAAACGAAGCAAAGATGTAGATAGGAACCCAAGGGAAATCGAGAAGCGCCAGGAAGCCGGCCCCGGTAAAGAACTCCCTCACTGAGTCTACATCGCGCAGCGCCTGCACAGGCGGCGCGCCCGAGCGACGCAGCGTCGAGCGCTGAACTGACCGAAACACATCAGCGTTCGCAACACGATCAAATTTGACGCCCGCTCGAATAAGGACTTGCGAGCGCACAAGCTCAAGCACCGCCATGACTGCATAACAAAATGCAAGGATAAGCGTGAGGAAAAGCAAAGTGGTGACGTTGCGGCTTGCAAGAACGCGGTCATAGACCTGCAACATGTAAAGCGGGCCGGCGAGGATCAGCAAATTAATAACAAAGCTGAACACGATCACGGCCGTCAGCGCGGGCTTGGCTGCAGCGAGGCCCTTGTCAACCGCCGTCGCAAGCGGCTGGGAATTGCTTTTGCCTTTAGTAGACATAGGATTTTCCTAATAATGGATCGAAGCGCCAGGGACGCCTCGTAACGTCTGCACATCCAGCGTAGCGCCCGAAGAACATCATGGTCATGCTCAAGATGACCTGACATTTACAACGCGACCCTTGCTGTTAAGGGACGTTATTTCATTCCGGACTTGAGAGAAGCCAGTATTAGTTTTACTATACCGACAGATTTGGAGTTTGACCATGTACTCGAGCCCACAGCGCAGAACCTCATCGGAAACAATCGAACTCCGCAAGGACGGCGGCCAATGGCTCAAGTCGTTGCGCGAAGCGAAAGGATTATCTCAGCGCAAGTTAGCCGATTTAATAGGCACGGATTACTATACATTCATCTCTCAATTGGAAACAGGACGCGGGCGGATACCTCCGGACCGATATCGAGTATGGTCGGAGGCCCTCGGCGTTGATCAGCGAGAGTTCGTGAAGAACGTCCTCAAATTTTACGATCCCATTACGTTTGAAATTCTATTCGGAAACGAACAGATCTCGCAATAGTGTTCCAGCGCCCTGAGAGATGCCTCAATGTCCGCCAGCGTCTTGCAAATATTCTACCGGGCTGACGTCCAGCATGATTGGACCCAGCAGGAGCTGGCTGAATTCTATCGCGTTGAAACGGTCCTGATCCAATCCGGAGTCTCGTTGGAGACAGATCGCGGATTAAGCGATGAGGGTGATCCGTGGTTTGTATTTTGTCGCCCGTACACGGGCGACGTAGTCGTGCACTTCGCACGCCATGGCAAAGAATATATAGCCGCTGGCGGTAGTTTGGACCGCGTGCTTCGTGGCCGCAGTTTCCGAGAAATTATAGATTCGTTCATGAGCCGCCAGCCAGTGGTCGTGTCTGGAAACAAAGGCGCGGAAACAAGCGTTTTCCTTCATCCTGCCGCCCTGCTCAGCGCTTTTGTAGCGACTGCATTTTTCCTGTTCACAAGCGCCGAAGCAGAGGCTTCATCGACAGGTCCCGATAGCAAAGACGCAACAATCGTCGCCAACGCGGGACAGGCGCGCATGCCTACCGCCTTTCAGAGCCTGATTGAAGCAGCTGGTCTTGCCGGGAACAGGGACGCGTGGATAGCGCTCAGCACCGTCGCCATTGCGTTCTCAGTTGGCGTCGCCGACGCACATAGCGACGGCGAGACAAGCAACTTTCCGGGAGCCCAGATTCAATCAGTCGAAGGCGACGAGTATGATACGGAATCGCTGTCTCGAAGTGGCCATGAGGGAAGCGTAGAACCGCAAGCTCCGATTGAATGGGCAAGTATAAATATAGATTCCAAAAATGAATCACTCATCAATGAGGAACAGACTGAGGCTGGATCAATTATTCCAGCATTAGATTCAAGCACGACGACATCACGGTCTACGCAAAGCGATCTATTGGAAAAGCACGGAACGGCGGTGCGTGCGGAAGCCGGAGCGTCAATCTTCGTCGAGCCGGGAGTTTTGCAAGCCCGGTCGCTTGATGATTCCCTTGGATTCGCTGTTTTTGCAGCTGCTTCAGAACCCGCCGCAGAAATGCTCGCAGTTCCTTCCGGGGATCTGGCGAGCGAAGCCTATTCACTGGTGTTCGAATCACTTGAGATCACGCAACATTGGGCTGCATCGAACATTTTTACGCAGAACCTTATCAACGCCATCGCGACGACGACCCGCGCCGAGGGGTGGTCGAGCGATTACATAAATGCTGAAATCAGCTTTGCCGACGACGACAGCGTGCGCAACGGCAATGAAATTGGCGCCAATATAGAAACGAACTTCAATGCAGGCTTAGACATGCAAGCGAGCGCAGTGCAAGCGCTTGAATGGTTCGCGCAAGCTCACCCGAATTTTAAAGTGGTCTCGCTGGGCCGCAACGTTGTCGTATTTGACTGGTCTACCATTAACGATCTGCAGGTATCCATTGAGCTCCATAGCTGGACCATGGATGACGGATCCACCATCAACATCATCGGGACCCTTCCAGACGCTTTCTCAACACTCGCCTGATCTCAGAGGTCGGATGTTGCATGCGTTAAACCCAGCGTGCATTTGGCTTATCCAGAAGGATATCCAGAGCCTGATCAGCGCTCTGCCTCCACGATAGCGAGCTAATGCAACCGGGATCAGGACGAGATGCTTGCGGCATGTCCAGCCATTCCCGAAGATGCTGCGCCAGATTATGCGCGCCTTCGGAGGGGAAATAGGAAACCCCGGAACCACCAATCTCGCGAAAAACGGCTATGTCGCGGGCAATAACCGGCACGCCATGTCGAGCAGCTTCAATGATTGGCAGTCCGAAACCCTCGCCTTCCGAGGCGGCTATCAGGGCGCTGGCATTCTTGTAGAGTTGCTCGAGACCCTCGTCGCTAACAGCGTCCAGCCAGAACAAACGTTTCTTCAGCTGCGGATGTGCCCGCAAACGCTCGACAAGCGGCTGAACCATCCATCCCTGGCGCCCTATAATAACGAGGGATCCCTCGAACCCGCTATCCCAAAGCTCCTCGAACGCAGCAAGAACAAGACCATGTCCCTTGCGAGGCTCCAGCGTCGACACCATCAGGAAATAAGTAGAAGCCCTGATTTGCTCAGACACTTTCGCAAGCTCTTCAGTCAATCCCGTGGTGGGGGCGCTGGCCTCAATGTCACTGCCTAAATGGAACCAGCCAATCTTTGGCATCCGATGGGTTTGAGAACAACCAAGATCATTGGCCACCGCGGAAAGATCCTCCGCAACCGTGCGGGAAATTGCAAGAATGCAATCGCTGCAATCAAGAATGCACTTCAGCCATTCTCCAAATTCTCCGTGCACATTCTCTGGAAAACAATCAGCACGCTGCAATGGAAGAAGATCGTACAGTACATTCACGATCCGTACGCCCGAACGTCGCCAGTCGACTAACAAGCGTGCCGAGCGAATAGTTGTATCAGTATGCAAATCTACGCCAAAATAAATATCCCCGGCGGTGGCGGCGACGAGCTTGTCATTGATACGTTGCGTCGAATCGAAATGCGATAAGATGAACTGATGCGCGTATCGATATGAGAGTGAATCGTCCAGATACACCGGCTCGACGATAAAGCCTGCGGGTGGAGAGGAGAGCATTTCCAGTAGCAGGCTGCGAACAACCCGCTGAATGCCAGTCTTTAAATCCTCCCGAACAAGAGCGCTGATATCAACCAGAATCTGCGGCAGTCCAATCCGGGGCCTGTTGGCTATAATGCTGCGGCAAAATGCTTCATCCTCTTGGGAACCAGCATTCGGGCAGGCAGCTGCGTATCGCTCAATGCAATCAGCTTCGTTCTTCAATCGAGAATTCGTCGCAGCCGATTCGATCGCGTCGATACAGGCAGTCAACGTTGATTCAGGATTATGCCGTTCCTTGACATACAAGAGCGCATTGTCAGAGAGCCGTTGACGAAGCGCCAGGTCTCCCCGAACGCAATCAAGCGCCGTCGAAAGCTGAGCCGATGATGGCCGCTCGTCCAGCAGCCACAAGGCCTGCGCGCTTATCTCGCGCACACTCCCGTGCGCGTTCGCAAGCGTCGGCAAACCATGCGAAAGGCAATCCAGAACTGCAGCCGATGTCTCACCGCGAGACGCAAGGCGAAGCTGAACGGCCACATCAGTCAGTTTCAAATAATTGTCATAGGCTTCAGCATCTGCGTAACCAACCAAATGGACATTTCCACCAACACCGCAGCGCGAAATAAAACGCTCGACACGGGCACGGTAGGCCGGATCTCCGTATTCGCCCACAAACAGCAGGTGCGCGTCGCTGCCAGAGCCAAGATCGCTTTCCGCCCACGCCTCAATTATCGTCTCATGATCTTTTGATGGCATACCAAGGCCAAATGACGAGACGATAAAATCTTTCTCTGCAAACCCTAACCTGCGTCTCGCGTGGCTTTTTTCATCAGACGAACAGCGCCCGGCGACCTTCCTGGGAAATGGTATGCGAATGACTTTCTCAGATGCTGCGGCGCCATAAGAAGATTTTGTCAAAGAACTCACAAATTCGGAATGAACCAGAACCACGTTCGCCTGTTCGAAAACAAACCTGCTGCAAGGAAACGCTGATATTCCGCCATTTTTAAAAAATGCGAAAAGCCCCGATGCGCCATGGGATTCAACAAGCGCCGAAACAGGAACCCCGGACTTTTTTTGCATCGACTTGAATTGCAACATTTCACTAAAGAAAAAGTCGTGCATGACCACCACCCCGGGAACGCACTCCAAAAGCTCCAGCGCGCGCAGATGATGGGACGAGTTCCCAAGATGATAAAAAACACGCTTGTGCAAGTCTGCGCGAGCGAGGAATTCCGCCGAACTTATTGTCCGGCAAGCAATCACGCCAGAGGCTGCCTGCTCATCGTCCCTCACGAGAATACAATTATAATACCGCTGCAATTGGGAGAGAAACTGTGCGACATAGCCAGCTACACCTGACCTGTCTGGCGGAAACGGAGAGACAATTACAAGCTCCGGAAGTTCATTCAAACGCATCAGATCCGCCTCTGCGTACGCGCATCACGAACCCGTTTCACAAGCTGCGAGAGTTCTGGTTGATGGTCATTTTGGCAAGGAGATATGAAGCGATTCGAGCTTACTTCGGAATCTATCAACAACTTACGGAGTTGCATTTTAACATATGGAAGGCGTTTTAGCCTGCGATTCAGAAGAGCAAAAACTCTCGGAAATCGGGATATCAGCCTGTAGGCGGCACGAATACCTGGAATGAGAATAGAACGGACTTTTGATCCAACAAGCTGATTGACTGCCAGAATTCTGTCGTGGATCAATTGAGGAACCAAATTCCCGTTCATTTTCTCTATCATGACGATGGCGTTTGCATGGGCTCCCTGAGCGCTTGAAATAGCCGCACTTAGGGTATTTATTTTTTGGTCCAAAAGCTCCCGATCAAGTTCGAGCCGACGTGCATGACGTTTCAAACGGTGCTCACTCAGGCGGATATAACAATCAAGCACATTTACAGGCACGGCAAAGGATGCATCCAGTTCAGGATGCTCATCTGCCACATAATAGCGGTTGACGCCGTCAAAGTAGACGAAATGATAATTCGCCGCGCATATCAAATGATCCCATTCAAAATGATTGGGCGTATTGCTGTTAGGCAGCGTTGCTTCAACAAGTATAATCCAGGGTCGGTGCCGTTCGAGCCCGGCCCCTTTAATAACCGAACCTTCCGCGCCCTCAACGTCGATCTTCAGGAAGTGAATGACGCGCACTCCGTGACGATCCAGAATTGTATCAAGACGCTCTGTCTTTAGTGCAATCCGGTCAGGTTTAAAACCGGACTCCTCGAGCATCTCGCCAGCGCTGCGCACCAAAGTAGATAGGCCGGAGCGCGGCGCGTCATAGAAAATAACCTCTTCCGATACGTTCGAGACTGCAATATTTAGATTGACATCGTAAATGCGCGCGCGGTCTAGCAAAGCAAACGTTTGTGGCGACGGCTCTATGTTAACGCCAGTCCACCCTCGATCATAGAACGCTTTTGTGACCGAATCTTCTTCCGGATGACTCGCGCCGACATCGACATAGACGCCGTTTCGTACATGCCCAAGAGCGCGAAAAAGTAATACGTCCTCATGATTTTGTGCATACGAAACAAACGTCATATGACCACCTCTACAGAAGGCTCCAACCACGACGAACCTTCAAAATATGCCCGATCGCCAATCAAGACTTCGAACTGATGCGCCTGATCTGTCCATTCATAGTTTGAGTCGAGATGAGTATCGGAACTAACCAAAGCAGTGGAGATAGAATATTTTCCTGGGCCTATATTCAAAGAAAAAGAGAGGCGGAACAGAATTTTGGATCCGGACCTCACATTGCAAAGCGGGTTTCCCGTATGATGAGTGTTCGTCCCATAAACAACCTGTCCGAGGCGATCTCGAACCATATATCCAAAGATCAGCCGTTCAATATCTGCGTGCGCCTCAACTTGAACTTCAAGAACAACTTGCGCACCAACAATAAAGGATCTCGCCTCAACGTCGGAGCCTTCGTGTAAAATTTTAATGGAGGAAACCTTCGCTTGGCCAGTACCTGAAACGGTGACGCTGCGTCCGTCCGCCGCATGGCTTTTGTTCAACGTAGCGCCCGACGGATCCGCTATAAGCGCATTATAGAGATCAAACATCGCGGCTGGTTCGCCCTGGTCAATTACGCGTCCACGGTCAAGCAATATGACTGAATCACAAATTGATTGTATTGCAGTCTTGTCATGCGAGACGAGTACAAGCGTAGAGCCAAGTTCGCGGTATGAACGTATCCGCGCAAAACTTTTTTGCTGGAAGTATACGTCGCCTACAGAAAGAGCCTCGTCAACTAACAAGATATCGGGTCTGCGTGCAGTCGCTACGCTGAATGCAAGCCGCACCTGCATGCCAGTAGAATAGGTTCTAACGGGTCTGTCGAGGTAATCTCCAATCTCTGCGAACTCTGCGATATCAGGCATCAATGCATCCATTTCCTCATGGCTATGACCGAGTAACATGCCTGCAAGCCGGACATTTTGACGCCCCGTATAGTCTGGATGAAAAGCCAAACCCAGCTCAAGAATAGCCGACACCCTGCCAATGACTTCTACCCGTCCTTCTGAGACGGAAGACACGCCCGCGATCATCTTCAAGAGCGTGCTCTTGCCAGCACCATTAACGCCAACAAGACCAATCGCGGCCCCCGCGCGAATGGAGAAACTGATATTTCGGATCACCCAATTTTTTGTGTGGTAAACATTGGAAGTCGGGTTCACCCACTCGCGCAGCCTGCTCCAACGATTTGGATAATCGCGGTAAGCCTTTCCGACGCCGGAGACGGTGATGGAATCCATCAAAGTTCATCCACTATTTCATTAAACCGGGCTTTGAAGATAACCCATGCGAATATATTGAGCGCCAGAGCGAGCGCCAGAGTTGGCGCAAGGCTCCACCAGTCAGGAGGCAGGCCACGGACCATAATAATTTGGTACGCACCGAAGATCGGCAAAAGCGGGTTGAGCCCAAACAACCATTGGTAGCTCATTGGAATGATGCTGATGGCGTATGCAATCGGCGTCAACCAAAACGTCAATTGCAATAGTATTGCGGTCAATTGCATTACATCTCTGAAAAAAACATTCAGCGTAGCAAGCAGTAGCGCCGCACCGGCTGCAAATAAAATCTGGATTGCAAGCACTGGAATTATAGTCAGCGTTACGATTCCCCTGAATTCACCCTGCAGCAGAAGCCCCAACAAGAAGACGCTGAACACAATACAAAAATTCTGAAGCGCCCCAATAATCAAGATTGCAGGCAAACACAGCTTTGGAAACGCCGCTTTCTTGAGAAGATTGGCGTTCTCAAGAAACATCATCTGCCCGCGTGAAACCATCTCGGCGAAAAGCGCCCATGGCAAAAGCCCTGCGATTAAATAAGTTGAATACGAATACTCGGAGGAGCCCTCGAACAGACGCCCCTGCATCAGGTTGGAAAAGACCAGCGTGTAGATCAGGATCATCGATAAAGGACTCAAGACCGCCCACAGAGCCCCGAGGAAAGATCTTTTGTATCTCTGGGAAAAATCACGCGCGACCGATGCCATGATGAAGTCCCGGTATGTCCAAACGCCCACGAGCTCCGGCCACAGCGATTGTTTTTGCATACTTGAGCCTGACTAATAGAAAATCTACCTTAAGCCGTGCACTTAATCAGCGCTGCTCCATCCTTCTTTTACTCACTTGGAGACGGCGCCACTATGGCATTCAAGCCGCATGTACAAAAAATGCGGCGAACATTCCAGAACTGTATTCTCTTTGCTTACATACAACACGGTACTTGATCGTCGCGTTCAAGCACCCGATCACGTTGTCTGGTTCGAGGGTGCAGGACAGCCCGAGGATCCCCATGCAGAAGACCGCACTGGTCACCGGCGTCACCGGTCAGGACGGCGCCTATCTCTCTCGGTATTTGCTTCAGCGCGGGTATCGTGTTGTCGGAGCGCACCGTGCTACCTCAATACACAGCAGGAGCAGGCTCGCCTGTCTCGGTATTGAAGAGCATATCGAATATGTTGATATGGATCTGGTTGAACTTGCCAGCGTGCTGCGCGTCGTTGAGGCTGTACGCCCGGACGAAATTTACAATCTTGCGGCTCAAAGCTTCGTGGGGCGTTCATTCGAGCAACCGGTCTATACCGCAGACGTTGACGCGCTTGGCGTCACCCGGCTTCTTGAAGCAATTCGCACCGTCAACTCCGGAATCAGGTTCTATCAGGCTTCGACGTCAGAGATGTTTGGCTGCGCGCTACACGCTCCGCAAACCGAAGAGACCCCTTTTTTTCCACGCAATCCCTATGGGGTCGCAAAATTATATGCGCACTGGATTACCGCTAATTACCGAGACGCCTATGGCATCCACGCATCCTCCGGGATTTTGTATAATCATGAATCGCCATTGCGCGGGCGTGAGTTCGTGACGCGCAAAATCACTTCGCAGCTTGCGCTTATTAAATATGGTCGCCAGAAAGAATTGGCTCTGGGCAACATCGATGCGAAACGTGACTGGGGCTTTGCGGGTGATTATGTGGAGGGCATGTGGCGCATGCTGCAAAGCGATAAGTCTGCATCCTATGTCTTAGCGACAGGTCAGGCTCATACTGTACGGGAGTTTGCCCAGATTTCTGCTGCAGAGCTTGGTCTTGACTTGGTATGGGAAGGCAAAGGCATTCATGAGCGAGGGATTGACCGCAAGTCGGGCAAGACGATCATCACGATTGATCCGGAGTTTTACCGACCGACGGAAGTTGAGACGCTTGTCGGATCGCCATGCAAGGCGGAGCAAACACTGGGATGGAAACGCCATGTCAGCTTTGAGGAGCTCGTAGGCATGATGGCTCACGCCGACGACCAACTCGCGCGCGATGGCACGTATTCTTTCTAAGGACGACAGATTTAAGCCAGCTGGATACGGCGATACATTTCGAGCGTTTGAGCGGCTGCGTGCCTCCAGGTCAGCGAACCTGGGATTTGACGCGCCAACAACGCTTCGACTGGATCGTCGAAATCCGAAGCGGCTAACAGCGCCGCGCGCCAGGCGTCCACATCCATCGGTTCAACGAACACGGCGCTTCCGCCACTCGCTTCACGGTGCGGCGGAATGTCCGACGCGATGACCCGGGCGCCCGCTGCTCGGGCTTCAGCTATGGGCATACCGAAGCCCTCGTAGATCGACGGGTATGCCATTGCACGCGCGCTTGCATAGAGATCACGCAACTCATGGTCAGTGACGTATCCAATAATGCGGAGCGCGCCGCTTTGGATTAGCCGCTCCCCTTCACTCGGTATCGATTCTGACCAACCCTTCATACCGACGAGGGCCAGCGGAAAGCGCTGCTGGAGGGTTGTTGGAGCATTTGCGTATGCACGCACGAGCGTAGCGATATTCTTACGGGGCTCCAGCGTGCCTACGCACAAGAAAAATTTATCTTTCTCCAATCCGAATTTATCAAGTGTCCCGCGCGGATCGGCGGTCTGTAAAAACACAGCATCCACGCCAGGCGGAGCAACAATAATATTTTCTCTTTTCACACCGTATACATCAACAATTTCACCTGCGGAAAACTCCGAGATCGTATGGACAAGGAACGCGTCATGAATGTAGCGGTCCAGTTTCGACATCCATCTAATGCGTTCTACAGGGTGATATTGCGGCAAGCGTTTGTGGGAAAGATCATACACGACAGGCAGAAATGGTAAGCCGGAGAATGCTGGCGGGCGATAGAGAAATGCGTGGAAGAAGTCGACGTGACGCCTAACAAGGCTCAATCGATATGCTGCGCTTCGCAATGCATGGAACGCGCTAGGCGCGAACGGAACTTTGCGAAGCAAGGTTTCAGCCCTGCCTGCACCCGCTTCCTTCTGCGACGAAACGTCGAGTTGATCAGTTGTGATGGGCGTCCAGTCGTATGCGCCAAACCCCGTATAATGAACGCCTGAATTCATTTGCATCACGGCCCGCATAACAGAGGCTTGATATTTGCCAACGCCCGTCCGTGCCGCCAGAAGCGGCCTGATGTCGACAGCTACACGCGCGCTGCAATAGCCGTCACCCATCATGGGAATCGCCTTTAGAAACACGTGAGAGAAGCGAGCTGAGCTTCAATTCATAATTACGCTGATCGTATAGCGCTACCGCTCTTGCACGCGCATTCTTCGACAGCCTCTTTCGCATCGCTGTATTGTCGAGAAGAAGGTTGATCGCTCGCGCAAGTGCACCGGCGTCATTTGGCTGAATTGTGATAGCCTCAATGTCATGCCGCGCTACATCTGGTACGGCGGTGGGAATATGCGTGTTCACAATTGCGCAGCCACAAGCCATCGCCTCAATTTGCGCAATTCCAAAAGTCTCCGCCGCACTGACGGAAGGAAATGCAAATATGTCGGTAGAACTCATTAATTCAATCAGATCAGCCTGAGGTAAATTACCAATCAGCTTCACGCGATGTGACAAACCCGCAGTAGAAATTTGCTCCACAAGAGCTGGGCGCTCAATGCCTTCTCCAACAATCACAATCTCGGCATCGATGAAGCGGGCCGCTTCAATGAGCACATCGAAACCCTTGTATTTCACGAGGCGGCCGCAAGCGACTATTCGTGGATTAGCATTGCATGACGTCGAGGGATGCATTGATGGTTTGAAAGTCTGGGTATCAACCGCGTAGGGAATAATTGAAATCTTTGCGCTAAACGGCTCTAGTATCGATCCATCATAAGAAAGACTTGGGTGAGACAGGATAATGCAATCCGCACGCTTCAATGTTCGCAACAAAAGCGGCTTGATAAATTTATAAGCCCGCTTTTGGGAGATCACGTGCGAGTGCCAATAAACGATAAGCTTCTTTCGGCGACCAAGGAACAGCCCCAGAACAATATCCGCTAACGGAAAAGGAGCATGCAAGACAATGAGATCGGCCTTGCGGGACCGAAGCCAAAGCTTGAACGGATAGAAAGGCGCGACCGGGAGCGACAGCAGATCACCCCATGAAAACGCGCGTTCGATAAGAACGCCATCTCTTACTTCAGGGTTTCTTGAGGTTGCGCTGGTGACCAATATCGACTGTTCAAATTTTTCTTGATCAAGACGCGAAACTATATCGACGACATAGGGGATACCCCCGAAGAGATCAGGGTAAAAGCTTTTGTAAGCGTGAAGAATCTTTGTCTTGCCGCGCATCCACCATCACCAAAAAGCGCGATGCACCATAGAGCCTTGCGGCACGCACATCCGCATAGATGCTATTTCATATCAACGCTGCCCAATTCATTATGTGGCCTCGCCAAAATCGAACTCCAGATTACAATAACTTGTATGACGTAAAGCGACAAGAGAGAGAACAACTGCCGCCCAGAACCACGCCTGCCAAAGACCATGACTCACAAGCGAAATAACGCAAGTCGCTGCGACAAGTCCGCAGCAGCGCCCGAAGGCCCGCGGTTTCATTGAGCTGGACGCCTGCCAGAGTGCGAGGCTGGCAAAGCAGCCGAGCAGCACGCCCGGCACCCCGAGTTCGAGCCAAACCTGCAAGAAATTGTTGTGCGTGTGCCCCCAGCCAAGCCCATCAAAACGGCCCATAAGCATACGGTCTTCGGCGAACGCCAAAGCCGAGCCTGCCCCGGCGCCCCACGGCATTAATGCGAGCGCGGCGCTTCCGCCTCCCTGCCATATGACCAAACGATCCTGTGCATGCGCGGCTTCCGGAATTGATATATTTGAAACGACGACCGCATCGACCAGCGCTCCGAGCCACGGCGCCAAGGCCCAGCAGAGTAAGATACACAGGCCAATCAGAAAAATCAGCGTCGTTCGCGACGCAAACATGGAAAGACCCCAAACGGCGCCAGAGGCCAGCAATGCAAGCTTAGCGCTTTCGCTATCGCTAACGAACGCAGCGATTGAGACGCTCAGCCATGCCGCCGAAAGCCATAGCCTCGAGACATCCGGCCTTGCGGACAAGCCCCAGCATAGAATCAGCAAGCTGACTACAATCATATTATAGCGGTGCGCTTCGCCAGTTTTGCGCACAAGCGATGCGAGCGGCAGCCCGTTCAGCAGATCAAGTGTGACGATCAGTCCACCAATTGCGAGACAAAGGGCAAAGAGCTTATGAAAAATTGCGCCGTGGCGTCCTGGTTCAACAATCATCAAAATTAAACCTGATGCAAACACCGCCCCAAATGCGGCCAGCTGCAGAAAGCCCCTTTCAGGCAGTGGGGACCACGCGAGGGATATGCAGCCCCAGAAGAGAAATGCGACGAAAAGCTGCACTGCGGGAGCCGCAAGTAACCTCTCGGAATAAACGCGCCACGATGCGCCGCGCAACACGTGCGTGATAATGACGAGCAAGGCGAGCGAGACGAGGAGCGGCGGACCAGATCGACGCACAAAGGGGAGAAGGGCAGGCAAGATGCAAAGCGGCATCACTAGCAGTTCGGCGAACGTTAGCGACCCAAAACGTTTGTTATGGAAATAACGATTGAGGATTGGACGAATCACGCAGGCCGCCCCCCAGTCGTTTCGATCGCAATCGGCTCGTGCCGCTCGATCATCGCTTGCATTGCGCTCAAAGCCAAGTCTTTGTCGTCTTGCTCCAGCGCAACGGCCAGATTTATCAGAGCAGGTTCAACGTGCGCGTAAAACTGGGCGCAAGTCTCCAGCTGGAAGACACCGGCTTCATGCGAGGGGGTCGCATATTCGCCCGCTGCTATCAACGATTCATGAAGTCGCTCACCCGGGCGCAAACCTGTGTAGACGATTTTAATGTCCTGATGCGGCGTCCATCCCGACCATTCGATCAATTGCTCCGCCAGATCGACGATGCGCACCGGCTGGCCCATGTCGAGCAAAAACGTCGAGAATCTCACGCGCACGTTTTGCGTTTCATTCGCCACCAGAGAACATGACACCAGCACGAGTTCAGCAGCTTCCCTGATGCTCATGAAATAACGCGTCATCGCAGGATCAGTTACAGTCACCGGCCCACCGCTCGCAATCTGACGCAAGAAAATTGGTACGACGGAACCGCTTGAGCCAAGCACATTTCCAAAACGTACGGAGAGAACGCGGCGCCCCTGTGTCTCCTTTACGCGCGAGACGAGAATCTCGGAGCAGCGTTTCGTAAGACCCAACATGCCGACTGGATCTACTGCCTTATCCGTGGAAATATTAACCAGCGTGGGAACATCGAGTTCCGCTGCGACCTGCAAGACGTTTAGCGAACCAAATACATTTGTTTTGACCGCCTCTTGCCAGTTTGCCTCCGCTAGATCGACGTGTTTGAGCGCAGCTGAATGAACGACGATGTCAGGCATCGCCCTCGCCACCACTCTTCGCAGACGGTTAACGTCGCGCACATCTGCGAGCTGACCATGTATCCCGCAATCTGTTGCGAACTCCTGCAGTTCAGAAAGAATTAATTGAAGCGCCTGTTCAGATATTTCAACGATGATGATTTCACGTGCGCCGTGTGCTGCAATAATGCGGGCTATTTCTCCTCCAATGGAGCCGCCGCCTCCGGTGATGAGCACGGACTTGCCCCGCACCAGCGCACTAATACGCTCATGATCGACGCGGATTTCGTGTCTAAGAAAGAAATCTGAGAAATTAACTGGCGCAGGCGCCGCCCCCTGCCCGAGATCAACTGGCTGCAGTCGCAGTATCTGCAAACCAAGTCGGCGAGCGTTAACCTGTAACGCGCGTAACTCTTCCGGTCGTTCCGTAAGGCTTGCCGCCGTCAGAACTGCACTAACGCTAAAGCCGCCCAGTCGAAGCGACGCACAACACGCCTCAAGCTTATCAATATCTCCAAAAACCTGCACGCCGCGCACACGCTTGGCCTCAGCTGCTCCACGCGGGATCAGCCCGGCCGCTATAAAGAGATTCTTCAGCAAGCCCTGTTCGGCAGCGCGCAAAGCAGCGTCAAATTCTTTCAGCGCCCCCACAAAGACAACTGCATCAATATCCTCGAGCTCCTTGACCTTGCGCCGAAGAAGCAAACGGTACACGCGATAAGCGACGCGCCCGCCGATCAGGAATGCACATTGAAACATGCAGAATATGAATACGCTTCGAAGGTCGATAGAAGAAAGGCCTGCATGAGAATACAAGACGGATGCCAACAACAGCCCAAGCGAGACCAGAATGCTTGCCCTGAGAATAGCGAGAAAATCAAACAGAGACGCCAGCCGCCAGCGCGAGGAAAAAACCCCAAGCGCCCAAAGAGCAGCCATTGAGGCGATCGAGGTTGCAACGACCAAAGGCCCGAGGCTCGTGAGGTAATCAAGCAGCTCAACCGGGCGCTCCAGAAGCGCGAGCGCAAGCAGTAGCGCTGCTGCGCTGCCGATGCCGTCATGCAGCACGACAAGCGTATTCTTTAGGTGCCTCAACCGAAAACGGCGCTTGTTAAGCGAAGCGTTGAGAGCAGCCATTGAATTTGCTTTCGAGGCGCGAGCGATGCGTGTCGATACATCATGCAATGTAATCTCATGGATTACATTGCATGATGAGTGTGATCCGCCCCTGTTGCGCGACCTGTTGCAATCGTCCGCAGCAGGTCGCCATTGAGCGCGCGTACGGATCGCCTTATGGTACAAACGCTCGCCGCGCGTCTTGTCGCGTTTTCAAGTGGTTCGTTATGTCGCCATCGCCTGTTGCCCAATCCTACGAGTTGCTGATGGCGCTGGCGCTCGTTGGATTGGCGATTGCAGCGATTTCAATCTACGTGTCGTTACCGTTTCTTGGTCGCCTTGCGCCTGCGTTGCCGAATGCACGATCATCGCACAAAACTCCTGTGCCGCAGCTAGGCGGCGTGTTCGTGCTTGCGGGTGCTCTCGGGGCGGTGAGCGTGTTCGCACCCAGTGGAGCTATGTCCATAACTATCGCGTGCGCGCTCGCTTTGTGCATCGTGGGCGCGATAGACGATGTGCAGCGCCTGTCGATCTCGGTACGCTTTATCTGCTACATGGCGGCCGCCGGTCTGTTCGTATTCAGCGAGGGGGATGTCAACCGCCTTGCCCCTCAGGTGCCCTACGCACTCGAATTTGCTGCGGTTTGTCTGGCTCTGTTCTGGTTCATGAACCTAACAAATTTCATGGACGGGATTGACGGCATTGTCGTTGCACAATTCGTTCCTGTCTTTTCGTTTGCCGCGCTGCTCGGCGCGTTTGGTTTAATCGGCTTGGCAGAGGGTGCTGTGGGTGCGGCGCTTGCTGGCGCCTTGCTGGGGTTCTTTATTTTTAACAAACCTCGCGCGCGCCTCTTCCTTGGAGACGCTGGCAGCGTGCCGCTCGGCTTTCTGAGCGCCGTTCTGTGCTACAGGATTGCCCGCGACGTGAACGTTCTCGCAGCCCTGGCGCCCCCACTTTACTTTATCGCCGATGCAAGCCTCACGCTTTGTAAACGTATCTTGCAGCGTGAACGTTTCTGGTTGCCACACCGGAAGCATTTCTATCAGCAGGCGTTTGACGCTGGCCAATCAAACTGGTCGATCATAGCCCGGGTCGCATTGTCTGCGCTAGCGCTTTGCGCGCTAGCTTTCGCCGGACTTGGAGAAGATTCGAACACTCTCCTTTGGCTTGGGGCGCTGGCAATCCTCACGGTCGGCAGCCTTCTGTTGTCCCTGGCAAGACGAACATAAGACGGGGCGCTATTTTGATTCCGCCTCAGCCAGCGCCCGACGCAGATCGGCGTATATCCAGATCAGGCAAGCCAACGTGACGACGACCGACAACGCGGCCTGTACGTAGACACTATTCGCAAGGCTCCAATAAATTCCAAACAAGCCAAACCCGGCGAAAACGAAGCGCAGGGCGCCTCTCAGGATGACTGTGATCACTGCCTCAAGCCATTTCATGGGGTATCTCCGGTCTTTGAAGGCGATGTCAAAACGCCAGAACTTGAGTTTGCTATAGCCCGCTGCGTGCAGAACAGGAAATTGCATTTTACGCAGGCTGCGACCGCCCCCTGACGCCGGGACATTGCAAATCGCAAACCCGCAACGCCTTTCTCGCCCGAACCGCTGGCACGGCCTTTGCGCAAGCTCTGACGAGGAGTTGCGTTTATGCGCGTTATGCAGATCGTCCAGCGTTTTGCCCCCGGCGGCCTAGAGACCATAGCCGCGAGCCTACAAGGGCGCTGGAGCGCTGATTGCCGCATCGTCAGCCTTGATGGGGCAACCAGGCAACTCCTCGAAGCCTGGCCTGCGATGGGCGGCCTGCGCGCAAGCCTTATCGGCATGGGCAAGATGCCCGGAATTGATCTGCCCTGCCTCGCGCGCCTGGCGCGCTGCATACACGACCACAAGCCGGACGCAGTGATCACGCATCATCTGGGGCCGCTGCTTTATGGGGGAATTGCGGCGCGACTTGCGCGGGTTCCCGTCATTGCCCACGTCGAGCATGACGCGTGGCACTTGCAAGACGCCGCGCAATTGCGCCGCTTCAAGATCGCGCGGGCGCTTGCACGCCCACGCCTCGCCGCCATCTCGCAGCTTGGCGCGCGCAATCTTGCGCAGGTCATTGGCGAGGACGTGCAGAACGTCGCCAATGGAATCGACATGGAGCGCTTCAAGCCTGCCTGCCGGCAAGCAGCGCGCGCGCGTCTGGGCTTGCCGTCGCGGGATCTTTCTCAAGATGGCAAGCTGATTGGCGTCGTTGCGCGACTGGAGCGCGTCAAAGGCGTCGATCTTCTCATATCTGCGCTCGCCCATCATGATGAACCAAACCTCAATCTGGCGATCATTGGCGACGGGCGCGAGCGAGAAAGCCTTGAGGCGCAGGCGCGCGCGCTCGGGCTTGGGTCGCGCGTGCAATTTCTGGGCGTGCGCGGCGCCATCGAGACGATCTTGCCTGCATTCGACGCGTTTGTTCTTCCCTCACGCGCAGAGGGGCTTCCGCTGGCTATCGTGGAGGCGCAGGCCTGGGGCATACCGATTGTGGTCAGCGACGTGGGCGCGGTGCGCGAAGCCTGCTGCCCTGATACCGCGATCCTCGCGCCGTCGGAAAATCCGCAGGCTTTGGCCAAATCCATTGGCCGCCAGCTTGCGCGCAATCTTGTTTGCAGCCCGCGCAAATTCGTCATGGGACGTTTCAGTCTCGATCAAATGATTTCCGATTACGCACGCCTTACCGGAGCGCCCGCCTGATGCTTGAATTGATCGCACTACTCTCCTGCGCCGCAATGGCCTATCACCATGCGGCCTATCCTTTGCTGCTGCACGCGCTGGCGCGAAAGACGGCCCTTGAGCCCGCTGTTCAGCCGCCGATGGACGCAGCCCAGCCTGACGTTACGATTCTTGTTCCCGCGTATCAGGAATCGCGCCGCATCAGGGAGAAAATCCGCAATCTTGCCTCGCTTGATTAGCCGCATGACAAGATGAGAATTATAATAGCCTGCGACGGCTGCACAGATCCAACCGCGCAAAACGCCCGGGATGCGGTGAGCGCGCTCAACGCGTCAGGCGCCACCCCGTCAAGCCTCAACATCCAGATCGTCGAGCATCAGGACAATCGCGGCAAGGTCGCGGTGCTAAACGAGGCTATCACCGCGGACAGCAGCGAAATTGTGGTTCTCACCGACGTATCGAGCCGCGTGGCGCCTGACGCTTTGGCCAGGCTCGCGCGCTGGTTTTCAGATCCGGACGTAGCGATAGCCTGCGGAAGATATAAACTCCCCGCAGGCGCACAGCCCGGCGAGCATGCCTATTGGGCTTATCAAAACGCGCTGAAAGAGCTTGAGGCCGCAACCGCTGCGCCCATGGGCGTCAACGGGGCCTTCTACGGTCTGCGCCGCAGTCTTTGGGCGCCCTTGCCGACCGATACGATCAACGACGATTTTGTATTGCCGATGCGCATGGTCGCCGCCGGCGGGAAAATAGCGCTCGATTCTTCGATCGAGATTGAGGAGCTTGAAGCCTCCAGCCGCGTGCAGGATTTGCGTCGCCGCGTGCGGCTTGGCGCGGGCAATTTGCAACAGATTTTCATGTGCCGCAGCCTGCTGGATTTTTCACGCCCCGGGCTCGCCTTCGTGTTCGCCTCCGGCAAGGGGCTGCGCGCGCTGGCGCCGTTTGCGCTTGTGTTTGCGCTGCTCTCCAGCGCTGCGCTGGCGTTGCAGGGAAAGACGATTGGCTATGTTTTGCTTGCGCCGCAAGCGCTTGGTTACGGGCTGGCGCTGATTGGCGCCTTTGCGCCAAAGAGCCGCTTTGTCGCCTTCACGCATGCAGTGGAGGGCTATGCGGCGTCCGGCTATGGCGCAATTTTGTGGCTGCTGGGCGCCAGAATTTCCTGGGGACGAACCGATCCTCTGGATGTTCGTTATGTTTCGCGCCCAGCCGCTTTTGCAAAGCGTACGCTCGATATCTGCGCTGCGCTTTGCGCGCTGTCAGTGACAACGATTCTGTTCATCCCCATCGCGCTTGCTATAAAACTCGATTCACGAGGACCTATTTTTTATCGCCAGATGCGTGTGGGCGAACGTTCGCCACGCTCCACAAAACTTTTCTACCTTATCAAGTTTCGCACCATGCGCACAGACGCTGAAACGAAAACCGGTCCCGTATGGTCGAGCGCTCAAGATCCCCGCATTACAAGTGTTGGTCGCTTTATGCGCAAAACGCGAATTGATGAACTGCCACAATGCATCAACGTATTGTGCGGCGAAATGTCCGTCGTTGGCCCACGGCCGGAACGGCCCGCTTTCTTCAACAAACTTGAAGCAGAAATCCCCTATTACGTTGAACGCACTTACGGCTTGAAGCCGGGTATTACCGGTCTGGCGCAAGTGACGCTGGGATATGATTCCGACATCGAGGACGTGCACAACAAGGTGCTGCATGACCACGCCTATGCGCTGCGCATTGAGTCATTCTGGAGCTGCCTGATACAGGATATCTCAATTATTTTTCGCACCATCGCCGTGATGGCGCTGGGCAAGGGACGCTGATATGCAAACCCCTGATTACAAAACACCCAAATGCAGCATCGTCGTTCCAACCCGCGATTGCCTGCCTTATCTGAACGCAGCGCTGATGAGCGTTGCGGCGCAGGATATCTTGCAAAACGTTTCCGTGGAAACCATCGTCGTCGATGACGGCTCAAGCGATGGCACGCGCCAATGGCTGGAAGCGCAGAACATGCCGAATCTGCGCATCATCACGCAAAACGGAATCGGCCCGGCACGCGCGCGCAATCTCGCCATTGAGGCGGCGCGCGGCGCGTTGATCGCGTTTCTCGACGCCGACGATTTCTGGTGGCCCGGAAAGCTTCGCGCGCAAATGGAAGCGCATGCGACCCATCCCGATGCAGCATTCAGCTTCAGTGATTATCTGCATTTTGATCCCGATGGCGCCTTGCATGGAACGGGCTTCGAATTCTGGTCGTACACGGTGCAAAAGAGCGGCTATCACGTTCTGGAAGATGCAGAGGCGACTTTGCTTGGCGCCAATCTGGTAGGCACCTCAACCGTGATGGCGCGGCGCGACATGTTGCTGCGCACCAACGGTTTTGCGACAAGCCTTCCTTCCGCAGAAGACTGGGATTTGTGGTTACGGCTTGCAGGCATGGGCGAGGCGCTTGTGAGCGGCGCGATAACGACATCCTATTTAATGCGACCGGGCGGCGAGACCGCCAAGCGTGGCGCCCGCATCGCGGCTATGGAAATGATCCTGGTGCGCTATGCAAATCGTAGCGGGTCAATAGCGCACGCGAGCGCAAAGGCGCGAGGACGTTTGTGCGCAGGGCAGGCCGAATGGGCGCGCGAGCGCGGCGAGCCATGGAACGCGTTGACGTGGCGCGCACGCGCTTGGAGCGCGCTGCGTGAAGGGCGCCTGCTGCGCGCCGCTGCCTCGGATGTATTGGCAGGCATGCGGCAGGGCGCTAAATTATGACCCCGGCCTGCGCATAGGCGACGAATAGTTTTGGCATCGCCGCCTCAGCGCAATAGGCGCTGCCAAGGAGGTTGCGCGCACGCATCCGCAATCCTTGCGAACCATCGCGCCGGTCGCAATCCCATTGTTTTATCTGTGCCTGCGCTTGCATCAGATCGCTCTGTGCCAGAATCCATTCTGGCTCTCCTGCGAGGAGATCAGGCAGGCCGCCAACGCCATGGGCGAGCAGCGGCACGCCATGGGAAAGCGCCTCAAGCGCTGCATAGGGAAGGCCTTCGGCCCGCGACGTCATGACGAGCAATCCGATATCGGCCCATTGCGAATCCATATCAGTCACGAGACCGCGAAACGTTACGTAATTATGATATTTATTTTCAAGCTCGTGACGCATCGGCCCGTCGCCGTACATGACCCATTGATGCTCGTCACGCGGCGCCTGCGCGGCAAGTTCGCAGAATAAATCCGGCCCCTTCTCGGTGCTCAGGCGACCAACAAAAGCGATCACGCCCGGCAGCGGCGCCGCAAGACCGCCGACGGGTGCAGGCGCAAAATTCTCAACCAGATACACCGGCTTTGGCAGACGCGCGGCGATTTGCGCGCTCACCGCAATCTTTGGCGCCAGCCGCGACGTCAGAATATCAATCCGCTGATAAAGCGAGACAGGAAAGGCGCCGATCTCGCCAGCGTGAAAGGCGCTAACGACAGGAATGCGCAAGACGCGGCAGATTATGCGCCCCAGAACGCCAGCTTTGTAGCCATGCGTATGCACCAGCGCCGGGCTCCGAGTGCGCAGGACATGAGCCAGACGGCGCGCGCCGCCTGCAAACCCGTATGGAATATCACGTGCGGAAAGCCCTACAGGCCATGTATTTTTCGTATGATCGTCGATCAGCAAGACGCACGCGTCGAGGCCGATTGCGCGCTGCGCCGCACAAACGATTTCAATGTGGCGCTCAATACCACCCATGCCGCCGCTATCGACCAGATGAATAATTTGCATTTTGCGCCTGCGCCCCTGTGCTCGCCCCTGTGCTCCTGCGCTCAAAGGCAAAGGCCATGCCTGTCATCAGCGCCGTCAGCAAAACTGCTTCGCCAGCGGAACGATAGCCTCGCGCGCCACGTTAACCGAAACACGCGCGATAACAGATGGATTACCAAAATGGACCGACGAAAATTCCTTACATCGGCGCTTGGGCTTTCTGGCGTCGTCGTTGGCGCCAGTTTTATCATCCCTCACGCGCAAGCTTCGACGGCGCTGAACCATTTGCCGCAATCAAAAAACTTTAACGCAGAACCCGAAGGCGCGGATTTGCCTGCCGCCCAAGCGCGGGATGCATGGCACAGGGGCGTTCCCCATCGCGGGTGGGTTGGCCGGCGTCGGCGCGTGAGGCGGTGCGTATGGAGACGAAACCGCGCCGGACGACTGGTCCAGATCTGCCGCTTCTAGCGGTGAGTTCTATGCCCTCAAGCTCTTCAGGCGCGGCGGCGTGCCAGCGCAAGTCGCGCCCCAAGGCCCGCCAGCACAAATAGCGTAAATGAGATTATGGCGTTCCAGCCCGCCAGCGACAGGCCGAGAATGCGGATCGCCACTTCGTCGCAACGCACCAGCTTCGTCGTTTCAAGCTGGCGCATGAAGTCGCTGGCGTCCAGCGCTTTCGTGAAGGCGCCGCTGCACCCTTTTGGCCCCGCCCAAAAGCCCCATTCGACGCCCGCATGCCAGCCGCCAAAGATCGCGTTGGCGAAAAACATTACAGCTGCCAAAGCTATAATAATTGCGCCAGGGCGTGCCGATTTAACCGCAAACGCCCCAGCGGCGATTGCGGCCAAAGGCGCGCCAAGATAATAGGCGTAGCGTTGTTGCAGGCATAATTCGCACGGCGTATAGCCAAACCATTCGAACATCCACGCGCCCGAGATCGTCACGGTCGCGACCAGCGTGACGAATATTGCAATCGTCAAAGGATCGCGACGCAAAGAGCCGATGACGTCCGCCATAAACATCCTGTTGCTAAAAAGCCTTGGCCGCCAGCCAGAAGCCGCCAATGACGAAGACGATGATGAGGCCAAGAAATAACCCGAAATGGCGATCAAGCAAGCCGCGAATACGATCGCCCCACGCATTGAGAGCAGCCGCCAGCAGGAAGAACCGGGCGCCGCGCGTAATGATTGAAAGCAGGATGAATAAGGCCAGATTGTATTCCAGCAAGCCGCTCACGATCGTGACAAGCTTGTAGGGAATCGGCGTCACGCCTTTCACCAGAATAAACGCCCAGCCCCATTGATCGTAAAACACGCGCAGCGTATCGACCTTTTGCGCATAGCCATACAATTGAATCAGCCAGAGCCCGACAGTCTCATACAGCAGATAGCCAATGGCGTAGCCGGCGATGCCGCCAAGCACGGAGGCTATGGTGCAGACAGTCGCGTAAAACCAGGCTTTCTTTGGCTTTGCGAGCGCCATCGGCACCAGCAAAACATCGGGCGGAATGGGGAAGAAAGAGCTCTCCGCAAACGAGACGGCGGCGAGCGCATAAGTGGCGCGCGAATGTTCGGCGAGCGAAAGCGTCCAGTGATAAAGGCGTTTGAACATCGTTCAACCAGAAGAAGAGGAAAGGGAACGCGCTACCCATCCCGCATAGCATTGCCGCGCGCGTGGGCGCAAGAAAGGTTATAGGTTTGGGCGAGTAGCGAGTGCCCATCACCCGTCACGCTCGAACGCAAGGGGAGAAGGAAGAGCATATTGCCTGCTGCCAACTGCCTACTCCCTATTCGCTATTCGCTCAAAAAAGGCTCCACCATGAATTACGAGCATTTCATCAGGGCCAACACGCAGCTTGTCGCAACAGCTTTGACGCCGGAGATTTTATTGCACGTGGCCGATGACGTCACGGCGCTTTGGCAGATGAGCGAGAACGAGCTGAACGAGATCGGTCTGCCGCCGCCGTTCTGGGCGTTTGCGTGGCCGGGCGGTCAAGCGCTGGCGCGATATGTGCTCGATAATCCGGGTATTGTGAGCGGCAAGCGGGTGCTCGATTTTGCGACCGGGTCAGGGCTCGTTGCAATCGCCGCCGCACGCGCCGGCGCGGCGCGCGTAGAGGCCTGCGATATCGACCCTTTTGCGACCGCCGCCGCACGTCTCAACGCGCAGGCCAATGACGTTTTGATTGATGCACGGCTGGGCGATCTTGTCGGCTCGGACGATAATTGGGACGTCGTGCTGGCGGGCGACGTCAGCTACGAGCGCGACATGGCCGCCCGCGTCACGCACTGGCTCGGCGTACTGTCAGGACGCGGCGCAAATGTGCTGATAGGCGATCCGGGGCGCTCCTATCTGGCGAAAGACCGGCTGGTTGGGCTGGCCGAATACGTGACGCCAGTGTCGAGGGATCTTGAGGATTCGGATGTTAAAATGGCGAAGGTGTGGAGGGTTGTGGGTAGCGAATAGCGAGTGGCGAATAGGGATTAGAGAGGCCGGTGCTAACTGGACCGCCGCTTTTCCCTATTGACTATCCCCCTACGCCGCCGTCCAGCCGCCATCCATCGAAATATTCGCGCCAGTAATCTGCGAAGCTGCGTCGGAGCATAGAAATAAAGCTGCGGCGGCGACCTGCTCCACGGTGACGAATTGCTTTGTTGGCTGGGCTGCAAGGAGAACTTTGTCGATCACGTCTTCACGGCTCATGTTGCGGGCCTTCATGGTGTCGGGAATTTGCCGTTCCACCAAAGGCGTCCAGACATAGCCGGGCGAGATGCAATTCACGGTGACGCCGAATGTGGCCAGTTCAAGCGCAATGGTTTTTGTGAGGCCGGCGATGCCATGCTTGGCGGCGACATAGGCGGCTTTATAGGGCGAGGCGACCAGCGAATGGGCCGAGGCGGTGTTGATGATCCGCCCCCATTTGCGCGCCTTCATGCCAGGCGTCGCGGCGCGGATGGTGTGGAACGCGGACGACAGATTGATAGCGATGATCTGGTCCCATTTCTCGGGCGGAAAATCTTCCACCGGCGAGACGAACTGAACGCCGGCGTTGTTGATGAGCACGTCCAGCGCGCCAAACTCGGCCTCCACATGGGCGACCATCGCCGCGATCTGCTCGGGCTTGCTCATGTCGGCACCGTGATACAGACAGCGCACGTTGAACTGCGATTCTATGTCCGCCCGCGCGGCTTCAATTTCGTCCCGAGGGCCAAATCCGTTCAGGCACACGTCGACGCCCTGCGCCGCCAGCGCGCGGGCGCAGGCCAGGCCAATGCCGCTGGTGGACCCGGTGACGAGGGCTTTGCGCGATTTCAGGCTCATGGTCAGCTCCAGATATTTCAGTGCACAGGCGTTGCGCGCCGCATACGCGCAAGAAGGTGAGGTTACACCGGGCACGGCCAAAAGCGAGCTGGCCTCTCGTCGCATTGGCCAGCGCGGCGCGCTCGTTCTATAATCACAATATGAACGTCGTTGACCGCAAAAGCCGCAAAGCGGCCCCACAAGACCAGGGGCATAAAAGCCACCAGCATCATGACCACGCCGGTTGTGCTGGCCACGGCGCCCATGTGGAAGGGCTAAACCTGACACCGGGTCGCCAGGCCATCCTTGATCTGCTCTGCGCTGCGGCAAGGCCTCTGGGAGCCTACGACATGATCGAACAATTGGCGTCCGCCAATGGACGGCGCCCGGCGCCTATCTCCATCTATCGGGCGCTCGATTATCTTCTGGAGCATGGGCTTGTACACCGACTCGCCACCCGCAACGCGTTCGTGGCCTGCGGACACCGGCATTCGGCCTCCGAGCCGATCTTGTTTCTGATTTGCGATTCGTGCGGAAAAGTGGACGAGGCGACCTCGCCCGATCTTGCAGTCAGCCTTGGCGCGGCGGCAAATAGCGCGGGCTTTCACACTCGCAATTGCGTGATCGAACTGGCCGGGCGCTGCGCCGCCTGCCGCGAGCAACATTTATAAAGGTCAGGGACCAGCCATGACGATGCTTCTGCCGCCGGACGCCGGCACCGTTTCAGCCGCTCCCGCCGCTCGGGCGGTCTCCGTCGGCGTTCGCGTGGGGACGGGCGCTGGCTCCGTTCTTGTGGGTGGAGGCGCGCCCATCGTGGTGCAATCCATGACCAACACCGACACCGCCGACATTGAGGGGACCGTGCGTCAGGTGGCGGACCTCGCAAGCGCAGGCTCGGAGATCGTGCGTATCACGGTTGACCGCACCGAGGCCGCGCTCGCCGTGCCGCACATTAAAGAGCGGCTCCTGAAAATGGGCGTCACCGCGCCGCTGGTGGGAGATTTTCACTATATCGGGCACAAGCTGCTCGCCGATCATCCCGATTGCGCGCAGGCGCTCGACAAATATCGCATCAACCCCGGCAATGTGGGTTTTCGCGAAAAGAAAGACCGGCAGTTCGGGGCCATCGTCGAGCTGGCGATCCGTCATGGCAAAGCCGTGCGCATCGGCGCCAATTGGGGCTCGCTCGATCAGGAATTGCTCACCGCGATGATGAATGAGAACGCGCTCTCGACCCGCCCGCTCGATGCGCGCGCGGTGACCCGCGAGGCTCTCGTGCACTCGGCGATATGGTCCGCGCAGCGGGCGCAGGAGATCGGACTGGCGCAGGATCGAATCATTCTGTCGGCCAAAGTCTCGGCGGTGCAGGATCTGATTGCGGTCTACCGCATGATGGCGGCGCGCTGCGATTATGCGCTTCATCTGGGCCTGACGGAAGCTGGCATGGGCTCAAAGGGCATCGTCGCCTCCTCGGCCGCCATGGGCGTGCTGCTTCAGGAAGGCATCGGCGACACGATCCGCGTATCACTGACGCCCGAGCCCGGCGGGGACCGTTCGCTTGAGGTCAAGGTCGCTCAGGAATTGTTGCAGACAATGGGCTTTCGCACGTTCACGCCGCAAGTCGCCGCCTGTCCAGGCTGCGGGCGCACGACCTCCACCGTCTTTCAGGAACTGGCGCAGGACATTCAAGGCTGGCTGGCAAGCTCGATGCCAAAATGGCGCGAGACTTATCCGGGCGTCGAGACTTTGAACGTCGCGGTGATGGGCTGCATCGTCAACGGACCCGGCGAATCCAAACACGCCGACATCGGCATATCCTTGCCCGGCACCGGGGAGACGCCCGCCGCGCCGGTGTTTGTGGACGGGCAAAAGTCCACGACGCTGCGCGGCCCAGCCATAGCTGCAGAGTTTAAGGTCATGGTTGCAGATTATATTGAGCGCCGGTTTGGTCGCAGCGGCGGCGGCGGGCAAACCTGAAGCGCACAGATTGCTTTCCTTGCCTTGACTTCGCAGGCGCGAACAGCCAGTTTCCGGCTCCCGCCGGGCGCCCCGGCATACGGCGTCCAGAGTCATGCGCTCTTATCTCGATTTCGAAAAACCCGTCGCCGAGCTTGAAGCCAAGGTCGAAGAATTGCGCGCTTTTGGCGAGCGTGACGGCGGCATTTCCATCAGCGACGAACTCACCCGTCTTGAGGCCAAAGCCGCCAAAGCCCTTGCTGACCTCTATGCGTCGTTGTCTCCGTGGCAGAAGACTCTGGTCGCCCGGCATCAGGACAGGCCGCACTTCCGCAATTACGTCGAGCGCCTCATCGAAGATTTTACGCCCATCGCCGGCGACCGTAAATTCGGCGAGGACGAGGCCATCGTGACGGGGTTTGGGCGTTTGCACGGTCGCCCGATCTGCCTGATCGGGCAGGAAAAAGGCTCCGATACGCAGGGGCGCCTTAAGCATAATTTCGGCATGGCGCGGCCCGAGGGCTATCGCAAGGCCGTGCGCGTGATGGAAATGGCCGACCGTTTCGGCCTGCCCGTCGTCTCCCTCGTTGACACCGCCGGCGCTTTTCCGGGCGTGGACGCCGAAGAGCGCGGACAGGCGGAAGCCATCGCCCGCTCAACCGATGCCTGCCTTGGACTTGGCGTTGTCAATGTGGCCGTGATCGTTGGCGAAGGCGGCTCCGGCGGCGCTGTAGCCATCGCCACCTGCAACCGCGTGCTGATGCTGGAGCATTCCATCTACACCGTAGCCTCGCCGGAAGCCTCCGCCTCGATCCTGTGGCGCGACAGCGCCCGGCGCGAGGACGCAGCCGTGGCCATGAAAATCACTGCGCAGGACCTGCTGCGATTCGGCATCATCGACCAAATCGTTCCCGAACCCGCTGGCGGCGCCCACCGCGCCCCGCTGAAGACCATGGACGCATTGGGCGTCGCTATTTCCGCCGCCATAGCCGCTTTCGACGGTATGTCGGCTGGCGAGATTCGCGATGCCCGCGCTGCGAAGTTTCTAGGCATGGGCCGAAAAGCGTAACCTTCCCTCGTTTAACTTAGCCAAGCTTAAAGCTTGAGTTTCAAAATTTTATTTTCTCATTTTATGGACGCGCTTGCGCCATATTAATCAGGCGTTCATTCTCATTGGCGATTGGTTGGACGTATGAATGCGCTCGTGCGAATATAGAGGCGACTTAAGGTCGAACGTGCGTTCCAGATGGTTAAATCAGGCGGTTCCATGCGGTCGATGTTTTCTGTGTCCATATCGTCGGGTCGGGAGAATTCAGGGAAGCTGCGCGCATCGGCGTTGGCGCTCGCCGCAGCCCTGAGCCTGTCGGGCTGTCAGGACACGACCACGCTGACCAGCGGACGCTCGCTGGTGCCGGTTCCCGCGCAGACGGTCAGCCTGATGGAGCAAAAAGGCTCCACCAAACAATCGCCGATGCTCATCCGCGCCTACAAAAAGGAAGCGGAGCTCGAAATCTGGAAAATGCGCGCCGACGGCACTTATGCGCACCTGAAAACCTATCCGATGTGCCGCTGGTCCGGCCAGCTTGGCCCGAAAAAGCGCGAGGGCGACCGTCAGGTTCCCGAGGGTTTCTATTCGATCACGCCGGGACAGATGAACCCGAATTCGCAATTCTATCTGGCCTTCAACGTCGGCTATCCCAATGCGCTCGACAAGGCGCAGGGCTATACCGGCGGCGCGATCATGGTGCACGGCGCCTGCGCATCGGCTGGCTGTTTCTCGATGACCGACGAGCAAATGTCCGAGATCTACGCCATCGCCCGCGAATCCTTCGCCGGCGGACAACGCGCGATCCAGATGCAGACGATGCCGTTTCGTATGACCGCCGAGAACCTGGCCAAGCACCGGCTTGATCCGAACATCAAATTCTGGCGCGAGATCAAGGAAGGCTACGATCATTTCGAGGTCAGCAAGCGCGAGCCCCAGGTCGCCTTCTGCGGTCGTCGCTATGTCTTCAACGCCAGCGCTGCCGACGGCGCGAAGCTCGAGGTCGGCGCTGCCTGCCCGCCCTTGCAAGAAAACGACGAACTGAAGAGCCTCGTTGCGCAAAAGCGCGCCACTGACGATTCAAAAGTGGCTGAACTGGCCGCAAGCGGCGTCAAGCCGATCAAAATTCGATATGCCGACGGCGGTCAGCACCCCAGCTTCAACCATGTCACGATGGTCAGCCGACCCGAGGCGCTGGACAAGGGCCCGGTGGAGATCGTGCTGGACGACAAGGGACGCCCGGCGACCGCAGTAGCCGTGGCCGCCGCCAAAGCGTCGCAGCTAGCAAGCCTCGCAGCTCCAGGCCTCACAGCTCCTGTCGCCGTCAATCCTGGCGCCGTCGCCGCGAACGCTCCGCAGCCCTCAACCACGACCGCCTATGCGCCCACTGAAAAGCCGGTCGCCGCCGAGCCGTTCTACAAGCGCTGGCTGGGTATGGGATTTGGCGGAGCGGTCGCAACGACTGCGCAGCCTGCCGTAACAGCCCCCTTGCCGCCGCGCCGCGAAAGCGCGACGCCCGCTGGCCGTGATTTGAAGGTGGTCGACCCAAGGCAAAAAACCTCTGAGCTCCCGGCCCTGATCCGTGGCGCGCAGCCCGTGCTGCCGACGGTCCTGATGGCCTATTCGCCGATCAGCCAATAGCCGACGCGCGAGATATCCAGACGTAAAAACACCCTCCGGGTTTGCGCCCGGAGGGTGTTTTTACGTTCGCTTCCTGATGCCTGTTTTTCACACCCCGGCTTAATGGCAGACGCGCACTTTTTGGAAGCCCGTAAAGCGACCCCATTCGTCATGGACCGCACGCTTCTCCTTGTAGCACTGGACTTCAGGATAGCCGGACGCCTGATAAAATCCGCTGTTGTAACTTTGATTCGAACGGGAATAGTGCGACTGCGCATAGGGATCGTGATAGGCGCCATAGCCGTAGGACTGATGCGAATTCCTGCGCGCGGCGGAGGCGGCGATGGCGCCAATCGCGAGGGCTCCGATGATGCCGATGGCCGCTGCGCCGCCATAATTGTTGCTGTGCTGGCGAACATGACGACGCTGGCCAGCCGAGGCGTCAAGCGTTGAGGCGGCGATGGCGCCGCCGAACGTCAGGGCGGCAAGGGCACCGGTCAAAGTTTTGCGAACCAAAAATTTTCGGGCAGACGTGTTGCGAGCGGTCATCTCTATCTCCTAGCCGGTCCTCGGGACTGGCATGAAACGGAGATTAGGGCGCGCACACTGAACACAGCATGGCGGGAGCGTTCAGTCGGCGTTCATCAATTCAGGGGCTGCGCATCGCCCCGGACGCTCGGCGCCCTTCACCCATCTGACCTACGACCTGAGACCCGATATCGCTGAATGATTTATTCCCGCGCGTGTTCACAAACTCGTAGAAACTGGTCCCAAGTTTTCGCAAAAGCTTCGTTCCAACTCCCTGGGCGGGACCGTTCGAGGCATGGCTTTCGAGGAGAGTCTTGAGGCTCTCTGCGTGCGCCCTGTTTTCGAGAACCTCTGATCTTGCAGATCCGTCCGCAACAAAGAATACGCCAGTCGAGCCTTTTGATCTCTCCATTGTGAGATCGTGCTCCTTCAATCCAGCCAAAGCGGCGACGGCGCGCAACGTCGAGGGCGAATAATTGAAGATATGACCGTAGTGAAACAAGCCGCCCTTCGATTTGGTCATGCAATACGATTCGATGTTGGGCACCTCCACGTAAAGGACGCCGCCCGGTTTGAGCCAGTTTGAAATCATGCTCAGATATTTGATCGGATCGTTCAAATGCTCGAGGACATGGTTGAGTCGAATAAGATCGAAGGAAGCCTGATTGAAAAGCGAGCTCTCGATCGCCGACGTCTGCACATCCAGTCCATATTCCTCGCGGCAAAATCGGGAATAGCCCTCGTTAGGTTCGAGGCCGACCCCCGACTTGCCGATCGCCCTAACCAGAAACAGGAATTCTCCGGAGCCGGCGCCGACGTCGAGGACGCTTTGCGCAGGCGCGATGACGTCGGCGAACTCATCAATGTGAGCCGCGGCCCGGCGAAAATTTCTGAAAGCCTGCCGCTTGCGGGGAATCGACGCGCCTTTGTAGACGACGCGGTAATCGGTGGAATAAAACGTCGATAATTCGGCGTCGGTCGGGATCGGATCGTTTCGAATAAGCCCCGTCTGCAAGTTCAAAACCGTTCGCAAAGGTTTCCCCTTGCGGTCCTTGTTTGATACTTCGATCAAATCTGAGGGGCCGCCGATGAGCCATTGCGTGATCGTCTGCGACATCTCGTTCACCGAATTAACCAAGACAGAAATTGAATACAGCAAAAAACGTAAATATTTGTAATACTTGTTTTTTATAAGTAAGCGCCTCTAGTCCCAACGCGTTGTCGCGAAACGCCATGCAGATATAAGGCGCTCTGTTTCATCACTGGAGCGCCCCAGGTAACCTCTTGGAGCGTTTTTGCTGAAGCGCGCCTGAAACCCTAAACCAGCACCCCGTGACAGTGCTTGTACTTCTTGCCCGACCCACACGGGCAAGGCTCATTGCGCGCGACCTTTCCCCATGTAGTTGGATCGGCGGGATCGCGCTGCCGCTGTGCGGGCTGCTGCATTTGCGGCTGGAAGGTCAAGGCGTCTGGCGCAAATTCTCCCGCTGCGATGCGCGCGTTGACGGCGTCGAGATCGACCATCGCCTCAAGCGCCGGATCGGGCTGGTCGATGGGGGGCTGATCGAACGCCACTTCAACGTTCAATAGCTGCTGGCTGGCGACTTCATGCCAGCGCGAGATCAGCGTGTTGAACAGCTCGAAAGCTTCTGACTTGTATTCATTCAGCGGATCGCGCTGGGCGTATCCGCGCCAGCCGATGACCTGACGCAGGTGATCGAGTTGCACGAGATGCTCGCGCCAGAAATGATCGAGCACCTGAAGCACGACCTGCTTTTCGACCATGCGCATCAGTTCAGGCGTGTTGCGCTCGACGCGCGCCGCATAGGCGTCTTCGGCGAATTGATGCACGCGTTGCTGTATCTCTTCCTCGCCGATGCCCTCTTCCTTCGCCCAGTCTGCGACGGGGGGCTCAAGGTTCATCTCGCGCAGGCCTGCCGCCAGCGCGTCGATATCCCACGCCTCGGGATAGGATTCACGCGGGATGCAACGGGCGATCAGCTCGTCGATGACGTTGGCGCGCATGTCGCCAACGGTCTCCTCAACCGATTCAAGCGCCATCATTTCGCGGCGCTGCTCAAACACAACCTTGCGCTGGTCGTTGGCGACGTCGTCGTATTTCAGGATGTTCTTGCGAATGTCGAAATTGCGCGCCTCGACCTTCTGCTGCGCCTTCTCCAGCGCCTTGTTGATCCACGGATGGACGATGGCCTCGTCTTCCTTCAGGCCAAGGCGCGTCAGCATCGTATCCATGCGCTCGGATCCGAAGATGCGCATCAGATCGTCCTGCAACGACAGGAAGAATTTGGAGCGGCCCGGATCGCCCTGACGGCCGGCGCGACCGCGCAATTGGTTGTCGATGCGCCGGCTCTCGTGGCGCTCGGTGCCGATGATGTAGAGTCCGCCCGCCTTGAGCGCCATCTCCTTGAAGCTGGCGATCTCGGTGCGGATTTCAGCTTCTTTTGCCGCGCGCTCAGTCTCGTCCGTAAGCCCTGCGCATTCCTGCAACACGCGCATGTCGACGTTGCCGCCGAGCTGGATGTCGGTGCCGCGACCCGCCATATTGGTGGCGATGGTGATGGCGCCGGGCACGCCCGCTTCCGCCACGATGAACGCTTCCTGCTCATGGAAGCGGGCGTTCAAAATCGCGAACTGCTTTGAGGGCTTGCCCGCGCGCGCGGAGGCGTAAAGCGCCTGCAATCCGGCGGGATCTTCAAAGTCGATCTGCTTGTAGCCTTCAGCTTTCAGCATTTCGCCAAGCTGTTCTGACTTTTCAATCGACGTCGTGCCGACCAGCATCGGCTGCATCTGCGCGTTTGCGGTCTCAATCTCGCGGATGATCGCGCGCAATTTTTCTTCGCCCGAGCGGTAAACCTCGTCGTCCTCGTCAACGCGCGAAACCGGGCGATTGGTGGGAATCTCGACGACTTCAAGCTTGTAGATTTCGGCGAACTCGTCTGCCTCGGTGGAGGCGGTGCCGGTCATGCCGGCGAGCTTCTTGTAGAGGCGGAAATAATTCTGGAACGTGATCGAGGCCAGCGTGACGTTTTCGGGCTGGACCTGCACCTGCTCCTTGGCTTCGATCGCCTGATGCAGGCCTTCGGAGAAGCGGCGGCCCGGCATCATGCGACCGGTGAATTCGTCGATGATGACGACATCGCCGTTGCGTACGATATATTCCTTGTCGCGCTGGAAGAGCTTGTGCGCCTTCAAGGCCTGCTGGACATGATGTACGACGGATACGTTGGCTGCGTCATACAGCGTCTCTTCGCGCAGCAGTCCCGCCTCGCCCAGCAATTGCTCAATGCGCACGTTGCCCGCTTCAGTCAGATTTACCGTGCGCTGCTTTTCGTCGATCTCGAAATGCTCAGCCGTCAAAGACGGGATCAGCTTGTCGACGGCGAAATAAAGATCGGATTTATCTTCTGAAGGGCCAGAGATGATGAGCGGCGTGCGCGCCTCGTCGATCAGGATTGAATCGACCTCGTCGACGATGGCGAACGAATGCCCGCGCTGCACCATCTGGCCAAGTTCGTACTTCATATTATCGCGCAGATAATCGAAGCCGAATTCATTGTTGGTGCCGTAGGTGATGTCGGCCGCGTATGCCTGCCGACGCTGGTCATCGTCGAGCCCGTGCACGATGACGCCCACGCTCATGCCCAGAAACTTGTAGACGCGCCCCATCCATTCCGCATCGCGACTGGCCAGGTAATCGTTGACTGTGATGACGTGAACGCCCTCGCCCGCGAGCGCGTTCAGGTAAGTGGCCACCGTCGCCACAAGCGTCTTGCCCTCGCCCGTGCGCATTTCGGCGATGTCGCCAGCGTGCAGCACCATGCCGCCAATCATCTGCACGTCGAAATGGCGCTGGCCGAGCGCGCGGCGCGCGGCTTCGCGCACGGTGGCGAAAGCGGGCGCAAGCAGATCGTCGAGCGACTTGCCGGCGGCCAGCTCAGCCCGGAACTTGTCGGTCTGGGCGCGGATCTCGTCATCGCTCAGCTTCGCAATCTCTGGCTCAAGCGCATTAATGGCGGCCACCTTCGGCGCAAAGCCCTTGAGGCGGCGGTCGTTGGAAGAGCCGAAAATCTTCTTCGCGAAAGAAGCGAGCATGAGAAACCCTTATCGCCAGGCCCGCCGCACCCGAAGATGCGCCCGCGCAAGCTGCGAACGCCAACCTCACGGATGCAGTTGAGCTAGCGGGCGCAAGCGCCGGAAAGGAGGCGGAACGCCCCCGGAAAACCGTGTCAGAGATATGATTGAGGTCCGCCCTTGTCAATTGGAGCGCAGAGAGACTTCTCGAGCGCGGCCAGAGAGGCTTTGGCGCGACTGAGGCATCATAGGGGAGTATTGGAAAAAGTTTGACTCAAACCGGACCCTGCGGCATAAGCGGCGGGCTCAGCGCGGCTCATGCCGCGCATTTTCGTTTGCAGAATTGTTTGTTTGCAGAGCTGCATGTGAAAAGAGCGTTCGCTGGTTCCAGCTGTCAAAAAGCCAGGCGTCGGGATGTCCCGACAGCCGGGATGAACACGGAAAGAAAACGATGTTCGCAGTCATCAAAACCGGCGGCAAGCAATATCGCGTTGCCGCCAATGACGAGATTATAGTTATGACCCTTGCCGGGGAAGCCGGCGAGAAGATCACCTTCGCCGACGTGCTGATGCTCGCCG
>CAMCUC010000027.1 GCA_945878875.1 Rhizobium sp. Q54
CGCCGTCGATGATGCGCCGCACGCTAGCGCCGTAAGGGCCGGGCAACGCATCGCGGGCGCCCAAAGCGGGGAAGGTTGCAGGCTCGATCAGCGCCCCGGAGGCGCCCGCGTCGGCGGGAGACGCATGCAGCGCCGCGCTGGCGCCCGCATAGCCGGCCGCAGCCGCAGCCGCCAGCGACAAGGCGGCGAGCAAGGCGAACGAGAGCGGACGAGCAGACCAAATCATGAACGTGACTATGCCTATTGTCCCAGCATCTGTCAAATAATCCTACAACTCTGGAGTGCATAAATAGCAAACTCAGGTTGCGTCGGCCACGCGTTTTGCTCAATCCGCAAACCGGTCTAAAGGGTTACAAACATTCTCCGCCAATCGAGCCGGGATCCGATGTTCAAATCAATTCCGCTCGCGGCGCTGCTGATTCTGGTCGCAGGCTTTCTCCTTCTGTTCATCGGCGGCGGCGCGCGTCTGGCGATCGGGCTGACGTTGCTGCCGATGGTTGAGGAGCTCGCTTGGGAGCGCAACGACATCGGGCTCGCTGTGGGGCTGTTTCAGGGGGTGTCGGCAATCTGCACCTTCTATGCTGGCCGTCTGGCCGATCGCATCAGCCTGCGGGTGCTGCTGGGCTCGGGCTTGATAATAGCCTCGGCTGGAATCGGGCTGATGAGCCTTGTGCAATCGCCGTGGCAGGCGCTGGCCTTGTATGGAATCATCTTCGCCATCGGCAATGGCGCCGCCTCGACCGCGCCTGTGGGCGTGATGGTGACGCGCACGTTCCCCAATCACGCGGGGCTCGCCAATTCGCTGGCGCTGGCGGGCATGAGCGTCGGGCAATTGGTGATCGTGGCGACGCTGGCCCTGGTCATGCTCAACATCGGCTGGCGCTCAGTCTATGTGTGGCTTGGGCTGGCCCATCTCATGTTGCTGCCGCTGATTCTGGCCGCTGTTCCCGGCAAGTCCGCGCAGCAGGCGCAGCGCGACGCCGCGCCCGTGCAGGACGGATTGAGTCTGCGCGAGGCTGCGCGCACCAGGCAATTCTGGATGCTGCTTGGCATTTACGCGATCTGCGGGCTCGATGATTTTTTCGTGGCGACCCATGTGGTGGCGTTTGCGCAGGACAGCGGCGTCGGTGCGTTTTTCGCGGGCAATCTTCTGGCGTTAATGGGGCTGACGGGACTGGCGGGCGTGTTGTGGTCTGGCTGGGCCAGCGACCGCCACGGGCCGATAGGGCCAACCCTGGTGGCCTTCGTTCTGCGCATCGCTGTGTTCGCTCTGGTGCTGGTGGAGCAATCGAGCGTCTCGGTCGCTATTTTTGCGCTGGTGTTTGGCTTTACGTTTCTGGTTACCGCGCCAGTCACTGTGCTGTTCGTGCGCGAATCGTTTGGCACCAAAAACCTTGGCGCCATCGCCGGGCTCATCACCATGGTCCACCACGTGTTTGGGGGCCTTGGCGCATGGCTGGGCGCGATCATGTACGATTCAGGGGGCTCCTACTGGCCCGCTTTCGCCACCATGTTCTTCGCCACGCTGTTTGCCATGTGGTTGACGCTGACCTACCGCGCCGCACCTGCAAGCTCTAGAAATCGCTCGTGATTCCTTTGCTTTCCCAATCGCCGTAACGCACCGGATCGAGCCCGCCGCGTCCGTTGATTTCAATGGGGGCTGTCGCCGCCGCCAATGCTGCCGCGCGCTCCCGCTCCTCCCGGCGCGCCTGCGCCTCGGCGAGCGCACGCTGGGCCTCCGGCGTCAGCGGCTTGCGGATTCGGGGATCCGCTTCCTGTTCGGGCTGGGTTTCGGGCGTCTGCGTCATTCGAACTTGTCCCTTGGCGACCCTTGAAGCGGGCGGGCCAGCGTCCCCACATATAGAGCGGACGTGTTGCAGCGCAAAGATTTGCAGATCCGACGGAGAGACCGACCATGAACATGATGCGCACCGCCATGCTGATGGCCGCCATGACGGCGCTGTTTCTCGTCGTCGGCGCGTTGCTCGGCGGCCAGACCGGCATGTTGCTGGCGCTGGCTTTTGCCGCCGCCACAAACCTGTTCGCCTATTGGAATTCCGACAGGCTGGCGCTGGCGGCCAACGGCGCGCAGGAAATCCAGCGCGCCGACGCGCCCGATCTCTACGACATGGTGGCTGAGCTTGCCGGGCGCGCGCAATTGCCGATGCCGCGCGTCTATGTGATCCACGAAGACCAGCCCAACGCCTTCGCCACCGGGCGCAATCCCGAAAACGCGGCGGTGGCCGTCAACACCGGGCTGATGGCCATGCTGACCCGGCAAGAGCTGGCGGGCGTGATCGCGCATGAGCTGGCGCACATCAAATATCGCGACACGCTGACCATGACGATCACTGCGACGCTCGCGGGTGCGATCTCCTCCATCGCCCAATGGGGCTTGCTGTTTGGCGGCAATCGCAGCAATGGGCCGGGCGTGATCGGCTCGATTGCGCTGGCCATTCTCGCGCCGCTGGCCGCCATGCTCGTGCAGATGGCGATCAGCCGCTCGCGCGAATACGCGGCCGACCGGCTTGGCGCGGAAATTTGCGGCGATCCCAACGCGCTGGCGGGCGCGCTGGCGAAAATCTCGCACGGGGCGCAGGTCATTCCCAACGAGAACGCCGAGGCCAATCCGGCGATGGCCCATATGTTTATCGTCAATCCGCTGACCGGGCAGGGGATGGACAACCTGTTCTCGACCCATCCCAACGTCGAAAACCGGATTGCAGCCCTTCAGGCGCTTGCCGGCGCCATGGGCCTGACGCGTTACGCTTCCCAAAACAATTCCACAGACGTTTCCGGCCCGAGCCCGTGGCGGGGCGGAATTGATCGTGGTACTCAAAACAACGGTCGCAGACGCGGTCCGTGGGGTTGATTTGCGGGGGTTGATTTGCTGCCCCGCCGCGAGCGCCCCGAACACCTTTAATGCGCTTATTGACATGCCCTTGTTGACATACGCGCAGCCGATGCGCCGCCCGGAGCAGGATTGTTTTGAACCAGAAAAAAGCGGCGCCCGGCGTGCAGAAGCGCCCGCGTTTTGAGACCCCGCCTCCGCCCCCGCCGGGGCTGGCCGCCCGTCAGGCTGCGGCGGCGGCCTTCGCCGACGTCGTCGCCAACGGGCGCTCGCTTGATGAGCGCTTTGCAGCCGATTCGCATTTCTCGCTTGATGTGCGCGACCGCGCGCTGGCGCGCTCCATCGTCGTGGCGTCGCTGCGTCGGCTGGGCACGATTCGCGCCGCATTGGCGCGCTTTCTGGAGCGTGGCCTGCCCAAAAAGGCCGGTTCTCTGGAATACATTCTCACCACCAGCGCCGCGCAAATTCTGTTTCTGGACGTGCCCGACCACGCCGCCGTCGATCTGGCGGTTCATGCGGCGCGCGCCGATCAGCGTTCGGCCCCCTTCGCCTCGCTTGTCAACGCGGTGCTACGCAACATAGCGCGCGAGAAAGACTCGATTCTTGCCGGAGAAGATCCCTCTCTCGCAGACCCCTTCCTCGATATGCCGCTATGGCTGGCGGCGCGCTGGCGCAAGTCCTATGGCGAGGACGTTGCAGCCCGTATGGCGCTGATGATGCGACATGAGCCGACGCTCGATCTGAGCGTGCGCAGCGATGCGGAGCAATGGGCGGAAAAAATCGGCGGCATCGTTTTGCCCACCGGCTCAGTGCGCCTCGTCAACCGCGCGGGCATCGACGAATTGCCCGGCTATGCGGACGGTCAATGGTGGGTGCAGGACGCCGCCGCCGCTCTGCCCGCACGCCTGCTCAACGTGAAGCCCGGCGAGCGCGTGGCCGATTTGTGCGCAGCCCCCGGCGGCAAGAGCGCGCAACTGGCGGCAGCCGGCGCGGAGGTGATCGCGCTCGATAAATCAGCCGAGCGCTTGCGTCGTCTGGCGGTTAATTTCGAGCGCCTGAAACTGCCCGTCGACATCGCGGTCGGCGACGCCCTCACCTATGAGGCGCAGCCCTTCGACGCTGTTTTGCTGGATGCGCCCTGTTCGGCCACCGGCACCATTCGCCGTCATCCGGACGTGGCGTGGGTGAAGCGCGCCAGCGATATTGCGGCGCTGGCGCTCGTGCAGGCGAAAATGCTGGAGCGCGCCTGCGGCATGCTCAAGCCCGGCGGGCGCCTCGTCTATTGCACCTGTTCGCTGGAGGCGGAGGAAGGCCCGGCGCAAATCGCCGCGCTCTTGCGTCGCAATCCCGACATGGTGCGCGCTCCCATCAGCGCCGATGAGGTCGGCGGGCTGGACGAGTGCCTGACCTCTGAGGGCGACGTGCGCACAATGCCGATTCATCTGCCTGACCACGACCCGCGCCTTGCGGGCCTCGATGGCTTCTTCATCGCGCGGCTCGAGCGGAAAAAATAAATCTTGTCTTGGTGATAAGCTATACCGATACAGGCTTTCTGGTTCCGCGCATATCAACTACAGATCGCACTCCAGCGGTGGAGTGTGCGAATCAGGCATGATTGCGGGCGTATGTTAAATCATCAGGCTTGGGCGCGAATCAGGAGGCCATCCATTTGACGCGACTTTCCGTCGCCGAGCGTATTGTGATGGGCGCGCAAGCAGTCCGTCATGGCGTTTGGGCCGCGAGGCGGGCCTGCGCACGGCCGTTGTCGCTGATGTCCGGGCTGCGCCCGCGCCCGCCCAAGCGTCTCGTCATTGCGCCCCAGGACATCCGCACCAGCGATCCCATCGTCGCCGACGATATTTATGCGGGCTATTTCGCGTTCGCCGGCCGCGTCGTCGATGCGCGTAACCAATCGCCGTTCCTGCTGGTTGGCCCCAGTCAGGAATGGGAAAATAATCTGATGGGCTTCAGCTGGTTGCGTCATCTGCGCGCCGCTGACACCAATCTTGCCCGGCAGAACGCCCGCGCGCTGGTCGCCGAATGGCTGAGCCTGCATGGTTCGCCCTCGGCTTCGGCGGCGGCGGGACAGGCGCAGGGCAGGGCGCATGAAACGCCGTGCGCATGGAAGCCTGTCGTCGCCGCGCGCCGGCTGATGTCGTGGATCAGCCAGTCGCCCTTGCTGCTGGAGGGCGCGGATGCAGAATTTTATGGCCTGTTCCTGAAGGGTATTGGCCGCCACGTCGCGTTTTTGCGCGCGCAAATGCGGTTTGAATTATCCGGAGAGACGCGTCTGTTCACTGCGATTGCGCTGGCGCAGACGGCGCTTTGTTCAGATGGTTATGGCCGCCTGCTCAAGCGCTCCGGCAAATGGCTTGACGAAGAATTGCAAGCCCAGATTCTGCCCGACGGCGGCCATGTGGGGCGCAATCCGCAAACCCTGATCGACTTGCTGTTTGATCTTTTGCCGCTTCGTCAGGCCTATGCGTCGCGCAACGTCGCCCCGCCGCCGCAATTGATAAGCGCGATTGACCGCATGTTGCCGATGCTGCGCATGTTCCGCCATCCCGACTCGTCGCTGGCGCTGTTCAACGGCATGGGCGTTACGGCGCCAGACATGCTGGCGACGCTCCTGGGCTATGACGACGCCCGCGCGCAGCCGATCCTGAACGCGCCGTTCTCGGGCTATCAGCGTTTTGAGAGCGCGGACGCGCTTCTGATCGCCGACGTCGGCGCCGTCCCGCCGCCAGACTTTTCCATCCGCGCCCATGCCGGCGCTCTGTCGTTTGAATTGTCGCTCGATGGCTTTCGCACAATCGGCAATTGCGGCGCGCCAAGCGTTCAGCGCGGGCCGCTGCGCGAGGCGGCCAGACTGAGCGCCGCCCATTCGACGTTGATTGTGGGCGGTGAATCCTCCGCCCGGCTGGTGCACGAGGCGGGTCTTGGCGCCTGGGCGGGCGGGCGCATTTTTGTTGGCCCCAGGATCCATGATTTTTCGCGCCGCGACGAGCAAAGTGAATGCGGCTTTGAGGCGCGGCACGACGGCTATGTCTCGCGGTTTGGCCTGAACCACTTCCGCTCAATCGCGCTGTCGGCTGAGGGCGGACGTGTGGAAGGGTTCGACCGGCTGGAGGCCGCTGGCAAGCGCAAGCCGCCCGCTGGCCTGTCCTATGCGATCCGCTTTCATCTTCATCCCGGCGTCAAGGCGGCGCGCGTTGAGCGCGAGCATGGCGTGATGCTGGTGCTGCCCAACGGCTCGGCGTGGTTGTTCCATGCGAGCGGGCGCGAGGTCGAGCTTGAGGATGGGGCGTTTTTCGCATCCGCCGACGGCGGTCGGCAGGCGCAGCAGATCGTCGTGCGGGGAATTGCGGAGTCCGATCCTGAAACGCGCTGGGTTTTCTTGCGCGGGTAAGCGTCTTCAACCGCCGCTTTCGCCCAAAGCCCGCTCATGCTAATCGGCACTTAATCTTTCGCTCTCTCCGAGACTTTCGCTCCTCTGGAGCCTCCTTTTGCAAGAGCCAGACATGTCCAGCGACCTTCGCGCCATCTCCCGCGCGCTTCTCTCCGTTTCCGACAAGACCGGCCTGATCGATTTCGCCCGCGCGCTGCACGCCCAGGGCGTCGAGCTGGTCTCGACCGGGGGCACGCGCAAGGCGATTGCGGATGCGGGCGTGCCGGTCAGGGACGTGTCTGATCTCACGGGGTTCCCCGAGATGATGGACGGGCGCGTGAAGACGCTGCACCCGGGCGTGCACGGCGGGCTGCTGGCGATCCGTGAAAACCCCGAACATGAGGCTGCGATGCTGGCGCATAACATTGCGCCCATCGATTTGCTGGTGGTCAATCTCTATCCGTTTGAAGAGACGGTCGCCAAAGGCGCCGATTACGACGATTGCATCGAGAACATCGACATCGGCGGCCCCGCCATGATCCGCGCCGCCGCCAAGAACCATGGCGACGTCGCCGTTGTGGTGGACGTTGCCGATTATGCGCGCGTGCTGGAGGCCATGGCTGCCGACAAGGGCGCGCTTAATCTGGAATTGCGCAAGAATCTCGCGCAGAAAGCCTATGCGCGCACGGCAGCTTATGACGCGGCGATCTCGAACTGGCTCGCCGGCCAGATTGGGCAGACCGCGCCGACATATCGCGCCATTGGCGGCGTGTTGGCCGAGACCATGCGTTATGGCGAAAACCCGCACCAGAGCGCGGCTTTCTACCGCACGCCTGATTTGCGTTTTGGCGTGGCGACCGCCCGTCAGCTGCAGGGCAAGTCGCTGTCCTACAACAACGTCAACGACACCGACGCCGCCTTTGAATGCGTGGCCGAGTTCGATCCCGCAATCAGCGCCGCCGTGGCCATCATCAAGCACGCCAATCCGTGCGGCGTGGCGCAGGGCGCCAATCTGATTGAAGCCTATGAGCGCGCCTTGCGCTGCGATCCTGTTTCAGCGTTCGGCGGCATCATTGCGCTCAACCGCACGCTGGACGCAGACTCGGCGCGTGAAATCGTGAAAGTGTTCACCGAGGTCATCATCGCGCCCGCCGCCACGGACGAGGCGATTGCGATTGTGGCCGCCAAGAAGAATTTGCGCCTGCTGGTGACGGGCGGCCTGCCCGATCCGCGCGGCGCAGGCCTGTCGGTGCGCACGGTCTCCGGCGGCCTGCTGGTGCAGGGCCGCGATAACGCCGTGGTCGACGATATGGAGCTGCGCATCGTCACCAAACGCGCGCCGACCGCCGCCGAGCTCGCCGATCTGAAGTTCGCCTTCCGAATCTGCAAGCACGTCAAGTCCAACGCCATCGTCTACGTGAAAGACGGCGCGAGCGTCGGCATTGGCGCCGGCCAGATGAGCCGCGTCGATTCCTCGCGCATCGCCGCGTGGAAAGCAGCCGAAGCGGCCAAAGCCGCCGAGCTGTCGCAATCGCTGGCAATAGGCTCGGTGGTGGCCTCCGACGCCTTCTTCCCCTTCGCCGACGGCCTGCTGGCCGCCGCAGAAGCGGGCGCCACCGCCATCATCCAGCCCGGCGGCTCTATGCGCGACGACGAGGTGATCAAAGCCGCCGATGAGGCTGGGCTCGCCATGGTGATGACCGGACATCGCCATTTCCGGCATTGAGCGCTTTTTGGACCGCGCCCGTGCGCACAGGAGGACGCGCGCGGTCCAGATGGCGCTTCGTCCGTTAGATTTTAAGTCATCATGTCGCGCACAAACGTAACCATCTTCATCATTCGTTAAGGATCAATCGTGCTTTTGTCTGTCTGAACGAGGCGTGATCGGGCGCCGCCACAATGGCGCCGGATCGGCTTGCGATTAGGGGTGGCGTCCATCAGGGACGCACAAGCAGACCGGAGCGGAAGACAGTGCGCATCAGTGCGAAACGTGAAGTTGAGGGCCGTGAAATCGCGGCCGAAATCGGTCCCATCAGCGCAGTGTCGGCATGGCATGGGCAATGGACGTCGGGCGATGCCTACAAGGAAAGCGCGCTCGAAAAACTGAAGCGCCTCGCCAAAGAGTTTGAGGCCGACGCGATCATAGGATTGAACTACACCATCGACGACGTGGTGGAAAACGATCTTGCGCCCGTGCCTTTGAAGCGTGTGAACGTGAGCGGAATGGCCGTCAAACTGGCGCGCGCGTCCTGAGCAGGGCCGGGTAGAACACCCCTCATTCGACTTTTGCTGACGTAAAATTCACCCTCGTACGCCTGCGGGAGAGGGTGTTACGCTTAGCGTCACGGATGAGGGTTTCTTCTACTGCCTGCTCGCTACTCGCCTCTCCCCATAATCCACCCGCACCAGACAAAGCCCCTGCGGTGGAGCCACTGTGCCGCAGCGCATACGGTCGCGCGCGTCCAGCGCGGCGCGGAAATCCTGCGGGGTCCATTTGCCTGAGCCCACATGCTCCAGCGAGCCCGCCAGCGAGCGCACCTGATGATGCAGGAACGACAAAGCAGAGGCGTGAATCTCCACCATCTCGCCAATGCGCACGACTTCCAGCCGATCAAGCGTGCGCATCGGCGAATTGGCCTGACATTCGGAGGCGCGGAAGGTCGTGAAATCGTGATGGCCAATGATCATCTGCGCGGCTTCGTGCATCGCGTTCTCGTTGAGCGCGCGCGCAACGTGCCAGACCATATTGCGCTGCATGGCGCCGGGCGCGCGGCGGTTGAGAATGCGGTAGACGTAATTGCGTTTTGAGGCTGAAAACCGGGCGTCAAAATCATCGGCGGCGCGCTCGACGGCCAGCACCGCGACCGGGTGCGGGCGGAGGTAGAAATTCATGGCGTCGCGCACCACGTCGCAGCGCCAGTCGCGGGAAATATCAACATGGGCGACCTGACCGCTGGCGTGAACGCCCGCGTCGGTGCGCCCGGCGCCGTTGACGACTGCATGGGCTTTGGTGAAGCCTGCAATGGCGGTCTCCAGCGCCTCCTGCACGGAGGGGCCGGTGGGTTGGCGCTGCCAGCCCACAAAGGGGGCGCCGTCATATTCAATCGTCAATCTGTAGCGGGGCATCTGGCCTGAAGTCGGGTGGAACGCTGCGCGTTTGGAGTTTGCCTCCCCTCCATAGCGCAAGGATGCCGCCGGTGGCCAATTGATTGGCCGGCGCCTGGCGTCCACAAACTCAGGATTGAAAAGAATGCGGGCTGGAAGCCCGCGGTCCACAAAGGCGCTCCATGGACCGCGGACTTCTAGGATACTTCAGATTGCGCCGCTGATCCACTTGGTCAGCTCGCCCTTGGGGGCGGCGCCGACCTTCTGCGAGGCAGCTTTGCCGTCCTTGAACAGGAAAAGCGTGGGGATGGAGCGGATGCCGAGCTTGCCGGCGACGCCCGGATTCTCGTCGACGTTGATCTTCACGATCTTCACCTTGCCCGCCATTTCCGTGGAGATTTCCTCCAGCGACGGTCCGATCATCTTGCAGGGGCCGCACCATTCCGCCCAAAAATCCACGACCACGGGCTCGGACGCGTTCAGGACTTCGGCTTCGAACGTGGCGTCAGTGACTTTAATGGTGGCCATGAGAACCTCGGGCGTCAGGCGGGAGGATACCCGCGTTTGATGGGCAACCTATGAACGCCCCCGGCGCCCGTCAAGGCGCAGAATTGGGCGAATGCTCCCCATCCATCCCCAATCGATCCAGAGCCGCGCTTAAATGCGTCTCGGGAAGCTCAACTGAAGCGGGCCCCGCCGTCCAAACAAGAATCGCGCGCACGCTCCGTCCCGGCCAGAGCTGGCCTGCGGCGCGGGCGTATAGCGCAAGCTGGGCGACGTAGGCTGCGGGAATGTCATCCAGCTCACGCGGCGCCCCGCTTTTGAAATCAGCGATCACGATCTCGTTCTGGATCACCGCCAGCCGGTCGATCTGGCCGATAACGCGCCGCGACTGGCCGTTGAAGCTGACGTTCGCCGCAATCGAGACTTCCGCCCGCGAGCCCGGACCAAACAAAGTTTTCAACGCAGACTCGTCGAGCACGGCCAGCGCACGTTCGCACAAGGCTTCGCGGCGCTCCAGCGTGAGGTCGCGTGCGCGGGCGGCCAGATAGCGCAAGGCGGCGGGGCGGCGCTCATCTGGCGCTACGTCCGGCAGATATTGCAGCAGCGCATGGGTGATGGTTCCGATGCGGCGCCCGTCTGCGTTGCTCTGCCCCTGTCCTTTAGCGAGCGGATCGGGCGCGGCGATCTCCAATTGATCGGCCGCCGCCAGCGCGCTTGAGGGCGAAATGGGGGGCGCGGGCGCCGCTTCGCGCGGAGCGGGCATATGCAGCCACGAGGGCGCGGGGGCGGCTGGCTCAGGCTCGGGCGTTTCCTCGAACAAGTCCGCCAATTGCGCGGCTACGCCAGCGCGCAGCAAGGTCTCAGCAGCGTCCCAGGGCGCGGGGTGGGGCGACAAATGGGGCGGCGCCAGCATGGTTTGCGCCATTGCATACCAGCAGCCGGGCCTTGGGCCGCTTACGCCGTGGAAGCCGCAAATATACAGCCGTTCTTCAGCGCGCGTCATCGCCACGTAAAGCAGGCGGCGATGCTCTTCCTCTTCCTCCCGGCGCGATTGCGCGAGCGCTTCGGCAAGCGCTGGCGGATCGTGTTTGGCGCCTTTGCGCCAGACCATCAGGTCGGTTCCGTCAATTCCTTCCAGCTTCAAAACGCCCGGATCATGCGCGCCCGAGGCCGCCCCGCACGTGTCGGGCAGATAGACGATTTTTGCCTCAAGCCCTTTGGCGGCGTGAACCGTCATCACGCGCACGGTTTCTCCCGCCGCCTCCATGTCGCGCCTGATCGAAAGATCAGCGCCGCCCAGCCGGTGCAGGAAGGCCACGAGCGAGGGCGGCTCAAGCGCCTCGGCGTCCAGCGCCAGTTTCAAAAACTCGTCCACCGCGTCGCCAGCCTCCGGCCCAAGACGGGCGAGGAACCTAGCGCGGCCTTCTTCTGGCCCCAGCAGGCGCGCGTAAAACCGGAACGGACTTTCGCCCGCGCGCTTGCGCCAGCTGTCTATCCGCGCCATCGCATCTATGCTGCGCGGCTCCGGGCAAGCGCGCAACGCGTCAATCAGCGCGCCGCGACGACGGGGCGCAAACTTCAGCAGATCGTCGTCGTTGAGGCCAATGAGGGGTGATTTCAGAACGCAGGCCAATGTCAGATCGTCCTGCGGCAGAAGCGCAATGCGTCCCGCCGCCACAAGATCCTGCACCGCGATATGGTCGCCCAGTTTCAAACGATCCGCGCCCGCCACCGGCACGCCTGCTTCTTTGAGCGCCCGGATGACGCCCTCAAAAAACGGACCCCGCTTGCGCACAAGAATCAGCACGTCGCCAGCGCGCACGCTCCGCAAGCTGCCGTTTTTTTCATGCACCGCCTCGCGTGAGCCCGGCGCGATCAGCGCCTTGACGTGATCGGCGATGCGGCGCGACATGGCGATAGCCGGATCGCTTTCGTCCTTGCGGTCGAGCGGCATCAACCAGTCTTCCGGCGGCTGCGCGCCGCTGGCGGCGATCGGCGGCCAGAGTTCGACAAGCCCGGCGAGATCTTTTTTCAAAGCCTCGTGAGGCATCCATGGATCGTCGGGCCCGACAACGCCGGTGCTGTAATCAGCTGGCGAGAACAGACGGTCAACCTCGTCGAGAACGCCTTTGGCCGTGCGGAAAGATAATTGCAGCCGCACAGGCTCGAACGGCTTTTCGCTTTCCTTCGCGTGGCGCTGGAACTTGCGCAATTGCTGCGCGAAAGCGTTTGGCGCTGCGCCCTGAAACGAGAAGATGGATTGCTTCTCGTCGCCCACTGCAAAGAATGTGCGCGGCAGCGTGCGCGCGCCGCTGCCCACAAAAAACTCCGACGTCAGCGCCTCCAGAATTTCCCATTGGTCGGGCGATGTGTCCTGCGCCTCGTCGATCAACACATGATCGACGCCAGCGTCGAGTTTGCAATGCACCCATGCGGCGTCCGAACGCTTCATCAGCGAATTGGTGCGCTCCACAAGGTCTTCAAAATCGAGCAGGCCGCGCACCTGTTTCAATCTGCCGTAGCGCGTTACGATGGCGTTGGCCAGCAGCGCCAGCGCGGCGCTGCGCTGCACAGCTATGGCCGCGCGGCGCTGTTCGTCGCGAAGGGCAAGACGGTCGCGCTCCTCGTCCAGCGCCTCGCGCAAGCCCGGATCGGCGTCGAGCGCCTTGGTGGCCATTTTCGCGCGCGGCTCGCCCTTGTCGGTGAAAAACACCGCCAGCCATTTATCAAGGCGCAAATGGTCCTGCGCACCAATGGCTGCGCGTATGCGGGCGCCCGTCTTGACGTCATTGGCGCCGCCGCGATCAAGACGCTGCGCAAGCCCTTCCCATGAATCGAAGGCAAACCCGCCCTCCATCATGTCACGCTCGATATCCTCAACGCTCTCATTGCCGGGCGCGCCCAAAGCGCGCTCCAGCAGGCGTTTGTATTCGGCCACAGGCCTGCAACTGACTTCTGCAATCAGGTTGCGTTTGAAGAGCGCCTGCCCGAGCAGATCGTGGAATGATTTGGAAGTCGTGAGCGCGGCCACCTGCCGCAACGCCTGCCCCAATTGCGAGTCTGCGTTCCCGACAGCCTCCGCCAGAATATCCTGGCGCGCGCTATCCAAAAGCTCTTTGCGGGCGTCGTCGGTGAGCACCTGAAAATGCGCGGGAACGTTGGCCTCAAACGGAAACGAATGCAGCAGCCGTTCGCAAAAGGCGTGGATGGTTTGAATCTTCAAGCCGCCCGGCGTCTCCACCGCGCGTGCAAACAGCCTGCGCGCCAGCGACAAACGACTTGAATCGCCACCCATGGCGACAATCGCCCTGCGCAATTGCTCGTCGTCCATCCGCGTCCATTGCGACAGGATATCGAACACCCGTAGCGACATGTTGGCGGCGGCCGCCTTGGTGAAAGTAAGGCATAAAATTTTCGACGGCGGCACGCCCTCAAGCAACAGCCGCACGACGCGTTGCGACAAAACAAACGTCTTGCCAGAGCCTGCATGCGCCGACACCCATGCCGACGAGGCGGGGTTGGACGCTTTTAATTGCAGGTCTTTGCTGGCCTCGGGAACGATCCAGCGCAAGGGATTGCTCATGCGCCCTCTCCATCGTCGCCAGCCGACCATTCGCGATAGCGCGACAGGTGATCGTATTCGGTCGCCTTGCTTTCAAATTGTGGAAAGGGGCGCGAAAGATAGGGCGTTTCAGGATTACGGAACTGATTGAGCAGCTCCAGCAGGCCCTGATAATGTTTCTCCTGCGCCTGTGCGAGAGGCTCATTCTTGCTTGTGGCCTCGCGCGGCTTGTCGAGCCCCTGCTTGCCGCCGAGCTTCACGTAAAGCGCGCTGCTCACCTGCGCGCCCGCGTTTATCCCGGGGAAGGCGCCGGCGGAAATCATTTTGGCCTCCAGCGTCAATTGCGGCGACAATCCGCAATCGACCATTTTAGCGCTGGGCGGCGAGCCTGTTTTGAAATCAATCACCGCGAATGCGCCATCAGCCAACTTCTCGATCCGGTCGGCGACGCCGCTCAATCTGAACTCGCTGCCATCGGCCAGCGTGATGAGCATCACGCCTTTTTCTTCCGTCATGATCTCCCGCAAATTGGCGCGCCTGCCGTCATCCCATGCCAGATAGGCCTCGCAAATGGCCTGAATGCGCGGCCATTGGAACGCCTGAAATTCCGGATCGCGCAGATCGTTGGCGTAAATCTGCCGCGCAATCTCCAGCAGTTCCGTCAAGGCGTTTGATGGCAAAGCGCCGTCAGGGTGGGCTTTTTGAAAGCGCCCCAGCATATCGTGCATCTGCGTGCCAGCCTCGCGCGCGCCTTCTTCCAGATCCAGCGCCTCCAGCGGGGACAATCTCAAAATGCTCCGCGCGTAAATCGCGTAAGGGTCGCGCCGCAAGGTCTCGATTGCGGTGACGCTGAGCGATCGGGGGCGCAGATTGAGATCGGGAACCGGCGCTGGCCGACGGATGGGGCCAGCGTGTTTGCCCGGCGCATCGAGCATGCGTGAAAGCGCAAGATAGTGCGCGCCGCGGCCCTGGCATTGCGGCCATGCCTCGCCCGCCAGCGCCTGCAGGCGTAGCAGAAACCGTGAGGGCGTGGTTGGCGCGCCGCCGCGTTTCAGCGCCCGCGTCACAATCACGCGGTCCGCTCCCAACGCCTGCATGAAATCATGCGCCGTCTGACCAATCCGGCGCTCGGGCGAACTCAAGCCCAATTGCGCGCGCATGGGCCGATTGAGAAACGCATCGGTGCGCGCAGACGGCGGCCAGATCGCCTCGTCCAATCCGCCAAGCACAATCACGTCGGCGTCCATCAGGCGCGCTTCCAGCAGGCCAAGGCTCTTGATGCGCGGATGGTTTGCACGCGGCCCGCGCACGGCGGCCTCGCCTGCGGCGGCGTCAAAGAAAGCAGTGTAATCGTCGAGGCTGAATAAAATCGCGCCGGAATTGGCGGCGATCAGATCATCCATCAAAATGTAAAAAGCGTCTGCGTCGTCGGCGTAATAGGCGGGAGAGTCTTCAGGCTGCGCGCGTAACGCTTCCATGGTGAGGCGATGGGCCTGCACCCATTCGCCAAGCAGGGCGCGGCCTTCAAGCAAGCGCAGTGGCGCAAAGGCGTCCTGCAATCGTTGCAGAAGATCGCCGACGTCATCCCAATCCTCGTTACGCAAATTCTTTAACGCAGGATGCGCATGCGTCATCTCCGCGCGCTCGCGGGCGCGCGCAATCGCCAGCGCAATATTGGACAGATCAGGCCGAAGTCCGCGCAACACGCCGATTTCGGCATAGCTGGTCCGCGCGCCCATCTGGTGTGCGTTGAGCCCGAGGCGCGCGAGCGGATGGCGTAACAACGCCAATATCGCGGAGGCGCCGCAGCTCGGCTCAACGCACGAGAGCGCAAGCCGCGCCAAAATGCCGTGCGGAGTGTTGCTCAACGGATCGCCGCCGGAATCGTCGATCTCGATGTCCCAACGTGCAAGCTCGGCGCGCACGCGGCGGGCGAGATTGCGATCAGGCGTAACCAGCGCGGCGGTGCGGCCGGGATGCTCCAGCGTCTCGCGCAAAGCCACAGCGATGGCCAGCGCTTCCTCGCGCTCGTCGGCGGCCTCGACAAGCGACATTCCGGCAAGGGCTTTTGCAATTCCCTCATGGCCCAGCGCGCGCCGGAAGGCGGGCCAGGATTGCGTGGTTTCCGCCGGCGCCAAAGCCTCCGATGTAAAGGCGATGCGCGCAGCAAGCTCAGGCGAGGGCTCGCCCAGTTCGCGCACGTCTTGCCGCTCAATCCCGATGATTCCCAGCAACCGACGCAGCGCCGCCTGCGGGTGGCCGTGGGCGGGATCAAGATCGGTCTCCAGCGCGCCAATCGCGCGCCATGTCGGCTCGTCCATATGCAGATCGAGGCCCGGCAGAATTATGGCGCCATTGGGAGAGGCTGCGATGGCGGCGATCAGCCGCGCGGTGGCCGCATTGGTTCCCGTGGAGCCTGCTACAATCTCCACGCCTGCGGGGCGCTCAGCCAGTTGCGCAATGCGGCGGGCGACAAGTTCGGCCTGTCTGCGTGCGCGATCCACGCGGTCAATTGCGCGCAGATAAAGCGGCCAATGTTCGCTGGCGATTGTGAGAAAGTTCAGCGTGATGCGCCAGTATTCGTCAAGCGCTTCGGGCGCAAGGCCTTTCAACAAGCTCCAGTCCACGTCTTCGACGATCATCTCGTCGATGAGATTGGCAAGATCGCCCGCTAGGTGAAACGCCTGTGCGGGAGCGCTGGTCACCAGCAGCGGCTCGTCGCTCGTCTGCATGCGGCCCTGCGCATCCACGGAGCAAATGGCGCCCTTCAGGCTTTCCGCCCATTTCAAAACGAGCTGCATCAGCGTCAGTCGACGATCAAGATCGCCAATGGCTTCAGGCACATTTTCGCGAAAGGAATCTTCGGGCGAGTGTCCGGCGAACAGAAGATCGTTCTCGATGCCCTCCATCGTCCCCAGCGGCACGATGGTCGGAAGCACGATAGCGCCGCGTCCGCTGGCGCGCGACAATTCGTCGCTTAACGCGCGCGCCGCACGGCGGGTTGGCACATAAATGGTGGCGTCAGCCAGCGCGGCAGGATCATCGCTGGCGGGAAAGCCTTTCACAATGTCGCCTGCCACCAGTCTTTGCGCCAGCGTGCGCAGAAACGGCGCGCCCGATGCAATGGTGCAGACGTTGCGGGCGCGCGCGCTCAACGCTGTGACCGCGCGATGGCGGCTTCGGCCTCGGAAATCGCTTCCGGCGTTCCCACATGCAGCCACAGGCCGTCAAGCCGCATGCCGTGAAGGCGCCCGCGCGCAGCTGCTTCAAAGAAAGTCGGAGCAAGGCGAAAGACGTCGCGTGTCTCGCCTGCAAAGAGGTCCGGCTTTACGATTCCAAAGCCTGAATAAACGAAAGGCGCCACATGCCCTTCGCCGCGCTGCGTGAGCTTACCGTTTGGCGCCATCGTGAAATCGCCGGGCCAGTCAACGCCGACGCTGTTGGCGGTGGCGGCCACCAGAAGCAGCACGTCCATCTTGTCGCCATCCCACGCATCGGCCATCGCCTGAAGGTTCGAACGCGGCCCCTCAATCCAGAAAGCGTCTGTGTTGCAGATGAAAAACGGATCAGGCCCAAGCTGCGGCAAAGCCTTGACGATGCCGCCGCCCTGATCGAGCAGCTTTTCGCGCTCGTCCGAGACAAGAATCTGCGGTCGAATGCGCGTCGCCACATGCGCCTCGATCTGGTCGGCGAGCCAGTGAACGTTGACAATGGCGCGCTCAACGCCGGCCTGCGCCAGAGCATCAAGCGTATAATCCATCAACGCCCGCCCGCCCACGCGCACCAGAGGTTTTGGGCAGGCATCCGTGATCGGGCGCATGCGCGTGCCAAGGCCGGCTGCAAAAACCATCGCAGCGCTGGGCATTTTCGCGCGCTTTTGAGACTGTATAAGGGAAGGGTTCATGCCTTGAGTCCCGGTAGCGCAGATCACGCCTCAAGAATGCCCGGCATATGGATTTTATACCAGCCTTTTACGTCTCCCAGCGCGGGATGTTGCAGGCTTTTGGCCAGATAATGTTCCACGCGCGGAATATGGGCCATATAGTGCGGCTTCCCGTCGCGCACGTTCAGGCGCGCGAATATACCCAGAATCTTGGTGGCGCGCTGCGCGCCTAAAATCGCATAGGCGGCTGCGAACGCCGACATGTCGAAATCCTCGTCCATCGCGCGCCGGGCCTTGGCGTAATGCGACAACAGCCTCAGCTCCATATCGTCGGGCACGGTGACGCGCGCATCCTGCAACAGCGAGGCGACGTCATAGGCGGGATGGCCCATCACGCAATCCTGAAAGTCGATGATGCCGATGCGCGTGAGCCCGGTGCGCTCGGGCAGCCAGATCAGATTGGGCGAGTGATAATCACGCAGCACCCAGGCATCGCGCGAGCGCGCCACGCCCTCTAACGTATTGCGCCACAGCGTCAGGAACATCGCCCGGGCGCTTGCCGACAGATCGAGTTGGGCGACATGCGGCGCGTACCATTCCGGCAGCAGATCGACCTCGATCAACATCGCGTCATGGTCATAGGGAGGAATGCGATAGCTCTTGCCGCCCGGCAGAGGCGCGCGATTGGGCGTGCCGCTGACATGCAGGAATGCAAGCACCGAGGCCGCGTCGATATAGCGCTCAAGAATCGGCGCCCCATTCTCGTCGAGAACGCCCTCATGGCCCAGATCCTCAAGGATCGCGAGCCCCGCCTCCATATCGCAGGCGTAAACCTGCGGCGCCGACAAGCCCTTGTCGCGCAGCGCTTGCGCTATGGCGACGAACGGCTCGATGTTTTCAGCCAGCCGCGCGATGACGCTATAGGACTTGCCAAAACGCACCGGCGGACCATCCGGGCGGGCGGGCGAAATCATCAGGATCGCGCGCGATCCGTCAGGCTTTTCCAGCCGCTCATAGGCGCGCACGGAAGCATCCCCAAGCATGAAGCTGCGCGTCGCGTCCGCCCAGCCAGCTTCGTCCAGCAATTTGCCAATAGCGCGCGCAAGCGCCAGCCGGCCCGCCATTACGCCATGGCCGGTGAGAACGACCTCGCGGTAGCTATCGCCACGCGCCGGATCCAGCGCGAACGCGATATCGAGACGATCAGGATCGACGCCCTCGCCAATGCGGTCAGCCCATTCCACCAGTACAAGCGCGCCCTCAGCTGCCTCGTCCCAGCCCAGCTCCACCAGTTCGTGCGCCGATTCCACGCGGTAGAGATCAGCATGGACGATGGGGAATTTCGGGCTCTCATAAATCTGCATCAGCGTAAAGCTGGGGCTTGGCGTCTCAAGCTCCGGGTCGCCGCAAATATGGCGGATGAGCGCACGCGCGAACGTGGTTTTCCCCGCGCCCAAATCGCCCGTCAGCGTCACAAGATCGCCCTGTCCCACAAGGCTTGCCATTTGCGCGGCAAGGTTGGTTGTAGACGTCTCGTCTGGCAGTTCGAGGCGCCATGTCGCAGGATTTGCAGGCTGGGACATGACGCGCGCTCCTAATTGGCGATGGCGAGTTTGCGCGCCGCCGCCTGAACCGGGAAGACGCAGGTGACGACCGTGCCCTCGCCCGGCGCCGATTCAATATGCACCGAACCGCCGTGCAATTCGACCAGGGAGCGCACGATCGAAAGACCAAGCCCGACGCCGCGATGGCGCGTGCCGCCCGCATGGGTGCGGAAGCGCTCGAACACGCTGTCGATGACTTCGCTGGGAATGCCGCGCCCCTGATCGGTGACCTTGAACACCAGTGCATCTTCGCGCCGCATCGCCGCCAGCGTCACCGTCTGCCCTGGCGCCGAGAAGCCGATGGCGTTCGACAACAGGTTGAACAACACCTGACGCACGCGCCGGGAATCGGCCATAAACGAATTAACCCCGTCGAGCGGCACGATGTTGAGCGTGATTGAGGCTTCCGCCAGCCTGTCCTGCACGCCTTCCGCCGCCGCCTTCATGGTCTCCACCACGTCAACGTCCGAGAGCGAAAGCTCCAGCGCGTCGGAATCAATGGTGGCCAGATCCAGAATGTCATTGATGATAGCCAGCAAGGCGGCTGAGGATTCCAGAATGTGGCCTGCGTATTCGCGCTGTTTGGGATTGAGCGCGCCCACCGATTGGTCGCCCAGCAAGTGGATAAAGCCGATGATATTGGTCAGCGGCGAGCGCAATTCATAAGACACATGATGCACGAAATCTTCGCGCAATCTTTGCGCGACCACCAGCGCCTCGTTGCGCTCGGTCAGCGCGCGCTGGATATCGGCGGCCGCCGTCACGTCGGAGAACGTGACCAGCGTCGATCCGTCCGGCAGCGGCGCAGTGGCGCAATCGAGCACGCTGTCGTCCGCCCGGCGTACGCTGCGCTGGAAGCCGGTGCGCTTGTCGTGCAGGCCCGCGACAATGCTGCGCAGATCAGGCCAGATCGAATCGTCGGGCGACAGCGCTCGGCACCCGGCCACGATCTCATCCACATGGGGCGCGCGGGCGCGATCCTGTTCGGCGGCCTCAAGCGCGGTTTTCAGCTTGGTGGAATCAAGCCCCCACATCGCGGCGAACGCCACGTTGACGAGCTTCAATCGTCCATCGGCGCCAAACACCGCCACGCCCTCGCGCAGCGTGTCCAGCGTCTCGCCCTGCACCGTCACCAGCGCGTGATATTGCGTCTGCAATTGATAGCTGTCGGTCACGTCGTCGAACAGATACGTCACGCCGCCTTGCGAATTGGGCGTTGAGACGACGCGCAACATGCGCCTGTCTGGCAAATACCAGACCTGCTCCGATGTTTCGGTTGATTGATAGGCCGCCATGACGTCAGCCTTCCAGGCGCGGAAATCGGCCTGTTCGGGCAGACGGCGTTCGGCGCGCAGGCGGTCGAGAATTTCTGAATCGGTTGGCGCATGTTCAAGCCAGGCGCCGTCCAGCGACCAGAACTGGCGATAGGCGCAATTGTGAAACACGAGCCGCTTGGTGCGGTCGAAAATCGCAACGCCGGTCGACAATTGATCGAGCGTGCGCGCATGCGCTTCCATCTGCCGGCCAAGATCGGCGCGCACGCTCTCCAGCTCGGATTGATCGACCGATATGGCGACCGCGCCGCCCGGCGAGGGCGCCTCCACAATGTCGAGCATGCGGCGCTGGCCAGCCACGACGGCGGGCGCACGCATGCGCCAGACTTGTCCACGTCCGCGCGCTTGAGCGGCTGCCTCGCGGGCGTCTGTCTCCAGCAATTCGGCCCCGCGGGTCACGGCTTCGCGCGCGTCCGGCGCCTCCACGGCGCGCGCATAGGCGGCATTGACCCAGACAATCCGGCCTTGTCCGTCGCGCATCCAGGCGGCGCCGGGCATTGCGTCGAGCAAAGCGCGGAACGAATCGGTCTCCATCAGCGCGCGTGTGTGACGCTCGCGCAATTGCGCCAGCTCCAGCCTGTCGCCGGAGACATCGCGAATGCGCAGCACGGCGCGGCCTGCAATGGCGCGGCCATCGGCCTCAACGTGTCGCCCCGAAATGGTGAGCAGCGGCAGGCGAAAGCTTTCGCCGCGCTGGCGCAGCCGCTCGACGCAGGCCTCGAGCTTGCTCGCAAGATCGGGCGCAAGCCAGGCGCCGAACGCCAGCACGCTGCGCGCGGGCGCGGCCTCCAGCACCAGCGAGACGTCGCCGGAAATGTCAGGTTCGTCGCTGGCGGCCCCCCACGCGACCATGATCTGCTGTTCGACCGCCAGAAAGGCGCTGGCCCGATCAAGCGCAGCGCGCGCCGCCGATAATTCAGCCGCGATCTGGCGCTCGCGCACCGCGCGTTTGCCCCGGCTCGACAGGTACAGCAAAGCGGCTGTGGCGGAGATCAGAATGCCGGCGGCGAACACCGAGAGGCCGATGACGTTGTGCGTAAACTGCAGCTTGTCGGTGGGCGTGACGCCCTGCGCCAGAGCGGCGGGCGCAATCAGTGCGCTGGCCGAAACAAGCGCCAGCCTCAGGCTCGCCTTGCGGGAGCGCAGGTCCGCGCACACGGCGCCCATATATCCATGCACGTAATTATGCATCAACGTTCCAAGGGGAACGTTTCCCAAGCGCCGCCGCAATTTCATGCCCAGGTCCCGTTTCAGTTCAAAATGATTGCGCTTCGGCTTGGCCTCCTCCGAAACGAATCACCCCAACATATCTTCGCAAGCGCGAACTGGGGAGTGGTTAATCAAAATGAAACGCCTCCGGAGGGGTCCGGAGGCGCATTATTTTTATTTTCTCATGGCGCCGGAGGAGAAGCTCCGGCTTGACCGCTCAATAACGGTAATGATCGGGCTTGTAGGGGCCCTGCTGCGGCAGGCCCAGATAGGTCGCCTGCTCGCCGGTGAGCTTGGTCAGCTTCACGCCGATCTTGTCGAGGTGAAGCATCGCGACCTTCTCGTCGAGGTGCTTTGGCAGGGTGTAGACCTTCTTCTCGTACTGGCCCTGCTTGGTCCAGAGCTCGATCTGCGCCAAAGTCTGGTTGGTGAACGAGGCCGACATCACGAACGAGGGATGGCCTGTCGCGTTGCCTAGATTCACGAGGCGACCTTCCGACAGCAGGATGATGCGCTTGCCGTCGGCGAACTCGATCTCGTCGACCTGCGGCTTGATGTTGTTCCACTTCATATTCTTCAGGCCGGCGACCTGAATTTCCGAGTCGAAATGGCCGATGTTGCACACGATGGCGCGATCCTTCATCGCCCGCATGTGGTCAACGGTGATGACGTCAACGTTGCCCGTCGCTGTGCAGAAAATGTCGGCACGGGGTGCCGCGTCTTCCATCGTGGTGACTTCATAGCCTTCCATCGCCGCCTGCAGAGCGCAGATCGGATCGACTTCCGACACCAGCACGCGGCAGCCGGCCTGGCGCAATGAGGCCGCCGAGCCCTTGCCCACGTCGCCAAAGCCCGCAACCATCGCGACTTTGCCCGACATCATGACGTCGGTCCCGCGACGGATGCCGTCGACCAGGGATTCGCGGCAGCCGTAGAGGTTGTCGAACTTCGACTTGGTGACGGAATCATTGACGTTGATGGCGGGCCACAGCAGCGTGCCGTCCTTCGCCATGTTGTAGAGGCGATGCACGCCGGTGGTGGTCTCTTCCGAGACGCCCTTGATGGCCGTGCCGTTGCGCGTGTACCAGCCCGGATGCGTCACAAGGCGCTTCTTGATCGAGGCGAAGAGCACTTCCTCTTCCTCGTTGCCCGCCTTCTCAAGGAAAGCAACGTCGCCCTTCTCGGCGCGCATACCAAGGTGAATCAGCATGGTGGCGTCGCCGCCGTCGTCAAGCACCATGTTCGGCGTGCCGCCGTCGGCCCATTCAAAAATCTTGTGGGTGTATTCCCAGTAATCCTCAAGGCTCTCGCCCTTGATCGCGAACACCGGCGTTCCGGCGGCGGCAATGGCGGCGGCAGCGTGGTCCTGCGTCGAATAGATGTTGCACGAGGCCCAGCGCACGTCCGCACCCAGCGCCTTCAGCGTCTCGATGAGAACGCCGGTCTGGATCGTCATGTGGAGCGAGCCGGCGATGCGGGCGCCCTTCAGCGGCTGGCTGGCGCCAAATTCCGCGCGGGTAGACATCAGGCCCGGCATTTCCGTCTCGGCAATGTTGAGCTCCTTGCGGCCCCAATCGGCGAGGGAAATGTCAGCGACGACGTAATCATTGGCGATGGCCATGCGTAATCCAATCTTGAAGTCAGGACGAAATGTTCCGGGTGCGCGTATAGCAGGGCGGGCGGGATGGCGCAAGAAGACATAAGGATTGCTTTATGTGGAGGTGCCTCTTCCTTCCCCTCTCCCGTCCTCGACGGGATAGATTGGCTTGCAAAGCAAGATGGACGAGGGGATTTAGCCCCTATCCCGCCGCCCCGCAGCATTTTTTGAATTTCTTGCCGCTCCCGCACGGGCACGGATCGTTGCGGCCGATCATCCGGGTTGGATTAACGACGGGCGTTCCAAACTCATGCTCGCCGGGCGCGGGCGCCTCGTCTTCCCCCTCCCCCTCGCCGGGCGCGAACCAGTCCTCCATCTGCGTGAAGGAATCGTCCTGCGGGCCGTTGTCGCGCACGTATTCAAGGCTGTGGCGGAAGAAATCGCTGCGGCCGATGGCGAATGAGTCTTCGAGTTCCTTCATGCGGATGACGCGCGCCGGGATAAAGCCCTTGCGGCAGGCGGCGCGCATCAGCGGCACGATTCCCATCAGGTTCAAGGTGGCCGCCGTCGACGCCAGCTCGACCCAGACCGGATCGGGCCCCCTTGGCTCCATCGTCTCGAACGCGCGGGCAAAACGCGCCTCGGCTTCCTCCATCGGCGCCACCTTTGAGAACAGGAGCCACGCATAAGCCTGCAAGGCTGCGCCGCGCACCATGGAATCGCCGTGCGGGGATTCGATAATACTCCACAGCCGGTCCACGTCGCCATCGAACACGCCCGCAAAAATGCGGTGCATCAGAGGCTCGACGCCCTCGCCCAGAATATCGAACAAGGGATCTGCGTCGCGCGCCAGCCGGGCCAGCGGGGCGAAGGCTTTGGCCTCGCGCTTCTCCATCATCAGCGGAAGAGCGAAAAACAGAATGTCGTGCGCGCGCCCGCTGCAATCTTGCTTTCCGACAAAAGCGTTCAGCACGTCGAGCAAGGCCGGTCCGGCTGTCTCCCAGTTTTCGCGTGCAAACTGGATTGCAGGCCATGGCAGGCCCTCCTCCTCGCTGGCGAACGCGTCGAGCATGGCGGGGATGGTCATTTGGGGCGAAGATATTTGGGGAGAGGACATGAAGCGTAATCTCTGTTTGCGGCGGCGTCGGCTCAGCATATATATACACGGGAAATGTATATACGAACGAAGATCGGGAGGCAGCCATGCATATCGCAAAATGGGGTAATTCGCTGGCAATCCGCCTGCCCAGGAAGCTCGTCGACGATTTGGGCCTGAAAGAGGGCGACGAGGTGGAGCTTCGCCCCACCGGCCCTGACAGTGTTGAGATTGTCCGCTCGACCCGCATAGCCAGTGCGCTGGAGAGGATGGCTGACCGCAAATGGAGCTTTCCGGAGAATTACAGGTTTGACCGCGAAGAAGCCAACAAGCGGTGAGGGCTTTCTTCGACACCAATATCCTGATTTACGCGCAAGGCGACGACGCAAAAGGGCGTCGGGCGCGCGAGATTTTGGCGCAGGGCGGGTTCACCAGCGTACAGGTCTTCAACGAATTTGCAGCAGTCCAGCGGCGCAAGTTTGGCCGCTCATGGGATGATATAGCCGCTGCGCTGGCAGACATCGCCGAAGTTCTTGGCCCGCCGGTGACGATGGACCATCGGCTGCACCAGGCTGGTCTTGCCCTTGCGGCAGCGCATGGTTTCTCGTTTTATGACGCGCTCGTTCTGGCTGCCGCGCTTGAGGCGAGGTGCGACGTGTTCTTCTCCGAAGACATGCAGAACGGAAGAAAGCTTGAGAGCAAAGGACGCGAAGTCGAAGGTCTGGGGCGCAAAGGATTGGAACTCAGGGACCTGCAAATTGTGAACCCGTTCACATGAGCGCCCAGCCTGCGTTCCCATCCGCGCCCGCCTATGCTAACAGCCCCTCCATGAGCAGCACCTTAACCCGCATCGACGCCCGTTTCGCCCTGTGCGCCGCGCAAGGCCGCGCCGCCCTCGTCACCTTCGTGATGTGCGGCGACCCCGACATTGCGACCTCGCTGGCCATTTTGAAGGCCCTGCCGGGCGCGGGCGCGGACGTGCTGGAAATCGGCATGCCGTTCACCGACCCCATGGCCGACGGCCCGACCATTCAGGCCGCTGGCCTGCGGGCGCTGCAAGCGGGCGCCTCGCTGAAGAAGACGCTTCAGGTCGTGGCCGATTTTCGCGCTGGCGATGCCGACACGCCCATCGTGCTGATGGGCTATTACAACCCGATCTACATTTACGGCGTCGAGCGTTTTCTGACCGACGCCAAGAAAGCGGGCGTCGACGGGCTGATCGTCGTCGATCTGCCGCCGGAGGAAGATGCCGAATTGTGCCTGCCAGCTCTCAAGGCCGGGCTGAATTTTGTGCGCCTCGCAACCCCCACCACTGACGAGAAGCGCCTGCCAAAGGTGCTCACCAACACGTCCGGCTTTGTCTATTACGTCTCGATTGCGGGCATCACCGGCTCGGCCACGCCTGATTATTCACAAGTGGCGGCAGCGGTTGCGCGCATCAAGTCGCACACCAATTTGCCGGTTGCGGTGGGCTTTGGCGTCAAGAACGCGACGTCGGCTGCCGAAATCGCGGCCCATGCTGACGGCGTCGTGGTAGGCTCGGCGCTGATCAACGCGTTGAAGAACAGCCTTGATTCAGATAATCGCGCCACGGCCAAGACGGTGGACGCGGTGACGAGCCTCGTCGCAGACATCGCCAGGGGCGTACGCCGCGCGCGCGCCTGATCGCCCCGCAACAGCTGGAGCAGAGCATGAACTGGATCACCGAAGCCCTGCCGCCGCAGATTCGCTCTTTCCTGAAGCGCGAGACGCCGGAAAACCTGTGGGTGAAATGCCCCGAAAGCGGCCAGCTCGTTTTCCACAAGGAAGTTGAGCAGAACTTCTGGGTGGTGCCGGGTTCGGGCTTCCACATGCGCATGCCGGTGGTGGCGCGCCTGCAAATGCTGTTCGACAATTCCAAATGGGAAGACCTGCCCACGCCTGACGTGCAGCTCGATCCGCTGAAGTTTCGCGACGTGAAGCGCTATACTGACCGGTTGAAGGATTATCGCGCCAGAACGGAGCGCATGGATTGCGTTCGCCTGAGCGTCGGCGAACTCAAGACCATCCCCGTCACCGTCGCCGTGCAGGATTTCGATTTTATCGGCGGATCGCTGGGCATGGCCGCGGGCGAGGCGATCATCGCCGGGATGGAGGCAGCGGTTCAGCGTCGCACGCCGTTCATCATGTTCACGGCCTCTGGCGGCGCGCGCATGCAGGAAGGCATGTTCTCGCTGATGCAAATGCCGCGCACCACGGTCGCCGTGCGCCGTCTGCGCGAGGCGCGCCTGCCCTACATCGTGGTGATGACCAATCCCACGACGGGCGGCGTCACCGCCTCCTACGCCATGCTGGGCGACATTCACATTGCCGAGCCCGGCGCCGTGATCGGCTTTGCAGGCGCGCGCGTCATCGAGCAAACCATCCGCGAGAAACTGCCGGAAGGCTTCCAGCGCGCCGAATATCTGCGCGCCCACGGCATGGTCGACATGGTGATTGCGCGCAGCGAGCAGCGCGATACGCTGGCGCGCCTGTGCTCATTGTTGATGAACCAGAAAACAGCCGCCTGAGCGCACGCATGTCGCAAAATTCTGGCGATTTTCTGGAGCGCTTTCTCGCGCTTCATCCAAAGAAGATCGACCTGTCGCTTGGGCGCACGCTCGATTTGTTGCGCGCGCTTGGGGATCCGCACAAGGCTTTGCCCCCCGTCATTCATGTGGCGGGCACCAACGGCAAGGGCTCGACGACGGCTTTTCTGCGCGCAATGCTGGAAGCGCAGGGTCGCCGCGTCCACGTCTACACCTCGCCCCATCTGGTGCGCTTTCATGAGCGTATTCGTCTCGCTGGAAAACTGGTCGGGGAAGAGCGCCTGATCGCCGCCTTCGAGACCTGCGAGCGCGTGAACGCGGGCGCGCCGATCACTTTGTTTGAGATCACCACGGCGGCGGCCTTTCAACTGTTTGCGGAAACGCCCGCCGACATATTGCTGCTGGAAGTTGGCCTTGGCGGGCGCTTTGATTCCACCAATGTGATCGAGAAGCCGCTGGCGACCATCATCACGCCCGTCTCCATGGACCACATGGATTTTCTGGGCGATACGCTGGCCAAAATCGCCTTCGAGAAGGCGGGCATTCTCAAGAAAAACGCGCCGGTCATCTTGGCGCCCCAGGCCTACGGGGCGATGGACGTGATCGAACGGCAGGCGCGACGCGTCGGCGCCGGGGCGATGTTGCGGGCGGATCGCGATTATCATGTGAACGAAGAGCGCGGGCGCCTCGTCTATGAAGACGAGCTGGGACTGCTCGACCTGCCGGCGCCGCGACTGGCGGGGCGCCACCAGTTCGACAATGCCGCCACGGCTATTGCGACGCTGCGGCTGCTTTATCCAGATTTTCCTGCAAATGCTCTCGAGGAAGGCCTGCGGAGCGTGCAATGGCCCGCCCGGCTGCAAAAACTTAATCGCGGCGCGCTGTTCGAGCGGGCTCCCAAAGGCGCCGAACTCTGGCTTGACGGCGGTCATAATCCTGCTGGCGGGCTGGTGGTGGCGCAAGGTATGGCCGAGCGGCAGGAGCGCGATCCGCGACCGCTCATTTTGATAAGCGGCGGGCTTGCCAGCAAAGACACCGGCGGCTTCCTGCAAGCTTTTACAGAACTGGCGCAGGAGGTGTTGGCCGTGCCGATCCCCGGCGAACACGCCGCCCGCAGCGCCGACGACGTGGCGGCCATCGCCCGCGCGCAAGGCCTGCCCGCGACCGCCGCCAGCAGCGTCTCCAGTGCTTTAGAGGCTTTGGCCGCGCGGACCTGGCCCATCGCGCCGCGCGTGCTGATCGCCGGTTCGCTCTATCTGGCGGGCGACGTTTTGCGCGAAAATCGCACGCCGCCCGATTGACCGAACGGGCGCGCATCTGTTGAGTGCGCCCACATCAATGAGGTTTTCCAGTCATGAGTGCAGAACTGACCGCCCCCGAGCGCGCCCGCCTCGCCGATATTATCTTTGAGCGCTCCTTCGGGCGCGGCAAGGTGATGCTGGCGTCGGGCAAAGAGAGCGATTTCTATTTCGACATGAAGCCCTCAATGCTTCATCCCGAGGGCGCGGCCCTCATCGCCAAGGCGGTGCTGGCCAAAGTGCGCGGCTCCGGCGCCACCCACGTCGGCGGGCTGGAGATGGGCGCGGTGCCGATCACCGGCGCGCTGTGCCAGCATTCGTTTCAGGCGGGCGAGCCGCTGTTTGGCTTTTTCGTGCGCAAGCAGCCAAAAGGCCACGGCGCCAAAAAGCTGGTGGAGGGCCTGCCCAAAGGCGAAACGCTGGCGGGCAAGTCCATCGTGATTGTGGAAGACGTGACGACGACGGGCGAATCGGCGTGGAAAGCCGCGCAAGCCTGCGTTGAGGACGGCGCGAAGGTTGTGATGGTCGTGACCATCGTTGATCGCGAAGACGGGGCGAAGGAATTCTACGCGCACAAGGGCGTGCCGTTTGCCGCGATCTTCGGGTCGACAGAGTTTCTGGCGCGCTGATTATTTATTCAAAACAGGCTTTAGACAAATCCTGAAACGCGCGGGCGCGATGCGAGAGCGCCTGCGAGCCGTCGGCCGGAATGCCGTGTTTTTCGTCCGACGACATTTCCCCAAACGTGCGGGAATGGCCGTCGGGCTGGAAGAAGGGGTCGTAGCCAAAGCCCTTGTCGCCGCGCGGCGGCCAGACGATGTCGCCAAACACCTTTCCCTCAAACTGCTCCAGATGCCCGTCCGGCCAGACGATGGCGAGCGCCGACACGAAATGCGCGCGAGGCGTCGGCGCCCCCCTGGCCTGCATCAGCGCATGCACATGCGCCATGGCGGCGGTAAAATCGCCCGCCTCTTTGGCCCAGCGCGCCGAATAAATGCCCGGATCGCCATCGAGCGCGTCAACGCAAAGCCCTGAATCGTCGGCGAACGCGGGCAGGCCGGAGACTTCTGCGGCGGCCCGTGCCTTCAGCTCCGCATTGGCCAGAAACGTCAGCCCCGTCTCGTCAGGCTCGATCAAGCCCAGATCGCCCGCCGATACGGCCTCGATTCCATAAGGCGCCAACAGCTCGCGCATTTCGCGCAGCTTGCCGGGATTATGCGTGGCGATCACCACGCGGCCGGACAATTTGCGATGCGCGTCGTTCATGGCAGTCTCCAGATGGGGCGATGTCTTCAAGCGATGGTGAGCTTCTGCAGCGCCACCAGCTCGCCGATGCCTTTGCGGGCGAGCTTGAGCATCTCGCCGAGCTGCTCTTCACTGAAGGTGGCGCCTTCCGCCGTCGCCTGCACCTCGACCAGATTGCCCGAGCCGGTGAGCACAAAATTGGCGTCGGTGTGGGCGGCGGAATCTTCGATGTAATCAAGATCGAGGATCGAGCCGTTGACGCTGATGCCGCAGGAGACGGCGGCCACGTGGTCGCGCAGCGGCATGTCGCGGATCATCGAGCGGCTGCGCATCCATTTCAGGCATTCGTGCAACGCTACCCAGCCGCCGGTGATGGCGGCCGTGCGGGTGCCCCCGTCCGCCTGCAGGACGTCGCAATCGACCACGATCTGGCGCTCGCCAATGGCTTGCAGATCGACGACGGAGCGCAGCGAGCGTCCGATCAGGCGCTGGATTTCCTGCGTGCGGCCCGATTGCTTGCCGGATGTGGACTCCCGGCGCGTGCGCGTCTGCGTGGCGCGCGGCAGCATGGAATATTCCGCTGTCACCCAGCCCCGACCCTGTCCGCGCAGCCATTGCGGCGGCTTGTCTTCGAGCGAGGCGGTGCACAGCACTTGGGTCTCGCCAAATTTCACAAGGCAGGAGCCTTCCGCATAGCGGGCGACATTGCGCTCCAGCGAGACTTCCCGCATTTCGTCGGCGGCGCGTTTGGATGGGCGCATGTCTGTTTCCCCGAAACTGAACGTTCTGAAATCTGGTTGCGCGGTCGTAACGGCAAACGCGGCGCGCCACAAGCAGGCCTCCCTGGAACGCGCTCCTCTTGTCGTCGCCCGCGCCCGCTGATAAGGAAGCGCACCGTATAAAAGCGGTAAAACCCTGTTCGCTGGATCCGGCGCCGTGCCGGTCCGCTTTTTCTTCAGGAATCCCCTGTCGGGAAAGCGATGAGTCCCGTCACCAAGACGGACCGCCGGAAAAAGCGAGCGCACGCACTCTAACCCCGCCGGCGCACTCGGTCCCGACCGCAGACGCGATCGCGACCCCCAGGAGACCAAATGGCAAATACCCAAACCAGTTTCGCGCCCTCGCGCGCCGACTTTGAAGCTATGCTCGACGAGACCTTTAACGAAAACGAGGCCATGGAAGGCGCCGTTGTTAAAGGCACAGTCGTTGCGATTGAAAAGGACATGGCGGTCATCGACATCGGTCTGAAGACCGAAGGCCGTGTCGCGATGAAGGAATTCCTGGGCCCCGGCCGCGACCACGTCCTCAAGGTTGGCGACGTCGTTGAAGTCTACCTTGAGCGCATCGAAAACGCCCTCGGCGAAGCCGTGATCTCGCGCGACAAGGCTCGTCGCGAGGAGAGCTGGGTCAAGCTTGAGAAGGCCTTCGAGGCCAAGGAAAAGGTTGACGGCGTTATCTTCAATCAGGTCAAGGGCGGCTTCACGGTCGATCTCGACGGCGCCGTGGCCTTCCTGCCGCGCTCGCAGGTCGACATTCGTCCGATCCGCGACGTCACCCCGCTCATGGGCGTGCCGCAGCCGTTCGAAATCCTCAAGATGGATCGCCGCCGCGGCAACATCGTTGTTTCGCGCCGCACCGTTCTTGAAGAGAGCCGCGCCGAGCAGCGCCACGAAATCGTTGGCAAGCTCGAAGAGGGCCAGGTCATCGACGGCACCGTCAAGAACATCACCGATTACGGCGCGTTCGTGGATCTGGGCGGCATCGACGGCCTGCTCCATGTCACCGACATCGCATGGCGCCGCGTGAACCACCCGACCGAAGTGCTCAACATCGGCCAGTCGGTGCGCGTGAAGATCATCAAGATCAACCACGAGACGCATCGCATCTCGCTGGGCATGAAGCAGCTGCTGGAAGATCCGTGGCAGGGCATCGAGGCCAAATATCCGATGGAAGCCCGCTTCCATGGCCGCGTGACCAACATCACCGATTACGGCGCGTTCGTGGAGCTGGAGCCGGGCATCGAAGGCCTGATCCACGTTTCCGAAATGTCGTGGACCAAGAAGAACGTGCATCCCGGCAAGATCGTCTCGACGAGCCAGGAAGTCGACGTTCAGGTGCTGGAAGTCGATCCCGTCAAGCGCCGCATCTCGCTGGGCCTCAAGCAGACCCTGCAAAATCCGTGGGAAGCGTTCGCGCAGAAATATCCCGCCGGCACTGAAGTTGAGGGCGAAGTCAAGAACAAGACCGAATTCGGCCTGTTCATCGGCCTTGAAGGCGACGTGGACGGCATGGTCCATCTGTCCGATCTCGACTGGAAGCGTCCGGGCGAGCAGGTCATCGAAGAGTACAAGAAGGGCGACATGGTTCGCGCCCAGGTGCTCGACGTGGACGTTGAGAAAGAGCGCATCTCGCTCGGCGTCAAGCAGCTCAACGGCGCCGATCCCTTCCAGGCCAAGGCTGGCGAAGAAGGCGCTCCGGGCGAATTGCGCAAGGGCCTCGTGGTCACCTGCGAAGTGCTCGAAGTGAAGGAAGGCGGCCTCGAAGTCCAGATCGTCGGCTCCGATCTCACCGCCTTCATCAAGCGCAACGAGCTGGCGCGCGACCGCGCTGACCAGCGCCCCGAGCGTTTCGCCGTCGGCGAAAAGGTCGATGGCCGCATCACTTTGTTCGACCGCAAGGCCCGCAAGGTCTCGGTGTCGATCAAGGCGCTCGAAATGGCTGAAGAGAAGGAAGCAATCGCCCAGTTCGGCTCCGCCGATTCGGGCGCCTCGCTTGGCGACATTCTCGGCGCCGCTCTGAAGGCCCGCGAAGACAAGAAGTAATTAGAAAATAATAAGGCGCGCCTTGCAGCGCTCCTGAGCAAGAAACCCGCGCAGGAAACTGTGCGGGTTTTTCAGTTTATGACGCCGCCGCCTTGTTCAGGCAGGTCTTCCACACTACCTCTGCTGGAGCTCTTCAGCACCGGTGACTTTATGACTGACCACGATTCCAGCGGCGCAACCGTCGATCAGCGCGCGGCCGACAAAGCCGACAAGACCCGAATCGAGAATGTGGCCGCCAGCGCGGCGGAAAATGTGATTGATCGCCAGCGTCTGCGCCGCAAGCTGCGGTTCTGGCGGATTGCCGCCGTGCTTGTATTGCTGGGCGCCATCGGCTTTGGCGCGGCAGCGTTTTTTGAGCCGCCCAAGACAGCCTCCAGACATATCGCGCGCCTGTCCATCTCCGGACTTGTGACCGGCGACCGGGAAACGCTGAAGCTGATTGAACAGATCGGCAAATCGTCGGCGGCGGGTGTTTTGGTAGTCATCGAGAGCCCGGGCGGCACCACGACGGGGGCTGAAAAAATCTATGAGGATTTGCGCCGGCTGGCGGAAAAGAAGCCCGTCGTGGCGGTGATCGGCTCCACGGGGGCGTCGGGCGCCTATATCGCGGCGCTGGGGGCGGAGCGCATTTTCGCGCACGGCAATTCGCTGGTCGGATCCATCGGCGTGCTGTTTCAATATCCGAATATGACGCGCCTGCTCGACAATGTCGGCGTCAAGATGGAGGAGATTAAATCCTCCCCCCTGAAAGCGGCGCCTAATCCGTTTGAGCCTGCAACACCCGAGGCGCGCGCCGCGCTGGCGGCGCTGGTCACCGATTCCTACGACTGGTTTCGCGGCCTTGTGCGCGAGCGTCGCGCTTTGAACGATCAGGAACTCGCCAGCGTGGCGGACGGGCGCGTGTTTACCGGTCGGCAGGCTGTCGGCCTCAAGCTCGTCGATCAATTGGGCGGCGAGCGCGAGGCCATCGCCTGGCTGGAGGCGGAAAAGGGCGTGGAGGCCGGGCTGACCATCCGGGATTGGCGCCCGCCAGGCGCGGCGAACCGGTTCGGCATTTTCAGCGCGGCGGGGGTTCTTGCCCATGCGTTTGGATGGAGCGAGGCGGGCGCGCTGTTGCAGCGCCTTGAGGGCCAGAGCCAAGCGCTGGGTCAGTCGCTGGCGCTTGACGGGCTTGTGGCTGTTTGGCATGGTCAAGGCAGAAATTAATCGTCCTGCTCATTTCTGCCCGGCGCCGACGCCTATCTTCAAGGAATTGCCTCGTGATAAAATCTGAACTTGTGCAGCGGATCGCCGACAAAAACCCCCATCTTTATCAGCGTGACGTCGAGAACATCGTCAATGCAATCCTGGGGGAGATCAGCAACGCGCTCTCGCGCGGAGATCGCGTGGAGCTGCGCGGCTTTGGCGCTTTCTCCGTGAAGCAGCGCGACGCGCGCGTGGGCCGCAATCCGCGCACCGGACAGCATGTCGAGGTGAACCAGAAATTCGTGCCGTTCTTCAAGACCGGCAAGGAAATGCGCGAACGCCTCAACGCAAAGCCTGCGTCCTGACGGTTTGAGGATTACGCGAGGTCTTTGCGCGGGGATATTGCAAGCCATGGCCGCTCTGCTGAAATGGGCTCTCCTTCTGCCTGTCGCCATCCTTGCAGTGATGCTCGCCATCGCCAATCGGGCGCCTGTAGAACTGGCGTTTGATCCGTTTGGAGCATCGGATTTAAGCATCAGAGCGCCTTTGTTTATCGTGGCGTTCGCCTCGATGATGGTTGGCGTGGTGATCGGCGGGGTCGCCGTGTGGATGCGTCAGGGCCGCCATCGCCGCGCTGCGCGGGCAGCGCGTTCTGAAGCCCGACGTCTGCATGCCGAGGCAGATCGCCTGCGTGCCCAGAAATCCTCTCTGACCGCGCTCTCAGCGCCGGGCGTAGGCGCCTAAATCCGGGCGGCTTAAGCTGTCGCTGAATTCGTCTTGCTGGCGTTTTGGCTTCGCATGCTTCAGGCTCTCGCAAAATATAGGGGAGCCGCCATGAAAATATCCAAAGCCGCTATCGTCTCGCGCCGTACGCTGATCACCTCGGCGGCGGCGTTTGCATGTGCGCCCGGCGCCGCCTTCGCCTTGCAGTCCGGGAGCGAGGCGGTTCTGGCCGGCAACATCGCCAGCAATCATCGCAGCCCCGGCAACCGCGCCCGCGACGTCTTCCGCAAACCGTTGGAAACCATCTCGTTTCTGGGCGTCGAGCCCCATCACAAAGTCGTCGAGATATTGCCCGGCGGCGGCGCCTATTGGCTGGAGTTTCTCGCCCCGTATCTGCGTGAGCGCGGGCTCTATATCGCCGCCAGCCGGGATGCCGGAGCCGCGCCCAATTATGTGGCCGACCACAAGCGCCTGCTGGCAAAACTCGCCGCTGATCCTGCGCGCTATGACCGCGTTCAGGTCACCGAATTTCTCGCCGACAAATTCGAGATCGCGCCCGCAGGCTCGATGGATTTTGTGCTCACCTTCCGCAACATGCACAATTGGATCGACCGGGGCGAGATCGACGGCGCTCTGCGCGCGTTCCGCAAAGCGCTGAAGCCAGGCGGAATTCTGGGCGTGGCCGATCATCGCGGCCGCACGGATCTGAGTCAGGACGAGCAGAAGGGCACAGGCTATATGCGGCAGGATTTCGCCATAGCGCTGCTGGAAAAGGGCGGCTTCAAGCTGCTGGGCTCATCTGAGGTCAAGGCCAATCCAAAAGACACACGGGACCATGCAGACGGCGTCTGGTCGCTGCCGCCCAATTACCGCAGCGGCGACAGGGACCGGGCCAGATATGAGGCCATCGGCGAGAGCGACAGGTTCCTGCTAAAGTTCGCGCGGGTTTAGCCGGGTCGCTGGGCAAAGGCGCGAGCATGCTGGGCAAGGCGTGCGGGCCGCGCTATATTAAGGTCATGAACGCGCACGTCATCCCACGCGACATTCTCAAGCTGCATATTGCGGCGGTAGAGGAAAACTTCCCGCTTCGCTTCATCGGCATGCTGCCGAAGGGAAGCGCGGGGCATCTGGACGAGAGCGATGAGCGCGCGCTTGAGTTTCTCGCCGACGATCTTCAGGGGTTGTCGCTTCTCGACCTCTGCAAGGCCGAGATTGAACTGGGTCGGCATCTGGGCCGCAGCGTTGGAATCGTTCTCCACGGCGGCCTGAAGAGTGACGAGGCTGCAACGCTCGCACACTTCGTCGCCGCCATATGATCAGAAGCGACCTCGCGAGGCTTCAGGATGCGTGCGCGTGCGCGATGCGGGCGATTGAAAGCGCCGCAATCAAAGCCATGCGCAATCACATCGTTCATGGTTATTGGCAGATCCGGCCGCTTGTGATCCTGCGATTGGCGCAAAGCGACCTGCCAGCTTTGGTGCGCATGCTTGATGAATTGACGAAGCGTATTGAAACGAGCCTCGCCAAACCATGACCCTCCTCATCAAAATCTGCGGCCTCTCGACGCCCGATACGCTCGCCGCCACGATTGACGCTGGCGTCGATATGGTGGGCTTTGTGTTCTTTGCACCCAGCCCCCGTAATCTTTCCATGGAACAGGCAAGCACGCTCGGGCGTCAGGCGCAGGGCAAAACGCTGAAAGTCGCGCTCAGCGTTGACGCCGACGACGCCTTTATTGACGCGATGATCGAGGCCGCGCGGCCCGATCTGCTCCAGCTGCACGGCCATGAGACGCCCGATCGCGTGCGCGCCCTCAAAGCCCGCACCGGCCTGCCGATTATCAAGGCGATCCACGTTTCAGGTTTAGGCGACCTTGCGGCCTGCGCACTTTACGAGGACGCTGACCGGCTGATCTTCGACGCCCGCCCCCCAAAAGGCGCTGCTTTGCCCGGCGGCAACGGTGCCGCGTTCGACTGGACTGTTCTTGAGCGCGTTCAAATAAAAACGCCATGGATGCTGTCCGGAGGGCTTGGAATTCATAACGTCGAGGAGGCGCTGGCCGTCACCCGCGCCCATGGTCTGGACGTTTCGTCAGGCGTCGAGTGCGCGCCGGGCGTCAAGGACGTGGACATGATAGCGCGTTTTGTCGCGCAATCTCGCAGCGCTTATGCGCGCTTGGCTCTTGGTTCTGGCGCGGGGACCGCGTAAACAGCACGCAACACAGGAGCGACGCGTGCAGCACGCCAACCCGAATTCCTTCCGCAGCGGCCCCGACGAGTCCGGGCACTTTGGCATTTTTGGCGGCCGCTTCGTGGCCGAAACCCTGATGCCGCTGATCCTCGACCTTGAGAAGGCGTATAATGCCGCCAAGGCGGACCCGTCTTTCAAGGCCGAACTCGCCCATCTGGCCACCCATTACGTGGGCAGGCCGAGCCCGCTCTATTACGCTGAGCGCATGACGGAGCACGTGCGCGCCATCGCCCGCGCCAATGGCGGCTCGGGCGGTGCAAAAATCTATTTCAAGCGCGACGAGCTGAACCACACCGGCGCGCACAAGATCAACAACGTGCTGGGCCAGATTTTGCTGGCGAGGCGCATGGGTAAAAAGCGCA
>CAMCUC010000028.1 GCA_945878875.1 Rhizobium sp. Q54
GATGAAGGACATACGCCGTGCGACCCGACGGCATTTTTCAGCGGAAGATAAAATCCGCATTGTGCTGGACGGCCTGCGCGGCGAAGACAGCATCGCTGAGATTTGCCGCAAGGAAGGGATTGCACAGAGCCTGTTTTACACCTGGTCCAAGGAGTTCATGGAAGCCGGCAAGCGCCGCCTGGCGGGCGATACCGCGCGCGCCGCCACCACCGATGAGGTCAAGGATCTGCGCCGTGAAGCTAGCGCGTTGAAGGAATGCGTCGCCGATCTGACGCTGGAAAACCGTCTGCTTAAAAAAGCATGATCGCGGATGGGGACGAAGAGGCATTGTGTTCAGGCGAACCCTCAAACCGTCATTTCAAGAAACGTAGCGCCTACAACAGCTCCACAACTCGCCGCTTAGCCTCGTCTGAGCCCTCTATTTACCGCTATGTTGTCCCAAGCGCCGAGTGACCAGTAAGAAGCTGAACGTCCTTCAAGCTACCGCCTACGGTAGAGATTCACCTAGCCCAAAGTGTAATTGCTGTTCGACGCCCAGAGTGACTACTCGCTCCGCTGAAGCCGAGCGCACGATACCACCCAGCGAACTTGTTCACTAAAGCATAGCGGGAGGTGCCTTGTGAACGCTCTGTGGTGATCACAAAGGGACTGGAACAGGAGTTAGCTTCGGTATCCGTTGGTCATCTTTCGCTGGATCAAGCAGGGCCACAGCTTTCGCTCCGGGCCGTTATTGGTGGCTTTCACCTCGCAGGGATAATTGTAAAAGGTCAGGAGCTGGGCTCGCGCCCGCGCTATTTTGGGTTCGATCCACTGGGCAGATGGCTTCTAAACCGCCGCACTAACATGCTCTTACGAGACCGGCAAGAATTGAGGGCATGTCGGTTCCATAGGTTTAGAGGCATTTAAAATGAGCCTAGATTATGCTATTATTTCGGCGGTGAAACATACTGGGTTCGGCCATGCCAAAGCACAGCCTCGCACGCCAATCCTCATCGGATTTAGCAAGTCCGGAACGGCCTGTTGGGAGGCCGACGCTCTATCGCCGTGAGCTGTGCGATCAGATAATTGCGGCTATGGGCGAGGGTCTGTCTGCTGATGCGGCTGCTGCAAAGATTGGCATCTCAGTGCGCTCCCTCTATCACTGGCAACACGAACATCCTGAGTTTTTGCAGGCCATTTATGAAAGCCGTATCCGCGCCTTGCTGTGGTGGGAGGAACGCGCTCTAGCCATGGCTCATGGTAAGCCCGGAAGTGCGCAAATCGTGTCCTTGGGCCTTCGTAATCGATCTAGGGCAGCATCTGGCTGGGTAGACACCAACAAGGTCGAGCTGTCTGGACCTAATGGTAGTCCCGTGCAGCACGAAGTCGGGACGAGCTTTGATTTGAAGGCTCTGTCCGACGGCGAGCTGGCGTTGTTTGAGGAACTGCTGGTCAAGACACTTCCAAATATCGAAAGCCGGATGTGAGATCCTGCCATGCTTGAAACAACAAAGCGCAACCTGGTTGGTTTTCAATAAGGCCAGTCTAGAAATCACAGACCTCCTGGATATTGCCCTACACGAAGGGGAAGATCCGATCACCGCGATTATTTATGCGATATGCTCGCGCTGGCCGGATGTGAATAGCAATGAGACTATCTTGGCTCGGATGAACGAGTGGGTTTGTGATCTAGCGCGGCAGCAGAAGCCAATCTGGTGTCGGGAGAAGAAGTGAGACCTACTGGGTCAGGGCATCCGACTGATGGTCTATTCGCTGTTGTCCGCCTTAATCCGCGTCAGAAGTGTATACTTGTGCGCATATCATTCGATCCGTAAAATAAAATTTCATTATTAATCAGTACTTTATAGAATAAAATGGTCGGAGTGAGAGGATTCGAACCTCCGACCCCCTGCTCCCGAAGCAGGTGCGCTACCAGGCTGCGCTACACTCCGAACCACCCGTAGCGCCAGACGCGTATCGCCAGAGCGATGCGAACCTGCGACATGCGGGAAGGCCGCCTTATAGCGAGGCGCATGGCCGCCGACAAGCGCAAAACGGCACTGGCGCGATTATCTATTTTTAACGCAAACCCACCCCGCCGAGTTGCAGCCGGAGCGGTCTGCCTCTATGTTCCGCGCGCTATTGGGGCGTCGCCAAGCGGTAAGGCAGTGGATTTTGATTCCACCATGCGGAGGTTCGAATCCTCCCGCCCCAGCCAATCAGCGTTTTGTAGTTTGAGACGATGAAGCAGCGTTGCTGCGAGGCGAGGCCGCGCACAAGCCGCTCGCCATATCCAAGCGGCTCTCGTTATATGTGCCGTCATGGACGGGCTTGATCCCTCCATCCAAACGCCGATGCCGGTAAGGCCAAGCGGGGCTCCTTCAAACGGGGCTCACTCAAGACCTCGTTAACCATTGAGCCCCCTATCCCCGAAACGCGTGGAACCGCCCTTCATGCGATCTTCTTGTATGTGCTGCGACGCCGGGAACCAGCGTCAGTCTGCGTAGGAGCCGTGCATGAGCGTTATCAGCGTTCACGACGTACGAGGGCGCGAAGATCCGCCCGCCACATCAGGCATGGTGTATGTCGCGGGCGGCGCGTTCAAAATGGGCTCGGACAGCCATTATCCAGAAGAGGCGCCCGTTCATACTGTCGTTGTGGATGGCTTCTGGATCGACGCCGCTCCCGTGACCAACGCGCAGTTTCGCCGGTTCGTGCGCGCCGCCAGATATGTGACGCTGGCGGAAAAAGCCCCTCTCGCAAAGGATTATCCGGGCGCGCGGGCCGACATGCTGCGGGCAGGCTCGCTGGCGTTTACCCCGCCTGATCGCCCGGTTGATCTTGGGGACGTGCGCAATTGGTGGACATTCGCCTTCGGCGCCAATTGGCGCCATCCCTACGGCAAAGGCAGCTCGATCCGCGGGCTCGACGCGCACCCCGTGGTGCAGGTGGCTTATGAGGACGCTCTGGCCTATGCGCGTTGGGCGGGCAAAGGCCTTCCAACAGAGGCCGAATGGGAGTTTGCGGCGCGCGGCGGTTTGGATCAGGCGGAGTTTGCATGGGGCGACGAATTGCGTCCCGGCGACCAGTCGATGGCCAACACCTGGCAGGGGCTGTTTCCGCATCTGAATCTGGCGGCCGCCGGCGCGGTGCGAACCTCGCCTGTGGGCTCCTATCCACCCAATGCTTACGGCCTTTACGACATGATCGGCAACGTCTGGGAATGGACCAGCGATTGGTGGTCCAGCCGCCATGTGCAAGACGCGGTGAAATCTTGCTGCATACCCGCAAATCCACGCGGCGGCGCGCAGGCTGAAAGCTGCGACGCCCGCGCGCCCGCCATCATTCCACGAAAGGTGGTGAAGGGCGGCTCGCATTTGTGCGCCCCCAATTATTGCAGGCGCTATAGACCCGCCGCCCGTCACGCCCAGCCCATCGACACTTCGATGAGCCATGTCGGATTCCGTTGCGTGCTCCGGGAGCCAGGGGGCGCCAGATAATGGGTGCGTTTGGTTGCGCAGCCGTAAGGTGGGGCAGCCTCCAGAGCTGTCGCCATTGTCGGCCCTGCCTCACCCCACGTTCTGAATCACCCGCAAGAACAGCGCGCCAAATTCTTCGAGCTTGCGTGGACCGACGCCGTTGATCTGGGCCATCAGCTTCATTGTGCCCGGCCGCAGGCTCGCCATTTCCAGCAGCGTGGCGTCGGGAAAGATCACGTAGGCGGGCACTTCGCGTTCGCGCGCAAGTTCAAGTCGGCAAGCTTTGAGCGCAGTGAGAAGCGCCTGATCGCCAGCGGGAACCGCTGCTTTGGCGCCCTTGCGCGTTGAGCTTGAACGCTCCGATCTTGAGCTGGCGATGTCTGTGTCGACGATCTCGCGCAGCGCGAAGTTTTCTTCGCCCTCGATCACCGCGCGCCCGCGCCGGGTCAATTGCAGCGCGCCGTATTTCTGGATGTTGATCGACAGATAATTGCCCGCAACGGCCTGCCTGATAAACGCCTGCCAATAATCTTTGGGCTTGCCGGCGCCGCGACCATAGCTCTTCAGTTTTTCGTGTCCGCGCGTGATTATTTTTTGCCCGCCGGCGCCGCACAGAACGTCGATCACATGCACGGCGCCAAACGCCTCGCCGGTGTCGGATATGGCGCAAAACAACATGCGCGCCTGCTGGCTGCCGTCGATCATCTTGGGCGGGCTCAGGCAATTATCGCAATTGCCGCAGGGTTCGCACTCTTCGTCGAAGTAAGACAGCAGCGCAGCGCGGCGACATTGCGCGGCGTCGCAATAGGCCAGCAACGCGTCGAGCCGTTTATGCTCGCGCATTTTATGCGTCTCGTCAGCATCGTCGTTTTCGATGAACTGGCGACGCTGGCGCATGTCGGACAGATCGAACAAAAGCAGCGTTTCGGCTGGCAGGCCATCGCGCCCCGCGCGGCCTATTTCCTGATAATAGGCTTCCATGCTGCTGGGCAGATTCAAATGGCAGACATAGCGAATGTCGGGCTTGTCGATGCCCATGCCGAACGCAATCGTGGCCACCATTACAACAGCGGCCTCGGTCATGAAGCGGTTCTGGTTCGCGCGGCGCACGTCCGCTTCCTGCCCGGCATGATAGGCGATGGCGTTGACGCCCGAGCCGCGCAAAAACTCGGCAACCTCTTCGGTCGATTTGCGCGACAGGCAATAAACGATGCCCGCATCCTCGCGCTTGTCTTCCAGAAACCTGAGAAGCTGCTTGCGCCAATCCGTCTTTGCAAGCGCCGACAACCGCAGGTTCGGGCGGTCAAACCCGTGCAGCAGAATTTTGCCCTTGCCGCGAAACAGGCGCTGCACAATATCTTCGCGCGTGGCCTCGTCCGCCGTGGCCGTGAAGGCGGCGATCGCTGCGTTGGGAAAGCGCTCGCCCAGCGCCGATAATTGTTCGTATTCGGGACGAAAGCTGGCGCCCCATTTGGAAATGCAATGGGCCTCGTCCACGATGAGAAACGCCGGATCAAGCCGCTCCAGCGCCTCCAGCATGCGCGCCGTCATCAGGCGCTCTGGCGACAGATACAACAATCTGCACTGGCCCGAGGCCACCGAGCGCCAGTTCGCCACTTGTTCATCGCGCGACAGGCCCGAATGCACGCAGGCCGCCGCCACGCCATTGGCGCGCAGGCCCGCCACCTGATCGTCCATCAGCGCGACAAGCGGGGAGACGATGACGGCCAGACGATCCGAAACGAGCGCCGGAATTTGGTAGCACAGCGATTTGCCCGCGCCCGTGGGCATCACCACAAGCACGTTCTGGCGATCCAGAATCAGATCGACAATCTCCTCCTGACCGGGACGAAATGCGCTGTAGCCGAATACATCGTGCAAAACATGCGCGGCAATGGACTGATCAGCGACGGGCTTGGCGGCGGCGGAGATGGATATGACGAAGATTCCTTTGACGACTTGATCGCGTCTATAGCCTGCGAATCAGCTAATGGTAATTAACCTTTTACCGCTGCGGGGCGTCGATGCGATTTATTCACACGGCTGACTGGCAAATCGGCAAGTCTTTCCGCCGCTATGGCGTGCGCGAAGACGAGCTGAAACGGGCCCGGCTCCACGCCATTGGGGCCATTGGCGCGCTGGCCATGCGCGAAAATGCTCCTTTTGTTCTGGTGGCGGGGGACGTCTACGATCATTTTGCGCCCTCGCAAATCACCGCCAACGAGCCGCTGGAGCGCATGCGCGCTTATCCCGGCGTGACGTGGCTGCTGTTGCCGGGCAACCACGATCCCCATCGCCCGGACGCGATCTGGGACCGGCTGATGCGCGGGGGCCTGCCGGGCAACGTGAGGCCGATGTTGACCGATGAAATGGTTGAACTGGCGCCCGGCGTATGCCTGCTGCCTGCGCCCTTGCTGCGCAATTCGGAAACTGCCGATCTCACCGCGTGGATGGATGGCGCGACAACGCCGCCGGGCGCCGTTCGCATTGGCCTGGCTCACGGTTCAATCACCGGCTTCAGCGACGAGCAGGCGCAAAGCAATCCGATTGACCCGGCGCGCGCAAAGTCTGCGGGGCTGGCCTATCTGGCGCTTGGCGATTGGCATCGCACGATGAAAATCAACGAGCGCACATGGTATTCGGGCACGCCCGAGCCTGATCGGGCGGGCGGACAAAAGATCGGCCAGGCGCTTCTGGTGGACGTAGCGTCGCCGGACGCTACGCCGAACGTCACGCCTATGGATGTCGGAAAATATCGCTGGGAGAGCCGCGAAATGGATTTGCGCGGCGCCGACCCAGCCGATTTCGAGACGAGCCTGCGCGCCCTGCCCGATCTGCACCACACGCTGTTGCGGCTGACGTGCACGGGCGTGTTGCCGCTGGCTGCGCGCGCTGACCTCGAGCGCAGATTAATGGCGCTGCAAGCGGCTTTCTTTCATCTTGAGACCGATCTGGACTCGCTTGCCGCCCAGCCCAGCGACGAGGATCTTGAGACGCTGGATTTTGACGGCGTGCTGCGCAAGAGCGCGGACTTGTTGCGCGCGCAAGCAAGCGACGTTAATCTGGACGCCGCCGGGAGACGCATCGCCAATGACGCGTTGATCGAATTGTTTCTCATCAGCCAGAACATGCGCAAAACCGCGCCCGCGGGAGAGGCGTCATGAAGATCACCCATGTCAGCGTTGAAGGCGTGGGTCGCTTCGCGCAGGCCGTCACGATCGCCAACATCGCGCCGGGGCTGAACGTGCTGGCGGCGCCCAACGAGGCCGGAAAATCAACGCTGTTTCGAGCCGTGCGCGCCTGCATGTTTGAAAAGCACACGGCCAAAAGCGAGACGATCCGCGAACTTGCCAGCAACGGCGCGAGCCTGCCCGTAACCGTTGAAATGGGTTTTGAACATAGAGGCGCACAATATCTGGTGCGCAAAACCTTCCTGTCGAGCGCCCGCGCAAGCCTGATGAAAGACGGACGCGAAATTGCGGCGGGCCGCGCGGCGGACGAAGAATTACACGATCTTCTTGGTCTGAAGCCGGGCAGCGGAAAGAACGTCGACACAGGGACTTTTGGCCTATTGTGGGTTGCACAGGCGCAATCTTTCGATCCGCCTACCATTGAGGGCGCGGCGAAGGATTCCATCTCCAGCGCTATCGAGCGCGAAGTCGGCTCGCTTGTCGGCGGCGACCGTGCGCGAGGGGCGTTGAAATCGCTTGAGGCGGAGCTGAAACCGTTTCTCTCCAGCGCTGGCGCTATCGCCAAAAACGGCCCGCTCGGACAGGCGGAAACGCGATTCGAAGACATCTGCGAGAGGCTCGAGAAAGACGAAGCGCTGCTGGGCGCGCTGGAGCGCGACATCACGGACCTTGAGGGCAAGCGTCGCGAGAAAGCGCAGCTGGCGAAACCTGCGATTGAAGAGGAGTTGCGCGAGCAGTTTAACGCGGCTTCTAAAAATCTCGCCGCAGAGCGCGCCATCGCCGACGAAGTCCGCGAGATGGAAAAAGACGAAGAGCTGGCGCGCCTGGCGTTTGAGAAGGCGCAGCGCGAATTCTCAGAACTTGCAGCTTGCGCGCAACGCATTGACGACACGCAGGCGGAGCTGATTGATGCGCAGGCTGCACTGGCGCCGCTGGAGCGCAACGAGCAGGCGTGCGCTCAACGACTTGCAAGTGCACGCGAGGAGCAAAGCGCGCTTGAGCTTGAAGATACGCGGCTCACGCAGGCCGAGGCGCATTTGCGCAGGCTCGCCTCCGCAGCCCATGCCGCCGCCAAAATGCCTGAGCTGCGACGACGTCTTGATATGCTGGAAAAGATCGCGGGCGACATCGCAACCAACAGAGGCGCGCGCACCCGCATCGTGGCGACTGCCGCCGACGTGCAAAAGGTGGATAAAATAGAGCGCGAAATAGCGCTTTTGAATGACAGGCTCAATGCCGCCGCGCCGCGCATCGACGTGGCGCCAGCGCCAGGCGCGATGGGCGTATTCCTCATCAACGGCGCCGCGATTGAAGGGCCGCAAAGCTTTCCCGCCCGAAGCGCAACGACAATAGAGATTGCAGGGGCCGGCTCCATCCTGGTGACGCCTCCGCCCGGCTTTGGCGAAAGCGAGCGCGAAAGCCTGCGCGATTTGCAGGCAGAACACACCAAGCGTCTCGCGCACGCTGGCGTCGACGACATGGCTGGCCTGCAGGCTTTTGTGGAGCGCGCGCGCACGCTTGACGCAGATTTTCAGGGCCTGCGCGCCCAACTTGTCGCGCTCAATTGCGACGAGGACAAGCTGCCTGCGCAAACGCAAATTCTGCGCAAGAATATCGCAGAGGCTGTTGCGGCCATCGAAGAAATTTTGGGAACCGAGGCGCCGCCGGAACTGGCTACAATCGAAGACAAGCAAAAGTCACTGCAAGAGAGCCGCGTTCGCTCCGCCAATGAGCGCAAGCGCATACAGGCGATCATTGATGCAGCGGCGGACAATCTGCGCGCGCTGACCGATGAACGCGCCAAAAAGCGCGCGCTGACGGACGAGCTTGCGCGTCAGATTCAGGCGGACAATACGCGCCTGCCAGCCGCTGAACGCACCGCCATCATCAAAGACGCAGGCGCCGCGCTCGACGAAAAGCGCCGCGCGCATGAGAAAGTCGCACTGTCCCTGAAAGCCCTGCGCGCCAGCGCTCCCGACGCTCAGCGGCTTGTCGATCTTGAGACGAGGGCACAGCGCTTCAAGAGCGCCATCGACAATCACCTGCAACGGATTGCAAATGTCGGGGACGATATCAACAGGCTGGAAGGCGCCATTCGCCGGGAGGGCGGCGAGGGGCTTGGCGAGCGCGTGCAGATTCTGCGCGACGAGCGCGATCTGGCGCAACGCGACGCGGACCGGATAAGGGCGCGGGTGCAGTCCCTGAAGCTGCTGCGCGACGTGATCCGCCAATGCTATCAAGAGCAGCGCGAATATCTGCAAAAGCCGATCCGTCGCCATTTACAGCCGTTCCTCGACGACGTGTTTCCAAACGCAGAGCTGACGCTGGACGAGAGCTTCAACATTGAACGCTTTTCGCGCGCTGGCGACAATGAGTCGTTCAACACCTTGTCTGGCGGCACGCAGGAGCAGATTGCGGTGCTGGTGCGCCTGGCCATGGGCGCGCTGTTGCAGGAGCGCGGCGAGGATGCGCCGATCATTCTCGACGATGCCCTTGTCTTCTGCGACGACGACCGCATTGAGCAGATGTTTGACGCGCTCAACCGCGCAGCCGCGCGCCAGCAGGTGATCGTGCTGACCTGCCGCACGCGGGGCTTTCGCACATTGGGCGGGCGCATGCTGACGATTGAGCCTGTGGCGCAGGGATTGCGTTGACAGCGCAGGCCCGCCAGCCCATGACACGCGCGAAATGATCGACAGCCAGAACAGCCTTCGGGTGGAGCCCGCACAAGACGAGACCGCCGCAGGCTGCCCCTGCTGCGAAGGCGGGGGCCTGCGCGGTTTTGTTTTTGAGAACGAGACGCCGCATTCGGTTTATTTTGCTGAATCGGGCGGCATGGCCAACAAGCCGGTCATTTTGATTGGAATTGTAACCGGCCGCTGGGCAAGCGACGCCGACATCAGCGAGCGCGTCGGCCTCGTCTTCGCATGCAGCCAGAGCGGCGACGGCGCCGACATTCGCCCGACAATCCCTGCGCTACTGGCGTTTCCTGAATTTCGTACGCTGGGCAAAGGCATTGAACCTGAGCAGGCGCAAGGTCACACGAGCTTTGCTTTGTTGCGCCGAACGCTCGACGCCATCATTGCTCAGGACGCCCGGCTCGCCCATTTGCGTGCCGATCCCGGGCAGCGTCGACCGCGTTTTGTCGTCGATTGAGCCTGTTCGTAATGCTTCAGCTTGAATTTGGGCAGCTTTCGGGAATACACTCCCGACAAATAAACCTTGGGCGGAAGCCTTGAGGCCAAGAGCGGTCGTCGCTATTTAGGTTGTTATGCGGAACGGAGGGTTTCGCGAACCAATCGCGAACGCGGACCCAGGAACGTAGAGAGGGATCATAAAATGACACTTCGCAAAACCGCCGCCGTTGCGGCGCTGGCCATTCTGGCAGCCAGCGCAGCCCAGGCGCAGCAGGAAAAGCCCTACAACATGTATATCGGCTATTCAGCCGGCGGCGGTTACGACGTTTATGGTCGCCTCGTTGCGCGCCACATGGGCAAGCATCTGCCCGGCAAGCCAAACGTCATCGTCAACAACATGCCCGGCGCCGGGTCCTTGCGCCTCTCCAACTGGCTCTACAACGTGGCCCCGAAGGACGGCACCGTCCTGGGCACAGTGGCGCGCGGCATCGCGTTCGACTCGCTGTTTGGCATGCCCGGCGCGAGCTTCGATTCCACCAAGTTCAACTGGATCGGCAGCGCCAACGACGAAGTCAGCGTCTGCGTCGCCTGGCACACCAGCGGCGTGACCAAATTTGAGGAAACCCTGAAGAAGGAGCTCGTCGTCGGCGGCACCGGCGGCAGCGCCGACACCGACCAGTTCCCGCGCGTCTTCAATGCGGTTCTGGGTTCCAAGTTCAAGATCGTGGCGGGCTATCCGGGCGGCAACGACATCAACCTCGCCATGGAGCGCGGCGAAGTGCAGGGCCGTTGCGGCTGGTCATGGTCAAGCGTGAAGTCCACGCAGGCCAAATGGCTTGAGGAAAAGAAAATCTCCGTGCTCGTGCAGCTGTCGCTGAACAAGCATGAGGACATGCCGAACGTGCCGCTCATCATGGAGCAGGCCAAGACTCCCGAGGAAGCCGCCATCTTCAAGCTGGTGTTCGCGCGTCAGGTCATGGGTCGTCCGTTCCTGGCGCCTCCCGGCGTGCCGGCGGCGCAAGTCGCAGTGCTGCGCAAAGCCTTCATGGACACGATGAAGGACAAGGAATTTTTGGCCGAAGCCGACAAGGCGCAGCTCGAAATCACACCCGTGTCCGGCGACGCCGTGCAGCAGGTTGTGGCCGAAGCCTACGCCATGCCCGCCGACATCATCAAGAAGACCGCTGATATTCTGAAGGAAAAGTAAGCGACAAAAAGGCCGGCGCCTCAAAGCGCCGGTCGTCTGGTTGCATCAAAAAGCGCGGGGCCAAACCCCGCGCTTTATTTTTGAACTCCAGACGATGACCTTCGTCATCATCTTATAAACGCTAGACGATGACCTTCGTCATCATGCCCTTGGGAAAAATCTCGTCCGGCGTCATGTGCCTGTGCGCGATGCCCTGCTGATAGGTGTAGAGCAGCATTTGCTCCCACGTCTTGCGGTTCTCGTCGATGCCGTAGGGGAAAGTGTCGCCGCCCATCATGTCGCGCATTTTGCGCGCATAGGTCGGAAGCCACGGCAGCGGATAACGCGACACTGCAGGATCGAAAAGACGCTCGATGCTGCGGCGCTTGGACTCAAGGAACGCGTTGTAGAGATTGCGCGCGACCCACGGATTGGCGTCGATGATATGCTTTTGCACCGCGATGATGTGCATGATCGGCCACACTTTCGTGCGCTCGAAATAATCCATCTCCATGTCCATGTAATCGGGGAAGAGACGCACGATATCGGGATGATCCTCCAAAAAACACGTTGGCGGGCGCGCGATAATCGCGCAATCAATTTCTCCTGACGCCAGCATTTCCGACAGCGACTTGTCGCCGACGCGCGTAAGCTGCATGCCTTCGGGAAGGTTGAGTTCAACCTTCTCGACGCGGCCCGGCGCATTGGCGCCAGCCTGATACCAATGCACATCCGTCAGCTTCACGCCGCAATCGTTGTGCATCCAGCCGCGCATATAAACAGCCGCCGAATGCGCCCATTCGGGCGAGCCTACGCGCTTGCCCTTCAAGTCCTGCACTGTCTTGATGCCGGAGTTTTTGTTCACGTAAAAGGATGAGAACCGGAACAGGCGCGAGCACACCACCGGCAGGCCGACGACGTCGCAATCTTCGCGCGAGACCTGCGTGGTGAACTTGGCGAAGCTCAGCTCCGAGATGTCAAATTCGCGATTGGCGGTGAAGCGTGCAAAGCATTCGTGATGGCCCAGAGTCAGCCAATTGTGATCTATGCCCTCGGCGCGCACATCGCCGGTGCGAAAATCGCGGAAGTGATCGTAATCGGTGGTGGCGATAGAGAGTTTAAGCTTGCTCATAAAGGCTCCTTTCAAACGTTAATATGGGCTCAGAGTTTGAGCAGCCGACGGGCGTTGCCATTGGTAATCTTTTCGCGGTCTTCCGCGCTTAGTTCAAGTGCGTCCAGCGCCGCAATAGTTTCCTTGATAGGCGCGAACGGCGAGTCGGTCGAGAACACAACGTGATCGGCGCCAAAGAATTTCAGGCCGCTGTGCAAGCCGGTCGATCCGCCAAACATTGCAGTGTCGCCATAGAAGCGGTGGAAATAATCCATATGCGGATGTTGCAAGCCTTTTAGCACGCCGGAATAATCTTCATCCAGCGTGCGGCTGCCAAGCACGTCGAGCCCCGGCCCCACGCGCCCGTCGAAATAGGGGATCATGCCGCCGCAATGATGGGTGATGATGTTGAGTTTTGGATAACGGTCCAGCAGGCCGCTGAAGACGATGCGCGTCATCGCGACCGACGTCTCGTAGGGCCAGCCAAAGCACCACCACATTTCAAACCGCGACTTCTCTTCGCTACTATAATCAGCCATGTCGGAGGTGCGCGCCGGATGCATCCAGATCGGCAGATCATGACGCGCCATAGCTGCAAAAACCGGCTCGTATTCGGGCAGATCAAGCGGCTTGCCAGCCACATTCGTGAAAATCTGAATACCGCGCGCGCCCAATTGGTTGATGGCGCGATCAATCTCCTCAAGCGCGCTTTCAATATCCAGCATGGAGATGGTGGCTGCGAATGCAGGAAAGCGATCAGGATGTTTGGCGCAAAGCTCCGCCATGCCGTCATTGCCGACGCGCGCAAGATGGCGCCCAACGTCTGGCGTGCACACATCCTCCAGGGGCGGATTGGGCAGCGAAATCACATGCTGGTAGCCCGGGCCGGCACCGTCCATAAGCCTGAAGCGAATATCGAGATCGTGCAGCGGCTTTACGTTGCGCATGCGCGCGCCGATGTTTCCAAGTTTCGACGAAGCCTTGGTCAATTCCTCAAGGAAGCGACCGGGCATAATATGCGTATAGATGTCGATCATTTTGTTCCCCGAAATTTTTCTCGATCTCAATACCGTCTTTGCAGTGCAAGCCAGAAAGCGCTGCGCCTCAGCGCATCACCGACCCGCCGTCGCAAACCACCGTATGCCCGGTGACGAAATCGCTATCGCTTGATAACAAGTAAATCAGCGAACCAGTGAGATCTTCCGGCGTTTGCTCACGCTTGAAGGCTCGCGAACCCAGCGTGGCTTGCGCAGGAGCGCCCACCATATCGGGATTTGCGAGCACGCCTTCGCTCATAGTCAGGCCCGGAGCAATCGCGTTGACGTTGATGCTGTAAGGCCCAAGTTCGCGCGCAAGGCAGCGCGTCAGCGCGACGATGGCGCCCTTGGACGTCACGTAATGCGTGATGCCGACATGGCCTTTGAACACGGTGCCGGACGCAATGTTGACGATCTTGCCCGCCTTCTGCGCCATCATGATCGGCGCAACAGCCTTGGCGAGCAGGAACGGCCCGCGCACGTTGACGGCCATCACCTTGTCGAACTCGTCCTGCTCTATCTCGAAGAAAGGCTTGGGCTTCAAATTCGCAAACAGAGCCGCGTTGTTCACCAGTCCATCGATGCGGCCATAGCGCGCAACGAGATCGATCACGCAGGCGTTCACAGATTGTTCGCTGGCCACGTCCACGCGGAAATAGATCGCACGTCCGCCAGCGGCCTCGATTTCCCCGACGACCGGCGCGCCGTCCAGCAAATCGGCAATGGCCACAATCGCGCCCTGGCCCGCGACAGCCCTGGCGAAAGCCGCGCCTATGCCGCGCGCTCCGCCGGTGATGATGACGATTTTGTCCTGAAGCCTTAACGATGTCCCAGTCACAGCGCATCTCCCGTAAGCGGCGTTTGCCCTCCCCGGATTCATCCGGGCGTTGTGCGACTATTCGGCCATGACGACAGCGCTTGCAAGGGGGGCGAGCGCGCGCATATAGAACGATGTAAAATACGTTGCAGGCTGGACCGGTCGGCGGCGCAGATCGAGGGGCGAGGCGCGAGGGATACCATGGTCAAGACAAAGATTTTGCCCAGAACGCCGACATCGCCGGTCCGAAGCGACAATCAGGCACGCGAAAAAATCTGGCGCACGACTTGATCCGTAAAATAAGTTATTGAGAAACAAACGAACCAGATCGGGTTCCCGCAGGAGGTTTTCTTGACAAGCAAAGTGACGTTAACCGTGAACGGCAAGGAGCGCTCCGCAGACGTGGAGGCGCGCACCCTGCTCGCCGAACTCCTGCGCGACCAGCTGGGCCTCACCGGCACGCATGTCGGCTGCGACACCACCCAATGCGGCTGCTGCGTCGTCCATGTTGACGGCAAGGCAGTGAAGTCCTGCACCATGCTGGCCGTGCAGGCGAGCGGCAAGCAGGTCACGACCATCGAGGGCCTGGCCGCCGCCGACGGCACGCTGCACCCGATGCAAGAGGCTTTCCGCGAACACCACGGCCTGCAATGCGGCTTCTGCACGCCCGGCATGGTGATGATGGGCATCGACATCGCCAACCGCATGCCCGGCGCGGACGAAAAGACCGTGCGTGAGCAGCTCGAAGGCAATTTGTGCCGCTGCACCGGCTATCAGGGCATCGTTGAGGCCATTCTTTCCGTGGCCAACCCGGGCGCCGTGAAGGATCATCACCATGCATAATTTTGATTACCACGCACCCAAATCGCTCGACGCTGCGTTGACGATGATCTCCGATCGCGAAGAAGCCAAGATCATCGCTGGCGGCATGACGCTCCTGCCGACGCTGAAGCAGCGCCTCGCAGCCCCCTCCGATCTCATCGACCTTGCTGGAATCGCCGATCTGCGCGGCGTGAAGAAAGACGGAAACGAAATCGTGATCGGCGCGATGACCTGCCATAACGACGTCGCCACGTCCGACATCGTGAAGGCTAATATTCCGGCGCTCGCAAAACTTGCCGGCATCATCGGCGATCCCGCCGTGCGCCATCGCGGCACGATCGGCGGCTCACTCGCAAACTCCGATCCCGCCGCCGATTATCCCGGCGCCGTGATGGGGCTGAACGGGACAATCGTCACAAACAAGCGCAGCATCAAGGCTGACGATTACTTTCTCGGCCTGTTCGAGACCGCGCTTGAACGCGATGAAATCATCACCTCCGTGCGCTTCCCGATCCCCGAGCGCGCCGCTTACCAGAAGTTCCGCCACCCTGCGTCCGGCTACGCCGTCGTTGGCGTGATGGTGTCGAAAACCGGCGCAGATGTGCGCGTTGGCGTCACCGGCGCCGGCCCGTGCGCGTTCCGCATGAGCGAGATGGAAGCCGCATTAGCCAAATCCTTCACGACGGACGCCATCAAGGATTTGAAGGGGAATGCGGACGATTTGCTCAGCGACATCCACAGCACCAACGAATATCGCGCGCATCTTGTGGGCGTGCTCGCGCGCCGCGCAGTCGCAGAAGCCTGAGCCGCAGTGCTTTATCCTTCTCCCGCAAGCGGGAGAAGGTGGCGCGCAACGCGCGACGGATGAGGGGGCGGCTTCGCCTTATTCAGCATTATAAATAAAAACAAATATGGGAGAGAACGATGGGCCAGGAGGCGCCAGACCTTAATCAGGTCATCCACGAGCTCGTCGCCGCCAACCGCATACTCGCTAATCAGGGCGTCGTTGACGCCTATGGCCATGTGAGCGTGCGCCACCCGCACGACAAGAACCTGTTCCTGCTCTCATGCTCGCGCAGCCCCGAGCTTGTTGAACCCGAAGACATCATGACGTTCCGTATGGACGGTTCCCCCGCCGACGGGCGCAAGGACAATCCATATGTGGAGCGCTTCATCCATTGCGGCGCCTATGAGCATGACGACAAGGTGATGGCCGTCGTTCACAGCCACGCGCTCGCTGTGCTGCCCTTCAGCATCAGCTCGACGCCGATGCGCACCGTCATCCACACCGCAAGCCATATGGGCGAACACATTCCGGTGTGGGACAGCCAAGACAAATTCGGCGACACCGGACTGCTGGTCTCAACAATCGAACAGGGCCGAGATCTGGCGCAAGCGCTTGGGACCAGCAAAGTAGCGCTGATGCGCGGGCATGGATTTACGGCCGCTGCGCATTCGCTTGGCGAGGTGTTGAAGATCTCGATCTATCTACCGCAGAACGCGCAAGTCTATCTCGATGCCTTGCGCCTTGGCGGAACCATTAAGTGCGTAACGCCCGGCGAGATGGCTATCCGCGATTCCTTTGGCCCGGGAGGCCGCGAGCTCGCGCGAGCCATGGATTATTGGGCGATGCGGGCAGGCTGCAGCCATTATTTGCACTACAAGAAAAGCTGAGGGACACGTCATGGCCAGATTGCAATTGAGCTTCGCCTGCGGGCTTTATGATCGCATGTTGCCAATCTACACTGGCGACGTGCGCCCAAACGGCATCGACCTCAACTTTTTACCCATCGACGCTCCGCGTGAAATTTTTGACCGGCTCGCAGCGCGACAGGAGTTCGACGTGGCAGAAATGTCGTGCTCGGAATTTGTTTCGCGAACCGCTGCGGGACAATGCGATTACGTCGCCATTCCGGTTTTTCCCTCGCGCCAGTTCCGCCACGGCCTTGTCGCGATCAACATGAATTCAGGCATCGAGACGCCCAGGGATCTGGAGGGCAAACGCATCGGCGTGCCGCTCTATACGATGACGGCGGCGATTTATATCAAGGGCTTTTTGCAACACGATTACGGCGTCGACATCACGAAGCTGAAATGGGTGCAGGGCGCGATCAACCTCACTGGCGGGCACGGAACGCCAACGATCATGCCGCTAGTCAAGCCGGTTGCGATTGAGCAAAACACCAGCGGCAGAACGCTTGGCGATCTCTTGGAAGCGGGCGAACTCGACGCTATCATCGGCACGACTTTGCCAGCGTCCCTGAAGCGCGCAAAACATGTGCGCCGTCTGTTCCCAAACTTTCATGAGGTAGAGGCTGATTATTACAAGCGCACCGGCATCTTCCCCGTCATGCACCTGATCGCGATCAAGAAGAGCGTGCACGAGCGCTATCCGTTTGTCGCCACAAGCCTCTATCACGCCTTCAACGAGGCCAAGAACGTCTCGCTCGCCAAGATGAAAAACCTTGCGGCGCTGCGCTATATGCTGCCGTGGATGGCCGAACAGCTTGACGAGATCGACGACGTCTTCGGCGGCGATCCGTGGCCATATGGCGTTGAGCCCAACCGCGCTACGCTCAACGCGCTCGTCACCTATCTGCACGACCAGCATCTCGTCGATCGCCGCATGGACGTGGACGATCTGTTCGTGCAGGTTGAGGGCGGGCATTAGCTGACGCGCCTTGATGGCGTGTGGAGACGCGCCATGATTGAGGCCAGCCAGAGCGATGCGATTGCGTTTCTGATGCGCGTGTGCGCTGAAGCTGGCGGTGGCGCGCCGCCAGCTTTCACCCATATTTCAAGGGTGTTTTTTGCAGGCGAGCGCGTCTTCAAGCTCAAGCGCGCAGTCATCAAGCCCTACCTCGATTTCAGCACCGCAGAACTGCGCTGCAATGCGTGCGCGCGCGAGCTGCAACTTAATCGTGCGACGGCGCCAGAGCTTTACATCGCCGTGCGCCGCATCACGCGCCAGGCGGATGGACTGGCGTTTGACGGGCCGGGAGAGCTTGTCGATTGCGTCGTTAAAATCAGCGCTTTGATGAAGACTGCCTGCTCGATCACATGGCGGAACGCGGTGCCTTGACGCTCGCGCACATGGACGCGTTGGCGCAATCGATCTCCGCCATGCACGCAAAAGCCGAGGCGCACGCTGGCGGCGCGCAGGCTTTGGCGCGCGTGCTTGGGATGAATGAAACCGCCGTGCAGCAGAGCTTTCTTTCTAACGAGCCAGACTGCGATATACTGCTGAGAAGCATGAAAGATTTGTGCGCGCACAACGCTCCGTTTCTTGATGCGCGCGCAAACGCAGGCAAAGTGCGCCGCTGCCATGGCGATCTCACCCTGCGCAATATCGTGATGCTGAGCGGGGTGCCAACGCCGTTCGACTGTCTTGAATTTGACGAAGATCTGGCGACCATAGACGTGCTCTATGATTTGAGCTTTCCCATCATGGACCTCTGGCGCGCAGGCCTTCCCGCGCTCAGCAATGCTTTGTTAAACCGCTATCTTGATCGCCGGGATGAATCTGAGGGCTTGTCGCTGATACCGCTGTTCGTCGCCATGCGCGCCCTCATTCGCGCCCACGTGGCGGCCAGCATGGCGGACGACAAGCCGAAATCAAAAGAGGAAGCGCGCAGCTATTTCCAACTGGCGCAACGCGCAATAGAGCCCTGCGCTCCAGCGCTCTATGCAATTGGCGGCTTGAGCGGATCGGGCAAATCCACCTGCGCGGCGGCGCTTGCTCCGCTCATCCGCCCCATGCCCGGCGCGCGCATTCTATCCAGCGACCGTATCCGCAAAGCGTTGTTTGGATTGCCCGCAACAATGCGCTTGCCACCTGACGCCTATAGCAGCGACATCTCCGCGCGCGTCTATGCGTTAATGCGCGGGTATGCGGGCGCCTGTCTTGATGCAGGCTGGCCCGTGATCGTCGACGCCGTGTTTGACAGGCGCGAAGACCGCGCCGCCATTCAGGCTGTTGCAGATGAAAGAGGCCTGCGCTTCAGCGGTTTCTGGCTGCAAGCGCCGATGGATATTTTGCAGGAGCGCGTGGCCGCGCGCGTTAACGACCCCTCAGACGCCGACCTTGCCGTCCTGGCGGCGCAGGCCGAAAAACTCAGGCAAGCTGCGCCCGCACAATTGCAATGGCGCAAGCTGGATGCAAGCCAGCCTGCGCCGGAGATCGCGCGGCAGATCGCAAACAGCTAATCGCCGCGCGCTTTGTCCTCAGCTTTGAGCGCTTCGATACGACCCTCGTATTCCTCGCCAAGCACAGCGCGACGGAAGGCGTCGCGCACATGTTCTGGCTGTCCGGCATGCCAGCGGAAATCATGAATGCGTGGGCCAAACCATTTGCTGGCGAGGTAATCCCTGCGCGGCAGGCCATCGCGGAACAATTCGACTGTGGCGATGGGCAGCTTCGGGCATTGAGCGGTTTGCTCGTCACGGATCACGCCCTTGGCCTCAGAGCCTGAAGCGACCGCTTCAATCTCTTCAAAGAAGCGATTGCGGATCATGGCGATGCCGCGGTCGCTGGCGCCAAGGTTTTCTTTGCTGCGATCTGCGACGCGCCCCTGTCCGACCCATGCGACAATGTCCTGATTCATCACATGGCTCGTAATCCACTCGCCCCGTGCATCCTTGATCGGCGCCTGCCACCAGAATGATTTTTGCGGCGCAATCGGCTCACTCTCAATCGGCAGACGCGTGAAGAACCATGCGACGCTCAACGTGTTCTCGTCGTCCACCGGCACGCGCCATTCGAAATGGCCGCCAAGATAAAAACCATTGGGCCACAGTGCTACGCGGCCCGTGGTCCACATCGGATCAGTTTCCTCCTGCCCCTCGCGGCGACGCCGATAGGTAAAGCCGTATTCAAATTCATCGAACGCGACCTGAAAATGCTTTGGCGCATAGGGGCCAAGTTCGCCCCTCTGCCGCACGCTCCAATTATCGTGCATCCATTCAAAATGCACCGGGTCGCAGGAGTTTTCCTGACACTGAAACCAATTGCACGGCACGTCCGCCGTGATGACTTCAATGAAGCCGTGCGCCCACGTAAAGGGCTCCCAGATCGGCAATTGCGGCACGGGCGCCGGCCCCATATAGGCAAACAAAAGTCCCGCAACTTCGCGCACGGGATAGGCCGTAATCGCGCAACGATCTTTTAGTTTGCCTTTGGGATTATAGGTTTCTTCGAACGGTTGTTCAACGCACGCGCCGGTCTCGTCCATGCGCCAGCCGTGATAATTGCAGCGAATGCCTACGTCTTCCACATAGCCAAAGGACAGATCGGCGCGACGATGCGGGCAATGGCGATCCACCAATCCATATGTGCCGCTGAGATCTTTATACAGCGTGAGATCTTCGCCCATCAGGCGAATGGCTTTCACGGATTTCTCATCAAATTCGGCGGCGCCGGCGATGGGATGCCAGAAGCGGCGCAGATAATCGCCCATTGGCGTCCCGGCGCCCACTTGCGTGAGGGTTTTGTTTCTGGCTTCGCTCAGCATCGTATTCTCCTGACGTTACGCGCGTACAATCAAAGCATCAACCGCCGTGCAGCGCGTCGGCGCCACAAGTAGCGGATTGATCTCAACAGATACAATTTCATCGCCGCAAACGCGCACAAGATCGCGCAGCGCCACAAGGGCTTTGACGATATCGGCAAGGCGTTGATGCGCAGCCCCGCCACAAGCGCGCGCCACAAGTTCGCCCGCCATCGAGCCTTCCACAATCTGCGCCAACCGCGCGCGGCTCACAAAGAGCGGGATCAGCACGACCGAGTCGAGCAATTGCGCATGCAGGCCGCCAAGGCCCAGCGTCAGGAAATGGCCAAGCGCCGGATCATGCGTTACGCCCAAAATGAGTTCAGCCCGCGACGGCGCCATCTGCTGCAACACAATGCGTCCGCCGCCAAGCGCCAACAATCTGCGCGACAAATCAGAATAAGCCTCGCGCACGCTCGCTTCGTCGCGCAAGTCCAGAGCCACAAGACCCGCTTCGTTCTTGTGCGCAACGCCTGGCGCCAGCGCCTTCATCGCAACGGAGCCTAGAAATGCAAGAGCGGCAGCCGCAGCCTCGTCAGGCGATGTTGCAAGCGCGCTCTGCGCCATGGGCGCGCCAGCCAAAGCCAACGCCTGCGCGCTTTCATATTCGGCCAGAAAATCGCCAGGATCAACGCTGGCGAGTATCTCGCGAATACGATCAAGCGCCTGTGGCCCAATGCTGGAGCGCTCATCAGGCGGATCAACCAAATCGTCCGCGTCAAACTCAACGCTATCGTAGAACGCGGCGAAGGCGTCAAAACATGTCGGCAAATCATCAAAAACGAGAGCGCCGTTTGCGCGATAATGCGCATCGACCGAGGGGCGCATTCCACCCGGACCAAGAACGACCAGAGGCGCGCCGGTGCGCTGCATGCGTGCGAGCAGAATATCGGCAACCAGAAGATCGTCGGCCTCCCCCGGCAGCATATCCGCATAAAGCAGGACAGGCCCGCTTTGTCCCTCAGCCTCAATGCTTTCGAGCAAGGGTGCGAGGCGGCTCCAGCCCTTCAGATTGCCGCCGTCGATGGGGTTGCGAATGGGGCCGGCGCCTTCAAAACCGGCGATTGTTTTGGCCGCCTTGCCGCGCCAAAGCCCGTCTTCGCCCGCCAACGGCACGCCGCGATCTTCCGCGTGATCGGCCAGCAATGCGCCTCCAGCGCGCGAAATCGCCACGCAAACAAGACCGGTGTCGCCGGACATCAGCATGTCCTGTCCGCGCAGCAATAAAGCTGCGGCTCCGGCAAACGATTCAACGCAGGGCGCCAGCGCTATTGCGCATTCAGAAAACAAGGCTTCACAAGCGCGCGCGCTGCTGGAATCGGCGCGGATGAGTTCGGCACCCGCCTGCGATCGGCCAAGTTTGAGCGCAATTACAGGCTTGCCCGCCTCGCACGCGCGCGCGGCCAAGGCGCGCAAGCGGGTCCCGTCAGCTATATTTTCAACGACAAGGCCGATAATTCCGGCGGCCTCGTCCTCGATCAGATGTTCGAAAGCGTCCAGCAATTCGAAGGGTTCGTCGCCGACAGGGACACATTGCGACAGGCCTATTCCATATTTGCGCAAGCACAGCGCAATTGAATTCGACAACGCGCCGCTCTGGGCGGCGATGGAGATTGTTGCGCCGGGCACGCCGGGCGTCATCGCGTCAAAGCTTTGGGATGCGGACACGAAACCCTCCTGGTGCGGACGCTTTGCCGCGTCCTGTTTAACGCGGCGCAGGTAGAGAAAACAATCTAATCGCGATACGCTCCGCACCGACCGTAGGTTTTGCCTGGATTTTGGTTCGATAATCTTCTTTGCGCACTGGCCATAACGCGCCGTGAGCGCTATCTAGGCTGAACGCGGCCCGCCCGCGGTTGATGCATAACCTGCGAGCGCTTTCGCTCCCGATAGAGAGAATGATGCAATGATGAAGAAAATCGCCGCCGCCGTGGCTCTGGCCGTCATCGCCGCCAGCGCTCCCGCCGCCGCCCAGGACATCGCCGCTGGCGAGAAGTCCTTCGCCAAGTGCCGCGCCTGCCATCAGGTCGGCGAGACCGCCAAGAACGTCGTTGGCCCCAAGCTCAACGGTCTGTTTGGCCGCACGGCCGGCACGGTCGAGGGCTATAATTATTCGGCAGCCAACAAGGCCTCGGGTATCGTCTGGTCCGAAGAAGTATTCAAGGAATACATCCGCAAGCCCGCCGCCAAGATGCCTGGCACCAAGATGGCGTTCGCCGGCATCAACAACGATGCCGAGATCGACAATCTCACGGCCTACCTCAAGCAGTTCGACGCCGAAGGCAAGAAGCCGTAAGCAGCTTCAGTTTTTAGGGCAGCGCCGTGAGCGCTCAACACAGCACGACGCGAGGCGGCTCACGCCCCTCGCGTCGTTTGCTTTTGCAGGTCGCGGCTGGATTGGCTTGCGTGCCCTGGCAAAGCCTGTCCGCGCAAGACATGCTGGCGGGCGATGATCCGGACGCAGGCCAATGGCTGCCGCTGCGCGACGACAAGAGAGCGCCCATACAAAACCTGCGCGTGCCCTCGCAGCTTGATCCGCTCGCTTTGCCCGGCCTGCTCTGGTTTGGCCCTGCGACGCCGGACGTCAGCCTGATCGAGTTTATGGATTATAACTGCCCGGTGTGCCGCATCGCCCATCGCGAGCTTGATGCGCTGGTGCGGCAAACGCACGAATTGCGTTTGGGGCTGGCGCACAATCCCATTCTTGCGCCCGGATCAAACAGCGCCGCGCGCGTCGTGCTTGGCGTGCTGCGCGTTGCAGGCCCACGCACAGCTTATGATTTGCACGGGCGGCTGATGTCGCTGCGCGGCATGGTTGATGAGGCGCGCGCACTGGCGCAGGCTCAGGAGCTGGGCGTCACGTCTGAAGCGCTGAATGCGCCGGACGTACGCGCCGATGTTGAGAGGGCGCTGGCGGCGCATTTGGCGCGCGCCAATTCAATCGGTTTATCGATCACGCCTGCCTATGTACTGCAAGGCGTGGCGCTGTTTGGCCACCCGGGCCCTGAATCGCTGGCGCGCATGATTGCAGCGGCAAAAGAATGCGACGCGCTGATCTGCAAATAGCTTTCAAGGCCGCACGCCGGGCGTCTCGACCGCCATGCCGCGCGCGCGCTCGGCGAGGAACAATTCCAGCTCGATGAATTCAATCGAGCCATAGGAATAAGGCGCCGCGCGCACGCCGCTCATGCAATTGCGCAAACGCCTTTGCAGCGAACCCACGTCCTGCCATTCGAGCCGATAGATCGGGTATGCGTTGGCGTGGGCTTGCGGGATCGGCGCCGAGCCGAGCTTGCGTCCCCAATTGTCCTCATGGCAATGCGCGCACGAGAAGTTCAACTGCCCCAGCCTTTGATTGAACAGCGCCTTGCCGCGCTCGCGAAACGGCGTCAATCGTTCGTCATCGGGCGGCGCCACAGACATGCCGCGCGATTGCAGGCCGATGTAGGTTGTCAACGCCAGCAGCTCGCGGCTTTCGGCGCGCAAGGGCTGCGCCTGTTGTCGCCCGGTGCGGCATTGATTGACCTGCCCAGCAACGTCGATGGGCTGGCTTGTTGCAGCGTTGAACGCGGGGTAGCGCGCCGACACGCCTTTCATGGATTGTTCCGCCGCGCCATGGCAATCGGCGCAGGCTTTGTTGGCCGCGCCCGCCTTCTCGTTCCACGCAGCTTCACCGTCCAGCACGGCCAGCATGCCGGGATTAGACGCATCGTCGGCCTGCATCGCCTGCGTCTGCGGGCTCATGAATTCCGCGCCGGATTTACGCTCGTGCGCAGCGATTTCCGCGTGCGCAGAGGTGACCGCCAACAGCATTGCACAGCCGGGCAAAATCCACAGCGCGCGCAAAATCACGCGACCTCGATCTTCGCGGTCTGCACCTGCGTCTGGCCGTTATCGTCGGTCCAGCTGAACGTAATCACGCCGCTGTTGGTGGCGACAAGCGTGAACGACAGGAACGGATTGGCCGAGATCGCGGGGAACAGATCGGCGCTGAACACGGCCTCGCCGTCATAGGTGCACACGAAGCGCTTGATGATGTTGCGCGGCACGAGCTTGCCATCCGCAGCCGGGCGAAAGCCAGTCTCCATGGGGTGGGACAACATCGTCTTGATTTCGATGATCTCGCCTTTTTTGGCTTTCGCCGGAACGTTGATGAGGGCGCGCGCCATGTCAGGCTCCTTCTACGCAGGCAGGCAGGGTCACGATCACGTCGATTGAACCACTGCGGAACGAGCCGTCGCTCATTTGCGCTACGGCCACGACCTTTTGGGAATCGCCGAGCCTGATGCGCGTCGACACGAAAGCCCGGCCCGAGCGCGGGGTGAGGTGGAACACGCCGACATTGGGCTGCGGATTGCGTTCGTTGAAAACAGCGATTGCGCGCACGTAATTTTGCGCATTCATCGGACTGTCCACGCGCACGATTGTGGGCACTGAATGGCCGCTTTCCAGCAGCACCGGAATATCAACCTCGACCCCGCCCTCCCGCACAGGCTTGCCGCCGGTGAAGTCTTTGATCGCCTGCGCCATCTCCTCCGGCGTTGCACGCGCGGAGGGCGCGATCACGCAAACCGCAGCGCCTGCCGCGCCCGCCAGAAAAGTGCGCCGGGACGGGTCTGTCTTCGATATCTGCGTGCTCAAGATTTGCGTCTTCATGGCTTCTCCTGTGCGCCCGGCCCGTCGCGCAATGTCGCAAGATAGGCCATCACGTCCTCAATCTGTGCAGCGTCCAGTATCGGCTTGCCCCTGAACGCGGGCGCGACGCGGTTAAGCCCGTCGATTTTATAATAGGATGGCATTGACGTGTCCGGATTCAAGCGCGTCGCATCAACTAATCTCAAGCGCAATTGCCCCTCGCTCCAGCGCGACCCGGCCCCCTCAAGACTCGGGGCAATGTCGCCCTGAAACCGCTGTTCGGGAAAAGGCCCCGAATGGCACAAAAGACACAGCCCCTTTTGCCGATCCACCACAATGGCGCGCCCCCGCGCCGGATCGCCCTTTTCCGCCGTCAACGAAGCAGGAATCGCATCGCCAACGACTTCGAACGGCACCAGTCCAGCCGCCAACGCGCTTGGTAAAGATACGCACCACAGCGCAAGCCAGATTGCAGCGCGCGCCCTAGCCAAAGACTTCAGCCGTCGTAATGTTGAACCAGTCGTGCGCATATTGGGCTTCAGTCGCGCGCACGGCGGGCGAGGCGTTGAGCTGGCTTACGCCGCCCGCCCCCGGCACGTCGGCCAGAATGCCTTTACCCGGCTGATAGACGCCAGCAACCGAGATGCCGTAATCGGGCGCCACCAGCGAATAGCAGGTGTTGATGAGTTTTGGCTCGCGCGCCGCCTGTCCGCTTGTCAGCAGGGCAATCGCCTGCGCGCATGCTTTGGCCTGCGCATTGGCGGAAAACGCAGACTTTGGCATGGCGCCGGCAATCGCTGCATCGCCGATAACATGGATGCCAGGCTGCAGCTTTGATTCAAACGTGACCGGATCAATCGGGCACCAGCCGCTGCGGTCTGTGGCGCCGGCCACTTCCGCGATGGCGCCGGCACGCTGCGGCGGGATTACGTTCACGACGTCGCCCTTATGCGCGCCAAATTCGGTGATGACCGTCTTCGTCTTCGCATCGACCTGCGTCGTCTTGCCGCCGGAAGCCAGCGGCACATATTCAAGAATATCGGGATAGAGCGCTTTCCATGCATCCAGAAACAGGCGCTGCTTGGAGAACACGTCTTTGGCGTCAAGCACGATCAGCTTTGATTTTGGCTTCTGCGTCTTGAAATAATGCGCGATCAGGCTGGCCCGCTCATAGGGGCCGGGCGGGCAGCGATAGGGATTGTTGGGAACGGACATGAGGAAGACGCCGCCATCGGGCATCGCCTCCAATTGCCTGCGCAGAAGAAGCGTCTGCGCGCCAGCTTTCCAGGCATGCGGCATGATGTCGGCTGCGCTGGAATCATAGCCCGGCAGAGCGTCAAAACGTACGTCTATGCCCGGCGACAGCACCAATCTGTCATAGGCCAGCATGCGCCCGCCTGCCAGCAGCACGCGGCGCGCGGCGCCGACGACGCCTTGCGCACGCAGCGCCACGACCTCGACGCCCTCGCGCGCAATCGCGTCATAATTAAACTGCTGCGCAGCGATATCGCGCGAGCCATGCAAAACAAGATTGCTGAACGGGCACGACGTATAGACCGCGTTCTCCTCGATCAAAGTCACAGCCATGCCGAGCCGGTGCAGATTGCGCGCACACGTCGCGCCGCCATAGCCGCCGCCGATCACGATCACGCGCGGCTTTGCCTGCGCGAGCACTGCGGGAGCAAACAACGTCGCTGCTGCAAATCCGCCCAGCGCGCTGCGTCTTGTAAGAGAGCCGCTCACTTTGAGGCTCCAGTTTTTGCGGATTGCGCGGCGATCCACACGGCGATGGCGCGGGTCTCCTCCGGCGAATAGCCCTTGGCGATGCGGTTCATCAACGTCGCCTCGCGCGTACCGCTGGAGAAGGCGATCATTGCGTCTTCAATTTGTGCAGCGGTGAGGTTGGAAAGCGCAGGCAGCGCCGGGCCAGACGCGCCGTGGCAACCTGAACATGAGGTCGCGCCAGCGGGCGCATTCAATAACACTGCGGCGTCTTGCGCAAAGGCTGTCGCAGCAGGCAGGCAGGCGAGCGAAAGAGCGCTCAGACAAATTTGCAATTGCATGACAAGTCGCGATCGGCTTCGCATCATGCTCTTCCCGTTATGAGAGAGGCGGCGGCTCGAAAGCCGCCGCCTTGTTTTCTGGTTTTGCGCAGGATTACGCCTTGCGAAGATCCGTGTTCTTGATCGGCATGTTGCGCACGCGCTTGCCGGTCGCCGCAAAGATGGCGTTGAGAACGGCGGGCGCGGCGACGAAAATCGTCGGCTCGCCCACGCCGCCCCAGAACCCGCCGGTGGGCGCGATGATGCTTTCCACCGCCGGCATGTCGTCCATGCGCAAGATCGGGTAGGAGTCGAAATTCTCCTCGACAACCTTGCCGCCCTTGATCGTGATCTCCTGGAACATCGCGGCGCCAAGACCGTAGGCGAACGAGCCTTCGATCTGGCGTTCGATCTGCGCCGGATTGACCGCATGGCCGCAATCGGTGGCGGCCACGATGCGATGCACTTTCAGGGTGCCTGCATCGTTGACCGACACTTCAGCGCAGGCCGCCACATAGCTGCCATAGCCCATGTGCTGGGCGAGGCCGCGGAACACGCCCTTCTCTGCCGGCTTGCCCCAGCCGCCCTTTTCCGCAACCGCGTTGAGAACCGCCAGATGCTTGGGGTGGTTCTTCATCAGCTTGCGACGGAACTCCAGCGCATCAATCCCGGCTTCCTTGGCCAGTTCGTCCATGAAGCACTCAAGGTAGATCGCGTTCTGGTTGTTGTTTACGCCGCGCCAGAAGCCGGGACGGACCGGCGGGTTGCGCATGGCGTGATCGACCAGAATGTTGGGGATCGTATAGCCGATGGCGCCTTCCGCGCCGCCCGCGTTGAGGCCCTGAAAAGTGGCCGGATCACGGCCCTTGTCCAGCGCTTCGGGACGGATGGTGGCGAGAATCGACTGGCCGGAAATGCGCATGTGCAGGCCGGTCAGATTGCCGTCCTTGTCGAGCGAGCCGGTCATCTTGCACTTGGTGATCGGGTGATAGCACCCGCGCAATTGATCCTCTTCGCGCGACCAGATCAGCTTGATCTGCTGGCCGGGCATTTCCTTGGCGATCAGCACGGACTGACGAACATAATCCTGGCTGGTGGCGCGACGGCCAAAGCCGCCGCCCAGATCCATGCGATAGACTTCGCACTTGTCGAGCGGCAGACCGGCGGCCTGCGAAGTGGTGGCGAGCGCCGCCTCGCCGTTCTGGGTCGAGGTCCAGACTTCGCACTTGTCGGCGGTCCAGCGCGCGGTGGAGTTCATCGGCTCCATCGGCGCATGGTTCTGGTAGGGCATGCTGTAGGTTGCCTCAACCATCCGGGCAGCGCCCTTGATCGCCGCCTGCACATCGCCGCTCTGGTTGCCGATGAAAGCTTCGGTCGCGCCGAGGCCCTCGTTCAGCATGTCGTCGATGGCTTTGCTGTCGAGATTGGCGGACTTGCCGCTGTCGTACTCGATCTTCACGGCGTCGAGCGCGGTTTTGGCGCGCCACCACGTATCGGCGACCACAACCACGGCGTTCTCGATCTTGAGAACCTTCTTCACGCCGGGCATTTTTTCAGCCGCCGCAGCATCGAAGCTCTTCAGCGAACCGCCCCAGATCGGGCAATCCTTCACGGCTGCATTGAGCAGGCCGGGAGCCTGGAAGTCGATGCTGTAGACCTGCTTGCCGTTAACCTTGCCGTCCTGCGCAAGGCGCTTCAGCGGCTTGCCGGCGATGGTCCAGGTCTTGGGGTCTTTCAGCGGCGGGTTGGTTGGCGGCGTCAGCTTTGCGGCTGCGCCTGCAACCTTGCCATAGGTGGTCGAGCGGTTGGACCCCTTGTGCGTAATCACGCCCTTGGCGACGCTCACTTCAGCGACCGGAACCTTCCACTCGTCGGCTGCCGCCTGCAAAAGCATCATGCGGGCAGCGGCTGCGCCCTCGCGCATGGCTTTTTCGGAATTGCGAATGCCACGGCTGCCCGAGGTCGCAAAATCGCCCCAGACGCGCTTGCGGGCGACGTTCTGGCCAGGCGTCGGATATTCGTAGGTCACTTTGGCCCAATCGGCCTCAAGCTCTTCGGCCACAAGCTGCGCGAGGCCGGTGACAGTGCCCTGGCCCATTTCCTGACGGCCAATGCGTACGACGATGGTGTCGTCGGGCCGGATGACGACCCAGGCGTTCACTTCAGGCGTGGCGCCTTGCGCGAGCGCTTCGTCGGAGATCGAGAAGCCCAGCGTCAGACCGGCAGTCGCGCCGGCGCCGACGAGGAACGTGCGACGATTAAAATCAAGAGCGTTCATGATTGTCCCTCCCCTCAAGCGCCGCGAACGGCGGCGGCGGCCTGCTTGATGGCCGTGCGAATGCGATTGTAGGTGCCGCAGCGGCAGATGTTGCTCATCTCGCGGTTGATGTCTTCGTCGGTGGGAGAGGGTTTTGCCTTGATGAGCGAAGCCGCCGCCAAAATCTGGCCGGACTGGCAATAGCCGCATTGCGGCACGTCGTGCTCAAGCCACGCCTTCTGCACAGCCTCGACGATCTTGCCCGAAGCGCCCTCAATGGTGATGATCTTCTGGGTCGCGTTGATCGCGCTGATAGGGAGCGAGCACGAGCGCACCGGCTCGCCGTCCACATAAACCGTGCATGCGCCGCACTGGGCGACGCCGCAACCGTATTTCGTGCCGGTGAGGCCAAGCTGTTCGCGGATCGCCCAGAGCAAGGGCGTATCGGGCTCAGCATTCACGTCCAGCGTTTTGCCGTTGATATTCAACTTCGCCATTAATCCCTCCCGGGGCGTTAATTTCTGACGCCAACGCGGGGGACAGGATTACGGACCACGCTCAAGCCAAAGCTTATGCACGAAAACCGCCCGCTCCCTCCAGCGTGCGCATACGGATCTGAACTTATCGCGTAACCGCCCGCTGGCAAGGGCCAAGGCAGGCTTTAAGCCAGATTTTTTATTGGCGTTCTAAGGTGGCTATTGAGCGCCACGCCCGCAAGAAAACCGAAAGAGCGCACTCTTTCGGCCTGATCGCTTTCCCCGCTGTCCTATTATTCGGATTTGTCCTCGCACGTGTAGCCGATGTGGCAGGCTCGCACGTCTCTGGTGCGCACGAATTGCGGAACCAGATCGTGCATCACCGGTCCGCAGGCTTCCGCATCGTGAACGTACTTGTCCCAACGCGTGGCTCCTGTGCGCAAGACGACCCCTTGCGGATTGCCCAGCACCAGCGCCGTAGCGGCGGCGCAAGTCATGTTGAGCGTATCAGACTGCGCCTCGCTGATCGCGGGCTTTGGAAAACGCTTGCCCGCAGGAGCCTGGGCGAAAGCCGACGAGGCCGCTACGAAAAACGCCAAGGTCGATAAAACAGATTTCAACATGCACGCACCCTCGCTTTTCCGAATGCTTCACGCATCCACAAGGCAAAAGAGCGCGCGTTGGTTTCATGCCGAAGGGCCGCCCTTAAAGGCATCATCCCTTTGAACTGGGAAGGAATCATGGGGATTGGTAGGCCGGGAGGGAATCGAACCCCCAACCAGACCGTTATGAGCGGTCGGCTCTAACCGTTGAGCTACCGGCCCGCAGCCGCAATGCGGCTTGGGGAAGCAAACGTGAATTACACTGGCGCGGCGCTGGTGGCAATGGCGGGGGTGGGGGCTCGACGAGCATAGATGAAAACTTGACCTGAGCATTCCGCAGGCAGAGGCTAACTTTAGCTTTACCTTGATTCGGAATTTCGTTTTGATGGAAGATCATTTTCCCGGCTATTTGAAAAAACTCCGCGAAATTCCGGCGCATGAGCAAACGGAGCACACTGGCCGGGCGGCGTTGCAGGACTTGCTGCAGACGTTCGCGCCAAAGCAGGCGCGTGTGCAGCACGAACCAAAGCGCGTCTCGGGCTCAGGCGCGCCCGACTTCAAGATTGACCGGGGCGGCATGATCCTTGGCTATGTCGAGGTCAAGAAAATCGGCGCCAATCTCGACGAGGTCATCAAGTCCGATCAGGTGCGGCGCTATCGCCAGCTTTCGTCCAACATCCTCATTACCGATTACCTCCAATGGGTTTGGCTTGACGACAAGAGCGTCCGGGCGCGCGAGGCGCTGGCATTCCCAACCGACCTTGAGAGCCGCGCTATACGCATAAACCCGGACCGGGCGAAAGCTGTCAGCGCATTGCTGCAAGGCTTCTTCTCGTCGCCCCCGCAGGGCGTGGGAAGCTCGGACAAACTTGCTCTGGCGCTTGCCGCCCGCTCAAAACTGCTGCGCGACTTTCTGGCCGAGGAATTGTTGCGGCAATCGCGCGAGAAGCGCGAGGGGCGATTGTACGCCCTTTTTGAAGTGTTCCGGACGCAGGTTTTCCATGAACTCTCCACAGCCGAATTTGCCGACGCCTTCGCCCAGATGCTCGCCTACGGGCTTTTTCTGGCCCGGCTCAATGCAGGGGCGAAGGGGATCGTCACGCTTGAGAACGTGCGCGGGCACATTCCCGGGTCATTCCGGCTGATCCGCGAGCTGGTGCGCTTTCTGGAGGAAATGCAGGAGGACGAGTATCGCCCCGTTCGGTGGATCGTCGAGGAGGTGCTGTCCATCGTCAACGCAATGGACCTTGCCTCTATCCAGCAGGACCTTTCGTTCCGCGCGCGCAAAAGCTCGACGCGGGGGTTTCGCGCCGGGAGCGAGGAGGAGCATCGCCTGTTCGAGCGCGACCCCTTCATTTATTTTTATGAAGACTATCTGAAGGCCTACGATCCGGCGATGCGCAAGGGGCGCGGCGTTTACTACACGCCGCCGCCCATCGTGAATTTCATCGTCCGGGCTGTGGACGATTTGCTGAAAGGGCCGTTTCAAATCGAGGACGGGCTTGCTGATCCCAAGCGCGTCACCGTGCTGGATTTTGCCTGCGGCACAGGCACGTTCTTGCTCGAAGTGTTCGAGCGAATTTTTGAGAATATCGGCGGGTCGGACACGGGCCGCGCGGAACTCATCGTTCGCGAGCATATGCTGGCCAACGTGAACGGCTTTGAATATCTGATCGCGCCCTACACAATCGCGCATCTGAAGCTGTCGCAATATCTGCGCGACAAGGGGCATCCCCTGAGCGACAATTCGCGCCTTCAGGTGTTTCTCACCAACACGCTGGAGCCTATCGCGCCGCAGAAGAACCTGCTGATGCCCGCGCTGGCGGAAGAGGCAAAAGCGGCGCAGGAGGTGAAGGACAAGCCGATCCTCGTCATCCTCGGCAATCCGCCGTATTCGGGTCACTCGAAGAACAATGGCGCCTGGATCAAGGCCGCCATCGACGATTACAAGTTCATGATGGAAGACAGGCCGGACCCCGTGACGGGGGAGCCCCGGGAAACGCGCGTGCCGCTGGGCGAGCGCAATTCAAAATGGCTGAACGACGATTACGTGAAATTCATCCGCTTTGCGCAAATCAAGATGGACGCCGTTGAGGAAGGAATCGTTGGCATCATCACCAACCATTCATGGCTCGACAACACCACCTTCCGGGGCATGCGCCAATCGCTGATGCGCAGCTTTGACCAGATTTACGTGCTCGATCTGCACGGCAATGCAAAGAAGAAAGAGCGCGCGCCAGATGGCGGCAAAGATGAAAACGTCTTCGACATTGAACAGGGCGTGGCGATCAGCCTGTTCGTGAAGAGGAAGGGACTTGAGAAAGGCGTTTGGCGGCGGGATTTGTGGGGGAGCAGGCTGGAAAAATATAAAAACTCTGCACAAGAGACACTGAAAAATGTTGGCCTAACTAGGCTATTGCCGCTTCGAAATCGTTTCTTGTTTAGCTTTTTGAATGAAAATCTTCGTCAACAATACGAAGAAGGAATACAAATGCCGGACATCCTGAAAGTGAACGTGCTGGGCTTTCAAACACACAGGGATGAATTTTCTATATGCTTCTCTGAAAAGGATATTGAGCACCGAATTGCCGAGTTAAGAGACATAGGAACCCCAGCAGAAAAAATTTCAAATAAATATAAATTAAAAGATAGCGGTGATTAGAAATTAGAAGCTGCACGAAAATTGATCAGAGCAAGAAACGGAAATAGAACCCAGATTGTGTCATATCGCCCCTTTGACGAGCGGTGGGCTGATTATGATTATGTAACAATGGACCGTCCCCGACGCGATTTAATGAAGCATGTTGCAGGTAAGAAAAATTTATTGCTTGGAGTAGGAAAGGCTGGAGTAGCTATTCCAGAGCGTCCTTGGGAACTTGTCGCCGTCTCAGAGAATCCGGTGGATGCTAACGTCTTCAGACGTGGAGGGATATATCTGTTTCCTTTGTTTATTTATGAGCATCATAACGCTACTGAAAACCTATCCCCCGACTTTCGGGCGTTCATCGACGCGCGCTACGATCACGTCTATACGCCAGAGGAAATTCTCGGCTATATTTATGCGGTCCTGCATGCGCCGATCTATCGGTCAACTTACGCCGATTTCCTGCGCATAGACTTTCCGCGCATCCCCTTTCCCGACCACAAGCGCGATTTTGAGGCGCTGTCGGAACTCGGCTGGCGCCTCGTGCAGGTTCACCTGATGCGCGAAAAACCCAAGGGCAAGCTCGCCGCTTTCCACGGCAAGGGAACGCACGAGGTTGATGAGGTCGCCTATTCGGAAGTC
>CAMCUC010000029.1 GCA_945878875.1 Rhizobium sp. Q54
ATCGTGTCCCTGCCGGAAGGCACGGAAATGGTGATGCCGGGCGACAACATTTCGATGGAAGTGGCGCTGATTGTGCCGATCGCCATGGAAGAAAAGCTGCGCTTCGCCATTCGTGAAGGCGGTCGCACCGTCGGCGCAGGCGTCGTCGCGTCCATCATTGAGTAACAAGCAAGTGCAAGCTGCTTGAGAAGGGGAGCCTCAACAGGCTCCCCTTTTTTATGAGCGCAGCATGCGCCGCGCCTGCGTGATGAACAGTGCGCCAATCACAAGCGGCGCCAGCAGGATATAGAACGCCTGCGCAATCGCCACCGGCACAAGCGGCAGTAGAAAGGCGAGGCTGGCGATCTGTTTTTCTCCGCGCAGGAGACCCGTTCTCGCACCTTCTCCCGCCAGCCAAAGCAACGGGATCGCCAGCAGCATTAGATCGTAGCGCAGCATGAACGGCGTGCACAGCATGACGCCCGTAACCATCAGCGCGCCAAGGCTGCGGGTGCTGTTCGTTCGGCGGCTCACGTAGATCAGCGTGACGCAAACCGCTGCGCTCACGATAGCCTGCGCGATATAGGCCGCGTTCACGGAAGCGCCGACGATGCGCAGCATGGCGAACACGCTTTGCATTTTCTCGTTGCCAATAAAATTCTCGTTCAGCGCCGCATGCGCCTGCGGCATGATTACGAAATAGGCCCGCCAGACTTCCGCGCCAAAGATCGCCAGAGAGGCCAATATGAAAGCAACAGCGCTTGCGCCTGCGGCTAAAATCGCCCGCCAGTTTCCGGTGACGATCAACAACAGCGGTATCAGCAGCCCAAATTGCGGCTTGAAGACAAGTGCGCCAAACAGCGCCCCCGCCAGCAGCGGCCGTCGCTCAAGCGCCATAATCCCGCCTGCCATGAGGGCTGTGGTGAGGAAGGCGTTTTGGCCATGAAACACGTTCATCGTGAACGCGGGAAATGCGATGAGAGCCAGCAGGCGTTCGCCCATGCTCATGGGCGCCCATCGCGCAAGGGCGACAAAGCAAGCGAGCGCACTTGCCGCCAGCCATCCCGTCAGCGCCGCGTAATAGGGCAAAAGCGCGAGCGGCAGGCAAAGCAAAAGAAACATCGGCGGATAGAAGAACGCGAAATGACCTTCGAGGTCCGGGAATATCAACTTCTGCGCAGCCTTGTGCAGAACCTGATTGTAGACATCGAGCGAATGACCCGCGAGCGCCATTTTGGACGCCGTGTAAAAGCTCAGAAAATCTGTTCCAATTTCGGGTTGCTTGCCACTTTCGACAACGGCGCTCCATGTCATCATCGTCGGGATCGGGTTAATCGTCAGGTTTGCAATCGCCAGAAGCAAAATAGCGCGCATCGCCATTTGTCTGTCGAACGGCCGATCCTTTTGCAGGGCTGCCTTCAGACGGCTCCGCCAAGAACCTCCGCTCACGCGCGCCACACAAATTTCGTGCTCACCGCATAATTCCACACCGCGCCCATCAGAACGCCCGCGAGGCCCGCGACAATCCATGTTTGCTCGCGCTCGAACATCCACGTGGCAACGCCGATGTTGGCGACTGCGCTGATCGAGCATATGGCTGAGAACATCAACAGGCCGCGCACCCAGCGCCAACCGCGCAAGCGCGAGGCGCGATAGGTGAGGCTGTTATTGAGCGCAAAATTTGAGACGATGGAGATGAGCGTCGCGCACGTCTGCGCCGCGACAAACGCCGCGCCCGCCTGCATGGCTACGTAAAGAACCGCCAGATGGACGATGAGGCCCGAAACGCCAACCAGTGCGAAACCGACAAAGCTGACAGGCAGCGTTCCGCCGGTGATCTTGTTGAGGATCAGCCCAAGAAAATCGAGCGCCACTTTTGCGTCGAGTTTTGATTCTCCGCCGTGGCGTTCGCGGAAGGAATAGCCGACCTCCTGCACGCGCAGGGAAGGGCCAGCGGTCGCCAGTATATCGGCGAGAATCTTGAAGCCGTCCGTGCACAGTTTTGGGACCAGTTCGTCGGCGATATCGCGGCGGATCATGAAAAACCCGCTCATCGTATCGCGTACGTCGGTGCGCAGCGCGAGGCGCGAGAGGCGCGCCCCTGTCGCGCTGATCCATTGCCGGGCGCGTCCGAAGCCGCTGGCGGCGTCGCCGCCCTCCACCAATCGGCTGCCGATCACAAGATCCGAGGCGCCCTCGCGCAGCGCTTCCAGCATTTGCGGCAAAATGGTTTCGTCATGCTGAAGGTCGCCGTCCATCACTGCCACATAGGGCGAAGAGGACGACAGCATGCCCTCGATGCAGGCGCCCGATAGCCCCCTGCGTCCGATGCGGCGCAGGCAGCGAATACGTGGATCGCGGCGGGCCATGCTTTTGGCCACGGCATGGGTGCCGTCGGGGCTGTCGTCGTCGACGATCACCATCTCCCAGCCTGTCTCGCCCAAGACCTGATCGAGCCGCTTGGCGAGCAGGCGGATGTTGGTCCGCTCGTTATAGGTGGGAACGACAATCGTCAGGAGCGTCGGGATACGGTGGGCGAGCGCGGAAGGCGTGCGCGCAGCCATCGCCAATTGAACGAGCGACATCGGAATTTCTCTTGAAAATGATTTGTGGAAAAGAGTGACGCAACGCCCAAAACAATGACTGCAGTATCGCTTGCGTTGTGTTGACGAAGACTTAAGAGCGGGGTTGTGGTTTTCGCTTGCAAAACGCCTTGCCTTTTGGCATGAACGCGCGGCGTACCTGCGGGTGCGCAGAGCTAGGGGCTTAGCTCAGCTGGTTAGAGCGTCGGTCTCCAAAACCGAAGGTCGAGAGTTCGAATCCCTCAGCCCCTGCCATTTTTCTTGAGCGTTCAGTTTGGCCGTCATCCCGGTGAAGGTCGGGATCCACGGCAGGTTACCAGACTGCGGCCTGTCCTAGATGGCCGCCTTCGCGACCATGACGCGCTTGGGACCTGTGCGCCTGTACCGCAATCCAAACCTACCTGCACGTCACCAGCACGGTAAAATCTTTCGCCGCCTCGGCAATGGTCGCAGGATCAAGCGCCTGCGTCTTGCGCGTCTCAACCGGCGCGATTCCGTTGCTCTCGAGAAAATTCAGCGCGATGGTGGATTTGATAGCGAAGTTCACGTTTTGGATCATGTCGCCCGTCACGCGCGCCGCCGTCACCACGTTCAGCTTGGAGACGATCACGCCCGCGACATTGCCGAACTGGTCCAGCAGCGGCCCACCGCTATTGCCGACCTGAACCGGGGTCGAGATTTGAAGGTGGCGGGTGTCATCGCTCAATCCGGCTGTCGCGGTGATGTTGCCGATGGTGAAATTGCCCGAGGTCGAGAGCATGCCCACCAGCGGGAAGCCGAAGGCGTAGACGCTTTCCCCAATGCGCGGGCGGGTGGTGAAGGCGGGCAGGGCGCTGGCTTTCAGGTTGGTGCGAAGGAGCGCGAGATCGTTGGCGGCGTCGCGGGCGACGAGAGTCGCGGGCGTCTTTTCCCCGCCAGCGAAGCTGATTTCGAAGGTTTTGCAGCTGTTCACCACGTGATGGTTGGTCATCACATGGCCGTCTTTCGAAACGAAAAAGCCTGTCCCGCTACTGCCTGCCGATTCGCGCTGCGGCGCAGGCGCCTCTCGCACCGGGGCTGCACGCGAGGGATCGGTGCGGGCTGCTATCAGCTGTTTCTGACATTCAATGGTCGAACCCAGCGCCGCTTTGCTGCCACTCAAGGACAGGCGAGCCATTTCAACTGTGCCGATGCTCACCCAAACGCCGCCAGCCGCCGCGAAATCGCTCAGGAACTGAGCCTTCAGGCCACGCGCGACAAAACCCTTGGCGCTGCGACGCTGAAAGCCGGTAAACTGGCCCCGCCAATTGCCCTGGCCGCGCGTGCGCATCTGCAATTGATAGGACTGTCCGGGCGTAATCGCGCTCCAGCTTTCGTTGGTAAAGGCGAGAACAGTCTCTCCAGTGCGGTCAAATCCGATCCAGACCGTGGTTCCGTCTTTGTAGCTGACGGCGGCGAGACAGCCGCCAGCATCGCTTTCGCCGACGAGCCAGCCGGAGGGTCGGGCGAAGACTTTGTCGATGGAAAGGTTCGGGACGGATTGTGCGAGCGCTTGCACGGAGGCGCACAACAGCGCACCCGCCGCGATAGCGCCCAAAACGACGCCGCGTCCTATCGGGCTCCCTGATCCTTGAGTGCTCACGCGATTACCCGACAAACGCCAAACCGGCACAAAGCCTAGGAATACGCTGCGGGCAAGTCAATCAAGTGAGGCAGATCAATCTGGCAAAGTTACAAACGCGAAAAGCGAACCAGTTCGTCGCCGCTGGAATCGCGCAGGACAAGTCGCCCGTTGGACGTCGCCTCGTAGCGGACGGCTTTGCCCAATGCCGCGAGAAACTTGCCCTCCTGATCCATGATCGCGGGCGGGCACGCCATGCGGGTGGTCGCAAGCATGCCGATCTTCACGGCTCCGTCTCTCAATTGGCCTGCGCCCGTGAAGGCATTGCAGCCGCTATTGCCTGAAATTCGACCCTCAGTCAGCACTTCGAGACGAGATTGCGGGCTCTCGCTCAAGGCTACGTCTGCGATGGCTTCCGTCAGCCAGCGCGAGCCAGCCAGAGAATCTTGCGCAAAGGCGGGCGAGGCGAGGCAGGCAAACAGAGCTGCGAAGATCTGACGCAAAAGATTGTGATGCATGAGACCGCTCCTGATGCGTCAAATCTTGCGTTGTCCGTCTGAATGGAGCCTGAACGTCAGCCCCAGATGTCGCGCGCCGTCTCCACGACAAGCCGCAATTTGGCTTCCTGATCGGCGGGAGAGACCGGATTGCCGGTGTCCACGCTCGCAAAGCCGCATTGCGGGCTGAGCGCCAGATGGTCGAGCGGCACGAAGCGCGAAGCTTCTTCAATGCGGCGCTTCAATTCGCCTTTGTTCTCAAGCGCGGGCGATTTCGTGGAAACGAGCCCCAGCACGACCGAGCGGCCTTTGGGCACAAAGCGTAGCGGCGAGAAATCTCCGGCGCGCGGGGAATCGTATTCAAGGAAAAACAGATCGACGGCCAGTTCGTTGAACAGCTTTTCAGCGACGACTTCATAGCCGCCCTCGGCATGGAATTGCCCGCCGCGATTGCCCCGGCATAAATGGATGCCGATGCGCATGCCGGGAATGTCGCGCACGACTCGATTGGTCATCTCCACGTAAAGGTCGATGATCTTGCGCCAGTCATCGCCGCGCGCGGCCAGCATCGCCTGCACTTCCGGGTCGCCGAATTTGGCAAACGCCGTCTCGTCCATCTGCACATAAGTGCAGCCAGCTGCCGCAAGCTCCAGCAGCTCGGCGCGAAACGCTTGCACCACATCGTCCCAGAATTGATCGACGTCTGAATAGGCGCTCTTCAAAGCGGCTGCATCGCCACCGCGAAAGTGCAGCGCGCAGGGGCCGGGAATGGTGATTTTGGGCGTGGATTTCGTGCGCGCCGCAAGCGCGCGGTAATCCTCAAGGTGGATCGGCTTTGTGCGCAGGACGCGGCTGCCGATGCGCGCCACCGGCTGCACCCCGCGCTGTGGCGATTGCACGGTAAAATCTTCCGGCGGCACGTAATCGGGCACGATGTCGCCGAGCTGGCCAAAGAAATAGCTGTGGTAGGAGCGCCGCCGCAACTCGCCGTCGGTGACAAGCCCAAAGCCCAGCCGCTCCTGAAGCGCGACAGCCTCGTCAATCGCCTCGTCTTCTGCGGCGCGCAAATCGTCGTCGTTCAAGCGCCCGGCGGAATTGAGCCGGCGCTTTTCCAGTAAAGCGGCGGGGCGCAGCAGGCTGCCAATATGGTCGGCGCGGAAAGGGGGAGGGGACACGAGCGTTTCTCCGGAGTTTTTTTGTAACTCCTTTGATCTTAGCCTGATCCCCTCCCGATGCCAAAGCGAGGCTAGAACTTCACGTTTACGAACGCGCGCACGCCGCGTCCCGGCTGAAGCACTTCGTCCTTGCGAAACGAGGTGTGCAGGCGCACGTCGGCATTGAGCAGGTTCGTGCCGGTGAGGCCTATGGTGAGCTGGCGCTTGTCTGCGGGCGCGCCGATGGGCGTGACGTAGCTGAGTTCGGCGCGCAGCAAATTATAGCCGCTGGTGGACGTTTCTTCTTCGTCCGCAATGCGCTTTTGCGCGAAAGCGTGAAGCAGTCCAAGGCGTGCGGATATGCCGGCGCCGCTCCAGAACATGCCGGCGCCAACCCGCATCGGCGGTATGCGCGGAACGTTTGCGCCGTCGGAAAAGCGTGCGTGCACGATGTCGAACTGGCCGTCGAATCCAAACATGCCCGGACCAACCGGCATGATCTCATAGCGGGCCGCAAATTCCGCGCCGGTGAAGCGTGCGTCTCGCTGATCGTAGGCGACCTGTTTCAGCTCCTCGCCATCGCCCGCGATGCAATCTGCAAAGTCTTCGCCGCAGGTGTTTCCGGTGATGCGCTTGTAGATATAGCCCTGATAACGGGTGTGGAAGACAGCTGCGTCAATGCGCAGCGGTCCAAAGTCGCGAGAGAGTCCAATCTCTGCGCCGATTGCGTTTTCCTTGCGCAAGTTTGGATCGCCGATCTCGAACGTGCCGGTGGCCTCGTGCGGGCCTTTGGCGAACAGCTCCAGCGCATCGGGCGCGCGTTCCGTGCGTTGCAGGTTCAGCCTGCCTTTCCAGTCGCTGGGCATGTCAAACCGCAAGCCGGCGCTGACGCTGACGGGTACTTGCCGCACATGAGCGCGAGCCTCGTCAAGCGGGGCGGCCGGGAAGGGTGGCAGGTAATTGGCAGGGAAGGCCGCTGAATCGCCACGCAATGAAGCGCCTTCGACGCGCACGCCCGCAACGAACGTGAGGCGCTGCGAGAGCGCGAGTTCGCTGATAGCGTAGGCCGCGTTGCGGCGCGCGCTTGCGGGGCCAGGCAGGCCACCCGCTTCTCCGGCGGTGTTGAGTTGCTGCCCGCCAACTTGCGCGCCGACGATTGTTTTCAGTTCGCCCCACGGCGTGGCGACCGGACGAAGCACCGCTTCCATCCGCCCTTCGGCTTCATCGTTGTTATAGACGCCCATGACTTTGCGCGCGCCAGCCTCAACGATGTCTTCGTTATGGCTGTAACGGCTGGCGCCAAACCAGAAGCGCAGCGATTCGATCGCGCTTCCATCAAGCTTTTGTTCGCCGCGCGCCAATATCTTTGTTTGCTGCATGTCTATGCGCGTGCGGTTTTGCGCTGATTCAATTCCCGGGATCCCATAAGCGCTCTCAAAGCGGCTGATGGAGAGGCCAAAGAAGCCGCTATGGTGAATGTAGGAGCCGCCAAACGCCATGCCCGTCATGTCGAGAGCGGAATTGGCCTGCGTTCCATGCGGCGTTTTGTAATCGCCAGCGCGGCGACGATAGAAATCGGCATGAACGGCGTAAGCGCCTTTGCGGACCTGCGCAATCGCAGAGCCCTCGCGCCCGGAATCGACCGAGCTGACAGCGGTCGTGGTTTCCGCCCGTGCGCCCTCGGGCGTGTCGGGCAGGGGGATGCGATTGTTCTGGGCGTCGATCACGCCGCCAATTCCAAACGAGCCATAACGCAAGGCGAAAGGCCCGCGCAGAATCGAGATCCGCTGCGCCGCCAGCGGATCAATCGGGACGCCATGGTCTTCGCCCACAGACGACACGTCCATCGAGCCGATTCCGTTCTCCTGAAGGCGCACGCGCTGGTTGTCGAGGCCGCGCAGGATCGGGCGATTGGCGCCCGGCCCAAACGCCGAGCCCGAGACGCCCGGCTTCTCGCTCAACGCCGCGCCAAGCGTCGCGCCGCCAGTTTGCGTCAGCTCCGCCTGGTCGAGCCCGTAGACGCCGGCGCCCGGTCCAAGATTTTCCTGAAGCCACGGCGCCCGCAGCGGCGACGCTCCAAGCACCACGATTTCGGGCAGCTCTTGCTGCGCATGGGCTTGGCCGCCAGCGAGCGTCGAGGCCGCCAACGCGCTGGAGATAATCATGAAACGCTGAATCGTCATTGGCTCGCCTTAGGTGTTTATGTTATAGTATTACACATGCTCGATACCGTAGGCTGTACGGGAAAGCAAGAATAAGCAGAGCGGTTTGTCGCTCTGTCTTCACAGAATCGACGAAGGCCGCTCTTGTCAGCGACGGCGAGGTGTCGGACCTAGGGGCGGGTCTGGAGCCTGAAGAAATCGGGGCGATTCATTTGCGGTATGGGCTTGGGCAAAGGGAGGCTGCGTCTTTTGCGCGTATCGACTTGACGGTCGATGTGCAGGCGCTTGCCCGTGCGCCGCTGGCGGTCCCGCCAATTGCCTCTCCTCGCGTCGGGACGCTCCAGACTTGCGCGCCCTGCGTGAGCGTTGTGAAGCAGCCGGGTGAGGGGCGAGCCCCATTGCTGCCCAGGCTTGCCGAGGCGTCGCAGGCCCCTTGGCAAATCAAATCGCGCCGGCGTGCGCGTATTGTCGTCGGATTGGCTGCGTCCTTGCTCGCGCACGCTGCTTTGGCTGCGCTCGTGTGGCGCACGCCGACCCCTGCGCCGCAGCCAGGCCTTGTCGAATTGACCATTGTTTACGCCGGGGATGCACTGGAACAGCCCGCCGGCGAAACGTCCTTTGATCCGAAGACGGAGGCGCCAGCTGCGCTCGCGCAAGAGCTTGTGGAGCAAGAACTTGCCGCGCCTGAGCGCACGGCGTCGGAGGCGCCGCAAGCGAAGACCGCACTTGCCTCTGCGCCACAGCAGGAGCTTGCAATGCTGCCGCCGCTGCAAGTGCAAAAGGAGGCCGACCGGCCTCCCGTAATGCCACAAGAGCCTGCGGCCCCGCAGGTCGTCATCGCGCTGCCTCCACAGCCAAAACCGCAACGCGAGCAGAGCGTGAAACATCCTTTCCCCGCGCAGCGCGTCGCTGCACAGCCGCGCGCCCTGAAGGCGCATCCGAACGGGCGCGCTACAGCGGAATCGCGCGGCGCCCAAACCTCGGCTTTGGCTCCGCCGCATTATTTGACGGCGGTGTTTGCGCGCGTTCAGCAGGCCAAACGCTACCCGGCCAAAGCGCAGGCGCGCGGCGATCAGGGGCGGGCGGTCGTCAGTATCTCGATAAGGCGCAACGGCGCGCTGGCGGAGGCGCGTCTGGTGCGCTCGTCGGGCTCAAGCCTTTTGGACGAGGCGACGCTGGAGGTCATGCGTCGGGCGGCGCCCTTTCCCCCTCTGCCGCCGGACGTAGCCGGGTCCGTGCTTGTTCTCAGCATCCCCATGAATTTTACGATTGAGTGAAAGTCGCCCTCGACAGACGGACGGGGCTGGCGGAAACTGAAGGCTGGCCTATGTTGTTGGAACAGGACCAGAGCGGTTCGGATTGGCGAGAAAGATCGGGACAGCATGAAAGCGATCAGGATAGCGATTTCGGCGCAGCGCCTGGCCGCAGGTTTGGGATTTGTTTGCGCCGCTCTGCTCGCCCAGCCGGCGCTCGCCGGGATCGAGGGGCTTTACTCGGTGGAGGGGCAGAATCCCGGCCAGCCGGGCAGTTACAAGGGCGAAGCCCAGATCAAGCAGACCGGGCGCACCTATACCGTGGTCTGGCGCATCGGCCAGACGCAGCAGATCGGCACAGGCATCGTGATCGACAACGTGCTCTCCATCGTTTTCACGCCGGTCGGCCCCGCCAGGCCGGGCGTGGCGGTCTATTCCATCTCCGGCGACAAGGTGACGGGCGGTGTCTGGACCTCGCTAGGCTCACAGGTGGTAGCCGAAGAAGTCTGGTCTGCGGCTGATCGGCCCTAGCTCTATATTTTCGCTTGGCGAGGGGCCGGGCTATGGGTATAAGCCGTATTAGTGGCGCGAGACCGACCGGTCCCGCGCCGCGATCATTTTCGGCAGTCGCCTTCTGGCGGCCGATCGAAGGGCGCAAAAGCCATCTGGCGAAACCTGCGCGCTTCCAGCCGTATAGAATTTTCCGGGACAGGTTTTATGGCCAATCCGTTCGAGTTTTTGCAGCAGGTGCGCTCCGAGGCGACCAAGGTCACTTGGCCCACGCGTCGTGAAACGCTTATCACCACGGCTCTTGTCGTGCTGATGGTGATCGTGGCGAGCATCTTCTTCATAGCTGTGGATCAAACGATCCGCATCGTGCTCGGCTTCATACTGTCGCTTGGGCGCTGACGAGGAATATGATGAGCAAGCGCTGGTACATCGTCCACGCCTATTCGAACTTCGAGAAGAAGGTCGCTGATTCGATCCGCGAGCAGGCCGCCCAGCGCGGCCTCGTGGAGAAATTCGAAGAGATTCTCGTGCCGACCGAGAACGTCGTCGAGGTTCGCCGCGGTCGCAAGATCAACGCCGAACGCAAGTTCTTCCCCGGCTACGTGCTGGTGAAGTGCGACCTTTCGGACGACGTCTTCCACCTCATCAAGAACACCCCGAAAGTCACCGGCTTTCTGGGCGCCGACAACAAGCCGATGCCGATTTCGGATGCGGAAGCAGACCGGATCAAGGGCCAGGTCGCCGAGGGCGTCGACCATCCCAAGCCCTCGATGTCGTTTGAGATTGGCGAAACGGTGCGCGTGGCCGATGGTCCGTTCGCCTCGTTCAACGGTACGGTGGAAGAGGTCGACGAAGGGCGTTCGCGCGTCAAGGTCGCTGTCTCGATCTTTGGCCGCGCAACGCCGGTCGAACTGGAATTTGCTCAGGTCGAGAAAGTTTGAGCACAGGTGTTTTCTGCGCCGCATGAGGCGTGCGCAGGGAAAGAGCGGGCCGGTTTCCGGTCCGTATGAGCGTGGAAGACGCGCCGGGACAGCCATTCCGGAGCCCGCGTCGCACCACGGACTTCAAACCGCCGCCTCGCCCCTGGCGCTGTGCGGCATGTGGAGAGAGTAATGGCAAAGAAGATCGCGGGTTACGTGAAGCTTCAGGTGCCGGCCGGCGCGGCGAACCCTTCGCCGCCGATCGGCCCCGCGCTGGGTCAGCGCGGCCTGAACATCATGGAGTTCTGCAAGGCCTTCAACGCGAAGACTGCGCAGATTGAAAAGGGGACGCCCATCCCCGTCATCATTACCGCTTACCAGGATCGCTCCTTCACTTTCGAGATGAAGCGTCCTCCGGTGACCTTCTTCCTGAAGAAGGCAGCTGGCCTGAAGATCGGCAAGAAGCCGGCTTCCGGTCACAAGACGCCCGGTCGCGGATTTATTGGGAAGGTGACGAGCGCGCAGATTCGCGAGATCGCCACGGAGAAAATGCCTGACCTCAATTGTCACACGGTCGAAGCGGCCATGACGATGATCGAGGGTTCGGCGCGGGCCATGGGCCTGCAGGTTGTGGAGTAAGGCGGATGGGAAAGCGCATTACCGCTGCTCGTAACCAGGTCGAGCGCACGAAACTCTACAAGATCGATGACGCCATCAAGCTCGTAAAGGGCTCGGCCAGCGCGAAGTTCGACGAATCCGTCGAAATCGCGATGAACCTCGGCGTTGATCCCAAGCATGCGGACCAGATGGTGCGCGGCGTGGTCAACCTGCCCAACGGCACGGGCCGCACGGTCCGCGTCGCGGTGTTCGCACGCGGCCCAAAGGCTGATGAAGCCAAGGCCGCTGGCGCTGACGTCGTCGGCGCCGAAGAGCTGGTCACGCTGGTTCAGGGCGGCACGATCGACTTTGATCGCTGCATCGCCACGCCGGACATGATGGGTCTCGTCGGACGTTTGGGCAAGGTTCTCGGGCCGCGCGGCCTGATGCCGAACCCGCGCGTCGGCACCGTGACCATGGACGTCGCTGCGGCCGTCAAGGCTTCCAAGGGCGGCGCCGTCGAGTTCCGCGTCGAGAAGGCTGGCATCGTCCAGGGCCTCGTCGGCAAGGCTTCGTTTGGCGAAGACAAGCTGATCGAGAACATCAAGGCGTTCGTTGACGCCGTCGCCAAGGCCAAGCCCACGGGCGCCAAGGGTACCTACATCCAGCGCATCGCCGTCTCCTCGACGATGGGTCCGGGCGTGAAGGTGGATCTGGCGTCGGTCGGCACCAGCCAGTCGGCGTAAAACAGCCTTGTGCGGGTCGCCGATAGGTCGGCGTCCTTGACAAAGTTGGAAATTCCGATCCGAAGCCTCTTGGCATTGGATCGGAACCCGGCTAAAGAAACAAATCGGGGTCGGTTTAGTGCGATCCCATTCCAATTCAAATTCCGCGCGCGAGGCGTTTTCTTGCGAGGATAATTGCGCGCGGTGGATCGGTCGATGTACCCGGGGCGGAAGCCTTGTGTGCGTCGGCCATGTCCTGTCCGAGACTGCAGGCGCCGAGGTTTTTGCCTTGGCTTAATCGTCAGAGAGCCGGATCGTTCCGGCAGCCCGGTTCAATCCGGCCTGATAGCCAGCATAGACGGGGAGAGCGGATTTCGCGGACCGATTCGTCGGCCCGCAGGAGTTTGGTTCGAACCTTCTGTCCGGTGGCGATTCCATCGCTCCGGGGACAGGCATTCGATGCCGCGCTTGTCTGGGTCGCAAGACCTGGCCTCAATGCGTGGTTCATGCAGCCGGCGGGGCTTTTTGCCTCGTCAACCGGAGAGAGCACGTGGACAGAGCGGAAAAAAGAGAGCTCGTCTCGGAACTGAACGGGGTCTTCACCAAGACGTCGGTCGTTGTCGTGGCGCACTACTCCGGCCTGACCGTCGCCCAGCTTGAGAAACTGCGTACGCAGATTCGTGGAGCTGGCGCCTCGGTCCAAGTCGCAAAAAACCGCCTCGCCAAGATCGCTCTTGATGGCACGGACGTAGCGTCCATCGGCGCCCTGATGAAGGGGCCGACCCTGATCGCCTATTCGGATGATCCGGTCGCTGCGCCGAAGGTCTGCGCCGCGTTCGCCAAGGAACACGACAAGCTCGTGATTCTGGGCGGCGCAATGGGCGCGACCCCCCTGAACGCGGACGGTGTAAGGGCGCTTGCCACTTTGCCGTCCCTCGACGAACTGCGCGCCAAGATCGTGGGGCTTGTCAACGCTCCTGCGACCAAGATCGCCCAGCTCTCGACTGCGCCCGCCGCCAAGCTGGCACGGGTGTTCGGGGCTTACGCCAATCAAGACGCGGCCTGAACGAGGCCTGCAATTCAGTTCGAACCAACAACCTAAGGATAAATCACCATGGCTAACCTCGAAAAGATCGTCGACGACCTGTCGGCTCTGACTGTTCTCGAAGCTGCTGAGCTCGCCAAGATGCTCGAAGAAAAGTGGGGCGTCTCCGCCGCCGCCGCCGTGGCCGTCTCGGCCGCCCCGGCCGGCGCAGCCGCCGCCGTCGAAGAGCAGACTGAATTCACGGTCATGCTGGCCGCCGCCGGCGACAAGAAGATCGAAGTCATTAAGGAAGTGCGCGCGATCACCGGTCTTGGCCTCAAGGAAGCCAAGGATCTGGTGGAAGCGGCTCCGAAGGCCGTCAAGGAAGGCGTGTCCAAGGACGACGCAAAGAAGTTCAAGGAACAGCTTGAGAAGGCTGGCGCCAAGGTTGAACTCAAGTAAGACCGCCGATATGACGTCATTTCGGCGCAGCTGCGCCTTCTGATCGTCTCCAACTAAAACGGTCCCGGGGTCTTTTCTCCGGGGCCGTTCACCCGTTCCAAAGGCGCATAGCGCTGGCGGAGCGAAACCTGCGCGGGACGCAGGCGATTTTTTCCCGGGGCCCGGCCCCGAGAGCGTAAATCTCCCGGGATTTACGTGTCAGGCGCCGACCCCGTTGGGTCCGCCGAACCGAAGGTGCGAGAAGCGATATGGCTCAGACTCCGGCTCAGTCCTCACAACAGACGTTCACCGGCCGCAAGCGTATCCGCAAATTTTTCGGACATATCCGCGAAGTTGCGGAAATGCCCAATCTGATCGAGGTGCAGAAGGCTTCGTACGACCAGTTTCTGATGGTCGACGAGCCCAAGGGCGGCCGGCTGGACGAAGGTCTGCAGGCGGTCTTCAAGTCTGTGTTCCCGATCAGGGATTTTGCGGGAACGGCGCAGCTTGATTTCGTCACCTATGAGTTTGAGCCGCCCAAGTATGACGTCGATGAGTGCCGCCAGCGCGGCATGACCTACGCAGCTCCCCTGAAGGTGAAGCTTCGCCTGATCGTGTTCGACGTGGACCCGGACACGGGCGCCAAATCCGTGCGCGACATCAAGGAGCAGGACGTTTACATGGGCGACATGCCGTTCATGACCATGAACGGAACGTTCGTCGTCAACGGCACCGAGCGCGTCATCGTCTCGCAGATGCATCGCTCCCCGGGTGTGTTTTTTGACCACGACAAGGGCAAGACGCATTCATCGGGCAAGCTGCTGTTCGCCGCCCGTATCATTCCCTATCGCGGCTCATGGCTCGACATCGAGTTCGACGCCAAGGACATCGTCTACGCCCGCATTGACCGTCGCCGCAAGATTCCGGTGACGTCGCTGCTGTTTGCGCTTGGCATGGACGGCGAAGAAATTTTGAACTTCTTCTTCAACAAGCTCACCTATGAACGCGTTGAGGAGAAGTCAGGCCTGGTTCACTGGCGTGTACCCTACGATCCCGAGCGGTTGAAGGGCATGAAGGCCAGCGTCGACATGATCGACGCCGACACTAACGAAGTCGTTTGTGAAGCTGGCAAGAAGCTGACGGCCCGCGCCGCCCGCGCTCTCATCGATCGCGGCGTGAAATTCCTGAAGGCTCAGGACGAGGATCTGTTCGGCCAGTATCTGGCGGAAGACCTCTACAATGCAGAGACCGGCGAAATCTTTGCCGAAGCCGGAGAAGAGATCAGCGCCAAATCGCTGGTCGCCCTCATTGAGGCTGGCTTCACCGATCTGCCGATCCTCGACATCGACCATATCAACGTCGGCCCCTATATCCGCAATACGTTGACGGTGGACAAGAATTCCTCACGCGAGGAAGCATTGTTCGATATCTACCGCGTGATGCGCCCCGGCGAGCCGCCGACGGTGGATTCGGCTGAAGCGATGTTCCATTCGCTGTTCTTCGATTCCGAGCGCTACGACCTCTCGGCCGTTGGTCGCGTGAAGATGAACATGCGTCTTGATCTGGACGCAGAAGACACTGTGCGCATTCTTCGCAAGGCCGACATTCTGGCCGTTGTGAAAGCGCTCGTGGACCTTCGCGACGGACGCGGCGAAATCGACGACATCGACCATCTCGGCAACCGCCGCGTGCGCTCAGTCGGCGAATTGATGGAAAATCAATATCGCCTCGGCCTGCTGCGTATGGAGCGCGCCATCAAGGAGCGCATGTCGTCTGTCGATATCGACACCGTGATGCCGCAGGACCTCATCAACGCAAAGCCGGCTGCCGCCGCCGTGCGCGAGTTCTTCGGCTCCTCGCAGCTGTCGCAATTCATGGATCAGACGAACCCGCTGTCCGAGATCACCCACAAGCGTCGTCTTTCGGCGCTTGGACCGGGCGGCCTGACGCGCGAGCGCGCCGGCTTTGAAGTGCGCGACGTGCATCCGACCCATTATGGCCGCATCTGCCCGATTGAAACGCCGGAAGGCCCAAACATCGGCCTCATCAATTCGCTGGCGACCTTCGCCCGTGTGAACAAGTACGGATTCATCGAGGCGCCGTATCGCCGCGTGCGCGACGGCTTCGTGACTGAGGACGTGATCTATCTCTCCGCGATGGAAGAGACCAAGCATTACGTCGCGCAAGCCAACGCGCCCATCGGCAAGGACGGCATGCTCGTGGAAGACCTCGTGGTCTGCCGCCATTCGGGCGACGTCATCATGTCCCCGCGTGATCGTGTGGACTTCATGGACGTGTCGCCCAAGCAGCTTGTGTCTGTGGCTGCCGCGCTGATCCCGTTCCTTGAAAACGACGACGCCAATCGCGCCCTCATGGGCTCGAACATGCAGCGTCAGGCCGTGCCGCTGGTGCGCGCTGATGCTCCGCTTGTGGGCACCGGGATGGAGTCAGTTGTTGCGCGCGATTCAGGCGCTGCGATTTCGGCCCGCCGCACCGGCTTCATCGACCAGATCGACGCCACGCGTATCGTTATCCGCGCGACCGACGAGCTGGACGCCTCCAAGCCTGGCGTTGATATTTACCGACTGATGAAGTTCCAGCGTTCGAACCAGTCCACCTGCATCAACCAGCGTCCGCTGGTGAAGGTCGGCGATTTCGTGCGCAAGGGCGACATCATCGCCGACGGCCCGTCAACGGACCTCGGCGATCTGGCGCTTGGCCGCAACGTGCTCGTCGCGTTCATGCCCTGGAACGGCTACAATTTCGAAGATTCCATCCTGCTCAACGAGCGCATCGTGCGCGACGACGTGTTCACGTCCATTCACATCGACGAGTTCGAAGTGATGGCGCGCGACACCAAGCTGGGGCCAGAGGAAATCACGCGCGACATTCCGAACGTATCGGAAGAAGCGCTGAAGAATCTGGACGAAGCAGGCATCGTCTACATCGGCGCCGAAGTGCAGGCTGGCGACATCCTGTGCGGCAAGATCACGCCCAAGGGCGAAAGCCCGATGACGCCGGAAGAAAAGCTCCTGCGCGCTATCTTCGGCGAGAAGGCTTCCGACGTTCGCGACACCTCGCTGCGCGTGCCCCCGGGCGTCACCGGCACCATCGTCGAAGTGCGCGTGTTCAATCGCCACGGCGTCGAGAAGGACGAGCGCGCACAGGCCATCGAGCGCGAAGAGATCGAGCGCCTCGCCAAGGACCGCGACGACGAGCTCGCGATTCTTGATCGCAACGTCTACGGACGCCTGCGCGAAATGCTGCTCGACAAGACGGCTTCGGCCGGCCCGAAGGGCTATCGCAAGGACGGCGCGATCACGAACGTGATCCTCGACGAATATCCCCGCTCGCATTGGTGGGCGTTCGCCGTTGAGGACGACCGCCTGATGGGCGAGATCGAAGCCATGCGCAAGCAATACGACGAAGCCAAGAAGGGGCTGGAAAGCCGCTTCCTTGACAAGGTCGAGAAGTTGCAGCGCGGCGACGAATTGCCGCCCGGCGTGATGAAGATGGTCAAGGTCTTCGTCGCCGTGAAGCGCAAGATCCAGCCTGGCGACAAAATGGCCGGACGCCATGGCAACAAGGGCGTGGTGTCGAAGATCGTGCCGAGCGAGGACATGCCGTTCCTCGCCGACGGAACGCCCGTCGACATCGTTCTGAACCCGCTGGGCGTGCCCTCGCGCATGAACGTCGGCCAGATCCTTGAAACCCATCTTGGCTGGGCCTGCGCAGGCCTTGGCAAGCAAGTGGGCGCCACGGTCAACGCCTATATGCGTCAGGGCGACATCCAGCCGCTGCGCGACAAGCTCGCCGACATCTATGGCAAGGATGACCAGACGGTCGCCAGCCTTGACGACGCCTCCCTTGTGGAGCTCGGCAACAATCTGCGGCGCGGCGTTCCCATCGCAACCCCCGTCTTCGACGGTGCGCGCGAGAAGGACATCGTCGAGCTGCTCATCAAGGCCGATCTCGATCCGTCCGGCCAGTCGACCGTTTACGACGGGCGCACCGGCGAGACCTTCGACCGCAAGGTGACTGTGGGCTACATCTACATGCTGAAGCTGCATCATCTTGTCGACGACAAGATTCATGCGCGCTCGATTGGTCCGTACTCGCTCGTCACCCAGCAGCCGCTGGGTGGCAAGGCGCAGTTCGGCGGACAGCGCTTCGGCGAAATGGAAGTGTGGGCGCTTGAAGCCTACGGCGCCGCGTACACCTTGCAGGAAATGCTGACCGTGAAGTCTGACGACGTCGCGGGCCGCACCAAGGTCTACGAGGCGATCGTGCGCGGCGATGACGCGTTTGAGTCCGGTATCCCCGAGAGCTTCAACGTGCTCGTCAAGGAAATGCGTTCGCTGGGCCTCAACGTCGAATTGACGTCGACCAAGAAGATCGAACCGCCGGCGGAAGCCGCGGAATAGCACTAACGAGCAGGAGCGGTTTGGCCGCTCCTGCGCTTCGCCATTTAGAATTCATCCGGCAGGGCCGCAGCCAGAAGCGCCGGGCCCCAGCTTCAGGAGAAGACAATGAACCAAGAGGTCATGAATCTCTTTAATCCGGTCGTGCAGCCCCAGGCGTTCGACCAGATTCAGATCGCCATCGCGAGCCCTGAGAAGATTCTGTCCTGGTCCTTCGGCGAGATCAAAAAGCCGGAGACCATCAATTATCGCACGTTCAAGCCCGAGCGCGACGGCTTGTTCTGCGCGCGTATCTTTGGCCCGATCAAGGATTACGAGTGCCTGTGCGGCAAGTACAAGCGCATGAAGTACAAGGGCGTCATCTGCGAAAAGTGTGGCGTGGAAGTTACGCTCTCGCGCGTTCGCCGCGAGCGCATGGGCCACATCTCGCTGGCCGCGCCCGTCGCCCACATCTGGTTCCTGAAGTCGCTACCCTCGCGCATCGGCCTCCTGATGGACATGACGCTCAAGGAGCTTGAGCGCATTCTCTATTTCGAATCCTACATCGTCATCGACGCCGGCCTGACGCCGCTCAAGGATCGTCAGCTCTTGTCGGAAGACGAGTTCCTGCGCGCGCAGGACGAGTACGGCCAGGATTCGTTCACGGCGCTCATCGGCGCAGAGGCGATCCGCGAGCTGCTCAAGAACATGGATCTGGCCAAGATCGCCGCCGATCTCAAGGTCGAGATCGCGGAATCGACCAGCGAGCTGAAGCCCAAGAAGCTGGCCAAGCGCCTCAAGATCATCGAAGCCTTCATGTATTCGGGCAACAAGCCCGAGTGGATGGTGCTGACGGAAGTGCCCGTCATTCCGCCCGATCTGCGCCCGCTGGTGCCGCTCGACGGCGGACGTTTCGCCACGTCCGATCTGAACGATCTTTACCGCCGCGTCATCAACCGCAACAACCGCCTGAAGCGGCTGATCGAATTGCGCGCGCCTGACATCATCATCCGCAACGAGAAGCGCATGCTTCAGGAATCGGTTGATGCTCTGTTCGACAACGGTCGTCGCGGCCGCGTCATCACCGGCGCCAACAAGCGCCCGCTGAAGTCGCTCGCCGACATGCTGAAGGGCAAGCAGGGCCGCTTCCGCCAGAACCTGCTCGGCAAGCGCGTCGATTACTCCGGCCGCTCTGTCATCGTGGTGGGTCCGGAACTGAAGCTGCATCAGTGCGGCCTGCCCAAGAAGATGGCGCTCGAGCTGTTCAAGCCGTTCATCTATTCGCGCCTCGACGCCAAGGGTTTCTCTGCCACCGTGAAACAGGCCAAGAAGCTCGTTGAAAAAGAGAAGCCGGAAGTTTGGGACATCCTCGACGAGGTTATCCGCGAGCATCCGATCCTGCTCAACCGCGCGCCCACGCTCCATCGCCTCGGCATTCAGGCGTTCGAGCCTGTGCTGATCGAAGGCAAGGCGATCCAGCTGCATCCGCTGGTTTGCGCCGCGTTCAACGCCGACTTCGATGGCGACCAAATGGCCGTGCACGTTCCGCTGTCGCTTGAAGCGCAGCTTGAAGCGCGCGTCTTGATGATGTCGACGAACAACATCCTTCACCCCGCCAATGGTCAGCCGATCATTGTGCCTTCGCAGGATATCGTTCTGGGCCTGTATTATCTCTCGCTCATGGTCGATGGCGACATCGGGCAGGGCATGGCGTTCTCGTCGCAAGCCGAGATCGAGCATGCGCTGCACGCCAAGGCGATCACGCTGCATTCGAAGATCAAGGGCCGCGCCTGGACCTATGACGAAAACGGCAAGCGCGTTTCCAAGATTTTTGAGACGACGCCGGGCCGCATGATTCTGGCGCAGCTTCTTCCCGCGCATCAGAAAATCCCCTTCGACGTGGCCAACCGGCTGATGACGAAGAAGGAAATCTCGTCGATGATCGACACCGTCTACCGCAATTGCGGACAGAAGGAGACGGTGATCTTCTGCGATCGCATCATGGCTCTCGGATTCCGCGAAGCCTTCAAGGCCGGCATTTCCTTCGGCAAGGACGACATGGTCGTGCCGGAAACGAAGGAAGCCATCGTCGGCGCGACGCAATCGCTGGCCAAGGAATACGAGCAGCAATACAACGACGGCCTCATCACGCAGGGCGAGAAGTACAACAAGGTGATCGACGCCTGGGCCAAGTGCTCTGACAAGCTCGCCGAAGAGATGATGGTGCGCATTTCGACCGTGAAGAAGGACGACACGGGTCGCGACAAGCCGATCAACTCGATCTACATGATGTCGCATTCGGGCGCGCGCGGTTCGCCAACCCAGATGCGCCAGCTCGCCGCCATGCGCGGCCTGATGGCCAAGCCCTCGGGCGAGATCATCGAGACTCCGATCATCTCGAACTTCAAAGAAGGCCTCACGGTTCTCGAATACTTCAACTCGACCCACGGCGCCCGCAAGGGTCTTGCCGACACCGCGTTGAAGACCGCGAACTCTGGCTATCTGACGCGTCGTCTCGTGGACGTTGCGCAGGATTCGATCATCACCGAACGTGATTGCGGATCGAAGGGCGGCATTCGTATGCGCGCCATCGTGGACGCAGGCACGGTCGTGGCCTCGCTGGCGAGCCGCATCCTTGGTCGCACGGCGGCTGAGGATCTGGTCAACATCGACGGCAAGGTCGTCGTGCCCGCGGGTACGATGATCGAGGAATGGCATATCGAGCCGATCAATGCGGCCGGCATCCAGGAAGTGAAGATCCGCTCGGTGCTGACCTGCGAAGCCAAGAACGGCGTTTGCGGCAATTGCTACGGACGCGATCTGGCGCGCGGCACCACGGTCAACATGGGCGAGGCGGTCGGCGTCATTGCGGCGCAGTCCATCGGCGAGCCGGGCACCCAGCTCACCATGCGCACGTTCCACATCGGCGGCGCGGCGCAGATCGCCGATCAATCGTTCATCGAGTCGAACTTTGAAGGCACGGTGCGCATCCGCAATTCGCATCTTGCCCGCAACAACGACGGCGATCTGATGGTTATGGCCCGCAACGTGGCCATCGTCATCGTCGGCGGCGACGGCGTCGAGCGCGCGGTTCACCGCGTGATTTACGGCGCGCGCATGAAGGTTGAAGAGGGCGACAAGGTGAAGCGCGGCCAGCGTCTGGCTGAGTGGGATCCCTATACCCGTCCCATTATGTCGGAAGTTGACGGCGTGGTTGCGTTCGAGGATCTGGTCGAAGGCCAGTCCATGACCGAGACCGCCGACGAAGCGACCGGCATCACCAAGCGCATGGTCATCGACTGGCGCCTGAACCAGCGCTCGGCAACGCTCAAGCCTGCGGTCCTCATCAAGGATTCGTCAGGCAAGATCGCCAAGCTCCTGCGTGGCGGCGATGCGCGTTATTCGCTTCCCGTGGAATCGATCATCGCGACCGAACCCGGCGCCGTCGTGAAGGCGGGCGACATCATCGCCCGTATCTCGATGGAATCGGCCAAGACCCGCGACATCACGGGCGGTCTGCCGCGCGTGGCTGAACTCTTCGAGGCGCGTCGTCCCAAGGACCATGCGATCATCGCCGAGATCACGGGCACGGTGAAGTTCGGCCGCGACTACAAGAACAAGCAGCGGATCGAAATCATCCCGCAGGAAGAAGGCGGGGAATCCGTCGAATACCTGATCCCCAAGGGCAAGCATATCCATCTTCAGGACGGCGACGTCGTGGAGAAGGGCGATTACATCGTCGACGGCAATCCGGCGCCGCACGACATTCTGGCGATCAAGGGCGTGGAGGAGCTTGCAGCCTTCCTCGTCAACGAAATCCAGGAAGTTTATCGTTTGCAAGGCGTTATGATCAACGACAAGCACATCGAAGTGATTGTCCGCCAGATGCTCCAGAAGGTCGACATCACCGAAGTCGGCGATACGGAATATCTGAACGGCGAGCAGGTTGACCGCAGCGATCTCGATGCGCTCAACGAGAAGCTGATCTCGGAAGGCAAGCGCCCCGGCGCCGGCACTCCGGTTCTCCTGGGCATCACCAAGGCCAGCTTGCAGACGCGTTCGTTCATCTCAGCGGCCTCGTTCCAGGAAACCACCCGCGTGCTGACCGAAGCCGCCGTCAACGGCAAGATCGACACGCTTGAAGGCCTGAAGGAAAACGTGATCGTTGGCCGCCTGATCCCGGCGGGCACCGGCGCGGCGATGGCCAAGCTGCGTCGCGTTGCGGTTATGCGCGACGAGATGATCCTCGCCCAGAAGGCGCAGGATTCGGATGGTCACCCTGTTCCGCGCCTTCCCGCAGCCGAATAATCGTTGCGGCATAATCAAAAGATCAGGCCGCCCTTCGGGGCGGCCTTTTTCGTTCTATGACCAGATTTGCGCGCAACCGCTGTCCTGCCTCCGCGTTAACGATTGTGAAACCAAATCTGGCTTCTGGAGTTTGTCGGCTGTTGGGCGACAGAGGATGCGTAAATGTCAGCAGTGATAACGCCCGGTCGAGATGAGACCGGTAACGGGACGGCGTTGCGGCACAATGGAGCCACCAAATCGGGCGAAGTGTTGGCTCCGATTATCGCCGGGGCACGGGCGCGCGGCATAGCCGACGCCTTCCAGATGTTGGGCGAGGCGGCGATTCTGCTCGATTTTTCCGGCTATGTTTTGCATGTGGGCGAAGGTGCCGAGCCGCTGCTTGGGTGCGCCTTGTCGATCACAAGCAATCATGTGACGCCGACCAGCCGCAGGAGCGCAGAAGAACTGCAAGCCTTGCTGGAGGCTGGCCTGGCCGATCCTGGACCGGGGCGGCTGGAGACGGACTTGCTCTGTGCACAGGAGGGCATGCGTCAGCGCGTGCGTCTCTATCACGTCAATAATTCGAGCGATCCCCGGCAATTGCTTAGCGCCGTGCTGGTGTTGGAGCCGCCGCGTCGGGTGCGCCGCTTGCGCGCACGCACCCGCAAGGTCGCGGAGCCTAGTCCAGTTTGACGGCGGACTTGCGCACCACTTCGCCCCAGCGTTCGACCTCCGAAGTGACGAACTTGCCGAAATCAGCGCCGTAGAGATTGGGCGTATCCGAGCCGTTCTTGCGCCATGTTTCGATCAGCGCCGGTTTGGCCAGCGCGATCTTCAGCTCTGCAGTTATGCGTTCGATAACTGGCGCAGGCGTGTTTTTGGGCGCCCACATGGCGTACCATGTCGAGACTTCGTAATCCTTCAGGCCAGCTTCAGCAGCTGTCGGCACGTTTGGAAAAGCAGCGGCGCGTTTGGAGCTGGCGACTGCGAGCGCGCGCAATTTCTCGCCTTCAATCTGCGCGGCCGATGAGCCGAGCCCGTCAAACATCATCTGCAAATGCCCGGCAAGGAGATCCTGCATAGCGGGTCCAGCACCGCGATAGGGCACGTGGGTGAGCTTGGTCCCCGTCAGCGTCTTGAATAATTCGCCCGCCAGATGGTGGGTTGTGCCATTGCCGGCGGAGCCGAAATTCAGCTTTTCGGGATTGGCTCTCGCATAGGCGATGAATTCATTCAGATCTTTTGCAGGAACGCCGGGATGAACGGCGATGACCTGCGGCGGCTGCGCCACGACGCCAATAGGGATAAAATCAGTCTCGATATTATAATCGAGCTTTGGGTAGAGCGCGGGCGCTATCGCATGGTGCGCGGCGCCGATGAAGAACGTGTAGCCGTCAGCGGGCGCCTTTGCAGCGACCGATGCGCCAATCGTGCCGCCCGCGCCGCCGCGGTTGTCGATGACGATGCGCTGGCCAAGCTGCGCCTCAAGATGAACGCCCAGCGGGCGCGCAAAGGCGTCTGTGCCGCCGCCAGCGGGGAAGGGGACGATGAAGGTGACAGGCTTTTGTGGCCAGCTTTGCGCGAGCGCGCCGCCTGTGGCCAGCGCGAGCGCTGTCATGGCGAGTCCAAGCGTGCGAATGGTGCGTTTCATATTCCCCTCCCTGATGGCCATTTGTTCGTGCGACCTTTTGGGAAGTCTAGGCTACGTTTTGGGAAAGGCAAGCGGGGCGTGCGCCTAAACGGCAGCCTTCCAGCGGCGCAACAACAGCGCGTTGGCGACCACGCTGAACGAGGACAGCGCCATCGCGGCGCCCGCGTAGACGGGATCAAGATAGCCGAACGCGGCGATTGGAATGCCGACCACGTTATAAACAAACGCCCAGAACAGGCCCTGACGGATTTTTGCATAAGTGGCGCGGCTGATGTCGATTGCGTCGGCGATCAGCAGCGGGTCGCTGCGCATCAGCGTTACGCCCGCCGTGTTCATCGCCACGTCCGCACCGGCGCCCATGGCGATGCCTACGTCGGCGGCGGCGAGCGCGGGCGCATCGTTCACGCCGTCGCCAACCATTGCAACATGGCGGCCTTCCTTGCGCAGGCCTTCCACCGCAGCGGCTTTGCCCTCCGGCAACACGCCTGCAAACACGCGCTCGACGCCGACGAGCCTGGCGACATAAGCGGCGGTTCGCTCGTTGTCGCCGGTGATGAGATAGGGCGTAATGCCAGCCGCAATCAGCCGCTGAACCGCCCGCGCCGCATGGGGCTTGATGGGATCGGCGACGCCGATCACGCCCAGCAGGCGCGGCGGCTGCGTGCGCTCGCCAATCCACATGACGGTGCGCCCGTGCGTCTCCAGTTCGGCGGCGCGCGCCTCCAATGGGCTTGCGTCGATGTCGTATTCGCCCATCAGTCTGCGATTGCCGATGGCCAGCAAACGATTATCCACCTTTGCGGTGAGGCCGCGCCCCGTGTGGGATTGAAACTCTTCGACGCGGGGCAGGGGCGTGGCTTGCGCATTTTCGCCATAGCGCGTGAGGATGGCGTGGGCGAGCGGATGTTCGCTGCCCTGCTGGGCTGCTGCGGCCAGCCGCAGCAGCTCGTGTTCGCTCAAATGAGCCAGCGCTATGATGTCGGTGACGGCGGGTTTGCCTTCAGTCAGTGTCCCGGTTTTATCGAGGATCACGGCGTCCACATTGCGTCCATGCTCAAGCGCCTGCGCGTCGCGGATGAGAATGCCAGCGCGCGCGGCGACGCCCGTGCCGACCATGAAAGCTGTTGGCGTGGCCAGCCCCAAAGCGCACGGACAGGCGATCACCATCACGCTGACGGCGGCGATCAGCCCGCCTGCGAAATCTCCCGCCAATGACCAGCCAATGAGCGTGATCCCCGCCACCAGAAGCACGATCGGCACGAAGACTGCGGAGACGCGATCGACGAGTTTTTGCACTGGCGCCTTTTTGGCCTGCGCCGATTCCACCAGCGCGATGATGCGCGCCAAAGCCGATTGCGCGCCAACGGCGGTCGTCTCAACGCGCAACAGGCCCGAGCCGTTGATGGAGCCGCCGATGATCTTGTCGCCCGCGTGTTTTTCCACCGGCAGGCTTTCGCCGGTGATGAGGCTTTCATCCACCGCGCTTTTGCCCTCAATAATGCGCCCGTCAACCGGCGCGCGCTCGCCGGGGCGCATGACCACGATATCGCCGACGCTGACGGCGGATACCGGAACTTCAATCTCGGCTCCGTTGCGCTCCACCCGCGCATTTTCAGGCCGCAGCGCCATCAGGCTGCGAATGGCCAGCGTTGTCGAGCGCTTGGCTCGCGTCTCAAGCCATTTGCCCAACAGCACAAGCGCAATCACGACGGTAGCCGCTTCAAAATAGAAATGGTGCGCATGGGGTTGCGTGAGCAGCCAGAGCGAAAAGAAATAGGCCGCCGACGTGCCAAGGGCCACCAGCAAATCCATATTGCCCGAGCCTGCGCGCACCGCTTTCCATGCGGCGACATAGAAGCGTGCGCCAAGCACGAATTGCACCGGCGTCGCCAGCAGCAATTGAACCCAGCCGGGCAGGGGGATTCCAAACATCGGCAGCGTGAGGGGGGCTGCCAGCGTAATCGCGGCGACCACACGCCAGCCTTCCGCGCGCCGTCTGGCCGCGTCGCGCGCGTCTGCCTCGGCGTTGCGATCGGCGTCGTCGGTGAGAAGGCGGGCGCCATAGCCAGCGTCCTCCACCGCGCCGATGAGATCGACAGCGCGCACGCCGACGCCCTCGACGTCTGCGGTTTCTGTCACGAGGTTGACTTCGGCCTTGGAGATGCCGGGCGCAGAGAGCAGCGCTTTTTCGACCCGGCCAACGCAGGTCGCGCAGGTCATGCCCTCTACTGACAGCCGATAATGCGTGCTTGGCACGTCATAGCCAGCAGCTTCAACCGCACGCACAAGATCCGCGGGTTTCGCGAGTCTCGGATCATAAGCAATGTGCGCCTGTTCGCCTGCTAGGTTCACCTGCGCGCTCACGCCGGGGAGCTTGGACAGGGCGCTTTCCACGCGGCCCGCGCAGGTGGCGCAGGTCATGCCCTCGATGGGCAGGACGATATTGGCCAGATTTGTGAGATCGTCCATGAGGCTGCTCCTGTGCGCAACACATAGGGCTGCGGGACAGGTTCACCAATACGCCAGCAGGCAGGGGAAACTTTGCGCGGGGTCAATGTGCGCTTCTTTGGACTGCGGGCTTCCAGCCCGCAGCAATGCTAATGCACGGCGCAAGTTCAAAAAGTAAAATACCCATCCCAAGATGCGGCTGGAAGCCCGCGGTCCAAGCGCCCTCTCAGGGCTTCCATGCGGTAAAGTTAATCACCGCCGACTTGCCGCTGTGGGCGGCGCCCTCGTGCATCTCAAGCTCTTCCTCGACGATGCGCATGTCGCGCCAGCCAGCGAACTCGGTCGCCAAAAGCTCGCGCGTATATAGATGATCGAGTTGCTTGGGGCCGCCGGTGGCGTAATCGAGCTGTTTGGGGGTGTATCCCTGAATGATCAGCAGCCCGCCTGATTTCAGCGCGCGCTTCATGCCGTCCCATTTGGCGCGGCGCTGCTGCGGGTCGCTGAACTGGGTGAATATCTCGGCCACCACGTCATAGGCCTCGGCCGGGTATGGCCATGTGTGCACGTCGGCCAGCTCAAAGCCCAGGGTTGCGCCGCTCTCCTGCGCCAGCGCCGCCGCCTTTTTCTGCGCTGTGGGAGAGAAGTCTATCGAGAGCGTCTCAAGCCCCTGTAGCGACAGCCACACCCCGTTGCGCCCCTCGCCGTCTGCGACAGCCAGCGCCTTGCCGGAGGCCGGCAGCAGCGCCTTGCAGGAGGCGATGAAATAATTGGGCGCCCGCCCAAAAATGTACTCGGGAGCCGCATAGCGGCCTTCCCAGCGATCGTACTCACCCATAATCGTCTCTCCAATGCGTTTGCGTCAGTTTACACCCTATGCGGGCCATGGCGTCCAGCGCTTACCCCGCTTGACGGCTTCCCGCGATGCTTTACGAACCGGCGGAACGCACACGGAGCGCCTCAAGAGCGCTCAGGAGGAAGCCAGATGAGCGCGCAACAGACATCGCCAGAGTCCGCCCCGACCGTCGCCCAAACCTATATGTCGGCGCTGAAGAGCTGCGGCATACGCCATGTGTTCGCCAATGGCGGTACCGATTTCGCCCCCATCATCGAAGGCATTTTGATGAACTGGAAGGCGGGCGGGGACATGCCCGAGTTCGTCACGGTTCCCCACGAGAACGTCGCCATCGCCATGGCGCAGGGTTATTACAAGATCAGCGGCCAGATGGCGGGCGTGATGGTTCACGTCAACGTGGGCACCGCAAACACCATTTGTGGCCTGATGAACGCGGCGCGCGACAACGTGCCCCTTCTGCTGGCGGCGGGACGCACGCCCCTCACCGAGACCGGAGACGCGGGCTCGCGCGACGTGCCGATCCATTGGGCGCAGGAGAATTTTGACCAGGGCGCCACGGTTCGCGAACACGTCAAATGGGATTACGAGCTGCGGCAGGGGCAGCCCGTCAACACCATGGTCGCCCGTGCGGTTGACATTGCAATGAGCGAGCCGCGCGGCCCGGTCTATCTGACGCTGCCGCGCGAAGTGCTTGGCTCGACTGATTCCAACCCCGGCCCCTTGCCGCGCGCCCGCGCGTTTGGCGCCATGCCCGCCGTGCCCGCAATGGCGGCTCTTGAGCAGGCTGCCGACATGATCGCCGCCGCCCAGAACCCGATCATCGTGATGACGAGCGCCGCCAATCCCGCGACCTTTACGGCGCTTGGGGAGATCGCGCAGGCGCACGCCATCGCCGTGTTGACGGGACCGCACGCCTCCATCGCCTCCAGCCATGGTATGAATCTGGGCCTCGTGAACGGCCCGGCCCTGAAGGCGGCGGACCTGATCGTTGTGCTCGACTCGGTGGTGCCATGGGTGCCGCACAACGTCCAGCCGAACGCCGACGTGAAGCTGATTCATATCGCCCCCGACCCGCTGTTCGCGCGCTATCCGTTCCGCGGGTTTGAGATGGACCTGGCGATCGCCGGCGATCCCGGCGCGGCGCTGGCCATGCTCAACGACATGCTGAAGGTAAAACTGAAAGGCAAAGAGGCTGTGACCGACCGCCGTCGCACCGCCATTGCTGAAAAGCGCAAGGCGCTGGTGGACGGACGCAAGGCTGCGCTGGAGGCGGCCTCAAGCCTCAGCCCGATCAGCTATCCATGGATCGCCCATTGCATCAATACGGTGAAGTCGAGCAAGTCCACCGTCTGCGAGGAACTGGGCGCCCCGTTCGGCTTCCTCAACGTGGAAGACCCGCGCGATTTCATGGCGACGTCCTCGGGCGCGCTGGGCATGGGGCTGGGGCAGGCGCTTGGCGCCAAATGCGCGGCTCCCGAGAGGCAGATCATCACGACGGTTGGAGATGGCTCCTACATGTTCGGCTGCCCCACGGCGGCGCATTTTGTCGCCCAATCGGAAAACCTGCCGACGCTCACCATGGTGATGAACAATTCCCAATGGTTCGCCGTACGCCGCGCTACTGTGTCGATGTATCCGGACGGGCTGGCCTCCAAGGCCAACAGCCTGCCCATCGTCGATCTGTCGCCCTCGCCCGATTACCACAAGATCACGGAAGCCTTTGGCGGATATGGCGAACGAATCGACGATCCCGCCAAGCTGATTCCCGCGATGGAGCGCGCCCTGAACAAGGTTGAGCAGGGCCAGCAGGCGACTTTGAACGTGATCGTGCGCACCCGCGCGGGATAAAAGGCGGCTGATAACGTCTCTTTTCCTGAGGGAGAGAGGCATTATAGCACCTGAATGGCCGGTCATCGTGAAAAGCGTAATCCGAATCCAAACAGGGGGTTGACGCGGGGGTGGGTTGAGACTAGGTTTCGCGAGCTTTCGACAGGCAGTAGGTTCTTCCGCTTCGAGACGCCGCGTCTTGAACACATTGAATCTAAACGCTGTTGGCCTCTACCGCGACGTGTAAGTCACAACTTGACGAGTCGGGTTCGCCCGATAAGTCTGGTCCACGAGGCAAGACCATAGTGAAAGCTATGGTCCTCTGCGGTATGTGCTCCCGGGGTGTAAAACCTCAGGAGCCGATTTCTTTTGCGTATGGACTTGCTCAACAGGGCTGGTTCGTGCGCCGGGGGTGTGTCGTAGTTCGGCGCAGGTTCCCAAGTTCACCGGTTCGCTTGTCTGGAAGGGCGAAGAATGCCGACGATTAGCCAGTTGATCCGCAAGCCGCGGCAACAGAAGACCTACCGCGAGAAGGCCCGCCATCTGGCGCAGTGCCCGCAGAAGCGTGGCGTTTGCACGCGCGTCTACACGACGACCCCGAAGAAGCCGAACTCGGCTCTCCGCAAGGTCGCCAAGGTGCGCTTGACGAATGGCTTCGAAGTCATCGGATATATTCCGGGCGAGGGTCATAACCTTCAAGAGCATTCCGTGGTGATGATCCGCGGCGGCCGCGTCAAGGATCTTCCCGGCGTGCGTTACCACATCCTGCGCGGCGTGCTCGACACGCAAGGCGTGAAGGATCGCAAGCAGCGCCGTTCGAAGTACGGCGCCAAGCGTCCGAAATAAATTATGCGCCGGCTGGTCCGGCGTCCATTCAGATCCTCGCGTTAGCCTGATGGCGGCGCGTTATATTTCGACGGAGCCAAACGATGTCGCGTCGCCACAAGGCAGAAAAGCGAGAAGTCATCCCGGACGCCAAGTTCGGTGACATTATCGTCGCGAAGTTCATGAATTCGATCATGTACGAAGGCAAGAAGTCGGTTGCGGAAGCGATCGTCTATGGCGCTTTCGACCAGATCGAGTCGAAGTCGAAGCAGGAGCCGCTGCCGGTTTTCCGCTCCGCACTTGAAAACGTCGCTCCGGCGATTGAAGTGCGTTCGCGCCGCGTCGGCGGCGCCACGTATCAGGTTCCGGTGGAAGTTCGCATGGAGCGTCGTCAGGCGCTGGCGATCCGCTGGATCATCAACGCCGCCCGCGGCCGTAACGACAAGACGATGGTTGATCGTCTGTCCGCCGAGCTGATGGACGCCGCCAACAATCGCGGCAACGCGGTCAAGAAGCGTGAAGATACGCACCGGATGGCGGAAGCCAACCGCGCCTTCGCGCATTACCGCTGGTAATTGGAACGGCGCTCGCGCGCCAACGAGGACTGTTAGATGCCCCGCCAATACGCTCCCGAGGACTACCGCAATTTCGGCATCATGGCCCACATCGATGCGGGCAAGACGACGACGACTGAGCGCATCCTCTATTACACGGGCAAGAGCCACAAGATCGGCGAAGTGCACGATGGCGCTGCGACCATGGATTTCATGGAGCAGGAGCAGGAGCGCGGCATCACGATCACGTCAGCTGCAACGACCGCTTTCTGGGCGGGCAAGCGCCTGAACATCATCGACACCCCCGGCCACGTGGACTTCACGATTGAAGTTGAGCGTTCGTTGCGCGTGCTCGACGGTGCCGTGTGCGTTCTGGACTCAAACCAGGGCGTTGAGCCGCAGACTGAAACCGTGTGGCGTCAGGGCGACAAGTACGACGTCCCGCGCATCGTGTTCTGCAACAAGATGGACAAGACCGGCGCGGACTTCTTCCGCTGCCTCGAGGACATCAAGGTGCGCCTCGGCGCGCGTCCGGTTCCGATCCAATTGCCGATCGGCTCCGAAAACAATTTTGCCGGCGTCATCGATCTGGTGCGCATGAAGGCAATCGTCTGGAATGGCGAAGCGCTCGGCGCAACGTTCGAAGAGACCGAAATTCCTGCCGACATGATGGATCAGGCCGTCGAATATCGCACCGCGATGATCGAAGCCGCTGTCGAGCTCGACGACGACGCCATGGCTCTGTACCTCGATGGGACGGAACCCAGCTTCGAAGTGTTGCAGGCTTGCATCCGAAAGGCCGTCGTCACCGGTGCCTTCTATCCGGTTCTCTGCGGCTCGGCGTTCAAGAACAAGGGCGTTCAGCCGCTCCTCGACGCAGTGGTCGCCTACCTTCCCTCGCCCATCGATCGCGGCGGGATCAAGGCCATCGACCACAAGACCGGCGACGATACGGATCGCAAGCCCTTCGACGATCAGCCGCTGTCGCTGCTCGCCTTCAAGATCATGGATGACCCGTACGGCATTCTGACGTTCGCTCGCATCTATTCCGGCACGTTGGCCAAGGGTCAGGCCCTGCTCAACACCAGCCGCGACAAGAACGAGCGCGTTGGCCGCATGGTTCTCATGCACGCCAACAATCGCGAAGAGATCGCGGAAGCTTATGCTGGTGACATCGTCGCTCTCGTCGGCCTCAAGGACACGCGCACCGGCGAGACGCTTTGCGATCCGCTGAAGCCTGTCATTCTTGAAAAGATGGATTTCCCGGATCCGGTCATCGAGCAGGCTGTAGAGCCGAAGACGAAGGCCGACCAGGAGAAGATGACGACTGCGCTTCTCAAGCTGGCGAACGAAGATCCCTCGTTCCGCGTTTCGTCCGACCAGGAATCTGGCCAGACGATCATCAAGGGCATGGGCGAGCTTCATCTCGACATCAAGATCGACATCCTGCGTCGCACCCACAAGGTCGAAGTCAATGTCGGCGCGCCGCAGGTTGCGTATCGCGAAAAGATCACGCGCGCCGTCGAAATCGACTACGTGCACAAGAAGCAGACCGGCGGCACGGGCCAGTTCGCCCGCGTGAAGATCAGCGTCCAGCCGAACGAAGTCGGCAAGGGCTTCGAGTTCGACTCGAAGGTGATCGGCGGCGCCGTTCCCAAGGAATACATCCCCGGCGTCAACAAGGGCCTTGAGTCCGTACTTGGCGCGGGCGTTCTGGCCGGCTTCCCGGTCGTGGACATCAAGGTGGCTCTGATCGACGGCGCCTATCACGAAGTCGACTCGTCGGCTCTCGCGTTCGAAATCGCGTCGCGCGCTGCGCTTCGCGAGGCGCTCCAGAAGGGTGGCTCCGTGCTGCTCGAGCCCGTCATGAAGGTGGAAGTCGTGACCCCGGAAGAATACACCGGTTCGGTCATTGGCGACCTCAATTCACGTCGTGGCCAGATCCAGGGTCAGGACATGCGCGGCAATGCGGTCGTCGTGAATGCGATGGTGCCGTTGGCCAACATGTTCGGTTACGTCAGCAACCTGCGTTCGTTTACGCAGGGGCGCGCGAGCTACACCATGCAGTTTGACCATTACTCGGAAGTTCCGCGTAATGAAGCAGAGAAAATTCAGGCGAAATACGCCTAAACCCTTACACTGAACCTCGATAAAGTTTGAAGGAGCCTGGCCATGGCGAAGGAAAAATTCGAACGTAACAAGCCGCATTGCAACATCGGCACGATTGGTCACGTTGACCATGGCAAGACGTCGTTGACGGCAGCGATCACGAAGATTCTTGCTGAATCTGGCGGCGCCACGTTTACGGCGTACGACCA
>CAMCUC010000030.1 GCA_945878875.1 Rhizobium sp. Q54
ACGGAACCTGACGCGGGCTCGGACCCTGCGGGCATGAAAAGCCGCGCGCAGAAGGTTGGCGACGGCTATCTTTTGTCGGGTGCAAAAACATGGATCTCCAATTCGCCTATCGCCGACGTCTTCATCGTCTGGGCGAAATCGGACGCGCACGAGGGCGCGATCAAAGGCTTCATTCTTGAAAAGGGCATGAAGGGTTTGTCGGCGCCGAAGATCGACGGCAAGCTGTCGTTGCGCGCGTCCGTCACCGGCGAGATCGTGATGGAGAGCGTATTCGTTCCGGAAGAAAATCTGCTGCCCAACGTATCGGGCCTCAAGGGTCCGTTCTCGTGCCTTAATTCCGCCCGCTACGGCATCGCCTGGGGCACGATGGGGGCGGCGGAAGATTGCTGGTTCCGCGCGCGTCAATACACGCTGGAGCGCAAGCAGTTTGGGCGCCCCTTGGCGGCCACGCAATTGGTGCAAAAGAAGCTCGCCGACATGCAAACCGAGATTGCGCTTGGCCTGCAGGCGGCTTTGCGCGTCGGGCGCCTGATGGACGAGGGCCGCGCGGCGCCCGAAGCGATCTCGCTCATCAAACGCAACAATTGCGGCAAGGCGCTCGATATTGCGCGGCTCGCGCGCGACATGCACGGCGGCAACGGCATCCATGCCGAATATCACGTGATGCGCCACGCGCAGAACCTTGAAACCGTGAACACCTATGAAGGCACGCACGACGTGCACGCGCTGATCCTGGGGCGCGCGCAAACGGGCTTGCAGGCGTTTTTCTGATGAGTACGAACGTGCCGCTGCAAGGCTTCCGCGTGCTGGAATTAGCCCGCATTCTGGCTGGCCCATGGTGCGGGCAATTGCTCGCAGACCTTGGCGCCGACGTCGTGAAAGTCGAGCGCGAAGGCGCTGGCGACGATACGCGCCAATGGGGGCCGCCGTTCGTTGAGGGCGCTGACGGCGGCGATCTTGGCGCGGCCTATTATCATGCCTGCAATCGCGGCAAGCGCTGCGTGACAGCCGATTTTGAAAGTGAGGACGGCCGCGCCCTTGTGTTGCGGCTGATTCGTCACGCAGACGTTTTGATCGAGAATTTCAAAGTCGGCGGGCTGGCGAAATATGGTCTCGATTATGAAAGCGTGAAGGCGATCAATCCTGCAATCGTCTATTGCTCGATCACCGGTTTTGGACAGGACGGGCCTTATGCGCCGCGCGCAGGATATGATTTTCTGATTCAGGGCATGGCCGGGCCGATGCATCTGACGGGTCAAAAGGAGGGGCCGCCGACAAAATCGGGCGTTGCGATGACCGATATTTTCACCGGGCTTTATGCCGCCAACGCGATACAGGCCGCGTTGTTGCGCCGCACGCGCACCGGGGAAGGCGCCTATATCGATTGCGCTTTGTTTGACTCGCAGGTTGCTGTGCTGGGCTATCAGGCGCTGAATTATCTTGTGACCGGAGATGAGCCGCACCGCGCCGGCAACAGCCATCCCAATATCGCGCCCTATGACGTGTTTCCCGTGAGCGACGGCGATTTGATAATAGCCGCTGGCAACGATCATCAATATCGAAAGCTCTGCGAGGCTTTGGGCGCGCCGCAACTTGGGAGCGATCCGCGCTTTGCAATCAGCCGTGACCGCGTCTTGAATCGCGACGACCTGACGGCGATCCTCCATGCTCTGACGCGCCGCTGCACCCGCGCCGGGCTTCTCGCAAAACTCGACGCCGCTGGCGTGCCCGCCGGTCCCATCAACAGCGTTGGCGACGTCTTCGCCGATCCGCAAATCATTGCGCGCGGCATGGCGTTGAAGATCGAGAACCCGCTGGCGGCCAGCGGCTTTACGCCCGGCGTGCGCGCGCCGATCATGATCGACGGGCAAGCCCTGTGCGCCCCGCGCCCGGCGCCGGGACTGGGACAACACAATGACGACGTCCTGGCTGATTTGAATTGGGGCGGATAGCGGGCGCCGATCTGGACCGCGCGCGGCCTCGCGCATATTTTGAATTCAAGTTATGAGGAAACGCCTATGCCGCAGCCCCACAAACCCCGCACCGGCGGACAAATCCTCGTCGATCAGCTCAGCGTGCAAGGCGTTGAACATATTTTCTGCGTGCCCGGCGAATCCTATCTGGCCGCGCTCGACGCGCTGCATGATTCCAGTATCGCAGTCACGATCTGCCGACAGGAAGCAGGCGCTGGCATGATGGCGGACGCCAGCGCACGCCTCACCGGGCGGCCCGGCATCTGCTTTGTCACGCGCGGCCCCGGCGCGATGAACGCGGCGCATGCGCTGCATATCGCCGAGCACGACAGCGTGCCGTTGATCTTGTTCATTGGACAAGTCGAGCGCGGCATGCGCGGGCGCGGCGCGTTTCAGGAAATGGATTTCTGCGACGTGTTTGGCTCCATCGCCAAATGGTGCGTGGAGATTGAAGACCCAGCGCGTATTCCAGAAATCATCTCGCGCGCGTTTCATGTCGCAATGTCGGGACGCCCCGGCCCTGTGGTTGTGTCGCTGCCTGAAGACATGCTGGTGGAACAGGCGAGCGTTGGCGATTGCGCGCGCGTTGAGCGCACGCAGATTGCGCCCGGCGGCGTCGAGCTCGCAAAGCTTCATGAGCTGCTGGCAGGGGCCAAAAAACCCATCGCGATTTTAGGCGGCGGCGGCTGGGACGCCCACGCCTGCAAGGACTTTACGCATTTTGCGCAGCGCTGGGATCTGCCCGTAATCGCCTCATTCCGGCGCACGTCGCTGTTTGACATGGAGCAGGCAAACTACGCTGGCGAGCTGGCTTTGGGCGCCAATCCCAAACTGATTGCGCGCGTGAAAGACGCTGATCTTGTGCTGCTGATGGGCGGGCGCATGGCGGAGGTTCCTTCGCAAAGCTACACGCTGTTTGACATTCCAGTTCCCAAACAGGCCTTGGTGCATGTGCACGCGGACGCGGGCGAGCTGGGGCGCGTGTATCAGCCAATTCTGGCGATCAATGCAACCCCTGCGCGCTTTTGCGCAGCGCTGGCGCGGCTTGATCCGCCGGACGACATTCCGTGGAGCGGAGAAACCGCTGCAGCGCGGATGGATTTTCTCGCCTTCACCAATGCGGTGCCCGCCATGCCCGGCGATGTGCAATTGAACGAGATCATGCTCTGGCTACGCAAACGCCTGCCGGAAGATTGCATCGTCACCAATGGCGCGGGCAATTACGCCATATGGACCGGGCGTTATTTGCGCATCCGCCAATTTGGCGGCCTGCTTGCGCCAGTATCGGGCTCGATGGGTTACGGCCTTCCCGCAGCGGTCGGCGCCAAGCGCCTGCACCCGGAACGCATGGTGGTGAGTTTTGCCGGAGACGGCTGCTTCCTGATGAACGGGCAGGAATTCGCCACCGCCGTTCAATACAATTTAGCGATCATCGTCGTGGTGATCGACAATGGCATGTACGGCACGGTGCGCATGCATCAGGAGCGCGAATACCCCGGGCGCGTCTCGGCCACGCTGCTCAACTCGCCCGATTTTGCGGCGCTTGCGCGCGCCTATGGCGGGCATGGTGAGAGCGTGTCGCGCACGGAAGAGTTTGCGCCCGCTTTTGAACGCGCCGTGGCTTCAGGCAAGCCTGCGCTTGTGCATGTGAAGATCGACCGCGAGGCCATCACGCCGTCAATGAGTCTGAGCGCTATTCGCGAGGCTGCGTTGAAGGGATGAGCTACAAATCCAGCACAAGCCTCGGCGACTTCGAGCCGGAGCAGCAAATCATCATCGTCTTGCTGGCTTTGCGCTCTGTTTCAGTGAGTACGTTGTCGCGGTGATCGACGTCGCCTGAGATCACCTTCGCCTCGCACGCGCCGCACACGCCAGACTCGCAGGAATAGGGCGTATCGACGCCTGCATCGCGCAGCACTTGGAGGATTGTGCGGCCTTGGGGAATAGCAAACTCAAGCTCTGACTTGCGCAGCTCCACCACATAGCCGCCCTCATTGGCGGCCTCTTCCTTTGCGGTGAAATACTCGGCATGCACCTGCGCGGCGGGCACATGTTTTGTGACGGTCTCATAGCCCCCCAGCATCGGCGCCGGGCCGCAGCAATAGAAATGCGAGCCCGCTGGCGCGTTGGCGACGAGCGGCGCCAGATCGAGAAAGCCGCCAGCCTCAGCGTCAATATGCACATGCGCCTGCGGCAGCTTTTGCAGCTCTTGCAAAAACGCAGCCTCGTCGCGCGTGCGGCATGCATAGTGTAATTCAAATGAGCGCCCGAGTTTTTGCAAGCGCTGCGCCATGCACCAGATCGGCGTGATTCCGATGCCGCCTGCGATCAGCACGCTGTGGGGCGCGTCTTCGATCAGCGGAAAATGATTGCGCGGTCCGCCGATTTTAAGAATTTCGGCCACGCCCAGATATTCATGCACATAGCGCGAGCCGCCCCGGCTGGCGCGATCACGCTTGATGCCGACCACATAAGCGGCAGGATCGCCGTCCGCCGTGACCAGCGAATATTGCCGCATCATGCCGTTGGGCAGATGAATGTCGATATGGGCGCCGGGCTCGATGCCGGGCAGGTTTGCCCCATCGGTGCGCCGGAACTCATACAGGTTCGTGTCTTTGGCGGCATAGGCGATGGCGGTCAGGCGCATATCTGCGAGCGGTTGATTTGTCATATCTACTCTGAATCAATCGCGGCCAGAAACGCCAGCGTGCGCGCGTTGAACTCGTCCGCGCATTCGATATTGCCCATGTGTCCGGCGTTTTCGAACACATGCAATTGCGCGCCTGGTATCTGCGGCACGAAGCCATCAGTATAGCCGGGCAGGCGCAGCGGATCGTGCTTTCCAGCAAAAACGAGCGTGGGCACGGCGATGTTGGAATAGGGAATGTGATCGCGCTCTGAGCGCACACGCGACGCGTCCCGGAACGGCGCCTTGAAGCGGGCGGCGGCTGTGGCCTCCCAGGCGCCGGGCATTGTGGCCAGCTCCCAGCGGCGCGTGATGTAACCCTCGTCCGCTGCGAAGGATTTATCGACGAACATCGTGTCGACGATCCGGCGCATATGCTCCTTCGTGCCGTCGAAGCTGTTCAGAATCTTCCGCGCCTCATTATCAGGCGCATCGCCCCCGCCGGAGCAGCACACGACAGAGCGCAGCGGCCAGTCAGGCTGTTTGCGTGAGGCGACCGTCAGGCTCAGGCCGCCAGACATCGACGAGCCCATGACATGCACGGGGCCAACAGCCATGATCTCCAGAAAGCGTCTGATATGTCGAATGCGGCGCTCGAATTGATTGCCGAAATCGAACAGTTTTTCAGTGCGCCCAAAGCCCAGATGGTCCGGCGCCAGCACATGATAATGCTGGCCCAGAACGTCGATGTTCTCCGCCCAGGTGATCTCGGCGGCGCCGCCAAACTCGGCGGAATGCAGGAGCAGAATTGTGGGACGGGCGCCGCGCAAAGCGTCGCCCGCCTCCAGATAATGCGTCCCGATTCCGTCGACGCTGACGTATTTGGCATGGCTCATTCGGCGGCTTGCGCCTCGAGCGGACGGGTGCGCGCGAGGTCTTTCACCTGCGGGTACACTTCTTTGGCGAACAGCGTCATCGAGCGCTTGGTCATCTCGTGGTTGAGATGGCCAGCCTGTCCCATCATCAACAGATGGTCGAAGCCGCCCACAAGACCGTAGAGGCGCTTGATCTGCTTGGCGACATCGTCGGGCTTGCCATAGATGATGACGCCCTGATCGCGCAGATATTCGATCGACTGCTTGCGCATTGCGTCCGTGCGGCCCGTGAACGTGCCCTTGAGCGCCTGCACGTTGTATTCCACCGGCACGTAGCCGGGGGGATTGCGATATTGCGGCTCGGACTTGGCGTCGAGATACCAGGTCAGCTCGCGCGCGCCCTTCTCGGCTTCCTCGTCCGAGTCAGCGGTGTAGACTAGCGGCATGTAGGCGGTGCCGCCGCCGCCGGGCAGGCCGGTGTCGCGATAGGCGCTGCGGTAGCCGTCGAACATCCATTTCACCTTCTCATGCGGCTGCAGGAAGGTGGCGAATACGAAGCCGCGCGAGGCGGCGCGCTTGATGTTCTCGATGTCGCTGGAGCCGGTGATCCAGATCGCGGGATGGGGCGTCTGGTAGGGGCGCGGCCAGAGGTTGATCGCGCGCTTGTGGGTGAACTTGCCCTCAAAGTTGAAGGGCCCGTCCGTCGTCGTCCACGCCTTGGAGACCAGATCAATGCCTTCCCACAGACGCTCGACGGTCTGGGTCGGGTTGGTGTTGGCGGCGAAAATTTCGTACGGCACGCCGCGCACGAAGCCGACATCAAGACGACCGCGCGAGATGCAGTCGATCATCGCCATTTCTTCGGCGATGCGGATCGGATCGGCGCGGTTGGCGACGGGATTTCCGAGAATGCAGATGCGGCCCTTGCTGGTCTGGCGCGCGAGAATGGCGGCCGAAAGCGGGGCGCAGGTGTTGATGCAGGTGGCGGTCTGGTGATGCTCGTTGAGCAGCATGTTCAGGCCCAGCTCATCGGCCAGCATGTGCTCGTCAAGATAGCGGTTATAAAGCTCGGCGCCGATCTTGGGATCGTAGAGCTTGCTGGGGATGGAAACCCGCATGGTCGACAGCGTGTCGAGCGGCGGGAGGTCCGGATAGGGCATTTCGGTGAAGTGCCAGGCTTGCATGCCTTTAATCCTTCTCTTGGTGTGAACGGACTAGCGAAGAAACTTGGTCAGCGCCTTGGCGAAAGCCTCGGGCTGTTCGAGCTGGGGATAATGACCGGCGTTTGCGACGGTCTCGAAACTGGCGCCGGGGATAAGGCCCGCGAAAGCGCGCCCGTAGTCTTTAGTAACTACGCCGTCCTTGTCGCCCCAGATCAGATGTGTGGGGATCGACACCCGGTGCAGCCGGTGTTTCAGCTTCGGGTTGTGCATGTAGGGCTCCCAACCAAAGCGGGCGAAGCTCTCGACATTGCGGGCGACGATGGACAATTCCTCGTCGCTGCAGCCTGAGTAATCGCGATTGGCCTTTTCGGGGTCGGCCCATTTGAAGGCGGCGACCTTGGCGGGGTGCTGCAGCCATACGTCCTGGATATCGACGTCATAGGGGCCGCCGATCTTGACGCCGACGGCGCCCACCAGAACAAGCTTTGAAAACGCGCCGGCGTTCTTGACCGCCATTTCAGCCGCCACCCAGCCGCTGAACGAGAACCCCACGAGCGCAGGCTTCTCAAGTCCAAGCTGCGATGCCAGATCGAGCATGACATAAGCGAGGTCGTCGGGATTGCTCATCCAGTCGGGACGCTCGGAGCGGCCAAAGCCGGGCGGGAAAGCGATGACGACCTTATGGGTCTTGGCGAGCTCGTCGATCACCGGAAGCTGGGCCTCAAGCCCTTCTTCGCTGGGGATGAGCAGAATGGGAGCGCCGGAGCCCCGGATCTCGACGTCAATGTCGATTCCGTGAACGTTGACGATGCTGGCTGTGCGCTCGGCGACACTCATGCTCTTAATTCCTCCTGTGTGCGTCCGCTTGGTGCAGACCTTCGCGCGCCAATTTGAACGGCTGGCGCGATTTGATTCAATGTCTAATCATTTTGACCCCGCGCCGCCGATTGTGCAAGCAGCGCGCGGCGCGCTTCCTATTCCCCCGCCAGAGGATGGATCGACCGCTGGCCAACCACCTCGATGCCGTGGCCTTCAAGGCTGACGATGTTGCGCTTGGTGTTGGAGAGCAGGATCATTTTCCGCACGCCAAGATCGGCCAAAATCTGCGCGCCGATGCCGTATTGGCGTAATTCTGCAATCGGGCGGCTGACGGATTGCCCCTCGCGCTCCCTGATCGCCTGGCTCATCACGTCGGGGGCGGCGTCGCGGATCATCACGACCACGCCGCGTCCGGCTGCCGCGATCATCCGCATTGAGGCTTCCAGCTCGCCGCCGCGCGCGCGCGCCTCGCCGCCGAAGAACTCGCCCGGCGTCACGTCGCCAAAGGAATCTGCCAGAATGTTGCCCTGATGCATGCGCACCAGCACCGGCTCGTCGCTCGAAACGTCGCCGCAGAACAGCGCCACATGCTCGGACTGGCCGATTTTGTTGCGATAGATGCGCAGCTCGAAACGCCCCCCAAAGCGGCTTTCAATATGGCTTTCGACCACTTTCTCGACCAGCTTCTCGTTGCGGCGGCGATAGGCGATCAGATCGGCGATGGTCGCAATCTTGAGGCTGTGCTCTTTGGCGAAAGCCACGAGGTCGGGCATGCGGGCCATGGTGCCGTCGTCGTTCATGATCTCGCAGATCACGCCCGCAGGAATCAGGCCGGCCAGCCGGGCGATGTCCACGGCGGCCTCGGTATGGCCTGCGCGCACCAGCACGCCGCCGTCCTGCGCCATCAGAGGGAACACATGGCCCGGGGTCACAAGCTCGTCGCGGCCAGCTGTTGGATCAATCGCCACCGCAATAGTGCGTGCGCGGTCGGCGGCGGAAATGCCGGTGGTCACGCCCTCGCGCGCCTCGATGGAGACGGTGAAGGCGGTCTGGTGGCGGGTGCCGTTGCGCGGCGCCATCGGGCGCAGGCCAAGCTCCTCGACGCGCTGGCGGGTCATCGACAGGCAAACGAGGCCGCGACCGTAGCGGGCCATGAAATTCACGGCGTCGGAATTTGCCATTTGAGCCGGAATGACAAGGTCGCCCTCGTTCTCGCGGCCCTCGTCGTCAACGAGGATGAACATGCGGCCCGCGCGCGCATCTTCAATCACCTCTTCAATCGTGGACAGCCAGTTCAGTGTCTCTTGCGACATGTTCGCTCCCGAACGCCCGTTGCCAATGTTACGCTCGACGCGGACGTAATTTATCTCACAGCTTGTATCGGGCCGACGGCGCCGGTTCAAGGCCCGGCGCTTGCGGTTCCGGAGATTGGCTTTAAGGTTCCTTGCGCAAAACGACGCACCCCGGCGTCAGATCGGGATTTCGGAGGAAAGCTGATGACGAGTTTCATGACCTTGGCCTTGCACAGAGCTGCAATTTCAGGCCGGGCCTGCACGCTGGCTCTGGGCCTGATGGCGCCCGCCGCTTTGGCGCCGGCTCTGGCGCAAGAAACGGTCGAGCAATTCTACAAGGGCCGCAAGATCGACATCGTGATCGGCTTCTCGGTCGGCGGCGGCTATGACGCCTATGCGCGCATTCTGGCCCGCCATATGGGCGAGCACATTCCCGGCAAGCCGAGCATGATTCCGCGCAACATGACCGGGGCGGGCAGCCGGATAGCCGCCGGTTTTGTGCACAGCGTCGCCGCTAAAGATGGAACGGTGATGGGTATTGTCGATCAGTCGATGCCGTTGGAGCAGGCGCTGGACCCAGCCGCCATGAAATTTGATTCGCGCGAATTTAACTGGATCGGCAACGTGGTCGCCGACAACAATATCGTCGCCACCTGGCACACCTCTCCGGTCAAGACCATCGAGGACGCCAAAAAGATCGAAGCGACCATGGGAGCGACGGGCTACAACACCTCGTCGCAATACCCCACTGTGCTGAACCAGATGATAGGCACGAAATTCAAGGTCATCATGGGCTATCCGGGCGGCGCGGAAGTCAATCTGGCCATGGAGCGCGGCGAAGTGCAGGGGCGCGGCTCCAATTCATGGGCGTCCTACAAGGGCACGAAGGGCGATTGGGTGCGCGACGGCAAGGTCATCATTCTGGCGCAAGTCGGGCTGAAGCGGGCCGAGGATTTGCCGAATGTTCCTCTGTTGCAAGAGCTGGCGACCAACGAGCAGGACCGCGCGGCGATGCGGTTGTTGTCGGCGCCGACAGCCATCGGGCGCCCGTTCTTCGCCCCGCCCGGCGTTCCCGCTGACCGCGTGAAGGCTCTGCGCGCGGCCTTCGACGCGACCATGAAGGACAAGAATTTTCTGGATGAAGCCCAGCGCCTGAACCTCGACGTCAATCCGGTGTCGGGCGAGGACTTGCAGAAGATCGTCGCCGACATCGTCGACGCCCCGGCGGAAGCCAAGAAGCGCCTGTCAGACGTGCTTGCGCTGGTGGAGCGCGAGAAGACGAAATAGCGGACGCAGCAGCCAAAGGCGCCAATCTGGACCGCGCGCGGCCTCGCGCGGTCCAAAGATGCGCCACGGTTTGCGCGCCCTCAACTTGCTAATCTTGCGTCAACTTTTGCGCGTCGCTCCACAGGGCGCGCGCGATGTCGCCCGCTGCGCCCGGGCGCGCAAGCGCAACGCCCGCCCCCGCCCATAGCGACAGGCAATCGGATTTGCCTGCGCGCGCCGCCGCCGCCCGCAAATCCTGCGTTAATGCGTTCTGGACCGGATAGGCTGGAATATCGCGCTCGTGTTCGCTCATCTCGATCATGAACGCGTTCTCGATTCCACGCGCCCGGCGACCGGAAAAGACGCGCGTCATCCTCGTCGAATCGGGACCAGCGCGCGCAATGGCGGCACGCCACGGCGCGCTGGTCGCGGCCTCGTCGGCCAGCAAAAAAGCGGTGCCGATCTGCACGGCGTCTGCGCCATAGGCCAAAGCTTTAGCTATTGCCTGCCCGTCCATGAGTCCGCCAGCGGCGATCACCGGCAGTGCGCAGGCGGATTTGATTGCCCGGACCAGCGCCAGCGTTCCCAAATCCTCGTGCTGGGCCAGGAACGAGCCGCGATGCCCGCCCGCCTCTATCCCCTGCGCGCAGATTGCGTCGACGCCCGCCGCCTGCCACGCCAGCGCCTCTTCCACGCAAGTCGCCGTGCCGATGATGCGCGATCCGCGCTCGTGCAGGGCGCTGGCCTGTTCAGCCGTGAGACAGCCAAAAGTGAACGAGGCGAAAGGCGGCGCCGCCTCCAGCAGGGCCTCAAATTGCGCAGCAAAATCCTGCGCCCAGATCGGCGGCTCCGATTGCGCGGGGAGCCCGTAACGGGCGCGCCAGGGCGCCAGCCGGGCGATAGCCGCGCGCACCACCTGCGGATCAGGCTTGCAGGGATCAAGAATAAACAGATTGATCGCGAACGGCGCTGGCGTTGCAGCCCGAATGGCGCGGGCGCTTTCCAGTAACTGGCCGGGCGTGGAGCCTGCGGCTGGATGCGAGCCGAGCCCGCCGGCGCGGCTAACGGCGATCGCAAGCGCCTCTGCGCCCGCGCCCAGCATCGGCGCCTGAACAATGGGAAAACCTGAAGTCTCGAACATGTTTCCATTATCTCGCATTGGCGCAAAAGCGCAGAGGCTGAAGCGCGACGATTGCGCGTGATTTTGGCATAACCGCGCTAGCGCGAGGCCGCAAAATAGGGGAAAATAAACACGACAACCCAAATAGTCCCTGTACGGCGCGTGACGTGAGCACCAGAGCTTGCGCATTCGCCAGCGCTTTCGGAGACGCACATGACATCGAAGCTCGATCAACTCAAGACCATGACCACCATCGTCGCAGACACCGGCGATATGGACTCCATCCGCGCGTTTCAGCCCACCGATTGCACCACCAATCCGACGCTGATTCTGAAAGCCGCGCAAATGCCCGCCTATCAGCACATCGTCGATGAGGCGATCACCTGGGGCATGTCGCGCCACAAGGTTACGAGCGAGGTTTGCGACCGTCTCGCGGTGAGCTTTGGCGCTGAATTGTCGCGTCTTGTGCCTGGCCGCGTCTCGACGGAAGTGGACGCTGATCTGTCGTTCGACGTCGAGGGCATGCTCGCCAAGGCGCGCCATTACATTGCCGATTACGAGCAGCGCGGCGTTGGCCGCGAGCGCGTTCTCATCAAGCTCGCCTCGACGTGGGAGGGGATTCGCGCGGCTGAAATCCTTCAGCATGAGGGCATTGATTGCAACATGACGCTGATCTTCAGCCTCGCACAGGCGGCGGCCTGCGCGGATGCGGGCGCCTTCCTGATCTCGCCGTTCGTTGGCCGTATTCTCGACTGGCACGTCAAGAACGAGGGCAAGACCTATACGTCCGAGACCGATCCCGGCGTTCTGTCCGTGCGCGCGATCTATGGCTATTACAAAGCCCATGGCGTGAAGACCGTGGTGATGGGTGCCTCGTTCCGCAATCTGGGCGAGATTGAAGCGCTTGCCGGCTGCGACCGCTTGACGATTTCGCCGCAATTGCTGGACGAACTGGCGCAATCGCACGAGCAGCTCACGCGTCGCCTTGATATGAAGCTGGCCAAGGACGCTCCCGCCCGCATGGAGCTGGACGAGAAGACCTTTCGCTATCTGATGAATGAGGATGCTATGGCGACCGAGAAACTCTCGGAAGGCATCCGCATGTTCGCGCGCGATCTGCGCAGCCTGCGCGACATGGTGTCGGTGCGGCTTGAGAGCGCGGAAATCAAAAGCCTCTAGGCAAAGCGCGAGGCGCGCTGGCGCGTCTCGCCAATTCCAGCCACGATTACGCCAGCCCCTCCGGAGAAAACTTTGATTCGGAAACCTGGACTTTTATTTTGGAAAATCACGCTGACTTAAGTTCATACAAGGAATTTCTCGTCTTTTTGACGATGGCTGGCATCGTCGTGCCGCTGTTCCGGCGGCTGCGCATCAGCCCGGTGCTTGGTTTCATCGCGGCGGGGGCGGCGCTGGGGCCGTTTGGCCTTGGGCGTCTCGCTGATCAATTTCCGCTCGCCAAAGCGATCTCGATCAGCGAGGTCACGGAAATGGCGAAGGTCGCGGAACTGGGCGTCGCGTTTCTTTTGTTTATGATCGGACTCGAACTGTCGTTTGATCGCCTGCGGCGCATGCGCAAGCTTGTGTTCGGGCTTGGCGCGGCGCAAGTGGGCCTGAGCGCGCTTCTCATCGGCTATGGCGCGTGGATGTTTGGCGTCGATGCGGCGGCGGCGGTCGTCATCGGCTGCGCGCTGGCGCTATCCTCCACCGCCATTGTCATGCCGACTCTGGCCGAGCGTAAAAGGCTGCGGCTGGCCAGCGGGCGCGTCGCGTTTTCGATTCTGCTGTTTCAGGATCTGATGGTCGCGCCGTTTCTGTTCATGATTATGATGCTGGGAGTTTCAGCTGGCGTCTCCAGCGAAACGGGGCTTGCCCGCCAATTGCTGACGACGCTCTTGCCCGCCTTCATAGGGCTCGTTGCGATTTTAGGCATTGGCAGACTCGTGATCCGCCCGCTGTTCAACCATGTTGCGCAGGCGCGCTCGACCGAGTTCTTCGTCGCCGCCTGCCTGCTCGTCATCACCGGTTCAAGCGTTGCGGCGGCGGCGGCCGGGCTGTCGATGTCGCTGGGCGCCTTCGTGGCCGGGCTTTTGTTGTCAGAGACTGAATATCGCCGCGAGGTCGAAGTCACCATCGAGCCGTTCAAGGGCTTGTTGCTTGGCCTGTTTTTCATGACGGTGGGAGCGGGGCTGGATTTTGCCCGCATCATAGCCCACCCGCTGGAGACGGCCGGCATCGCGCTTGTGCTCGTCATCGGCAAGGCGATCATTCTTTACGGACTGATCCGCATCGCCCGTTATTCGCACCCGTGGGCGGTTGAGGCGGCGCTGGTCAATGCGCCGGCGGGCGAATTCGCCTTCGTGATACTGGGCGCTGCGGCTTTGGGGGGAATCGTCGCGCCGGGGCTTGCCGGGCAATTGATGCTTGCGGCGACGCTGTCGATGATCGCCATTCCCGGGCTCGCCTTTGCGGGCGCAAGGCAGGCCAAACCGCAAAGCGAGCCCGCCGACAACAGCGCGCTGGAGCCCGGTTCAAGCGGGCGTATGCGCGACCACGTGATCGTGGTCGGTTATGGCCGTGTCGGCTCGCTGGTGGGGGACATGCTGGACGCCCACAAGATTCCGGCTCTGGCCATCGACGGCGATTCGCGCCTTGTGGGGCGTCTGCGAGAGGATGGCTGCAAGCTCGGCGGCGATGTTTACTGGGGCGACGCCACGCGCATAGATTTTCTGCGCCGCTGCGGCCTTGGCGCCGCGCGCGCGCTGGTCGTCACCATGGATTCGCCAAAAGCGGCCGAGTGCATCGTCGAGATTGCGCGCAAGGAGCGCCCCGACATGACTATTGTGGCGCGCGCCCGCGATTCCGCCCACGCCACGCGGCTTTATGAACTGGGCGCCAGCGACGCCATTCCCGAGACGATTGAGGCCAGCCTGCAATTGGCCGAGGCCATGCTCGTCGACATCGGCGTGCCGATGGGGCTGGTCATCGCCTCAATCCACGAAAAACGCGACGAATACCGCGCTTTGCTGATGCCCACGGACGGACCCGCCCGCCAGCGCCGCGCCATTCGCATGTCCACCCGGATGAAGGATATGGCGCGTAAACGCAGCGAGGATGGCAAGTAGATGGCTTGTCGAGCCGGGCACCAGGCGATAAGCCATGCTGATGTCTGATGCTTCCTTCGATGCCAAGCCGCAATCCCCGCCCGCAATCCCCAAGGAAAACCTTGTGGAGCCAAACCGTACCGGGGCCAGCTTGTCGGATTCCGATAATCTGACGATGTTCAGGCGCCTGTTCGTCGAGCATGGCCGCAAACACATCGGCTCCTATGCGTTCGCGCTTGCGCTGATGTCATTGGGCGCGGGCGCTACCGCCTATTCGGCCTATTTGCTGAAGCCGGTCCTCAACGGACTGATTGAGGGCGAGCGCTTCAAGGAATTGCGGATGATGGCGTGGCTCGTCTTCGGCCTGTTCGCGTTGCGCGGTCTGTCCACCTATTGCGCCAGCGTGATTATGTCGCGCGCCGGAAATGCAATTATCGCGAGCGCCCAATCGCGGTTGTTCAATCACCTGCTGCGGCAGGACATGCGCTTTTACAACGGGCGCCATTCCACCGATTTCATCACCCGGCTCGTTTATGCGCCCAATGGCGTGCGCGATACGATTCAGGCGCTCATCACCTCCGTCGGGCGCGACGTGCTGACGCTGGTCGGCCTGACCATCGTGATGTTTGTGCAGGACCCCAAGCTTGCGCTGATCGCGATCTCGGTCGTGCCTGCCGCCGCCTTCATCCTGTCGCGCACGGTGGGGCGGATGCGCAAATTCATCCGCCGCACCTATGCGGGGGCCACGCAAATCATGGAGACGATGCAGGAGACCGTGCAGGGCGCGCGCATCGTCAAATCGTTCAACCTTGAAGAGACGATGCGCGCGCGCATGGCGGTCAACATTCGCGAGGTCGAGAAAAGCTCCAACCGCGTCGCCGCAGGACTGGCGATCTCAAGCCCGGTCGCCGACACTTTGGCGGGGCTGGCTATCGGCGCCGTGATTTTCTACGGCAGCTATCGCGTCACCATTGCGCAGGCGGACGCAGGCTCGTTCTTCTCGTTCGTGGCCGCCATGCTGATGGCCTATGATCCCGCCAAAAGGCTCGCGCGCCTGCGCCTTGACATACAGAACGGGCTCACCAGCGCGCGGCTTATGTATGAAGTGCTCGACACGCCCGCGGCCGAAGCACAGATGGACGGTCAGCCGAAGCTCAATGTCGCACAGGGCCGCATAATTGTGGAGAATGTGGACTTCCGCTATCGGCCTGACGAAATGGTGCTGGAAGGCTTCAACCTTGTGGTGGAGCCCAATCAAACCACCGCGCTCGTTGGCCCCTCGGGCGGCGGAAAATCGACGATTATTGCTTTGCTGCAACGCTTTTACGCGCCAGAGTGCGGACGCATCCTGATCGACGGCGCCGATATCGCGCAGGTTGATCTGCATTCGCTGCGCGCGAACATCGCGTTCGTGTCGCAGGACGTGTTCCTGTTCAACGGCTCGATCCGCGACAACATCGCGCTTGGGCGCCCCGGCGCCAGCGACGAAGAGATTTATGCCGCTGCCCGCAAGGCGCATGCGCATGATTTCATCTGCGGATTTTCGACCGGCTATGAGACGGGCGTTGGCGAGCAGGGCGCGCAATTGTCAGGCGGGCAAAAGCAGCGCATCGCCATTGCGCGCGCGATCCTCAAGGACGCGCCGATCCTGCTGCTTGACGAGCCGACGGCGGCGCTGGATTCTGAATCCGAGCGCGAGGTGCAAAAGGCGCTCGACGAGCTGCGGATCGGTCGCACGACGCTGGTCGTCGCCCATCGCCTGCAAACCATCATCAACGCCGACAATATCGTGGTGATTGAGGGCGGGCGCGCAGCTGAATCTGGCAGCCATGACGAACTCATGGCGCTGCACGGAGCCTATCGCACGTTCTTCGCCTCGCAATTTGGCGAAAGCGTTGCGCAATAAAGCGTTGTTAGAAACTCAGCGCGCGGAGGCTGCAGCGGGGCGCGAGGTGCGATATTGGCCCCTGATCGTCGTGGAAAAGCACAAGGCCGCGACGCAGACGATGGTCGTCATCCACAATTGATAGGAGGCGGGGCTGCCGATGGCCACGACCGAAATTGTGGTCAGCCCGGCGATCATGAACGCGCTTAAAGGCGGCGGCAAAAGGCTGGCGTATGTGAACGCCCGCACGAGCAGGAAGGCTCCCAGCAGCGCCCCGATCAAACCCAGATCGAACCAGACGACGAACAGCGCGCCGCGCGGCCCCTCCATCGGCAGATAGCCGGTGAGAAATCCGCGCGCCGCTGCGTCAAAGCCGTGCCCGGTTACAAGGCGCAGGCCCTGAGAATCAAGCACGTCCGCCCAGATTGACAGCCCGGCGGACAGCGCCTGCGGGGCCAGCCGGTCCGCTGCAAATATGAGCGCGGGCGCCGCCAGCAGGGCAAACGCAAACAGCGCGCCCAGCACCCGGCCCGCCAGAACAGGGTTGGCGCGCGCCAGGCCAACCGCCAGCGCCCCGGCGCCCAGCGCGATCAAGGCGACCACGGAAACCACGGCGATGGCTGCGCCGACGATGGCGGCGGCCAGCAGCCCGGCTATACCCATGCGTTGGCGAACGGCCAGCGCGCCCAGAGCCGGCCAGACTAAAATCGTCAGCATAAGGCCCGCCCGCTCGGGCAGATTGGCTTCCAGCTCCAGCGGAACGTGCGCCAGCGGGCGCAGGAGCGCCAGAGCAATGGCGACCAGCGCCGCCAGCGCGGTTCCAAACGCAGCCAAATAAAGGTTTGACGTGCGCGTGTGCCGCGGCATCGCGGCGATGACGATTACGATCAGCGCAATGGTGGCGAATGTTTTAAACGCCCGCCCGCCCGAGGGCGCCGGGAACGGCGTCCAGAACATCGAGGCGGCGATCCAGACCAGCAAAACCAGCCCGGCGAGGCTGGCGGGCGCCGAGAGAGCCCGGCGCAGATTGCGCAACACCGGCTCGCGGGTGGCCAGCATCACGCCCGCAATCATCATCAGCGCGCCTACGGGAAGCAGCGTAAACATGAGGCGCCGCGACAGCGTTGAGGCGACAGGCAAAGCCATCACCAGCACGGCAAGGCCAAGCCGGAACAGGAAATGGCCTGCATCCGTCGCCGGGTCTTCCAAATGACGCTGGTTGGGGGCTCTCATCTCGACGGCTCAACAGCGCACTAGCGCGCGAGCCCATTATAAGCGGATGACGGCGCTGAGACTGTGGGACTTGCGCAACAGGCGTTGCAAATAAAGCACGGCTAATCGTGGTCCGGTTTGCCAGCGCCGCGCCCGCGCTTGATTTCGCTGCGGCGCTTCTTGCCGTTGAGCCGCTCGCGTTTGGAGGACAAAGTGGGGCGCGTCGGGCGGCGAATCACCGGGCGCACGGCGGCGGTGCGGATCATCTCCAGCAGGCGCTCCAGCGCGTCGGCGCGATTGCGCTCCTGCGTGCGAAAGCGGTCCGCGCTCAAAACGATCACGCCCTCGCGGGTCAGTCTGCGCCCTGCCAGCCCCATCAACCGCTGGCGCACGTCGTCGGGCAGGCCGGGGGAGCGGGCGGCGTCAAAGCGCAATTGCACTGCGCTGGCGACCTTGTTGACGTTCTGCCCACCGGGGCCGGACGCGCGCACGAAACTCTCTTCGATCTCGGTCTCGTCGATGGAGATGAAGCGGGTGACGCGGATCATGCTCCCCGCTCCCGCCTTCAGCCGAGTATGGCGAAAACGTCGTCGCCGCGCACTTCAACCGGATAGGTGCGCAAAGCCACGCTGCACGGCGATTGCCGGGGCTGCCCGGTGACGATGTCGAACGAGCCGAAATGCATCGAACATTCGATCTCGCCGTCAATGATCTCGCCGTCCGCAAGGCTCGACAGCCCATGGGTGCAGCGGTCGTCGGTCGCGTAGAATTGGCCGTCCAGATTATAAACCGCAAGCGCCCCCTCGGGCCGCTCGACCTGCATCACCGCCCCGGGCGAAAGATCGGACGTCTTGCAGAGGAAAAGCATGTTGGCGTCAGGCAAGGTCAAAACTCCGTGTTGCACATGCAATAGGGGCGCACGGCGCACGGGGCAAGGGGTGGGGTTAGGGAGCGGGGGCGGCCGCGAGGATTTGAGCGCGGAGGGCTTCGGCTTTGGCGATGTAATAGCCGGGTTGAGCGTCGCGATAGACGGCAAGCGAATCGTCCACGGCTTCGAGGGCTTGCGCTCGGTCAGCTTCCTCGCCGGTACGGCGATAGATGGCCAGAAAAGCGATGGCCATATTCTCGCGGGCCTGCGCCCAATAATAGGGCGCGCGCTTGTGCGTATATTCCTTCAGCGCTTCGCGATAGGCTGCGACAGCTTGCCTGAGCAGCGCCGGATCCCTCTCGCGCGCCCCTAGCACTCGAAGCACAACGCCGAGATTGTTCTGCGTCATCGCCCAGTCGAGCGGCACGCGTTCGCGTGTGTATTCGTTCAGCACCTCGCGATAGGCTTCGATAGCCTGCCTGAGTAGCGCCGGGTCGCTCTCGCGTTCACCAAGACTGGAGAGCGCGTTGCCGAGATTGTTCTGCGTCATCGCCCAGTAGAGCGGCACCCGCTCGCGGATGTATTCTTTCAGCGCCTCGCGATAGATTTCGATCGCTTGCCCGAGCAGCGCCGGGTCGCTTTCGCGCTCCCCGAGCGTCCAGAGCGCATTGCCAAGATTGTTCTGAAGCCTCGCCCAGTCGAGCGGCGCGCGCTCGCGGGTGTATTCGGTAAGCGCCTCGCGAAAAGCTTCGACAGCTTTCCTGAGCCGCGCCGGATCGTTTTCGCGCTCCCCGAGCTTCCAGAGTGCATTGCCGAGATTGCTCTGCGTCATCGCCCAGTCGAGCGGGGCGCGCGCACGCGTGTATTCCTTCAGCGCCCCGCGATAGATTTCGATAGCTTGCCTGAGCCGCGTCGGATCACTCTCGCGTTCCCCGAGCGCCTGAAGCGTATTCCCGAGATTGTTCTGCGTCATAGCCCAGCTGAGCGGCGCGCGCTCGCGGGTGCGCTCCACTAGCGCTGTTCGAAAAGCAACGACAGCTTTCCTGAGCCGCGCGGGGTCGCCCTCGCGTTCACCGAGCACTGAAAGCGCATTGCCCAGATTATTGTACCCCTGTCCGCGGTGATCGAAACCGGATGCGCGTTCGACCGAGATTTGCGCGAGTTCGATCGCGACTTCGAGATCGAGATTGACTCCCTTATCGCGTCCCCGGACGTAATACTCATCCTGCACGCTCCAAAGCGCATCGAAGCACGCTTTTGCTTCTAAATGTTCAAGGTCGATCTTCTGCGCTTCCAGACGCGCTACAGCCTTCGCGTCTCGTCTCAGCATGTTCTGCTCGATGCTTGAGTCGAGCAGTTTGAGACCGCCTTGCAGCGCTGTTTCGCGGCGCTCCTGTTCTTCGGACTGCCATTGCGCGAAGGCGTCGTCCGCTGCATCCGCTGCCTCGTCGAACAAACCTTGCCTCGATAAGGCCGCTACGCGGCGTAGCACTTCATCCACGAAGGCGCCGGAATTGGAGCCGAGCGCGCCTTCCTCCTGCACCTTGATTGCGATTTCGACCGCGCGTTCCAGTTCGATCAGCGCCTGCTCAACCGTTTCAACATTCGTGATGCGCCTCGCCAGCGCCAGAATGACGAAGCGCTCCAGCCCAGCGCTTTCAGCGCGTCGGGCCTCTTCCTTCTTTTCAAAAATCGCGACAATCTTCTCAGGCAGCGCGTCAACGCTCGCCTCCACGCGAGCTATCCCGTCCACGATCCCCGGCAGCAATGCGAGGTAAACGTCAATCCCGGCATGCAACGTCTTCAGCGCGTCGAGTTGCGCCAAGGCGGCATCCATCTTCGCGTCCAGCCCCTGCACCGCCGCAAAGGTTTGCTCCGCCAGATTGCGCGCCAGTTTTTCGGTGGCGATGTGGAAGGCCTTTCCGGCTTCTGGATATTTCGTGGGGCTCTTCAGGATCTCCGCAAATTCAGCGAATGCGAGCCCGCCAAAGTCGCGCGGCGTGTCGCCTTTCTTCGCAAGGCCCAAAGCAGCGATGCGCGTGAACGGCGGCGGCAATTCATCAAACGGCCAATTGATAATTTCGCAGAACGTCGCCGCAAAATCGCGGGTGACTTCTTGCGCCCGCGATTCCGTCACGATGCTAGCTATTGGCTCGGCGACGCCATTCATGATCAAGTCCAAATGAGCGTCGATGGGCGAGAAGGCCGGATCGACGTCACGATTAAAAGCGCGGCTGCGCGCATCCCTGAGTTCGTTTCTGGCGAGTTCGACCACCTGCGCAACTTTGGTGTCCCGCTCCGCGTCCTGCGCCGCCGCCTCCACGACGGCGAGCGCCGCCTCGATCCACGCAAGGCGCACGGCGCGCAAGAGATCATGATTTGTGGGCGTGGCCGCAAACGGATTGGCGTCGTTCAGACGCGCGAGGGCGCGCTTCTTCCATGCGTCGGGAGCAGCGCTGGCTGCGGCGCCGAGGCCGCCTTTCACAACATCAAGGAGCAGGCCGCTCCACTCCATCATCAACCGCCCAGTCCAAACTAATTAACTTGGACTAGACTATTGGAAAGAGGCGCCCTCGTCTACGCGCCCATTTCCTCGCGCAGCATTTCAAGCTCTAGCCATTCTTCTTCCGAGGCCGCCAGTTCCGTTTGCGCTTTGCCCAGCGCGTCGGTGAGTTTTGCAAAGCGCGCGGGATCGCGCGTGTAGAGGTCGCGGGTTCCCAGTTCGTTTTGAAGTTTGGCGGACATTGCGCGCAGCTCGTCCATGCGTTTGGGCAGGGTTTCCAGCGCGTATTTCTGTTTGAAGTTCATCTTCTTGCGCGACGTAGCGGCGGGCGCCACAGGCGCGGTGGGGGCGAGGGATCGCGATTTGGCCTGTTTGGCCTCCATCTTCTCATCGCCCACGCCATAGCCGCGCTGGGCGATCATGTCGCGATAGCCGCCTGCATATTCGCGCCATACGCCGTCTGCTTCCGACACGACGACGGAGGTCGCCACGCGATCGAGAAAATCGCGGTCGTGGCTGACCACCATCACGGTGCCGGGATAATCGCTGATGAGCTCCTGCAACAGATCGAGCGTTTCAAGATCAAGATCGTTGGTGGGCTCGTCGAGCACCAGAAAATTTGACGGCATCGACAGAGCGCGCGCCAATGCCAGGCGTCCGCGTTCGCCGCCAGAGAGTTTCGTGACCGGCTGGCGGCCCTGTTCGGGCGCAAACAGAAAGTCCTTCATGTAGCCGATGACGTGCTTGCGCTCGCCGTTGATCTCGACCCAATCGCCGCTGCCGCCGGTGAGCGCGTCTTTCAGTGTCCATTCGGGCTTGAGCTGCATGCGTTTTTGATCGAGCGAGGCCAGCTCCAGATTGGAGCCGAGTTTGACTTTGCCCGAGTCTGGCGCCAGCGCGCCCGTCAGCATGCTGATGAGCGTGGTCTTGCCCGCGCCGTTGCGCCCGACAATGCCGATGCGGTCGCCGCGCAGAATGCGGGTGGTGAAATCGACCACGATGGGGCGATCTCCATAGGCTTTGGAAATGCCCTCGGCTTCAACAACGAGCTTGCCGGAGACCTTGCCCTCGGCCGCCTCCATCTTCACGTCGCCCACGCCCCGGCGCACGTCGCGGCGCTGCTGGCGCAAATCGCCCAGCTCGCCGACGCGGCGCATGTTGCGCTTGCGGCGCGCGCTCACGCCATGGACGATCCAGTGTTCCTCGGCGACGATTTTGCGATCCAGCTTTTGCAGATCGCGCTCTTCCTGCTCCAGCACCTCGTCGCGCCATGTCTCAAATGCGCCAAAGCCCTTGTCGAGCCGTTTGGCGCGGCCGCGGTCGATCCACACCGTGGCCTTGGTGAGGTTTTCCAGAAACCGCCGGTCATGGCTGATGAGAACGAGGGCCGAGCGCAGGCCGCCCAGCTTCTTCTCCAGCCATTCAATGGCGGGCAGATCGAGATGGTTGGTGGGCTCGTCGAGCAACAGCACGTCAGGCTCGGCCGCCAGCACGCGGGCGAGCGCCGCGCGTCTCGCCTCGCCGCCCGACAGATTGGCGGGGTTTTCCTCGCCCGTCAGGCCCAGCTCTTCGAGCAGCATGATCGCCTTGTAGGGATCGTCGAGCGGCCCTAGGCCAGCCTCGGCATAGGCGAGCGTGGTCTCAAAGCCAGATAAATCAGGCTCTTGTGGCAGATAGCGCACGCTGGCGTCGGGCTGGAAGAAGCGCTTGCCGGAATCGGGCTGAATTTCGCCCGCCGCAATCCGCAGCAGGGTCGATTTGCCCGAGCCATTGCGCCCGACCAGCGCCACGCGCTCGCCAAGGCTGACGGAAAGGTCCGCATCCGCAATCAGCGGCTTGCCGCCAAGGGTGAGGGCGATGTTTTGGAGCAGAAGAAGGGGGGGAGAAGCCATAGGCGTTATGTCGGGTATTGCGCCGCGCAACGCAAGGGGCGTGTTGGGGGATGGGGACGAGAGTCTTCTTTACGACCAAAGGCGCTTTTCAGAATCGCAACCTTTTCTTGCCTCTTTTCCGTTACCTTATGGCCAATCACATGAGCCCCTCTCAAGGACGCGGCCTACCAAAACAATCCAGAGGACGTTTGAATGATCGCTGATTTCGCCCGCACCGCCGTCGCCCCCGCGCTCGCAGCGCTCGAAGCCCACAGGGTCGAGATAGGCCATCGGCGGATCGTCGAGCTGTTCGCCGACGATCCCGCGCGGGCGCAAACCTTTCGGGCGCAGCTGGGCGATCTGACCTTCGACTATTCCAAACAGCGCGCGACCGGCGCCACGCTGGCGCATTTGTTCAATCTGGCGCGTGCCGCCCATCTGGAAATCCGCCGTGACGCCCTGTTTTCAGGCGAGGCCGTAAATCTGACCGAGAAGCGCGCGGCGATGCATATGGCCCTGCGCGATTTCACCGGCGGCCCCGCTTTGGTCGAGGGTCGCGACGTCACGGCGGATGTGCTTGTAGAGCGCGCCAAAATGCTCACCTTCGCCAAACAGGTGCGCGAGGGCGCGCTGCGCGGCTCAACCGGCGAGCGGTTTACGGATGTCGTCAACATCGGCATTGGCGGCTCGGACCTTGGGCCCGCGATGGCGGCGCGCGCCTTGTCGCCCTATCGCGGCGATGGGCCGCGCACGCATTTTGTTTCCAACGTCGATGGCGCTGATCTGGCCGATACGCTCAAAAACCTCGATCTGGCGCGCACCTTGTTCATCGTCTCCTCCAAGACGTTCACGACGCAGGAGACCATGACGAACGCCGCCAGCGCACGCGCGCGCGTGGCGGCAAGGCTTGGCGAGAAGGCGGTCGGCGATCATTTTGCCGCCGTCTCGACAAAGCTTGATCTGGTGGGCCAATTTGGCGTCAAGCCCGAGCGGGTGTTTGGCTTTTGGGATTGGGTCGGCGGGCGCTATTCGCTGTGGTCCTCGATTGGCCTTGCTCTGGCAATCTCGATCGGCCCGAAGCATTTTGAGGATTTTCTGCGCGGCGGGGCGGACGCTGACAAGCATTTTGCGCAAAGCCCGATGGAAGAAAATATCCCTGTGCTGATGGGACTTCTGGGCGTGTGGCATCGCAACGTCTGGGGGCATGGCTCGCAGGCGGTGATCCCCTACGACCAGCGGCTGGCGCGCTTTCCCGCCTGGCTGCAACAGCTCGATATGGAATCAAATGGCAAGTGCGTCACGCGCGAGGGCGAGCCGGTTGTTATGGCCACGGCGCCCGTGATCTGGGGCGAGCCAGGCACCAATGGCCAGCATGCATTCTTCCAGATGCTGCACCAGGGCACGGACGTTGTGCCGGTGGATTTTCTGATCGCCGCGCAGCCGAGCGACGCTGACGCTCGCCATCACGATTTGCTGTTTGCCAATTGCCTGGCCCAAAGCGAAGCGCTGATGACGGGGCGGACGTTGAACGAAGCGCAAGCCGCGTTGAGCGCGCAAGGCCTGAGCGAGAGCGAGATCGCGCGCCTTGCGCCGCACAAGGTTTTCCCCGGCGACAGGCCGTCGTCCACCTTCCTCTACCGTAAGCTCGATCCGCGCACGCTGGGGCGCCTGCTGGCGCTTTATGAGCACAAGGTGTTCGTGCAATCGGTGATCTGGAACGTGAACGCGTTCGATCAATGGGGCGTCGAGCTGGGCAAGGAAATGTGCAGCAAGCTTGCGCCTGTTGTGGGCGACGCAAGCGCCTCGCTGGATGGGCTTGCGCCCGCCACGGCGGCGTTAATTGCGCAGCGGCGCGAGCTGATGGGATAAAGAAGAGCCCGCGGTCCAAAGAGCGCGCAAACCAGATGCCTACTCGTCCTCGCCGAAACGGTTGGCGACCAGCGCCTGCAGCGCGTCCAGCGCCTCATTCGCCTGCTCGCCTTTGGCCGCCACTGTGATCGTGGAGCCAATGCCGGCGCCCAGAGTCAATATGCCCATGATCGACGTGCCGCCAACCGTCTCGCCGCAGCGGGTGACGGTGATTTCAGCGGTAAAATTTTCGACGCATTGCACAAATTTGGCCGTGGCGCGGGCATGCAGGCCCTTGCGGTTAATGATGGGAAATTCGCGCACGACGCAGCCGGGGAAAGCGGGCGCCGGGGGGCACTCGCAATCGGCTTCAGGATCAGCTTTCGTAAAATCGGTCATTTGCCGCTCAAAATCCGGCTTGCCACGGAAATATATTTGCGCCCTGCGTCCTGCGCCTGAATGACGGCCTGATCGAGGGTTGAATCCTCGCGCACGGAGGCGAGCTTGATGAGCATTGGCAGGTTGATGCCCGCCACGACGTCAACTTTCGCTGCATCCATCACGGAAATCGCGAGGTTGGAGGGCGTGCCGCCAAACATATCTGTGAGGACCACCACCCCGTCGCCCGTCTCCACGGCTGCGACGGCGGCGATAATGTCCTTGCGCCGCTCTTCCATATCGTCTTCGGGACCGATGGTGACGGTCTGCAATTGCTTTTGCGGACCGACAACATGTTCAAGCGCGGCCCGAAACTCGGTCGCGAGGTAGCCGTGGGTCACCAGGACCATTCCGATCATCGGTTTCGACAATCCATTAAATGACGCCCCGTTAAACGACGCCGCACGGCGGGTGCTTCCTGCGAGCTTTTCTTAAAGGAAACAGCTTCCCAAAAGGAGCGCCATTTTGTGCATTGCGATGAAATTGGCAAGCGCCAAATTCGAGCCAGCGCCTGCAACGCCTCTGCGTTCATGGCGCAAGCTGTGCTATGAACGACAGCGCGCGGCGCGCCGCCTCCACGCTTGCCAAGCCTGCGGGCAGCATAAGGCGAGGCAATTCAACCGATTCGATCGTCGCCCTCAGCTCCTGCGCGTCGGGCATGCGGGGCGGAACGTCGGCGCCGGGCGCTCCCTTCGCAATCAAATCAATCACGCAGGACAGCAGGGCGCCGGGCTCATGCTTGACGCTGGCGAGGCCTTGCCCGCGTTTTTCGATGAGGCCTGCAATCGCTGGATGGGGCTGCGCGACCACATGGGGGCCTGCGCGGCTCAGCAGAACGCGGTCGTCGCCGATCAGTCTGGCGAACAGGCTGGCGCCCCGGGCCGCCTCGATCATGGCCAGAGCCAGCGCGCTTTTACCGGCGCCCGAGGCCCCGCGTATCAACACGCCTTTCTCCCCGATCACCAATGCGCTGGCGTGAATCTGCGCTTGCGCGTTCATGACCGCCCCGGCAGCCAGACGATGAAGCGGGCGCCCGCGATGCCGCCCGACGGCGCCATCCGGTTGGTCGCCTCAACGCGCCCGCCATGGGCCTCGATGATCTGGCGCGAGATCGACAGGCCAAGGCCAGAATTCTGGCCAAAGCCCTGATCGGGACGGTCGGTGTAGAAGCGCTCGAAAATCCGCTCAAAGGCTTCCTCGGGAACGCCGGGGCCGTCGTCATCGACGATGATCTCAATGCCCTCGCAGGGCGCGCCGCGCCGGTCGAGCCCGCTTGCGCGGCGCAGCGCCAGTCGCACGCTGGCGCCTTTTGGCGAGAACGAGCGCGCATTGTCGACGAGGTTGTTGACGACCTGCCCAAGGCGCAGATCGTGCCCGGGCACCACATAGGCGCGCAGGCCCGGCTCGGCGGGCGCAATGTCGAGGCTGAAGCGCACGCAATCGTCGCGCTTTACCTCGTTGGCGTAATCGACCACGGCATGCAGAAGGCGGGTCATGTCCACCGGCTCCAGATCAAGCCGCGCCATTTCTGCGTCGAGCCGCGAGGCGTCGGAAATGTCGGAGATGAGCCGGTCAAGCCGCTTCACGTCGTGCTGTATCACGTCGAGCAGGCGCCTGCGCGATTCGTCCGTGCGCGCAATCGGCAGCGTCTCGACGGCGCTGCGCAGCGAGGTGAGGGGATTTTTCAATTCATGCGCGACGTCGGCGGCAAAGCTCTCAATGGCCTCGATGCGATTGTAGAGCGCGCGCGTCATGTCGCGCAGCGAGCCCGACAAATGTCCTATCTCGTCTGAGCGATCCGTAAAGTCAGGAATTTCCTGACGCGATTTGATGCCGCGCCGCACGCGCTCGGCGGCCTCCGCGAGGCGGCGCATCGGCTCTGCGATGGTGCCCGCCAGAAACAGCGACACGATCAACATGACGCCTGCAAACACCAGAAAGACACGCACCATCGCCCAGCGTTCGGAAGCGATGATCTTGTCGATGTCGCCGCCCTGCGTGGACAGCAGCAGCACGCCACGCACCACGCGAAAGCGCTGCACGGGGGCCGCTACTGAAATAATGGTCTCGCCGCGCGCGCTCACGCGCACAAGCGATTGCGTTTCTCCCTGAAGCGCTGCCTGCACCTCTGGATAGGCGCGTCCATTGGCCAGCCCGATATCCTGATAGAGGGGGAGATTGGCGCCGCCGACTGAATTTTTCAGCCACGTCCAGAAGCGCCGCGTCGCGCTGGCCGGGCGATCCTGCGCATCGGCGGGCAGGTCAAACCGCAGGATCGTGGAGCGCTCGGTCATTGAGCGTGAATCAAGCAACAGATAGCCGTCGCGATCATAAATGCGCGCGACCGTGCGCGTGGGCCAGACAAGGCGGCGCAGCACCGGGCCGATGCGGTCGGGATTGATCGAGAATTCAAGCTGCGTATCATCGTCATCGTTGGGGCCGTAGCTTTCGCCGGGCGCAAGCTGCAACAGCTTTTCAGGATCAAGCCGGATTGAATCGGTCTCGACCGTGGCCGATCCCGCCACGGCGGCGGCGATGATTTCGCCTTGCGTCTTTAGGCTCTGCATGCGCGCGGCGATGAGGCCCTCGCGAAACTGGTTGAGATAGAGAAACCCCAACAGCATGAGCAGAAGCCCGCCGAGGTTAAGAAACACGATGCGGCGGGTGAGCGAGGACGAGAACGGGGCGCTCAGCGCCCGCCGCAACGGGCGCCAACGCAGGCCCAGTCCGGCGCCTGCGGCTGCGCCTTTATGGCTTGCGCTTTTGTCTTTTGCGCTGCTGTTTTGCGGGGCTTTGCCCGCGTCCCCGGCGTCTACGCTCATGCGTCCTCTATAAACTGCAAAAGCATGCGGGGCGAACGGGAAAACCGCGACACAAAACGCATGGCGGCATAAACAGCGACGGCGCCGCCGGGCTTACGCCTCGCGGAAGCGATAGCCGACGCCATACAGCGTTTCGATCATCTCGAAATCGTCGTCGACGACCTTGAACTTCTTGCGCAGCCGCTTGATGTGGCTGTCGATGGTTCGATCATCGACATAGACCTGATCGTCATAGGCCGCGTCCATCAGCGCGTTGCGGCTCTTCACCACGCCGGGGCGGTGGGCGAGCGCCTGCAGGATCAGGAATTCGGTGACGGTGAGCGTCACCGGCTCGCCCTTCCAAGTGCAGGTGTGGCGCTCCGGGTCCATCCGCAACAGGCCGCGATCCAGAATGCGCGCCTCGGATTCTTTTTGCGAGGCGGCCTCTTTGGGGTTGGCGCGGCGTAGGATTGCTTTGACGCGCTCAACCAGAAGCCGCTGCGAGAACGGCTTGTGTATGAAATCGTCGGCGCCCATTTTGAGGCCGAACAATTCGTCGATCTCCTCGTCTTTCGAGGTGAGGAAAATCACCGGCAAATCGGACTTCTGGCGCAACCGGCGCAAAAGTTCCATCCCGTCCATGCGCGGCATCTTGATGTCGAAGATCGCCAGATCGGGCGGATTGGTCTTCAATCCGTCCAGCGCGCTTGCGCCATCGGTATAGGTTTGCACGCGATAACCTTCCCCCTCCAGAGCGATGGAGACGGAGGTGAGGATGTTGCGATCATCGTCGACAAGGGCGATTGTGGGCATCAGGTTTCCGATCTTGCGCGCCACGTGGCGCTTGTGCGGCTTCCCGCGGAAACTCAGGTCTTATATAGGCGCAATTGTGGCGAAGGGCGAACATTGCTGGAGCGCTTCGGAAAAACGCTGAACAAAGTGGGCCGTTTTCTGACGCAGTTTCAAAGGGAAAGATCCGGGAGGGCCGGGTTGAGCGCGGCGCTTTTGCGCGCTAAAGACAAGGTCCCCATCCGGGCCCGCTTTAGCCAACGGTCGCCTTATGTCCAACTCATCCGCCGCCTCCTACGTGCTCACCCTGTCCTGCGCCGATCGTCCGGGAATCGTGGCCGCAGTCTCGACCTATCTGTTCGAGCGCGGCTGCAACATTCTCGACGCGCAGCAATTTGACGACGTGGCCACGGGCCTGTTCTTCATGCGCGTCACCTTTGAGACGGAATCCTCGGGCGAGGCTTTGCGCGGCGGGTTTGAGGCGATAGCGCAGCGGTTCGCGATGGGCTGGATCATGCGCGACGTCGCCAATCGCAAAAGGGTGATGATTCTGGCCTCAAAATTCGATCATTGCCTCGTCGATCTCATCTATCGCTGGCGTATTGGTGAATTGCCGATGGAATTGGCCGCCATCGTTTCAAACCATCCGCGCGAATCCTATTCCAACATAGATTTTTCCGGCCTCGACTTTCACCACCTGCCCGTCACCAAACAGACGAAGCTGGAGCAGGAAAACGAGGTCTGGGATCTCATCAAGCGCACGCGGACCGACGTCGTCGTGTTGGCGCGCTACATGCAGATTCTTTCGGACGGGCTGAGCGCAAAGCTCGCAGGGCGCTGCATCAACATCCACCATTCGTTCCTGCCCGGCTTCAAGGGCGCCAACCCTTATACGCAGGCCCATGTGCGCGGCGTGAAGCTGATCGGCGCCACTGCCCATTACGTCACGGCAGATCTGGATGAGGGCCCGATCATCGAGCAGGACGTCGAGCGCATCAGTCATCGCGATACGCCCGAAGACCTCGTGCGCAAGGGCCGTGACATCGAGCGCCGGGTTCTGGCGCGCGCCCTGCGCTGGCATCTGGAGGATCGCGTGGTGCTGAACGGACGCAAGACCGTGGTGTTCAACGATTAGCGATCCGGCGTTAACTGGACCGCAGCGTCCAGTTATCGAGGCCCTCTTCGCCCGCGTCTGAATCAACAAGATCGGCGCTGGAAAGAATCTCCAGAAATTCCAGACTGGCGGCCGCGCTCGATTGGTTATCTTCAGGCCCGCCCTGATGGAACGAGAACAGCGCATTGGGTGCGGCCAGCGCGATGCGCTCGTGCTGCAAGGCGCCAAAGCTTACGCCATGCTCGCTCATGCCTGCATAGGCCGGCGCTGTGCCGGTGATGCGAATGCGGGCGCCGTCGCGTTTCACCATCGCAAACAGGCGCGCGGCGGCGCGCGGGGCAAGGCGGACGCAGCCGTGCGAGGCGGGGCGCCCGAGCCTGCGCACGGAATTGGTGCCATGGATGGCGTAGCCGCCGTGGAAGAAGATCGAGTGCGGCATCGGCGCCATCGCGTGTTTGCGCGAGTGATGCATCCTGCGCAGGCTTTGCGGACGAAACTCTCCGCGCGGCGTGCGGTACCCCTTGCGCCCGGTTGAGACAGGCCAAACGAAACGCTGGCCGCGTTCGTTGGAGACGGTCATTTTCTGTCGCTCAAGATCGATCTCGATCTGTACCCTGGCGCTGGCTGGCGCGACGTACGCCAGAGCGGCAAGAGAGAAAATCGCCGCCGCAATAGCTTGCCTGATCATACGCAGAACCCCACAAATCGAGCTCATATCTTGAACTTGACTAACAGGATCGCCGCGTTTGCGCTTACGGTACAGCTAAAAAAGCCGTAAAGGTTTATCACGCATTAAAGCAAATTCGTTTTGTAACGGGGCGATGTGAGATGGCGACCGGCTTGAATAAACTGAAGCTCATGCAAAAAGCCGCGCTTGCGGGCGCGTTGCTGGCATGCGCGTTCTCGCCGGTCCTGTCGCAGACGCCCGGCTCGCTTGCGCCCAAGCCGCTGCCGCCTTTGGCAAAGCCTGACGATCCAAAGGTCGCGGCAAAGGAATTGTTCGCCCGGCGCACGCTGCCCGCCAGCATGGCGGCGCGCTCCATCGGCTTTTACTCACGCGGGTGCCTGGCCGGGGGGCAGGCGCTGGCGACTGATGGAGAGTCCTGGCAGGTGATGCGCCTGTCGCGCAACCGCAATTGGGGCCATCCCGAACTCGTGGCGGTGGTGCAGGACATTGCGCGCACCGCGAGGGCCGAGGGCGTATGGCCTGGCCTGCTGGTCGGCGACATGGCGCAGCCGCGCGGCGGGCCGATGCTGACCGGCCATGCCTCGCACCAGATCGGGCTTGACGCCGACATATGGCTGACGCCGATGCCGCAGCGCGTCTTGAGCCCGGCCGAGCGCGAGCAGATGTCGGCGGTCGATATGGTGCGCCCGGATCGCCGCGACGTCGATGCGACCCGCTTCACCAAAGGCCATATCGAGGTTTTGCGGATCGCCGCCCAGCAAAAGCAGGTGGAGCGCGTCCTCGTCAACGCTGCGATCAAGAAAGCCTTGTGCCGCGATACGCGCGGAGACCGCTCGTGGCTGTCGAAGGTGCGCCCCTATTTCGGGCATAATTACCATTTCCACGTTCGTATCGCCTGCCCCGCCGGGGAGGCCTCTTGCCGGGCGCAGGAGCCGCCGCCCAAAGGCGAGGGCTGCGATTCCTCGCTCGACTA
>CAMCUC010000031.1 GCA_945878875.1 Rhizobium sp. Q54
GGAGACCGCTCGTGGCTGTCGAAGGTGCGCCCCTATTTCGGGCATAATTACCATTTCCACGTTCGTATCGCCTGCCCCGCCGGGGAGGCCTCTTGCCGGGCGCAGGAGCCGCCGCCCAAAGGCGAGGGCTGCGATTCCTCGCTCGACTACTGGTTCACGGACGCCGTGCTGAACCCCGTGCCTGACCCGAACTGGAAGCCTGCGGCACCGCTTATCATGGCGCAATTGCCGCCTGAATGCGCGATAGTGCTGAACGCGCCGCAGCAGTGAGCGCCCAAAAGCGCTGATTTCCGCCTTGACCAATGCGGTCACGGAACGAACAAGCTTCGCGTGCATTGTTTCATATGTCTATGATTCTTAACCCAACAGGCGTTCAGGGCGCCGGGTTGCGTGAACTTGATCGAACGCAACGCGGCGCCTTTGCAAACAAAGTTCTGGTCCGGCCCGGAGCTGCCCGGCTGGTGGTCGTCTCCAACCGCGTCACCATCCCTGACGCTTCAGGCAAAGCGGTCGCCGGCGGCCTTGCGGTGGCTTTGAAAGAGGCTCTGGAGGCGCACAAAGGGCTCTGGTTTGGCTGGAGCGGCCGCGTCGCCGTGCGGCCCTCAACCCAGCCGCAGATCACCGACAAGGGCGCGGTGCAATATGCGGTGATGGATCTCACCGCGCAGGACAGGCAGGAATATTACAGCGGCTTCGCCAATCGCGCCCTGTGGCCGATCATGCATTACCGGATCGGCCTGTCGGAATTCTCGCGGGCCGATTATGCGGGCTACCAAAGGGTCAACCGCGCCTTCGCCCATGCGCTGACGCAATTGCTCAGACCGGACGATTTTATCTGGGTCCATGATTATCACCTGATGCCGCTGGCCTCCGAGCTTCGCGCACTGGGCGTGACCAATTCCATCGGCTATTTCCACCACATTCCATGGCCTGCCCCCGAAGTGCTCGGCGTCCTTCCTGGATGCAGCAAATTGCTGCGGGTCATGCTCGATTACGATCTCATCGGCACGCAAACCGAGCGTGACGCCGACAATCTGCGGCGTGGATTGATCGAGGAATTGGGAGCGTTCGCCATCCGCCCGCTTGGGGTGGCGCTGGATGGAAAGCGCACGCGGGTGAAAGCGTTTCCCATCGGCATTGATTACGACGCATTAGCCAGTGCGGCTGAAAAATCGGGCGCGCACAGACTTGTGCGCCAGACCCGGCGCAGTCTTGGAGAGCGCAGTCTCATCATGTCCGTCGACCGGCTCGATTACTCAAAAGGTATTCCGGAACGCATGGAAGCCTTTGAGCGCTTTTTGCTGGCCAACCCGGATCAATGCGGGCGCGTGACGTTCCTGCAAATCGCGCCCACCAGCCGCAGCGAAGTGCCCGAGTATGCTCTGTTAAGCCGCGCGGTGAACCAGACGCTCGGGCGCATCAACGGCGACAAGGGCGAGCCGGGCTGGATACCCATTCAATATGTGACGAGCGCCTATTCCCGTAACGTGCTTGCGGGGCTCTTCCGCATCGCCCGCGTTGGACTGGTGACGCCGTTGCGCGACGGCATGAACCTTGTCGCCAAGGAATTCGTGGCCGCGCAAAATCCCAAAGACCCAGGCGTGCTGATCCTTTCGCGCTTTGCCGGCGTCGCGCAGCAATTGCCGCAAGCGCTGATTGTTAACCCCAACGACAAGTTCGAAGTGGCCGACGCCATTCGCCGCGCGCTCGACATGAGCCTAGAGGAACGCTGCGCACGCTGGAGCGCGATGGCGGGCACGCTCCGGCGATGGGACGTGCGATGGTGGGCCAGCGCGTTTCTGCGCGACCTGCGGCAATACGGCCAAAACGGGGCGGCGCAGCATGTCGCAGAGCCAGATCAGGACGCCGCAAGCAGCCAGAGCGCGAAATCGTAAACCGCCATTTTGTAAAAAATACGGCAATAAAAGACAAAGTCCGCTATAAAAAATACAAGCTATCCAAAGCTTTTTTGTGAATGTAACCATGACGGTCATGATCTCGCTGCTATTGAGTAGTCATGTCGTCATATGTCATACGTAACTCACATCCTGGCTACCGCACCTTTGAAAGAGATTGTAATTCTCTTGCACATGTGCGGGCGCGGCTCGTCAGAATTGGCGACAGGCTCGCCGCGTCCAGGCTCTCTTCATGGGCTATGCGGAGCGCGAGTCCAGCCGCCTTAAGGCAGGCGTATTGGGCGAGGAGCCCCGCGATCTTGTGTGCATGGGATCTGCGCTCGAGATCAGAGCGCGCAGTCTCAAGACATGCGCACGCAGCGTCGATGTCTATGACGCATTCTTCGATCAAAGCCGCCAAATCAATGGGACCAAGAGCATCTCGCAATGCATTGAAAGCGGCCGCATCGACCTCGGCGTCATTTTCTTCAAGTGACGCCATCGCCGAACCCCACGTCATCGGCACCATGCGTGCGCGATTGGTTTTTCTCGATTAACAAGAGCGTTCAGTCATGACAAGTCGAGTCCTCCTGGTTGAAGATGCATCTTCCTTTCGTAAAATGCTTGGAACGTTCCTGCGCAAGAACAATTACGAGGTCTATGAGGCCTGGTCCTTGGCCTCGGCGCGGCGGTTGTTGCCCTCGGTGCAGCCCAATCTGATGCTGCTTGATTTGCAGCTCGAGGACGGCGACGGCTATTCGCTGCTGCGCGAATACGCGGATCGCGACTTGTCGATTCTCGTCATCTCGGCGCGCGAGGAAGTTGGCGACCGCGTCATCAGCCTTGAACTGGGCGCCGAAGATTACATGGTGAAGCCGATCGACCTGCGCGAGTTGTTGTTGCGTATGCGTCGCATCGAGCGCCTTGCGGCCAGCCGCAATTACGGCTCCATCATCGACTTCGGCAGCTTTGTTCTCGATCTCGTGAATCGCAAGATCGTGCGCCCCGGCTATCCGGAAGTGTCGCTCAGCCATTCGGAATTTTTGCTGGCGCGCATCCTCATGGAGGCCGATGGCAAGATTCTGACGCGCGACACGATTGCGCGCCGCGTGCTTGGCAAGTCGAACGTGGCCAGCAGCCGCGCGGTCGACGTTCTGGTGAGCAAGCTTCGCAAGAAGCTCGATCCCACCGGCCAATCCTCGCTGATCTGGAGCGTGCGCGGCGAAGGCTATCGCTTCGCGCTTGAGCGCAAACGCCCGCAGGACGGATCGCAGCCGCTCGACGCTGGCTCTGATTTGCAGGCGGCCGTTTCCTGACGCGAAGCCGCACGCACATGTCGGGCGAGGCCGAACGCGCTTTTGACAAGAGCGCGGGTTTGCGTCCGGCCCGCAGGGCGGTTGATCTCTTCTTTGCGTTGACGCAGGCCGCTGTTTGTTTCGGCCTGCTGCTGATCGCGTTGCTCTGGTCTTTCGTTTATTTCCATATCGAGGAACAACATCGGCTCTCCCGCGCCAGCTCGGAGCGCGAATTGTCCAATCTAGCGCGCGCCTTTACGGAACATGTGTCGCGCAGCGTCAAAGAGATCGATGCTTCGCTCCTCCTGTTGCGCCGGGCCATGCTGGCGCAGGGAGACAGCTTCAAGCTGGGCGAATACACCAGCTCCAATTATTTCAAGAATGAGCTTCTGCTCCAGATCGCCAGCGTGGACCGCGACGGCTTCGTCGTGGACTCCAATCTGGGATCGCCCGCGCAGTCCATGAACCTGAACGATCGCGAACACATCAAAGTCCACCGCGAGCGGCCCGGAGAAGATCTGTTGTATATAAGCAGGCCTTTGGTGGGACGCATTTCCGGTCGCTGGTCGATCCAGTTCACGCGCAAGATTCTTGATGCAGACGGCGCTTACGCGGGCGTTCTCGTGGCCTCCGTCAACCCTGAGTTTCTTTCAAATTATTATGCGACATTTGATATCTATGACGGCGCAATCACGCTGGTGGGGCATGATGGAATCGTATACGCGCGCGGCAGCGCGGCGGACGGCGATTATGTCGGTAAATCCGTCGGACATATGACTGCGGTCCGTGCGGCGGCGGCCAGATCGAGCTGTTTCACAGCTGTTTCCGGCCTTGATGGTATCGAAAAACTTTTTTGTGCGCGCGAGGTTCCCGGCGTCGCGCAGGACGTGGTGGTCACTACGCCGCTTCAGGGCGTAGATGCTGACGTCAATGCGATGCGCACCCAGCTCACGCTTCTGGCTTTGCTCATCACGCTCTGCTGTTTCCCGCTGATGGGCATGGCTGTCGCGCGTCGCTACAAGCTGTCGAGAGCAGTGCGAGAGCTTGAAATGGCGCGCAGCGAGGCCGCCAGCGTTGCGCGCAATCTGCGTTGCGCGCTCGAAAATATTAGCGACGGTATTATGTTCTTCAACGCTGAGGGCGATATTCTGGTCAGCAACGATCAGGCGTTTCTTCATCTGGGGCTCGATCCGCAAATAGCTCGACCAACGAGCAGCCAAAAATTTTGCAACAACGCGCAAGTCGTCGCGGGCGTGCGTGGACTGGCTATCAATCGCGATGACGAGCATTCATGTCCTGAGGGGCTTGCCGATCTCACCAATTCCCTGAACCTGACCGATGCGCCTTTGCTGCTGGCGCTGTGCGCGGGACCGGACGACAAAGTGCTGCAATTGCGAACGCACCGCCTCGACGACGGCGGTTATGTGCGCACCATCGCCGACGTGACGCAGACGTATAACGACAGCCGGATAGTGACCAGGGCGCGCGACGATGCATTGGCGGCGACGCAGGCGCGTTCGTCCTTTCTTGCGCGCATGAGCCATGAAATTCGCACGCCTCTGCACGCAGCCCTTGGGTTCACGCAATTGCTGGCCCACGAAAAGCTCTCGGTTGGCGCCGCCGACATCGTGCAAAACATCCAGCTCTCGACGTCCCATCTGATCGCTATCGTCGACGACATTCTGGACTTCTCGACGATAGAGGCCGGGCGTCTGCGGATGAGCGTTGGCGCGCTCGATATTCCTGCTCTTATGGCGCGGCTGGAGGCGATAACCAGGCCGCTTGTCGTGGACAGGGATGTGTCGCTCGAAATTTCCATTGCCCCCGGAACTCCCCAATGCGTGCGCACGGACGAGCGCCGCTTGCTGCAAATTCTCACCAATCTCCTGAGCAACGCGATCAAGTTCACTGATCGGGGCTTCGTGCGCCTGCGCGTGTCCTCGCGCACAGGCGCGAGCGGCGAAAATCTTTTGCGATTTGAAGTGGCCGATACGGGCTGCGGCCTGCCGCCCAATTCCGCGCTGAGTTTGTTTGAACCGTTCAGCCGCGCCGAAGGCGTTAGCCACAAGCCCGGCGCCGGTCTTGGCCTTGCTATCGTCAAGGAGCTGGTGACGCTGCTCGGCGGGCACATTAAGGCGGAAAACAACCCTGGACAGGGCGCGAAATTCACTCTCGAGATTCCCGCTATTGTAGATCACGGACAGGCGGCGGCGACGGCGGCGCAAGACCCGGCGGCTCCAAAGCTCAACGTGCTTGTCGCCGACGACACCCGCTCAAGCCTGTTGCTGATCCGCATGTTGCTTGAGCGGCGCGGCCATCGCGTCGTCACCGTCAGCGACGGTCAGGCCGCCGTCGAGGCGAGCGCGTCGGATGCGTTTGATCTGGTGCTGCTTGATATACAAATGCCGCTGTTGAACGGGTTTGAGGCGGCCGCAATCATTCGCCGCCAATACGCCTTCAGTCCAGGCAAGCGCCCGCTGGTCTCGGCTCTGTCGGCGCAGGTTTTGCCCGAGGACCAGACGCGCGCGCGCGCCGCCGGCATGGATCATCTGTTGCGCAAGCCCTTTGAGGCGCAAGAACTCGACGCCCTGTTGCGGGCCGCCGCCGCAAACGCGGCCGAGCCCAAGAATTCGGGCGCTGAACGTTTGAGCGCCTGATCACGGATCGTAAGGCGCCCGATTACCCCTTTCGTGGCATGAAGAAATTCTCACGGAGGGCGTCATGCGCGGTCGCGCGTTTGAAAGCATGATCGGGGCGACGCTCGCGCGTGGTCGCGGAGATCTTGAAACGCGCAGCCTTGCTTTGCGGCGCGCTGGCCTGTGGCCCGGCGGGCGCGGGCGCTATGGGCCCGAACTCACGCAGGAGGCGATAGCGGCGGGATTGCTCGCCCATTTTGGCGCCGCCAAGCCCTCGCAAGCCGCCCCCGCGTGCCTTGCCTTTGGGGACCTGGTGGAGCAGGTCGTGCTGGGCCGCAGGCTCGTCAAAGTTCTGGCATCGCTGCTGTCGTCGTCTTCGCAAGCGCAAGGCGTGCAAATGATCCTGCTCAACCGCACGCAAATGAGCGCCCAAATCGTCATGCGCGACGGGCGAACGCGGCTGTTTATGTCAAAGAGCGTTGACACGCCCGCTCCTGAACAATCAACCCCTTGTGCAGGCGAGGCTGGCATTATCGGCGGCGAGATGTTGCTGGCGCTGGCGCATGAGGCGGAAAGCCGGCCCCGCGTTGAAGAACCAGCCGACGCCCTACAGGCCGACGCCTTGTAATCCGACGGCTTGCGCCATGGTCGCATGTGCGTCGGTGCCCGCAGGCTCGCCCGCGAAGGCGACAAAATGATCGGGCCGCACCAGAACTAGCCCATGGCCGTAGTCCGCACATTCGCCTGCCCGTTTGTCCGCGACGACTTTCAGAGGCGCGCCTGACGAGCGCGCTGCGGCGATAAAAGCCTCCAGACATTCTGAGTCGACGTCAAACGCGAGCAACGTGAATCCATCGCCAAGACGCTCGTAGACATTGGCGCCGCATGAGAGAACGCGCGGCGCCAGATGATGGCCTGCGCGCGCTTCATATGAGTGATCGCCAAGCGCGCTGCACGCACCGCCTTCCGGCCCGGCGACGATATGCGAGCATTCGTAATGGGGCTCGAATGTATTGATCTGCGCGCTCGCGCCCTTGCTGCGCTCTTCCCATGCGCGCTCAAAGGCGGGCTTGTCGATCTGCGGATTATACTTATTCAGAAAAGCGCGGTCATCCTCAATGTAATTAGCGATGAAATCACGCGCCGTTGAGACGAACACAGGCTGGCGTTCCTGGCTGTAGGTATCAAGCAGGCGTGTTCCGCCCCAGCCATTCAGGCTGGCGGCCAGCTTCCAGCCCAGATTGCGCGCGTCCTCAAAGCCGGTGTTGATTCCAAACCCGCCATAGGGAGGGTGGCTGTGGGCAGCGTCCCCAGCGATGAAAGCACGCTGCGCGCGATAGGTATCGGCGCAGGCGATGCGCAAATCCCAAAACCCGATGTGCTGGAACTCGCAATCAAACGGCGCGCCGACGATGCCTTCCAGATATTTATGAAAGTCAAAATTATCCGCATTCGTCCCTGCTGGCACAGGCGAATGGAAAAACCATGTCGAGCCCGTGTCCACGCGCCCGAAGAATTGCCAATAGCCTTGCAAATCAGGGTGAAGCACGTTGAGAAACGACTTCCCCTTATAACGCGCCAGCAGCGTGTTCAGCGCATCCGAGCTAAACACCAGAAGCGCCATCAACATGTCCTGATCGTTGCGCGTCTGCGTTATACCCGCCAGCTCACGCACCATTGAGCGCGCGCCGTCGCAGCCCACGACATATTGCCCGCGCAAGTTCAACATTACGCCACCCTCGCGGGCGACGGCCTTGACGCTTACGGCCGTATCGTCTTGCGTAAATTCTTCCGCCGAATACCCGTACAGAAGCTTGATCGCCGGCAATTGAGCGGCGCGACGACGCAGCGCCGCTTCCGTTGCATATTGCGGCAGACGCTCGTTGTCCCTGAAATAAAACGGGCGCACGAGCGCGCGCTGATACCAGTCATAATTATAATCACTGAGAAGCGAGCCATAAGCGGTGGCGCCGCCGATGCCAAACTCCAGCGGGATGGGTGAGGCCGCCCGAACGTCCTCCTCGACGCCCCAGAACCAGAAGTGCTCCATGGTGCGCTGCGTCAGGTTTTGGCCTTTTGGAATAGGCTGGGGCTGCGCATGACGCTCAGTCACAATGCTGGAAACGCCTCTCTGCGCGAGGTCGATAGCAAGGCCCATGCCCACAGGGCCACCGCCGACAATAATGACTTGCGCCTGGTGATCGCTCATTCTGGTCTCTCATTGTCCGCATGCAAGAGGTTGCGCCCGCCCGTTTAAGCTGGGGAACCTTCATTGCCACGCAGTTTTTGTCAATCACGGCTCAAGGCGGCGCGGCACATAAAAATACTTTCCAGTCAGGCGCAGATTTTAATATAGTTACAAAGAAGCGCAGCGGGGATCAGGCTCAGGCTTGACCCTGTGCGCAATTGCTGGCGACAGGAGCTTCAAGATGATCGGCGGCTGCGCGCGTGTGTTGAAATGCTTGTATTCAGGCTGCGCGACAGGCGTTCTCGCGCTTTGCCTCAACGTGGCTGCGCCACAGGCGTTCGCCCTTGAAGTCCAGATGGCTTGTCAGAAAAAGGGCGGAAATTATCTCGTCGCGTTTGATACGAACACGAATGTTCTGTCCACCACCAATGTTTCCCTTGGAAAGATATTGAAGGTCCATAAAGTCCAGAATGACGAAGATGGCGTTTTGGTGTGGGGCTCTTCAAGCGTGTTTGGCGGAGAGCGGGATATTCTCGCGCTTTTTGGGCGCGAGAAATGGGTAAAATACTTCTACGGCAACGGGAGCGTCGTCACCGATCCTTGCAAATAAACACTCATTGCTGACAAGGCTTTTTGCAAGCAAGTCGTTTGCAAGCAAGTCGTTGATTCGGTGCTGACGCTTGCTAGCCGAACTTGTAGCCTTTTTCGCTTCCCGCCTCGCCTGCCCATTTGAGGGTTTTGTTGGTGGGATTGACCGTAAAACGAATCGTATGCTTTCCGGCGGCGGCTCCGGGCTCTTTCTTCCAGTCAATGATGGAGCCCTGAAAATACGAGCGCGCATCACGGCTTTCATGCAGCGCCAGCTTGGCTCCGATTTTTACTGCTGATTCGCAATGTAGCTCATTGACGAGCCAATTGCCGGTCGTAAATTTTCCATCGTCTGCAGCATCAAGGTTTGCACCTTTTTCGCAAACGAAGTGAAACTCGACGACGTTCTGGCCGGCTTCTTTCATTTCCGCCAACTGGCGATCTTCGAGCAATTCGTCGCACAGCGTCTCAAACACAACGTTGTTCCGCTTGATGGCGTTCTCACGGATCTGACGCAGATCCGATGACGACATATGCTGCAATTTATCTCTATCCATGATTACGACCTCGCCTGTTGAGGAATGTCAAAAAGCACTAGGCCATTTGTACAGTTCTAGCTTTTGATTTTGTTCGAGCTGGCACCCTAACGCCTTGAGGCGCGGCATTCCATCAAATCCGTTCGAAGAATGCCAGTTTCATCAAATCATTGCGTTACAAGTTGTGAACGAGGGGGTCTCATCCTTGAGCGTGGACCACGCCAAACGCCATTTGCAAGCGCCGGTTAGCGGCAAAATCCAGCGGGGCCGTTAACCTCGCGCACAAGAAACCTGCCAGCAGAGCTTTCTCCGCCCAAGAAAGCTGCACGAAATCTCTTTTCTGGCGTCCGCCCGGATCAAACCTGCATGCGGGGCGTTGGTCCCGGATTTTGCAAGGTCTCAAGGGGGCTCGACATCTAGAGGGTGAAACGGGTGACAGAGCAATCAAAGACGATCAACTTCTCCCAGGTGAAAGATAAATGCGCTGGAATGCTTGAACCGGAGGTCTATGAATCAATTTATCACGCAATGTCCCACAGTGACGACGGTGATATCGTTGAAGTGGGCACAGCGCGCGGCGCAGCGACAATTGCGCTTGCGTTTGGAATTGCAGCGAGCGCGAGACCAGAAAGGCGCGTTATCAGTTTTGATCGCCTTGATCCACAGAATTACATCGAGGACGCCAACGTCGTTGATCGAACCACAATTGATCTTTCGGCGATATTCATTCAACAAATCCGCGATAACATAGCTGCGTTTGAAATGCAGGATAAAGTCGTTCTGCATTTCGGCGCCGTTGAGAACCTGCATTCAACGGTTGACGGTCCGATCTCCGGCCTGCTGCTTGACGCGGATGGCGCTATTGATCGGGATTTCAAGCTATTTTATAATATGCTGAGGCCCGGATCTCCGGTGATCATCGATGATTTTGACGATAGCGCCCACCTCTGGCGCTGGTCCAACAATCAGATCAGAGTCGATCTGAAGCACAGGCTCACGCATCAGCTCGGGCGTTTCTTCATCGACCAAGGTTTGCTTGAGCAATCACACATCGTTCGCAACACGTTCTTCGGCCAAAAGCCGCACGCAGTGGCGCAGCCAGTTGATTTCAACGCGATGGATTTTATCCCGGTCTACAGGTCGATCCTGTTTTCCAACGTAGAGCGATCCGAAGTTCCCATCGGTCCCGTTTACGGCACGCGCGCAGTCGCGGTGCAAACACTGCAAACACGCACGCCCGGTTTGTATAAGGCGCTACGGCGCATCATGGGTCGAACGCCAGCGCCGAGCGCGGGTTGAAAAGCATGTCGCAGAAAAAAACGAGCCCGCTCTGGCAAGCGGGCTCGGACTAATTTTGAAGCGCTTGGTCTTGAAGCGCTTGCGCCTACAGCAGGAAGTCGGTGGCCGACAAAGCGCCGCCGCCCAACACCGTGACGTTGATCTGCAGGTCGGCCCTGCCGTCCCCGTTCACGTCGCCGTAAACGATGCCCCCGGCAGACCTGAGCTCTCCAGCCTGCCCCGTGAATGCGGCGGAGCCGATGAACGAGAACGCCTGATCTCGGCTCGCCCATGTGCTGGCGTCGATGCTGCGCAGGTCGATCTTGTCCACGCCCACGGAAAAGTCCTTGATGGAATCGGCTGCCCCAACCGGGGAAGCAGAGACGCCGCCGTACCAGAACGCGTCTCTCCCAGAGCCGCCCGTGAGGGTGTCCGCGCCAGCGCCTCCTTTGAGAACATCGTCGCCGCCGCCGCCGAGCAGAAAGTCGTCGCCGCCTTGTCCTTCAATGGTGTCGGCGCCGTTCCCGCCATAGATCCAGTTCCAGTTGCCGTCGCCTTTCAACGTATCTTTGAACGCGCTGCCGACGATGCCTTCAATGCTGAAATAGGTATCGCCAGCGGCGTCGCCCGTGTTCTCGCCGGGCCGCGACAACGACACCCTTAACCCGACGGCCGAGGTCGAATAGCTGGCGACGTCGCCACCTTCGCCGCCATCAAGACGGTCTCTCCCGGCGCCGCCGATCAGCGTATCGTCGCCTGCGCGGCCATAGAGAAAGTCATCTCCCTTGCGGCCATCAATCACGTCAACGCCGCTGCTGCCGTTTAACGTGTCGGCAATATCGGTGCCGTTGATTGTAGACGAGGTAGATCCAGGCGCTGGATCTGGAGCCGGCGCCACGACAGGGTCTGGATCCGGAGCCGGAGTCGGAATTGTCAAAGGAGTCGTCAGCATAGGGGCCATCACCTGCTTCAAGTCCGCAACCTTGGCGGCCTCAAGCGTGGTCCAGTCCGATTTCAGGATTCCACCGGTGTCGCCCGACAGCGGCCCCCAAGTCCACGCAGTCCAGCTGATGCCTTTGTCGCCTGGTTTCATGCCGTCAACGCCATTGCCGTCTACGTCGCCGGGGAGATATTTATAAAGGGCGTCGAGCCACATGCGATCGCTTGCTTCGTAGCGGCTGCCAAACTCGCCAATCATGATCGGCGCAATATTATTCTCGTAAATATAACCCCAGTTCTTTCTGAACAGCTCAGTGATGCCGCTCTCGGTCTGGTTCTTCAGCCAATTCACGTCGACGACAGAGCTTGGATAGTCATGAGGCGAATAGACGAGCTTGTTCGCGATTGGAAGCTTGATGGGATCTGAAGCTGCGCCCTGCAGATTGCCGCCAATCCAATACCAATCGTTATTATAAACCATGTTGCCTTCAACGACGATCAGCAGATCAGGGTTGACGGCCTGAATGGCTGCGCCCGCGCGCTCCGCCGCTGTGCTCCAAACGCTCCAGTCGCCGCCCGGCTCGTTAAACAAATCAGCTGCAACGACTGTTGAATTGCCGGCGTAACGCTGGGCGATCGTCTGCCAGTTGCTGATCCATTCAGCCTCGGAATGGCTGCCGGACGTCCACTTGCCATCGGGTTCCGCGCCATAGCCAGATTCGCGGCGATGATAATCGAGCGTGATCCGCATGCCGATCTCACCCCCGCGTAGGACACGATCTTATCCATGATCTGGAGCGGCGTAAGGCCGTTAAGGTCCGGGTTCAGCCCGAGATTGATACCCTGCATATTAGGCCCAGCGTTTATAATATCGCCGGAGAACGGCAATCGTATGCTGTTGAAGCCAACCTCCTTCATCTGGTCGAGCAGCTAGGTAATTAATCCGGGCGCGCGTCAGCTTTGAGTGTGCTGCATCTTTCTCAGATGCTCGATCACTTCTTCCACATGCATGACATCAGCATATTTATGATGCATGTCGAAGAGGTTCATCTTGTGGACATGTTCCGCGCGATCAAAGGTGCATTCTTCGACGACGGCGACGTTGAATCCGGCGGAAAAACCTTCCAGAACGCTGGCGCGTACGCAGCCGGACGTCGCCTCACCAAGCACAATCAGGCTTTGCACGCCAAGCAATGTCAGGTGAGAGGCCAGCGGCGTTCCCTGAAACATGCTGGCACGCTGCTTTTTGATAACGACGTCCTCGGGGCGTACTTCGAAGGCGGAATAGATGCCATAATCATCGGTGCCGGGCGGCGTTTGCGTGCGCTTGGTTGAGACCGCATGTTCGGGACGGTTGTTGGCGCTGACATCCTTGGTGCAAAAGAAAATCGGCACATTGGCGGCGCGCGCCGCAGCGATCACATCGAGCGTCGGCTGTATGGCGCGATGCGCATAAACGCCGCAAGAATTGGGATATTGGGCCTCAAGCTCATAAGGCGAATGCGGGCCGCCGCGATAGACGACGTTGTAAAGGTCGATGCATAACAGGGCGGGGCGAGGGCCAATCGAGGTCTCGCGAACGTAGGTTTTGTAGAGCTCCAGATCCTGCGCAGACACGATGTCTTTCCAGCAATGATCTTCGAATTGCTCTTTGGTCGCCATGGTGTCTCTACCCCGTTTTTGCGCCTGCCAAATCCAGTGACCGCTGCGCGGCTGCGTTTGACAGATCGGTCTGATATATTATTGTGATATTTCACAGTTCATGCGCCAGAGGCAAGATGCAAATCATTCTTCACGAAGGACCAGGCTCCCGGACTGCGGAGGTTTGCGTGCGGCAGGCGATTGTCGCAGGGTGGACGGGCCGCAACCGTGAGGCGCTCGAAAAACATATTCGCGAGCTTGAGGAGCTGGGAGTCGCCCGCCCTGCCAGCACGCCGATCTATTACCGCGTGTCGGCTGCGCGCGTGACGACCGATCCGGTGATCCAGACCACCGGCGCAGCCTCCAGCGGCGAGGTCGAGTTTGTGCTGGCGCAATGGGGCGGGCAGATGTGGGTGGGCGTCGGATCGGACCACACCGACCGCGAGGCCGAGACATATAACGTCACCGTATCGAAACAAATGTGCGAAAAGCCCATCGCCGGCGCGTTTTGGCGCTTTGCGGATGTGAGCGCGCATTGGGGCAAGCTCGTCATGCGCTCGTATATTGTGGAGAACGGCGCGCGCGTTCTCTATCAGGAAGGCTCCGTCGAGGCGATGCTGGATCCTGCCGTTTTGATCGAAGGGTATGCTGGCAAGACGCAGCTGGACGAAGACAGCGTGATGTTCTGCGGCACGTTCGCAGCCAAGGGCGGCATCAGGCCCGCCGACATCTTCGAGTTTGAAATCGAAGATCCTGTTCTGGCCCGCAAGATCAGCCATTCCTACCAGCTCGACAAGCTCCCGGTGATGGGGTGACCCGCAGCGCAGCAGCGACATTTTCAACCGGGCGCCCGCTCGCAGAAGTTCGCGCTGCGGGCTCCAACGTCATTGGCATCAACGAACCGCAGTCTTTGCGCGACGCCGCCTATGAGGCGATCAAGCATCGCATCATCACCTGCGCTTTTAGGCCGGGCGAATATATCAACGAGGCTTATGTCTCGGCGATGCTGGGTATTGGCCGCACGCCGGTACATCAGGCAATCGACAGGTTGATGCTGGAGGGCATGCTCGACGTGATCCCGCGCAAGGGCGTGATCGTGAAGCCGGTCAGCCTCGATGAGATCATGCAGATCGTCGAAGTGCGCTTGCTTAACGAGGGCCATTGCATGCGGCTCGCCGCAGAGCGCGCCGACGCTGGCGAGATAGGCCATCTTTCTGATATTCTGGCGCGTGCACGGCAATGGATCGAGGCGCGCAACAGTGAGCAATTGATGCTGCTGGACCGCGAGTTTCATGGTGTGCTTGCGCGCGCCGCAAGAAACATAGTGCTTACGGATGTGCTCGCCAAGCTGCATGATCGCTCGCTGCGCTTCTGGTTCATTTCGCTCAACCGTCCCGGACACCATGAGAGCGTGCAGACGCAGCATGAAGCTATCCTCGACGCTATCGCACGGCGCGATTCAGGCGGCGCGGAACAGGCGATGCGCCACCATATTGAAGCTTTTCGCGAAAATCTGACCCGTAACATGTAACGAGCGCGGCACAAGCCAGCGTTCCAGGGAAGCGTTATGACGAGCAACAAGACCATATTAATTTCAGGCGGTGGACCCGTTGGATTGTTCTGCGCGCTGCTGTTGGGGCGGCATGGATTGCCGGTTCGCCTGTTCGATATAAATTCTGGATTGCAGGACGATCCGCGTGCCGCCACCACTCACCCTGCGACGCTGGAAGTGCTTGGACAGGCTGGCCTTGTGGACGAGATGGCGCGCGTCGGCCTGACGGCGCCGATCTTTCAGTTCTGGGACCGCCCGACAGGCGAGCTTGTCGCGACGTTTGATCTGGCCTTGCTCGCTAACGACACAAAATACCCTTACGTTATTCAGTGCGAGCAATTCAAAACCGCCCACATACTTATGGCCGCGCTCAAGGATATGCCGAACGTCGAAATCATGTTTGGTCACGAGGTCATCGGCCTTATGCAAGATGATAAGGGCGTGAGCGTCAACGTGCGCACGAAAGATGGGGAGGCCATTCACAAAGGCGCCTATCTGATCGGCGCTGATGGCGGGCGCAGTGCGGTGCGCAAACAGGCGGAGATCGCGTTCGAGGGCTTCACCTGGGAAGAGCGCTTTCTTGTGCTTACCACGCCGTTCGATTTCAACGCGGAGCTGGGTTATTGCTATCGTAGCTATTTCGCCGATCCGGACGAATGGTGCAATTGCTTCAAGGTTTCGGCGGATGGCCCGCCCGGCCTCTGGCGCACAGTGTTTCCCGCTGATTCCAACGTGCCCGTCGAGCAGATCATGAGCGACGAATCCGTGCATGCGCGGATGCAGAAATTCTTCCCCAACAAGACGCCCTACAACATCGTGCATCGTAATTTGTACGCAACCCATCAGCGCGTTGCCAGTACGTTCCGCAAGGGCCGCGTTTTGCTGGCGGGAGATTCTGCGCATGTGAACAATTCCATCGGCGGCATGGGCCTTAACGGCGGCTTGCAGGATGCTGCCAACCTGTCTGAAAAGCTGGCGCAAGTCATCGCTGGCGGACCTGACGATCTGCTCGATCTTTATTCGCTGCAGCGCCGCACGGTCTCGATTGAATTCGTTCAGGCACAATCCATCGCCAACAAGAAGCAGCTTGAAACCAAAGAGCCTGTCGAGCGCAAGAAGACGCTTGGCGATCTGGCCGCGACCGCGTCCGATCCGGTGAAAGCGCGGCAATATCTGCTACGCAGCTCAATGCTGAGCATGCAGGCGCGTGCCGCGTCCATCACGCTGGAGCAAGGCTCATAATGTAATGTTCACCAACTCGACAGAGCGTGAAAAATAATCAGCAAGGAATTTTACCATGTCCAGACAGATGAAACTTGCCGTACCCGATCTTGTCTCCAATTCCTATTTTCCGGCCGCCGCGGCGGTCGATCTGGGCTTCTTCAAAAAGGAAGGCCTCGACGTTGGTCTGGAGCTGATATTCCCCGTCGATAAATGCTATTCGGCCTTGCGCGATGGCGCGGTCGATTTTGTCGGCGGCTCCGCGCATTCGGTGTTGTCGGCGTTCCCGGAGTGGAAGGGCGCCAAGCTTTTGTGCGCGCAGGCGCAAGGTATGTACTGGTTTCTTATCATGCGCGCCGATCTTGATCCGGTGCGTGGCGATCTCGACATCGTGAAGGGGCGCAACATTGGTGCGGCGCCCTGGGTTGAGATGGGCCTGCGGCGCTTGTTGATTGAAGCGGGCTATGATCTCATCCGCGACAATATCAAAATCGCGCCTGTGCCCGGCGCTATCGTCGGCACGGCGGTGAACTTTGGATTGATGGCCGCAAAAGCGCTGGAAGAAGGTAAGATCGACGGGTTCTGGGCCAATGGAATGGGCGCGGAAGTCGCGGTCTCCAGCGGGATCGGCAAGGTCGTGCTCGACATCCGTCGCGGCGACGGTCCCGCCAAGTGCTTCAACTATACTATGGCGAGCGTCGCCACGTCGGACGCATTGATTGCGCGCGAACCTGAAGCCGCAGCTGCCGCCGTGCGCGCCATCGTCGCCACGCAAAAAGCCCTGAAGGCCGACGTAAAGCTGGCGACCGAAGTCGGGCGCCGCCTGTTTCCAGAAGCAGCGGCTGAATTGATAGCTAAATTGATTGAGCGCGATCTTCCCTATTACGATCCTGTGATCTCGCGTGAATTCGTGCAGGGCATGAATCAGTTCTCGCGCGATGTCGGCATATTGAAAACAGATGTTGCCTATGAAGACGTCGTCGCCACTGGCTCAAGCCAGTTCTGGACATCGTAAGGGGAAGCGCACGCCATGGCCATCAACAAGCTCCATGATGAATTTCACACGCTCGACATGAGGGTCGGCTGGGAAGTACCCGCCGGCTATCCGTCGGGCATTCAGCAGAAGATTTTGTCGGGAAGCCTTGACGAGGAAAATCGTAAGGGAAGCCGCACACGCCTGCTGCGCTTTCTTCCCGGCGTCTACACGACCAAGCCGTTTGTGCATGAATATTGGGAAGAAGTTTTCCTCGTCAGCGGCGATCTCACCGTTGGCAACGACGAGCAAGGCAAGGGCGGCGAGAGCTTTCAGCCGTTTACCTATGCGTGTCGTCCGCCCGGCGCCTTTCATGGCCCGTTCTTGTCGGAGAAGGGCTGCATCTTGCTGGAGATGCATTATTTCGATCCGGTCTGAACGCGCCTCGTTAAACGTGCGGAGATGTTGATGACGCGCTTGCTGGAAGACCTGGCCGGTGATCTGCAGGGCGGGGCGATTACAAGCCGCGCTCTGGTTGAGGACTGTCTTGCACGCATCGACGATGACGCAGGAGAAGGCGCGCGCGTTTTTCTGGGCGTTTCCCATGAGCGTGCGCGCACCTGCGCGGATGCTATGGACAGGCTGCGTGCAGCCGGCGCCGCGCCGTCGCGTTTTGCAGGCATACCAATCGCAATCAAAGACCTGTTCGACATAGCGGGCGAGGTGACGTGCGCGGGCTCCCGCGTGCTGGAGGCAAATGCCCCCGCACAGCGCGACGCGAGCGTGGTCGAGCGCCTCAAGCGCGCTGGCTTCGTCGTGATGGGCCGCACCAACATGACCGAGTTTGCGTTCTCGGGCGTGGGCATTAACCCCCATTACGGCACGCCGAAAAACATATGGGATCGCGCGACTGGCCGCGTGCCCGGCGGCTCGTCATCAGGCGCAGCGATTGCGCTGACGGATGGCATGGCGCACGCATCGCTTGGGACTGACACTGGCGGATCGTGTCGCATTCCAGCCGCCTTCAACGGGCTTGTTGGCTACAAACCAACAGCGCGCCGCGTGCCGCAGGCGGGCGCGTTTCCGCTGTCGACTACGCTTGATTCCATCGGTCCGCTTGGTCGCAGCGTTGGTTGCTGCGCAGCGCTTGATGCTATTCTTGCGGGTGAGACGGCACTGCCGTTGCAGTCGCGCGATTTGCGCGGGTTGCGGATCGCAATTCCGAAATCCTATGTGCTTGGCGACATGGACGATCATGTGGCCGGAGCTTTCGCCATAGCTCTTTCGAAATTGTCGGCTGCAGGCGCCATCATCGACGAGATAGCGTTTCCCGAGATTGACGCGATCCCCGCAGCCAATGCGCGCGGCGGCTTTGCGGCGCCTGAAAGCCTGAGCACGCATCGCAAACTTATTGAAGAGCGGCCCGGGCTTTACGACAAGCGCGTGCTGGTGCGCATTGAGCGCGGGCACGAGCAGAGCGCGTCTGATTACATTGATCTTGTGCGCACGCGCGCCAGGCTGATTGCGGGCTTTGAGCATCGCATGCGCGATTATGATCTGCTCGTCTATCCAACGGTCCCGATCATTCCGCCGCCGATAGCGGCGTTTGATCTTGACGCCGAGTTTACGCGTTTGAACCTGCTGATCCTGCGCAATCCATCCGTCATCAATATGCTCGACGGTTGCTCTGTTTCAGTCCCTATGTCGCGCTTGCCCGATCCGCCCGCAGGTTTGATGTTGTCGGCGCCGGCCGACCACGACCGTCGGCTGTTGTCGCTAGCGCCAAGCGTGGAGCACTGCGTAGCCTGAATTATATTATAGCTTGTAATTTGCTGGCTCGCCATTTTTGACGAGCCAGCGGATGCTTTAATTGCTGGTATAGGCTGCGCGAACTTTCTCGAGCAGTTCAGGTGACATTTTTGTAAATTCCATCACCATCTTCTGCACCTCTTCGCCGGGCAGCGGGCCAGACGACATCCGCATCCGAGTGAGATCGCCGGTGAAGGAAGTGTCTTTCATCGTTGCGTCGAAGGCGCGGCGAAGCGTGGTTACGCGATCGGCCGGCGTGTTGGGCGTGGTGAAATAAGAGGTGCCGATTTCGCTGGCGGACATGATCGCCGTCAGGATCTGACGCTCCTCGTCGCTGCGCGCCGATTCGATCGCGGTTGGCACGTTGGGCAATTCGGGCAAACGCTTCAGGCCAAATTGCGAGAGAATCGTAATTGTGCCGTCGGTGAGCCATGCCGGCTTGGCGGCGCGTACGGCTTCATAGGCGGTGGAATGGCCTTCCACTTCGCCGCGCTCCACGGCAAGCATGCCTTCGCTGGACGTCTTGTAGCCCATCACCAGGTTGAACTTTGTGCCGAGCACCTTGTTGAGTACGAGCGGATAAATGGAAGCGGTGGAGCCCGCGCCCGTGCCGCTGAGCGTCGTTTCGTGAATGCGTGCGTCAACCAGCGTCTGCGCTTTTGCTTTGTTCGACGTGAACACAATGTTCACAAGCGGACCAATACGGCCAACCCAGTTCAATTCCGCTGTCTTGAAGCGAACGCCTGACGTGCCGAGCTTTTCGTCAAGCGCAAGCGTCGGTGAGCCAAGACCAATGACCGTGCCGTCCTTGGGCGAGGCGGCGTAAATTTGATTGACGGCGATGAAGCTGCCTGCACCCGGCATATTGCGCAAAACGACGGTAGGAGATCCGGGAATGTGCTTCCCAATGTGGGTTGAAAGCATGCGTGAATAGGTATCGTTGCTGCCGCCGGTGCCAAACCCGATGATGATTTCTACTGTCTTGCCGCGATAAAAATCTGCAGGGCTTTGAGCGAAGGCCGCAGTGGTGAATGCGCCGCTTGCCAGTGCGGCTATGACGATGGTTTTTTTCATAACCCCCCCTATTGTTTCTGCTGGTTGATTTGATGAGTTTATCGCCTGTCGCTTGCTTGTAAATCATAATCGGACGTATGAAGCGCTTTGTGCGTTTGAGCATTGCGCTTCAGGGGCAAGTCAGGGACGATGTTGATGGCTGGCTCTCGTATGTTGCTTCCCGCGCTGTGCCTTGCGGGTCTTGCCGCCAACGTATCTGGCCGCACGCTTGAGCCGCTCGTTACAATCATTTCACTCGAATTTTCCGTAGGCATCGCCACTGGCGCATTGCTGATATCCGCCTATGCGCTCCCCTTCGCGCTCGGCCAGCCCGTACTTGGGCCGCTTGGCGACATTTACGGCAAGTTGAGAATGTTGAAGATCAGCCTCTGGGCGTTAACTGCGTGCCTGTTTCTGGCTGCGTTCGCGCCGACGTTCGAGCTGCTGATGGCGTCGCGCTTTCTGGCCGGCATTGCGGCGGGAGGCGTTGTTCCTGCCTGCATGGCCACAATAGGCGATTCCTATCCGCCCGAGCGCAGACAGATCGCAATTTCTGTTTTCGTGACTATGGGGATGCTCGCGCAGATTTTCGCCATCAGCGCATCCGGCCTTGTAGGCGAAGCGTTCGGCTGGCGTTATGTGTTACTGGCCACCGCGGCGTTTGGACTTCTGGGCGCACTGGCCGCAAGCTTTGTCCTGAAGAGCCGGCAACCTCAAGGTCAGCAATCGTTCAGCGTCGGTCTTGTGACGGCCAATTACAAAAGCGTATTCAAGAATCCAAAGGCGCTTCTTTGTTATTCGACGGTCTTCATCGAAGGTGTCGCGCTTTATGGCCTCATGCCTTATGTTTCGGATATGTTTGTTCAGCGCGGGATCGGCGGCGCCAGCGAAGCCGGTCTCGTCATCGGCTCAATTGGAATTGGCGGGTTGGCATATGTCTTGATGCTGAAACTTTTGCTGAAGCGTTTCCACGTTTATCAATTCATGGCGGCGGGCGGAATTTTGATGAGCCTTGGGCCGTTGTCGCTGGCGGCTGACATTCCGTGGACCGCCGTCGCAGCAGCTTTCTGCGTCACTGGATTCGGATTTATGCTGTTGCATAATTCCATTCAGACGCAGGTCGTCGATCTGGCTCCGGCTTCCCGTCAATCAGCCTATTCGTTACATGCGTTTTCATTCTTCATGGGGCAGGCGGCGGGCCCTGTGGCTTTTGGATTTGGGCTGGCGAGCGTGGGCGCGCGAAGCTCGCTGATCATCTGCGCATTCATTCTGGCGGCGACCGGCCTTGTCGCCTCGAAGCTTTTTACGCGAGCGGCCAAGCTGTCCGCTCAATTATAATCAAGCTCGACGTGCTCTGGCGATTTTACTCGCCAGAGCACAATACGTTACTCGGCGCGCTTCAGTCCGGCGGCCTCGATAGCCTCCTGATAGAAGGGACGATCAGCGTCGATCACTGCGGCGAATTCAGCAGCGCTGTTGCCAACTGGCTCAATGCCGAGCGCTTCAAGGCGGCTGCGGATAGTTGGGTCCTGCACGGCGGCGCGGATTTCCGCTTCAAGCCTGGTGACGATGTCTTGCGGCGTGCCTGACGCAACAAGGAACCCGTTCCACGACGACGTCTTGAAGCCTGGATACACCGAGGCGACTGGCGGCAGGCCGGGAAGTTGCTTCATGGGCTTTTCCGTTGAGACGGCGAGCATGCGGATGCGACCGCCCTCAGCCTGCGAGATCAGCTCGGACGCGTTGCCAAAATACATGTCCGTGTCGTGAGCGACGAGCGCCGCCATGGCGGGGCCGCCGCCTCTGTAGGGCACGAACACGACCTCTACGCCCATCCGCTTGGCCATCAGCGCTGCGGTGAGGTGACCAATCGAGCCGCTGCCCGCCGACGATGCGTTCAGCTTTTCCTTGTAGCCTTTGGCGAAGGTGATGAACTCCTGAAAATTCGTCACTGGCAAGGTCGATCTCACGCCCAGCACGAACGGGCCGGTGCCAAAAATGCTGACGGGCTGAAGATCCTTTTGCGGATCGTAGGTTACTTTTTGCAAGGCGGGCAAGATAATCAACTGACCGGCCGAGGCGAAGAACAGCGTGTGTCCATCCGCCGGCGCCTGTGCGACCTGGGCCGCGGCCAAAGTGCCGCCGCCGGTGGGGCGGTTTTCGACGACAAAATTGCGACCGAGGCGCTTGGTGAGGAATTCGCTGGCGAGCCGCGCCATCGTGTCGGTATTGCCGCCAGCGGGGAAGGGCACCACCACGGTGACGGGGCGTGAGGGCCATTGCTGTGCGCTGGCTGTGGGTGCAGCGAGGCCAAAGGTGGCCAGACATGCGGCGGCCATCATGGCGCGCTTGGTGAATTCAGACTTCATGATCAACGACTCCCGAACTGTTTTTCGAATGATGCGTAACGCCAAGCATGCTTCATGCCGGTCGCTTCTCAATGCTCGTGCGGTTGAGGACCGTCAAAACCTTCGACGAGAACGAATTCTCCGATGCTTTTGCCCAGTCTATGAGCACGCGCAGCCTGATATTCAGGCGAATTGAAATAGGCCTTCGCCTGATCGTAGCTTTCAAATTCAAGAACGACGTTGCGCGGCCGCGCCTGCCCGTCGAGCGGCTCATACTTGCCGCCACGCGCCAGAATGCGGGCGCCATATTTTTTCATCGCAGCGCCCGCGCCCTGCGCATAACGCATGTAGGCTTCGTCATCCTCTACGGTGACGCGCGCAATGATGTACCCCTTGGCCATAATTTGTCCCCTCTCTCTACACGATGAACGCTGGAAGCGCCTCGCACGATTGATCGCGCGTCATGCGCGCGTTAGGCAGCATTATGCCCTCACTGCGCCTGAATCACAAGACGATCCTGTTCATGTTTAAAGCTTGCGATGGCGCGCGGGACGCCCCGGCGCCAGTCTTTGTGCAGCTTCGATGATGGCGTCGCAATCGAGGCCATGGCTCTTGTAGAGTTCGGCGATGGAGCCTGTTTGCCCGAACGTCTCCACGCCAAGTGCACGGATACGATGGCCGCATACGCCCCCAAGCCACGCCAGCGTGGCGGGATGGCCGTCGATCAGCGTCACCAGTCCGCAATGGGGCGGAAGCGCGCCCAGCAGGCTCTCAATGTGGCTTGTTGCGGGCGCCCCATGATCCTGCGACTTTTGCGCGGTTGAATAATCGGAAAACAGCCGGTCAGCGGACGTGATCGCCAGCAGGCCGATATCGCGTCGATCCTCGCAAAGGAGGCCCGCCGCCTCAATCGCCTCAGGCGCGCAGGCCCCGGTGTAGGCGATGACGATCTCGCAATTTGGACCCGGCGGGCGAAGCCAGTAAGCGCCCGAGATTACATCCTTTGCAAGATCGTCGCTCATCACGCGTTGCGGTTGCTCGATCATGCGCGTTGACAGGCGCAAATAGACCGAGCCGCCGTCACTCTCGCGCTGCATATGCTCAAAGCCCCACGCCATGATGATGGCGAGTTCATCCACGAACGCGGGCTCAAACGAGGCCAGACCCGCCTGCGCCATGCCGATCAGCGGCGTTGAAATGGATTGATGCGCGCCGCCCTCGCGACTTAGCGTAATGCCCGATGGCGTGGCGACAACCATGAAACGCGCATCCTGATAGCAGGCGTAATTCAGTGCATCGAGACCGCGTTGAATGAACGGATCATAAAGCGTTCCAACCGGCAGCAGGCGTTCGCCGTTGATATGGTGCGACAGGCCCAAAGCCGACAACAGGATGAACAGATTCATCTCCGCGATGCCAAGCTCGATATGCTGTCCCTTGGGCGAGCTCTCCCACGCGAATGCGGAGGGGATTTTCTCGCGCTTGAACACGTCCTCACGCGCCTCGCGTGAGAACAGACGCCGGCGGTTGACCCAGCCGCCGAGATTGGTCGAGACCGTAACATCGGGCGATGTCGTCACAATGCGCTGCGCCACCGGCAGATCAGAGCGCGCAAGCTCGCTCATCACGAGCCCGAAGCCCTGCTGCGTCGACATGTTTTTGGCGGGCGCGTAATCAAGCCGCGCAGGCACAGGCACGAGCGGAGCCTGGCAGCGGCGCGACTTCGCCGTGTTGAACGGCGCGGCCTTCATGAAATCGTCGATCTCGCGCTCGTCAACGTCCAGCCCCTCAAAGTGCTCCCATTCAAAGCCGGGACGGATGTTTTGCGTCTGGCACCATGCATCCATCTGCGTTTGCGTCAGCAAGCCGGAATGATTGTCCTTGTGGCCCTGAAGCGGCAGGCCGATGCCCTTGATCGTGTAGGCGATGAAACACACCGGGCGATCATGATCGACGGCCTCAAAAGCCTCCAGCATGGTGGCAAGATCATGGCCGGCAAGATTGCTCATGAGCGCGAGAAGTTCAGCATCGCTGCGCTTTTCAACCAGCCCGTGAGCCTGTGCGGGCAATTCCAGAAGCATGCGCTTGCGAAAGGCAGCTCCGCCCTGAAAACAAAGCGCGGCGTAAAGCTGGTTGGGGCAGGAATCGATCCAGTTTCGTAGCGCCTCGCCGCCGTCCTCATTAAAAGCGGCCTGCATCAGCTTGCCGTATTTGAGGATCACGACGTCCCAGCCAAAATTGCGGAACATCGCGTCGAACTTCTCCCAAAGCCCCTCCCGCACAATGGCGTCCAGCGACTGGCGATTGTAATCGACGATCCACCAGGTGTTGCGCAAACCCTGTTTCCAGCCGTCGATCAGGGCTTCGTAAATATTGCCCTCGTCAAGTTCGGCGTCGCCGATCAGGGCGATCATTTTGCCTTCCCGCCTGCCTTCCATCCAGCCATGGGCGAGCACGTAATCTTGCACGATCGACGAAAACAACGTCTGCGCGACCCCAAGGCCGACGGAGCCGGTGGAGAAGTCCACGTCGTCAGTGTCCTTGGTGCGCGAGGGATAGGATTGCGCTCCGCCAAGGCCGCGGAAATTCTCAAGCTTCTCGCGCGTCTGCGCGCCAAAGAGATATTGGATGGCATGGAAGGCCGGGCTGGCGTGTGGCTTCACCGCGACGCGATCTTCCGGGCGCAGAAATCCAAAATAAAGCGCGGTCATAATAGTGGTGAGCGAAGCGGCGGAGGCTTGATGGCCGCCGATCTTGAGCCCGTCTTCGTTGGGCCGGATATGGTTGGCGTGGTGGATCATCCATGACGACAGCCACAGCACTTTTTTCTCCAGCTTTGAGAGAATTTCCAGCCGTTCGGTGCGCGTGTTCATGATTGCCTCGCAAGTTCCCACGATGAAATCGTATGGCGACGGGCGCAGGCAAATATCTCAAAATCTGCTATACGAGAATTATCTATTGAGATAAAAAATGCTTCATATGTCCGTGTTGTGAGAGAATTTTCTAAATGGCTGAACTCGACGATATCGACCGCAAAATCCTGACCCTGCTTCAGCAGGACAGTCGTATGACCATGCAGGAGATCTCCGACAAGGTTGGGCTCTCGCCGTCCCCCTGCCATAGACGTATCAAGATTCTGGAAGAGCGCGGTGTGATCACCCGCTATGGCGCCACGCTCGATCAGCGCGCCGTCGGGCTTCCGGTCAGCGTCTTTGTTTCGATCAAGTTGGTACGGCAAAAAGAAGAGGATCTGGAACGTTTCGCCAAGGCGGTGGCAGGATGGCGCGAAGTGCTGGAATGCTATTTAATGACTGGCCACAGGGATTATTTGCTGCGTGTCGTCGTCTCTGATCTTGCCGCCTATAATGACTTCCTGAAACAAAAATTGACGCGGCTCGACGGCATTTCCTCGATTGAATCAAGCTTCGCGCTCGACCAGATCAAATACGCAAACGCTTTGCCGCTGTAGTCTCTCCCACCTCTTGCCCGAGCGCTCCATGTCGTCCTCGTCTGATCTCATGCTCGTCACTGCGGCCTCTGGCAAAACAGGCCGGGCCTGCGTTTCAAGGCTTCTCGCCCATGGCGCAAACGTGCGCGCGCTTGTGCGCAGACAAGATGCAGCCGACGAGCTGAAAGCCTCCGGCGTGCAGGAGGTCGTAATCGGCGATTTGTTTGACGCCGAGGTTTTACGCATTGCGATGCAGGGCATCTCTCGCATTCTCCACATCTGCCCGCCGATGCATCCCAATGAGGATATTCTGGCCGCAATGCTGACGCAGATCGCTCTGGCGCAGGGCATTGAGCGGCTTGTGCTTTATTCCGTCATGCATCCGCATATCGACGTACCCCATCATCGGCGGAAGCTGAAGGCGGAAGAAACTCTGATCGGCTCGGGTCTTGCCTTCACCATCCTTCAGCCGTGCCGCTACATGCAGCATGTAGATGCAATCTGGCCGCAGATCCTGCGCGACAGTGCCCATTGTATGCCGTTCTCTGTCGATTCGCGCTTCAGCCTCGTCCATCTCGACGATCTGGCGGAAGCGGCGGCTTTAGCGGTCATGGAGGACAATCACGAGAACGCTATTTATGAGCTGGGCGGGCGCGAGGCGTTGAGCCAAAGCGATTGCGCGCGCATCATCTCACACGTTCTGGGACGCGAAATCACAGCGCAGACGCGGCCCTTGCAGGACTTTCTCAACGGCGCCCGCGCTGCCGGGATGCCGGAGGCCCGTATCAACGTGCTTGATATTATGAACCGCCATTACGACGCGCACGGATTGCACGGCAATGGCAATATATTACGCTGGCTGCTGGGCCGCGAGCCGATCAGCTTTGAGGATCACGTACGCGCGTTAGCCCTGCGGGGCTGAGATTTTTGACGTTATCTGCTCCAGCTTTGCAATCGTCTGGTCGCAGGTCATCAGGTCCGCATATTTCTGTTGCATGTCGAAAAGATTAGCCTCATGCGGCGCCAAAGCGCGGTCGCCGACGCAATCGCTGACCACGATTGTTTTGAAGTTATAAGACATGCAATCAACCACTGACGCGCGCACGCACCCAGATGTTGTGGCGCCGACTGCGATGACAGTGTCGGCGCCCTTTGCTATCAGCCAATTGGCGAGGTTGGTTCCAAAGAAAGCGGACGGCTGCGTTTTATTCAAAACATATTCGCCGGAAACGGGCGTCAGTTCGTCAACGATCTGGCTCGCATGCGCAGCTTTCGTCAGCAATGCGAGCCTTGGCGCCTTGAGGCAGAACACGCCATGATCGGCGCCGTCCTGCGCATAGACCACGCGCGTAAACGCTACGGGAATCCCGGTCCTGCGCGCGCACGCAAGCAGGCGCTGCGTATTGGCGATAGCGTCCGGGATATTGCCGCCGCCAAACAAATCAGGATCGTTGAAGCCGTTGACGAAGTCGATCAGCAGCAAAGCCGGGCGCACGCCAAAGCCTGATTGATTGCCAAAACCCTGCTTTGCGTAAACGCCTGCATCGCTCATGTTTGCTCTCTCAGGTGATGGATTGCGCGCGGGCCATGCCTTCAATCATCGCCACCTTCATCAGATAGGGATGCAGCTTTGCAGGATCGGCGACGATCGCGCGCAATTCATCATGGAAGCGGGCGCGCGCCTCGGGGTCTTTCTGCTCCAGATTTTTCTTGTTCTCGATTGTCTGACGCTGCAGATATTCCTGCGCCACAGTGCGTCTCTGCCTGTCATAGAGATCGAGCAGATCGTGGCTGGCGCCGTCGAACCAGATGCTGGCGAGCTTGTCGGTGAGATTGAACGCGTCATGAACGCCGAAATTCATGCCCATGCCGCCGAGCGGATTGTTGATATGGGCAGCATCGCCAGCAACCATAAGCCTGCCGTCGCGATAGCTTGATGCGACACGCTGATGCACGCTGTAGAGATTGCGATGCACCACCTCATAGGTACCCTGTTTGGGGTTGAAGCCCTGAATGCGCGCCTGCACGCTGGCCTCGTCAAACAATTGCTCCTGGCTCGCCTCGGGATCGGTGGGGAACACTACGCGCCACATGCCATTGCCGTCATTGCCGGGCACTTTGAACAGTGCGCACCATTCCTGCGGATCGGCGATGTAATTCGTGATCGCATAGCCGTGCTGCGCAAAGTCATAGCGCGTACTCAGGATCAAAAAGCGTTCAGGATAGGTGAAGCCGTCAAAGTCCACGTTCATGGATTTGCGGACCTGACTGCGCCCGCCGTCGCAGCCGATCATCCAGCGACCGCGAAATGTTTTCGGTCCATCGGGCGTCGTCACATGCGCGGTGACGCCGCCCGCATCCTGCTCAACCTGCGTGATCTGATGCTGCATGAGGATTTCATGATCCCCATATTCCTTCAGCATGTCGCGCAAAATATAACAAAGCTTGTGCTGCTCCAGCATCAGGCGGAATGGAAACGGCGTCACGTCGCCAAGAATGCTGAGGTCAAAATCGGCGACCACGCCTTCTCGCCGATCGCGATATTGATAATTACGGACGATAAAGCCCTGTTTCATCATCTCGTCGGACACGCCGATGGATGAAAACATTTCCAGCGTCGGCGGATGGATCGTGCCTGCCCGCGGATCGTCGAAAATCTTGTCGCCACCTTCCAGCAGCGTAAAGGGTATGCCGCGCCGCGCCAGGTTAAAAGCAACAGTGAACCCGACAGGGCCGCCGCCTGCAATCAAAACCCTATCCTGAGACTCTTTTTGCGCGGTCATTTCGAACCCTTTTTTCAAGCACCGTCTTTAAACATAATAGTACAGCGTTTGCGTATAAAAGAACAAAAGCTGAACTTCAGTATCTTTCCATCAGCCAGCCGCGTCCATAGATTTTATCATCCACGCCCTGCGCGCGGAGAGCGTGCCAGATGGTTGCCACATTGATGGGGATGACGGGTTTCCCGAGCTGCTTTTCAAGCGTTGGGAAAATGTCGATCCCGGATAAGTTGGTTCCCGCCTGCACGATGGCGTCAACCTCCTGTCCGTCGAGCTGGCGCAGGATCGTATCAATCACTTCATGGGGCGGCGTGTGAGCTATGGATGTTGCGGTGTCGCATTTCAGGCCAACGACCTTGGTGACGTTATAGCCGGATTCTTCGAGAAAACGCTGAACCTGCAAGTCGCCGACGCTCTGATAGGGCGTGATCGCGGCCACGGTTTTTGCGCCGAAAGCATCCAGTGCGGCAGTCAGCGCTGCCGCGCCGCTGGTGACGCCGATATCCGGCCCCACAATGTCGCGCAGCCGCGCCTCGAACTCCGCATTGCCTTCAAGCCCGCCCCAGAAAGTTTCCGCCGACATGCCCATCATAATGTAGCTGGGCTCGCAGGTCATAATATCACGCATTGCGTGGGGGATCGTTTCACGGATCGCGTCGATGAAGGCCAGAAACATGTTATCGCTGGAAAGATCAGGTTGCGACACGAAAAAGCGCGCGAAATGCCAGGTGATCCCAGGGGGCAAAATACGCTGGCAGTCATATTCCACGCCGATATTCGTTGAGGGAATAATCACGCCGATGCGCCCGCGCGCCCCAATCCACGGCTCCTGCGCCTTCAGGATACTCATGCCTTAACTCCGTGCCTTGCGACCAAAGCGCCGCTTCCATCAAGCTGTAAGTACCAATTTATAAAACCTTTACAATGGAGAATTATCCCAAAATATCGCTGGTCGCGCTTAGCTTTTGGTGGATTTGGCTAACATGACGGCTGTGCAATAGCGCTCGCTCGTCGAGAATTTTACGGAGTTTGACGCTTGATCCGCCGGGGGGCACCTTATGGCGGTATTAAAAATAGCTAATCAGGAAGGATAATTTGCGCTGCAAAGAAATAATTTTCACTTTTGGGACTTAAACACGGTTTTCTATGATTATTTTACTTTCTATTTAGGAAAATGATTGTTAGCTGACAACACAACCATTCTAGCCGTTCTTAAGGAGATATGCATTGCTGACGAAACGCGAGATCAACAAGCTCAACAAAATTATTGAATCCCTGCAGGAGATGCTGGCCAGGGCGTCCTCCGAGCCCGCCGCCGCAAAAAAATCCGGCCCCACGCGCACGCGCCGCACCGGCAAGGAACTCGCCGCTTTCCGCAAAATGCTGAAGACCGAGCGCAAGGCCGGCGCCTCCGCCGCCGAACTCGCCAAGAAGCACGGTGTAAGTTCAGCCTATATTTATCAATTGTAATATCAGGATATGGGCGGCCTGCGGGCCGCCTGTTTCGTATTAAAATTGTTTTCATATCTGCTGATTTTGGATAACGCTTCGATTTTTTATTTATAGTATAATTTTATGTTGGCGCTGCGTACGGGCAATGTCAGCCCGCTTTGGTCTCGCTCGTTATAGACTCGAGGCGCAGCTTCTTCAGTCTCGACCTGATCGCGGAAGGTTGCCGACAAAAGTGAGACGCCAATTCCAGGACGCTGATCCCTGATTGGTGCATTGAAATCAGCTGCGCATCAGAATCAATGGTCTACGGAAAATAGGCGTTCGCGATATTCGCTGCTTGGCTCCTGCTGCTGCAAGGCTTCTTCCGCAGCTTTGAATATGTCCTGATATCTTAGATCAACGTGCTGATCGATGATCTCGCTCAGTCGTCGTTTGTGCTTCAATGCCCGCCCCTGTTAACGGCGTCGAGCACGTATTAAGTGTGCGCAGCGCTGGCACGCCTCGTTAAATAAAATTCACTGACAAGAATAATGGCGCGCCAAGGAGAACGAAAGCACGAACTTCTATGCTATTGAAATAGCTAGTAATTATGGGTATATGAGAAAATGAACCGCAAGGCGGCGTTGGCCGGGACTGCGCCGAAGGCCCTCTTCGAGAAGCTGACCTTCGCCTTTTCGGGTGGGTGAGGGCTGAAGAGGAGCGCTCCCCATTGACGTAGGGGGCGCTAGGCGCATACGCGCGATAAACCTCTAGGACTGCTCGGCCCGTTCTCTAGGCACCGAGGTCTTGGAACGAATCCTGCCACATGAATGCCGCCCGGTAACAATGATGCTCGAAGTAAAGCTATCCGAGAGGCTGAACCAGAATTGCTTCTGTCGAAGAAACGACGGCAGCACTTTACGCGGCGTTCTAGCGAACCTGCTGGCCCAATCATTCCCTCCGGCCCCAAGTCAGATGCTTATAAGTAGGGCGACTCCAGGGAGGGCGGGGCCGGTGCCAGCTAGTCGGCTGGCGGCACTCCCGGCGAGCACGCCCGCAGCGCGCAGCGCAAAGACCAAGCCGTAGATCATGAGCGACTGGACGATCGCGAGGCCCGCCAGATAGGCAATCACAGGCGTCGCCTCTGCGCCCAGCACGGCCTCGCCAAACGCGTAG
>CAMCUC010000032.1 GCA_945878875.1 Rhizobium sp. Q54
AAAACAGCGCGAAAGGATCAAACGCCAGACTATCCAACATCGACGCTTGCAGCACCGCAAGATCGCCGCTTAATATCAACCCCATGATGAGGCCGAAACTCCGCTAATCTAAGCCCCAATCTGAGCCAAATGTTCTGACGACGGACAACGTGCGGCGTCTGCACCAGAAAGCATCTTTTATCGCGCGCGAAATAGCCCACGGTCTCGCGCAGGAAGTCGCGGAACGGCGCGTGATCGGCGTCGAACACGACGACGATTTCGCCGCGCGACACCGCAAGCGCATTGTTCATATTGCCGGCTTTGGCGTGCTCGTTCTTTTTGCGCGTGAGATAGATCGCGCCCATCTGCGCGCACAGCGCTTTCAATTCCTCGCGGCGCTTCCGGGCGGCTTTTGCTTTTTCAGGATTGGGATCGTTGCACTTCTGGTCGGTGCCGCCGTCGTCGAGCAGCCACACGGATAATTTGTGATCGGGATAATCCATCGACCGCGCAGCGGCCATGGTGGCCGCCAGAATATACTCATCCTCGTTGTAGGTCGGGATGAAAACGTCGATGGTGGGCAGCTCGTCGTCGGGATCGCGCTCGATGGTGGCGCGCTTCAACGGATCGGCGCTGATCGTGAGGCTGATGATGAGGATCAGCACGCAATAGCATTCGGCCGCCAGCAACAGGATGCCGAACGCAAGGCCCACTGGATCACTGCCGGGCGGCAGCGTGCTCGTGGTGCGCCAGTAGAGATAGCGAATGACGACGAAGCTGCCGAGACCGACAAACAATTGACGGTACAGGAGCCCGGGGCCGAACTTCCACACGACAGCCATGACGACGATGACCGACAGGCTCAAAGCCAGTTGAGTATCGATGCTGACGGGTTGGCCCAGCAGCAAAAAAGCAGCCAGTCCGGAAACGATCCATGCAGTCGCGCGCAATGCGGAAGCCATTTGAAAAAACCTCAAAGAACCAGCTTACGTTAGGCAAACTTGGTTCGAAGATAGTTAAGACCAAGCTGTAACCTTGCGAACAAAACGTTATGGTTAACAAAGCATTGCAAAAAATCGGGCGCGGACGGCTGCGCCCGCGCCCTCCACAAAACCAAAGCGCTAGAATACGAGCCGGGTGTCGAACGTGCCGTAGCCGCCGGCGCCGCGCACGCGGTCGTTCATGTAGCCGCCCGCAATTCCAAATTGCAGCGGGCCGACCTTGAAGCCCGAGAGATGCGCGCCCACGCGCCATTGCTGGCTGAAGCTGTCGCCCAGCGCCACAAGCTCAGGCCCGATGAACACATGCTGCGAGACCGCCAGCCCCGCCTTGAAGCGCGCGTAATAGCTTTGGTGCGCCGAGGAAAACGTGAGATTGGCCGACGCCATCGTGTAGCTGGTCGGGTTCACGTAAACGTCCGCGCCCACCTTGAAGCCGAACGCCGTGCCCGCCGTCTTATTGTTGGGATCGACTTTGTCGAGCGCGTTGCGCCAGATATCGAGGCCACCCCAGAGCGCCGTCGTCATGTTGGGCAAGACCCATTCATGGCCGGCCAGAAACGTGCCGATGGCCTGATCGCCGCGCACCTGGCCAACGCCAGCCGCCGTCGCCGTATAGGTGAACGTGCCCAGCGTGGCGGCCACGCGCAGCCGCAGGCCGCTCTGGTCGAGCGAGCCGTAGGGCGAGAACGTGCCAATCGCCACGCCATGAACGGAGGACTGGCTGGTGCCCGACAACGACAGATCGAATGAACTGGTTGGGCGAGCCGCCTGACTGGCGGGCGAGCCCGTGTACCAATTTGCTGCGCGCGCCCATCCTGGAGCGACGACAAGCAGGACGAGGGCGGAACAGAAACGCAAACGCATGACGCAGACCCCGCGAAGGTCCGGGCCAGCGCATCCAAATGAGCGCAAAACCTGCCCGACCTTCCCAAACGAGAGGCTGCGCGACTGCGCTTAAGTACAAGTTAATCTAGGTTACGCTGCAGTCGTTAGCCTTAAGCGGGAATGAACAGGCTTGACCTTGGGGCACAAAAAAGCCGCCCGCCCTGCAAGGACGAACGGCTTGATTCAAACGATCGCAAAAAGATCAGTCCTTGGCGCGCTCAACGTAGGAGCCGTCGTCCGTCAGGATGACGATGCGGGTGCCAGGCGCAATGTGCGGGGGCACCATGCAGCGCGCGCCGTTGGAGAGGATGGCCGGCTTGTAGGAGGAAGACGCGGTCTGGCCCTTCATCGCGGGCTCCGTCTCGACCACTTCGAAAGTGACGCGCTGGGGCAATTGCACCGCCACGGGCACGCCGTTGAACACGCTCAGCATGACCTTCATGCCTTCCTGCAGGAAGGCGGCGCTGTCGCCCAGCACGTCCTTGGAGACCTGAAGCTGGTCGAAGGTTTCCTGGTTCATGAAATGATAGCCGTCGGCATCGTTGTAGAGGAATTCGTAGTCGCGATCCTCGACATAGGCGCGCTCGACCTGTTCGGTGGTCTTGTAGCGGTCGGTCGTCTTCACGCCGTCTGAAATGCGGCGCATGTCGATCTGCGTCGTGGGCGTGCCTTTGCCCGGATGGAAGCTTTCCGCCGAGAGAACCACATAGAGGTTCCCGTCTTCACGCTCGAGAATATTGCCCTTGCGGATGGAGCTTGCGATCACTTTCACGGGTTCTGTCCTTGATGTGCGGCAGGCGCCCAGCCTAAGAGGGATCAGGACCAGCGCTCGCCCAAACGAAATCGGGCGCACAATAGCGATTCACGCGCGAATGACCAGCCGTATCGAAAACCCCGCCCCCAGTCCGTGGTGGTCGCCCCGGTTTCACGCCGACCGCAGGCCGCTCCTGCAGGCGCGGGCGCGCACCTTTGCAAGCTGGCGCAAATGGTTCGACGAGCGCGGTTTTCTGGAAGTTGACGTCAACGCCCTGCAAGTCTCGCCCGGCAACGAGGCCCATATCGCAGGTTTTGCGACCGATTACGTGGGGCAGGACGGCGCCCGCCAGCGCTATTACCTGCATTCCTCGCCGGAATTTTCCTGCAAGAAGCTGCTGGCGGCTGGCGAAGAGCGCATTTTCAGCCTCGGCCATGTGTTTCGCAACGGCGAGCGTGGCCCGCTGCATCAGCCCGAATTCACGATGCTGGAATGGTACCGGGCGCACGAACCCTATGGCGCGCTGATCGGGGACGCCGCCCAAATCTGCGCTCTGGCCGCACAGGCCGCAGGCTCGAAAAGCTTCTCGCATCGCGGCCGATCCGCCGACCCCTTCCTTGAGCCGCAGCGCATGAGCGTTTGCGAGGCGTTTGAGCGCTTTGCGGGGATCGACCTAGAAGCGACGCTGCGAGCCGATGGACTCAACGATTCCGAGGCGCTGGCGCGTGCCGCCTCCCGCATCGGCATGCCGATGGCGCCGGGCGACGAGTGGAGCGACATGTTCAGCATGATTCTCGCCCACAAGGTCGAGCCAAATCTTGGGCTGGGGCGGATGCTGGTTTTGGACGAATACCCCGCCTCCGAGGCCGCGCTGGCCCGTCGACATCCCGATAACCCCAGGGTCTGCGAGCGCTTCGAGCTTTACGCCTGCGGCGTCGAGATCGCCAATGCGTTCGGCGAACTCACCGATGCGGCCGAGCAACGCGCCCGGCTGGAAGCCGAGATGGCGCAGCGCCGCGCGAACAGACAGGAAGACTATCCGCTCGACGAGGATTTTCTGGCCGCGCTCAACACCATGCCGGACGCCAGCGGCATCGCGCTGGGGGCCGATCGCGTGCTGATGCTGGCCTCCGGCGCAGGCTCGATTGAAGCGACTATGTGGACGCCGCTGGCGGGCTAGCGCGCGCTGTCGGAGGCGGGCGGCGTATTGCCGATCGGAGGAGCGGTGTGCGCGCCCTCGGTCGCCGAATTGGGCGCCGCTGGAATGCCGCCGAAATCGGGCGGTCGTTGAACGGCGCCGGGCGTCGAGCCCGTGGTTTGCGGGCCGGGCGTCGCCTGTTCGATGCTGGCGGGCGCATCGGCGGTGGTGGATCCGCCGCCCGGGTACATTTCGGCCAAAGCCCAAGCAATCAGGGCTAGCACGAGGCCGCCGATCAGGACGTAAAGCACCGAGCGTCCCTTGCCGCCCTGCCGGGCTGATGTCTCGCTCATGGTTCGGGCGTCCATAGCCGGATCGCGAAAGGGATCGCGGCGGGGGTCATTTTGCGGGTTTACGGGGCGTTTGGGATCATATTGGGTCATGGCGACCTCCTGCCGGTTTAACCTCCCACAGGAAAACCCGTTCCGACATCGTGCACGTTTGCGGTTGCCTCTGGACCGCGCGCGGCCTCGCACGCTCTTGAGAGGGTTGCGGAGTTTGCCTCGCGCGCCGCGTCGCCTTAAGCAAACTTATGACCGCTCCGATCTTCTCAAAAACGCTCCGCAGCCCCGCAGATCTTGTATCTTCCCGGCTTGCCGCCCCTGATCGCGCGGGCGCGCTGGAGATGGTGGCTGAACGCTATGCAATCTCGATCACCCCCGAAATGGCGGCGCTGATCGACCCTGCCGACCCCAACGATCCCATCGGCCTGCAATTTCTGCCCGATCTGCGCGAGCTGGACGCCTTGCCGCAGGAGCGCCTCGATCCCATTGGCGACCAAACCCATGCGCCGGTTGAGGGCGTTGTGCATCGCTACCCCGACCGCGCGCTGCTGAAGCTTTTGCATGTGTGTCCAGTTTATTGTCGGTTCTGTTTTCGCCGCGAGACAGTGGGCCCGGGCGGCGCGTCTTCGCTTTCGCCAGAGGCGTTTTCAGGTGCCCTCGATTACGTGCGCGCCCACCCGGAAATCTGGGAGATCATCCTCACCGGGGGCGATCCGCTGGCGATGTCGCCACGGCGGCTGAAAGAGGTCATGCTGGCGCTCTCGGGCATTGCGCATGTGAAAATCGTGCGCCTTCATACCCGCGTGCCCGCCGTCGATCCCTCCCGCATCAACGCGGAGATGACCGACGCGCTGAAAGCGTTCGGACGCAGCGTTTACGTGGCGCTGCACGCCAATCATGCGCGCGAATTGACGCCAGCGGCGCGCGCCGCCTGCGCCCGCATTGTAGACGCGGGTATGCCGATGGTCAGCCAGAGTGTGCTGCTGGCGGGCGTCAACGATGATCCCGATACGCTGGCTGATCTCATGCGCGCTTTTGTGGAGTGCCGCATCAAGCCCTATTACCTGCATCATCCCGATCTTGCGCCCGGCACCAGCCATTTGCGCGTTGATATTGCGCGCGGGCGCGAGATTGTGGCCGCTTTGCGCGGGCGCATCTCGGGACTGTGCCAGCCAGATTACGTGCTCGACATTCCCGGCGGCTACGGCAAGGTGCCTTTAAGTGAAAGCGCGGCGCAAGCGTTAAGCGACCAAAGCTGGCGCGTGACCGACTACAACGGCGGCGTTCACAATTACGCCGATCCGCGTAAAGCCTGACGCATAATCGACACACGCTTCCGGCATCTGGCGCGCAAGGGCAGCATGTGCAAGGGCAACATGTGAAGGGCAGCATGTGAAGGGCTGGCCGCATGCATTATGCTCGCGCTTCGCGCTTTTGACTGATTCGATTCTGGAGCTGACCTTTGATTAAGAGCTTGCGCCTTGTCTCCCTGCTGCTGGCCGCGACTTTCGTTTGCGCGCTTTTGAGCATCGCGGCGCTGGCGCAAAATTCCGAGACGCAGCGCCTCGACGCCGCCCGCGCAATTCTGGACCGCGTCGAGAAGACGCTGGAGCGCAGGGATCTTCCCGATTCTCTTTTGCAGGGCTTGCGCGCCGACGCTGAGCCGGTGAGCGCCGACATCGGCGAATTGCTGCGCGAGATCGAACCAAGACGCGAGGCCGCCCGCATCCGGCTTGAGCAATTGGGCAAGGCCCCGGACCCAAAACCCGCAGAAGCAAAACCGGAATCCGCTGAAGCAAAAACGGGCGAGGCGCCCGCGCCTGCTCCGGAGGCCAGCGAGGCCAGCAATGCGGCGGCAGATCGCGCCGGGCAGCAAAAAACATTCAATGAACTGGACGCTCTCTACAAGCGCGGCCGCCTGCTCGCCGTGCAATCGGAACAGGTGATCGCAGAGATCGGGAACAGACGCCGCACCCTGTTTCGGGAAGCCCTGTTCCAGCGCTCCGCCAGCGTGCTTTCGCCCCATCTCTGGATCAGCGCGCTCAGCGATCTGCCGCGCGACGCCCGTGCGTTGAGCGTTCTGGCGAGCGATTGGGCAGGCGCCGCCTCGAACAAACTACGCGGGTCGACGCTGGCCTCGTTCCTCGCTGCGCTTGTTGCGCTGGGCGCTTTCTTTGTGCTGGCCCGCCTGCTCGCGCGTCGTGTGCTGGAGCGTACGCCCTCAATGGCCGAGCCCTCGCCGCTTCAAAAAGCTGCTGGTGCGCTGTGGATTTCGGTCGTGGTGGCGACAATCCCCATCGCCACCGCGTTTGCGCTGATCGAAGTGTCGCGGCTTCATGGCCTTTTCAGCCCCGGGCTGGAGCCGCTGGTGAGCGCCATATTTGACGCGGTGCGGCGCGTCGCCATCGCTATGGCCTTGTCGCGTGGCCTGCTGTCCATCGCAAAACCAGAATGGCGGCTGGTGAATTTGTCGACGCCGGCCTGTGAGCGTGTGCGCGCGCTGGTCATTACAATCGCCGTCATCGTTTCGGCGATGAAGATACTGGACGCTTTGGTGGACCTGACCGCCGCATCGGTGGCCGTCGCCGTATTGCTGCGCGCGCTTGGCTCGATTGCGGTGGCCGCCATCATGGCGTTTGCGCTCTATGGCTTTGGCGCGCAGGCGGCGGTCGACCCGTGCGAGGAGCTTGGCCCGCGCGTTGAGCCGCGCCGCGATTGGTGGGCCTTGTGGCGCAATCTCGCGTGGGTTGCGATCATCTCGATTGTCGTCGCCGATCTCGTTGGCTTCATCGCGTTCGGCAATTTCATCGTCGATCAAATTGTATGGACGACGTTCGTGATCGCGGGCGGCTATCTGCTGCACAAGATCGCGGACAATGCTTTTGCATCAGCTCTGGCGCCGGAGACTGCGGCGAGCCGGGCGGCGCGCAACAGCATCGGGCTTAGTCAGGATTCGCTGCGCCAGCTCGCAATCCTGCTCCGCGGCGCCACATCGCTGGTGCTGGTGCTCGTAGGCGCCATGCTGATTTTGGCGCCATGGGGCGTTGAATCCAACGACATGATCGGCAATCTGCGCGCCGCTTTCTTCGGCTTCAAGGTTGGCGAGGTCACGGTTTCGCTATCAGCGGTTCTGGTTGCGTTGATCGTGTTCGCAGCGGCGGTGGCGGGCACGCGGGTATTGCAGCGCTGGCTGGAGAAGGAATATCTGCCCACAACGCAGCTCGACGTCGGCCTGCGCAATTCCATTCGCACCAGCGTCGGCTACATCGGGTTTATTCTTGCGCTCTCTATTGGCCTGGCGCAGGTGGGCATGAGTTTTGAAAAGCTCGCCATCGTCGCGGGCGCGCTGTCTATTGGCGTCGGTTTTGGCCTGCAATCCATCGTCAACAATTTCGTCTCCGGCCTGATCCTGTTGTGGGAGCGCGCCATTCGGGTGGGCGATTGGGTGGTGGTGGGCGACGAGCAGGGCTACGTGCGCCGCATCAACGTGCGCTCAACCGAGATCGAGACTTTTGATCGCGCCACCATGATCGTGCCCAATTCAAACCTCGTCACCGGCGTGGTGAAGAACTGGGTGCGCGCCGACCGCGTGGGTCGCATCAAGGTTCCCGTTGCGGTGGCTATGGCGGCTGACCCCGATCAGGTGCGCGCCTTGCTGCTGGAATGCGCGAGGGGTCAGGACCTTGTGCTGGAGACGCCAGCGCCGCAAGTCATGTTCGCCGCCATGGCGGAGGCGACGCTGCGCTTTGAGCTGATCTGCTTCATCTCGGACGTGGAGAAAAGCCAGCGCGTACGCAGCGATCTCAACTTCGCGATTTTCCGCAGCTTTCGAGATGCCCACATCGACCTTTCGCCGCCCGCTGCTGCGCCGGTGGTGGTTAAAATTGGTAATTGAACGTCAATGTTCGCACGCTATCGCTGTTCAGGTTTCAAAAGGTGGTTACATGTTTGGCTTGTTTCGTAACGTTGGTCTCGCCTCCCTCGCCCTTGCGCTGGCCGCTTGCGGCGCTGAGCCTGCCCGCATCGCGGCGCCCAGCCAGCCGACGTTCTACAACAAACTTAACGCGGCCAGCCTGAAGGTTGATTCCAATGCGGCGCGCGACATGATCTCGCTCTATCGCGCCAACAATGGCGCTTCAGCATTGGTCGTCGACCCTGCACTGACCCGCGCCGCACAGGCGCAGGCCGACGCAATGGCGCGCGAGGGAGAGGTTTCGCACGGGCGCACGCCGCTGGGCACACGTTTGAAGCAGCACGGCGTTGATCCGGGAGCGGCGGTTGAAAACGTCTCCGCTGGCTATTACACACTGGCTGAAGCCTTCTCGGGCTGGCGCGAATCGCGCCCCCATAATGCCAACATGCTGAAGAAAGACATGCGCCGCATGGGCATCGCCACGGCTTTTGCGCCGGGTACCAAATACAAGGTTTACTGGGCGCTTGTGCTGACGGATTGAGGGGCCACTTTCTTATCCTTCTCCCGCAAGGGGAGAAGGGAAAGATCGACGCTTTTCTAAACCGCCATCATCGGCTTGCGCACGGGCCGCTTTTGCACCACGCCCTCGCCGTGGCCGATCCAGCGATGCAGAAATGAATCGATCCAGCGCGCGATTTGCGCATCGTGATAATGCCAGGCCTCAAGATGTGCGCTGCGCTCTTGTGCGCCCAGCGCCCCCATGCGCCCGGCGCCACGCGTAGTCCAGCGGCAGATCGTGGCGTAGGTCGCCTCGGGATGGAATTGCAGCCCGACGGCGCTGCCATAGGAAAACGCCTGATTGGGGAACGTCTCGCCATGCGCCAGCAATTGCGCGCCGGCGGGCAAATCAAAGCCCTCAAAATGCCATTGATAGACGTGTGATGGAAACGGCGCGGCGCAAAACGCATGGCCTTCGGGCGTGGCGTGCACCGGGTAATAGCCGATCTCGGCATGTCCCAGATCATGCGGGCGCACGATCTGCCCGAGGTGACGAGCGATCATCTGCGCGCCAAGGCAAACGCCCAGCAACGGCTTGTTCTCGCGCAGCGCGATCCCGACAAACTCAATCTCGCGGCGCACGTAATCATCAGGATCGTTGGCGCTCATCGGACCGCCAAAAATGATCGCGCCCGCATAATCGCGCAAAGTCTCCGGCAGCGGGTCGCCATAGCGCGGGCGGCGCATGTCGAGGCTGTAACCCATGGCGTGGATCAGACGCCCGATGCGGGCCGGGCACGAATGCTCCTGATGCAGGATCACGAGGACTGTCCCGCAGGGCGGGCGATGAAGATCCGGCAAGGTCATAGAATATCCGGCACAATTAAAGTCCTATTTTGCGCATGGATTGGGCGAGATCAAGGCGGCAGGCGCCGTTTCATCTGCACCCGGGCAACAAAAGACATCACAAGCAGCCGCGGCGCAAACCGGCCAAACCACGCCGAGACGCGAAAACCAAATCCCGGCACCACCACGCGCCGTCCCGCCATCAGGCCCTCATATCCGGCCTGCGCCACTTGTGCGGCGGTAAGCCCGCGCACGCTGTCCAGCATGCCCGGATGCACGCCCGCCCGAGCGCCAAAACCGCTGGCGGTTGGGCCAGGACACAGCGCGCTTACCGTCACGCCCTCTTCGCGCAGCTCAAACCACAAGGCCTCGGAGAACGAGAGCACGAACGCCTTGGTGGCGTAATAGGCGGCCATGCCGGGCCCCGGCAAGAATGCAGCGACGGAGGCGACGTTGAGAATACGCCCGCGCGCGGCGCGAATGTCTGGCAGGAAGGCCAGCGTCAAATCCGTCAGCGCCCGCACGTTGAGATCGACCATCTCGATCTGCTCGTCCCGCGCCAATGCGCTGGCGGGGCCGATCAATCCAAAGCCGGCATTGTTGACGAGGATTTCAACGCTTGCGCCTTCAGCGAGAAGGCGGGCGGCCAGCGCGTCGGCGGCGCCGGGCCGGGCGACGTCGATTTCGATCACGATGGGGCGAAGAATTCCAGAACGAATAATTCCCGAAGCCGCGCCGGAAGCTGCAATCTCGTCGGCCAGAGCCTCCAGCCTGTCGCGGCTGCGGGCGGCCAGCGCCAGATCATGGCCGTGGCTGGCGAACACGCGCGCCAGTTCCGCGCCGATGCCAAGCGAGGCGCCGGTGACGAGGACGACTTTGCGGGCGCTCACGAGTTTTGCCCTGATCCGCGAAGCTCTGGTCCGCTCGCCCGGCGCAAGACGTCAACATCGGACTCCGGCACGTCGAGCATCTGCGCGATGCGGGCGACGATGGAATCCTCAACCTCCAGCGGCGCGCCGTCCGCATAGGCCAGCTCCCACATCATTTCCACAAGCTTCAGCCGTCCGTTCTCGTCGAAAGCGCGCTTCAGCACGCTGACGAACGCATGCAGGTCCACCGCCTCCGCCTCGCTCGTCTGCGCTTCCGCCAGTAGGCGCCTCGCCTGTCCGCCGGGCATGGCGAAGCGGTCGGACAGCAATGCGACGATGCGCGCGCGCTCGCGCGGATCAATCGCGCCGTCCGAATCAGCCACGTGCACCAGAAGGGCGGCGGCGGCCTTGCGATAATCGGCGCCGTCGAACTCGCGCTCGCCCTGTCGCCCCATCAGCTCGGCCATGAAATTGCGAATGTCCTCGAACATGAAATGCGTCCTGCGATCTATATGTCTGCGCCAAAAAAACAAACGGACCTGCCGATCAGACTTGTCGAAATGCGGCGCTTGGCCTGATATGGGACCATAACGCTCGCGGCGCCAAGGCTGTTCGACAGATTCGCCAGACCGGATCTGACCGCCTCAGGCTTTTCGCACCAGATGAAAAGGGGAGAGATATGGGTGAATATGCACTCGGACAGGCAGTGTCTCGGTTCGAAGACCCGCGCCTGATTCAGGGCGGCGGTCGTTACGTGGACGATCTAGCGCTCCCCGCCATGACCCATGGCGTGGTGCTGCGCTCGCAGCACGCCCATGCGAAAATCCTCAAGCTCGACGTAAAGCGCGCCAAGGCCGCCCCCGGCGTGCTCGCCGTACTCACCCACAAAGATTGGGTTGATTCGGGATTTGGCTCGCTGCCGCTGCCCACGGGCAAGAAAAAGCGCGACGGCTCGCCCATCTACGCCCCGCCGCTGCCCGGCCTCACCGGCGACCGCGTGCGCTGGGTCGGCGATTTCGTGGCCTTCGTCGTCGCCGAGACCCGCGATCAGGCGCTCGATGCGCTGGAGCTGATCGACGTCGAATACGAAGTCGTGCCCGCCGTTTTCACCGCCGAACAGGCTTTGGCGCCGGGCGCCCCGGCGGTCCATGACGCCAATCCCGACAACATCTGCTTCGTGCATCTGGAAGGCGACAAGGCGGCGACCGACGCGGCTATCGCCGGCGCGGCGCATGTCATCAAGCACCGCTTCGTCATCAACCGCGTGATGGCGGCCACAATGGAGCCGCGCGGCAGCGTCGGCGTCTACGACAAGGCCTCCGACCGCTACACGATTTACACCACGCTCCAGCGCGCGCTCGATTTCCGCGAGAAACTGTCGGAGACCCTGCGCATCCCCGAAAGCAAGCTGCGCGTGGTGGCGGGCGATATCGGCGGCAGCTTTGGCATGAAGTCTGGCGTCTATAACGAAGTCGGCCTCGTGCTGCTGGCCTCAAAGATCATCGGTCGCCCAGTGAAATGGACCGCCACCCGCACCGAATCCTTTCTGGCCGACGCCGCCGGTCGCGACAACGTGACGGATGCTGAACTGGCGCTCGACAAGGACGGCAAGTTCCTGGCGCTGCGCATCAAGACGGTGGCGAACCTTGGCGCCTATGTGCAGCCGGGCTCGGACGGCGGGCCGGTGAGCAATCTGGGCACGCTGGCTGGCGTCTACACCACGCCCGCCATTCATGTGGATGTGACCGCCGCCTTCTCCAACACGCACTGGATGCGCCCCTATCGCGGCAATGGACGCCCCGAGGCGGCTTACGTCATCGAGCGCATCATCGACATGGCCGCCGACGAGCTGGGTTTTGACCCCGTGGAATTGCGCCGCAAGAACCTGATCCCGCCCAGCGCCCTGCCCTACAAGACCGCGTTGTCGTTCATCTATGACAGCGGCGAGTTTGAAAAGTGCATGGACGAAGCGCTGGAGATGGCCGACTGGAAGGGCTTCGAGAAGCGCCGGGCGGAGGCGCGCAAGCGCGGCAAGCTGCGTGGCATCGGCATTTCCAACTCGATCGAGAAGGCGGGCGCAGCTGGCTATGAGGGCGCCGAAATCCGTTTCGACCGCACCGGCAGCGTCACGATTTTGTCAGGCGCCGTCAGCCACGGACAGGGTCATGAGACGATCTTCAAGCAGCTGGTTTGCGACAAGCTGGGGCTCGATCCCAAAGACGTGCATTACGAGCAGGGCGACACCGACGTCGTGTTCTTTGGCGAGGGCACGGGCGGCTCGCGCACGTCCTCGATCGGCGGCGGCGCGATGCTGATGGCCTCGACCAAGATCGTCGACAAGGCCAAGAAGATCGCGGCTTTCGCGATGGGCGTAGACGAGGTTGATTTCGAGGACGGCGTGTTCATCAATCGTAAAAGCAACGCCAGCCTGACGATGAAAGAGGTCGCGCTGCTGGCCGCCAACCCAAACAAATTGCCGCGCGACATGGAGCCGGGGCTGAACGCCAGCGCCGTCTACCACCAGCGCAAGGCCAACTTCCCCAGCGGAACCCACGTCTGCGAGCTTGAGATCGACGAGGACACGGGCGTGGTGGAAATCCTGCGCTACAATGTCGTCGACGACGTTGGCAACGTCATGAACCCGCTGCTGCTCAAGGGCCAGATCCACGGCGGCATCGCCATGGGCATCGGCCAGATGCTGATGGAAGATCTGATCTACGACGAGAACGGCGAGCTGCTCACCGCATCGTTCATGGATTACGCCATGCCGCACGCCGACAACATGCCCTACATGGAGGTGAAGAGCCATCCATGCCCCACGCCCTCCAATCCGCTGGGCGTGAAGGGCGCGGGCGAGGCTGGCTGCGTCGGCGCGCTGCCGGTGGTTGGCAATGCGCTGGTTGACGCGCTCGCCCACCTTGGCGTGCGCGACGTGCCAATGCCCGCCACCCCGCACAAGCTGTGGCGGATTATCAACGAGCACACGCGAAAAGCAGCTGCGGAATAGGGCTAAAACTCAAACAGCGGCACGGGACGCCCCGGCGGGTCAAACCGGCGGGGCAGGGTCTCAAGGCCCAGCATGCCGCGCTGGTTGTTGTAGACGGGCTCGCGCAGGATCGTGTCCATCGTCACGTAATTGCGCATGCTGTCGCGCGGGACGACGCGGCCTGAATCCAGAAAACTGCGCTTTTGAATGACGATCTCGGGCGGCGCCGCCCGGCCGCGCCGCGTTTGCGCCTCGGCTGCGCTTGCCAACAGGGTAAATGCGCTGGCGAGGGCGCAAAACAATGCAAAAGAATTTTTGAAACATATGCCCATGATAAAGTCCTTTCATATGTGAGAAACCGCCAAAACCAGCGCGGTTCCGGGATTAGTCCGGATCCATCGGTGGTCAGCCTATGTGCGTGGACGGGTCTTTGGGATCGGGGGCGCATACTCCTTTTTGGTGGCGCGCAGCGCCGGCGCACTTGATTGCGGGGCGAGCCAATTGGCGTTTTGCGCCATTTTGCTGGCGAAACATTCCGGCCTGCGCCCCTGTTCGGCACCGGCGAAAAAGGCGCGCAGGGCCTGGTCCTCGCCCGCCGCCACCAGATCGAACCTATCGATCAGGCAGGCGATGGCGCTCCGGTCCGCAGGTCGCCCCTTCTGCCCGCAAGCAAAGCCCGAAATGCGGAAACGCGGGCTTTCCGTTGATAACCTGAAGCCCACGCAGGTGCGCGCCCGGTCCTGGCTGGCGCTGGCAGCCTCTGACACAGTGACGTCGGCGGTCTCGAACGCGCCAAAGCGCGTCGTCAAAAGACTGGGCGCGGACACCCGGTCAACCGCTAACCCTGCGCCCGACGCACGGCGCGCCATTTCGACAAACAGGCTGGTTTGGGGCGCAGCTTCCGATCCCAGCCGATAGAACGCCACTCGCAAATAGGGCTCATTCTGGTCAAGCGCCCCGAGCGTGACGACGTCGCGGCGTCCGCCGCCAACCAGATTGTGCTGCGCCTCGTAGACGCCAAACGCAGTTGAAAATTCAGGCGAGGCGACGTCGTAGAGCTGAAACGGCTTCACCACGTCAAGCCATTCGCCCGCAGGCTCGGCATGGGCGATCTCAACCTTTGGCGCAGAGCGTGGCACCGCGTATCCAAGCCAGAGCCCGATGGCGGCGGCGCATAACCCGCCCGCCCGGCGCACCGCAGGAATCTCCAGCAGCGCCCGCGCCCGACGCATCGCGGGCGCCGGCTCAGGCGGCGGGGCCATCGCCGCAGCAAGGGAGCTGCGCATGGCGGCTATGTCCAACGGCGCTGGACGATTGTCCGGGCCGGACGCATCTACGCTAAACATTTACGCTCCCCGGCCGCCAGATAGCGACCCGACCAAGGCTTGCCCCGACCAAGGCTTGCCCCGAAAGTGACGCACCCTGAAAGGCCAGAACACAGGCCCCCTGGACGACTACACTTTGAGCCTATCGCTTAATCAGATCGTTACCGGCCAGACCCGAACTGCGGGCACGGTCAATGCGCGCTTAATGGCGATGGTTTCGATTGCGTTAAGAACGGCCCGTTCGAAACCCCCAAGATTGACTTTCCCGCAGGGTCATTGTTGTTGACGGCTCCGGGCGGCCAGGCCGCCCAAACGCGCTTTCATGCCAGCCCGGCTGGCCTGCCACAGGATCACGATTATGGGTTTCAAGGTCGCCGTCGTCGGAGCCACGGGCAATGTGGGCCGCGAGCTGCTCGACATTCTCGCAGAGCGCCGGTTTCCGGTCAGCGAAGTCGTGGCGCTGGCCTCCAGCCGTTCGCTGGGCACCGAAGTCTCGTTCGGAGACAAGGTGCTGAAATGCAAAAATCTCGATACCTATGACTTCAAGGACGTGGATATCTGCCTGATGTCGGCGGGCGGATCGGTCTCGAAAGACTGGTCGCCGCGCATCGCCGCACAAAATTGCGTCGTGATCGATAATTCCTCGCAATGGCGCTATGATTCAGATGTGCCGCTGATCGTGCCAGAGGTGAACGCCGACGCCATTGTCGGCTTCAGGAAGAAGAACATCATCGCCAACCCCAATTGCTCGACCGCGCAGCTCGTGGTCGCCCTCAAGCCGCTGCATGATTTCGCCAAGATCACGCGCGTCGTCGTCTCGACCTATCAATCGGTGTCGGGCGCGGGCAAAGAGGCGATGGACGAATTGTTCCAGCAAACCCGCGCGGTTTTCGTGTCGGATTCGGTGGAGACGAAAAAATTCCCCAAGCGCATCGCCTTCAACCTCATTCCCCAGATCGACGTCTTCATGGAAGACGGGTTCACCAAGGAAGAATGGAAGATGATGGCGGAGACCAAGAAGATTCTTGATCCAAAGATTCGCCTCACCGCAACCTGCGTGCGCGTGCCGGTGTTCATCTCGCATTCGGAATCGGTCAACGTCGAGTTTGAAAACCCGATCACGGTAGAGGAAGCGCGCAACATCCTGCGCGAGGCGCCCGGCGTGCTCGTCATCGACAAGCATGAGGCTGGCGGCTACATCACGCCCCACGAAGCGGCGGGCGAGGACGCGACCTATATCTCGCGCATTCGTGAGGACGCGACCGTTGAGAACGGTCTGGCATTCTGGTGCGTGGCCGACAATCTGCGCAAGGGCGCAGCGCTGAACGCGGTGCAGATCGCCGAAGTGCTCATCAACCGCAAGCTGATTACCGCCAAAGCGGGCTGAGCGGGTGCCCGCGTAAACCTCTGCTGAAAGCCCGGGCCTTGCGTCCGGGCTTTTTCTTGTGGCAAGCATGAATACTAAAAAATCGCAAAAACTATTGGAGGAAACATGTCGATCGCCAGCGCACGCACCAAGCGGATTCTCACCACCCATGTCGGCTCGCTCCCCCGCCCCGCCAGCCTCTCGGAGCTGATGGTGGCGCGCATGGACGGGCGCGGCGGCGAGCCCGCCGTCTTCGCGCAGGCCGTTCGCACGGCGGTGCATGATTGCGTGGCCTGGCAGGCCGATCTTGGCCTCGACGTGATCAGCGACGGCGAGCAATCGAAAACCGGCTTCTTCGCCTATGTCCACGAGCGCCTTGGCGGCGTCCACCGGCGCACCGGCAAGCATCCGGGCCGCGCCCACACCAAAGAGATCGACGCTTTCCCCGAATTCTACGCCGCTGGCCATTCGGGCACGCAGCCCGCAGGCTCCGAGTGCACCGGCCCGCTGGCCTACACCGGCCACGACATCCTCAAAACCGATCTTGAGAACCTGAGCGCCGCGCTGAAAGGCCGCGATCTTGTGGACGTGTTCATTCCCGCAGCTTCCGTGGGCACGGTCGAGGGCGCCGTCGTCAACCAGCACTACAAGACGGAGGAAGAATTTCTGGAGGCGATCAGCGAGACGATGCGCGTTGAATACGAGGCCATCGTGGCGGCGGGCTTTTCCGTCCAGCTCGACGATCCGCGCCTCGCCATGCACTACATGCTGAACCCGGAGATGAGCGTTGAAGAGGCACGCAAATGGGCGCGCCGCAGGGTTGAAGCCATGAACCATTCGATCCGCAACATCCCCGCCAGCCGGGTGCGCCACCACACCTGCTACGGCATCAATATGGGGCCGCGCACGCATGATCTTGAGATGAAGCATCTCACGGATTTGCTGCTGCTCATCAACGCCGATTATTATTCGTTTGAATTCGCCAATCCGCGCCATGAACACGAATGGAACATCTGGGCCGACGTGAAAATGCCCGAGGCCAAAATGCTGCTGCCCGGCTGCGTCACCCACGCCACGGTGCTGGTGGAGCACCCTGAGCTGGTTGCGCAACGCATCGTGCGTTTTGCAGACGTTGTTGGGCGCGAGCACGTCATGGCGTCCACCGATTGCGGCTTCGCCTCAACGCCGCGCGGAACGCCGGAAGTGCACCCAAGCATCGTAGAAGCCAAATTCCGCAGCCTTGTGGAAGGGGCGCGGCTGGCGTCGGAGAGATTATTTTAGGGCGAATGGCGAGTGGGGAGTAGCGAATAGCGAGTAGAAAGCGGAAGACCAGTCCCTACTGCCTACTCGCTACTCGCTACCAATCAAAACCTCGGGCTCGCCAAAGCTTCCGAATGCGCTTCGTCGCCGATTGTCGCGAACGCGTTCGAGGACGGATCATAGGCCCGCAGGCGACCATCCATGACGCCAAAGAACGCACCGTGCAGGGAGAGTTGGCCGCGCTCCTCCAAAATCTTCACGCACGGAAACGTGCGCAGATTGGCGAGCGATTGCTTGATCGATTCAAGCTCCAGCTTTTCGATGAAGTCGCCGATGTCGCCCTTGGGGCTGCCCAGCGCTTCATAGGCGGGCGCGATCAGCTTGATCCATTTGCCGATGAAATCGCCCGGCGACAAAGGCTGCCCCTCGGGATTGACCTCGTTGGAGGCGAACCCGCGCACGCCGCCGCATTGGGCATGGCCGAGCACGACGATGTGCGAAACCTTGAGGCTCATCACCGCAAATTCCAGCGCCGCCGACGTGCCGTGATAATCGCCGTCGGGCGTATAGGGCGGCACAAGATTGGCGACGTTGCGCACTACAAACAATTCGCCAGGCCCAGCATCGAAGATGACTTCCGGCGACACGCGCGAATCGCAGCAGCCGATCACCATCGTGGTCGGGCTCTGGCCGATTTCCGCCAGCTCGCGAAAACGCGCCTGTTCGGAGCGAAAACGGTCGCCGAGGAAGGATTGGTATCCAGCGACAAGACGCTCGGGGAAAAGCGTATCGACAGCAGCGCGCGCCATAAAAGATCTCCTTGAGGCCAACCCAAGGCCCTCAATAAACGGGCCTCCGGAGGGCGTACCCGCACCGGCGAGAGCGCCCGTGTCTAGTGGAACCGGCCCCATGCGGCAAATGGGCGCCCGTGTGAGGCGCTATTGCTGGATGCGGCGACGGAACTTCACAAGGCGCCAGCGCATTGACCGTGACCCGGAGCTTCGCGGGCGGCGAACCGGGACGCCCTTCCGCCTCGAAAGATCACGCCATGACGCTTGGAACGCTGCTGCTCATCATCCTGATCCTGGTGCTGATCGGCGCCATCCCGAATTGGGGCTACAGCCGCTCATGGGGCTATGGACCCAGTGGATTTATAGGCGTCGTGCTGGTCATCGTCCTCATATTGCTTCTGATGGGCAGGCTTTAGAAAATCCTGGCCCCAATAAGTTTGGAGCAATGACACGCGCCCGGCTATGCTGAACCCTTGATTGGCCTTGGGACAGAGCTTTGCACATGAAGATCAAGCCGCGCCGCAGCCTGTTGTTTGCGCCCGGATCAAACGCGCGCGCGCTTGAGAAAGCCAAAACCCTGCCAGCCGATTGCGTGATCCTCGATCTTGAGGATTCGGTGGCGCCGGAGCAAAAAGACAGCGCCCGCAGCGAGCTCGCGCAAGCGCTTGGCTCAAGCGCCTTTGGCGGGCGCGAGATCGTCGTGCGCGTCAACGGGCTCAATACGCCCTGGGGCGCCGCGGACATTGCAGCTCTGGCCAATTTCGGGGTCAGCGCGCTGCTGTTTCCCAAAATGGCGTGCGCGCAGGACGTGCTGGACGCGACCGCCGCGATGGAGAAGTCCGGATCGCCCTCTGGCGTGGCAGTTTGGGCGATGATCGAGACCGCGTCCGGCGTGCTCAACGCGGCTGAAATCGCCGCCAGCTCGCATCGCTCGCGCCTGCGCGCGATGGTGATCGGCGCCAACGATCTTGTGCGCGAAACACGCATCGAGCCCGGACCGGGGCGCGCCAATCTGACGCCATGGCTGCTGCAAATTCTGCTCGCCGCCCGCGCCCACGGGCTCGATATTTTTGACAGCGTCTACAATGATTTTTCCGATTCTGCAGGCTTTGCCGCGCAATGCGCGCAGGCTCGCGCGCTGGGCTTTGACGGCAAAACGCTGATCCATCCAAACCAGATTGCGGCTTGCAATGGCGCTTTCACGCCGCAGGCGGACGAAATCGCATGGGCGCGCGCCGTGATCGCCGCCTTTGAAACGCCCGAAAACGCATGCAAGGGCGCCATCGCGCTGAACGGCCGCATGGTTGAGCGCCTGCATCTGGACTCTGCCCTACGGGTGAGGGCGCTGGCCGACTATCTGGACGCAGGGGACGGCGATCCGGGGGTTTGAAACAAGTCGGACGAAAGAACTTGAGCGAAAGAGTTTCGCAATTGCGCGGGGTCGCTTATGCTGGAGTGGAATTCGTCAGGGCAAGATTGACCAGAATACGGAACGAGCGGACATGAATGACGCGCAAAATCCTGAAGGCCAAAATCCCGGAGCCCGCGATTCTAAAGATAAATCCGCCTCAACCAGGCCAACGCCCAACCGCGACCGGCGCCGCACGCCGCCGCTGATCGAAGGCGAGGCGGACATCGTGGCCACCGTGGCGCCGATTGAGCCAGCAGGCCAGAGCAGACAAGAATCATCTCCCGCCCAAGAGCCCGAAGCGGCGGCCAGCAGCCAAGCGCCCGAAGCGGCGCCAAGCAGCCACGCGCCCGAAGCGGCGCCCGGCAACCCAGCGCAGCTAAACGCGGAAGCCCGGACTTCAGACATTCCAGCCACAGATTCGCCAGCCACAGATTCGCCGGCCAAAGACCCGTCCGCAAAACGCAGCGAGCTGCCTCTCCTTGCCGGCGTCGCTGCGGCCTCTGCGCTTGTCGCCGGGGCGGCGTTCTGGGCGTTCCTGCCCGGCGATGCGGGCGAGGGACAGACCAGCGCGACCAATGCCGGGGCGCTCGCCATTCTGGGAACGCGCGTTGACGCCCTTGAGCGCGAGACGCGGGGGGCGGAGACGCGCAATAGCGCCGCCCTCGCCAGCCTGCGCGAGCAATTGACGAAAGATCTTGCAGCTAAAGATCTTGTAACCAGGAACCTCGCAGCCAGAGGGCCTGCGAGCGCAGACGCCATGACCGCGCTCGCCAACATGACCGCGCTCGCCAAACGGGTGGACGCAGTGGAGGGTGCGCTGGCGGCTGCCGGGCGAACAACGTCCGGCGAATCTCCCAAAACCGAAACCCGCGTCAATGCCGAACCCGCAACGCCAGCAATCGATCTGGCGCCGCTGGAGGCGCGCCTGGCTTTGCTTGAGAAAAGCGCCGCCCAATTGGCCGGCCGCCTGAAGCCCGTTGAAGACAAGATCGAGCCCTTGCCCGGCGCGCTGACCGATTTGCGCGCCGCCCTGACCGCAGACGGCGCCAGCGCCAGAACCGGCGCGGACCAGGCGCAGGCGGCGGCCAAATCGGCGGCCCTTGTGGTGGTGGCCCAATCCATCGCCGCCGCCATTGACGCGGGTCAGCCTTACAGGCCCGCGCTGGAGGCGCTGGGCGCGCTCAAGGCGCCGCCCGCCATCGTCGACGCCTTGCGCCCGGCGGCTGGCGGCGCACCAAGCCTGGCAAGTCTGGCCAGCGGCTTTGCCAAGATGGAGCGGGCGCTGTTTGTTCCGCCCGCCCCGCCGGAGGGCGCCAATCTGCTCGAACGCCTGTCCCGCAGCGCCAGCGCGCTCGTGCGGGTGCGCCCGGCGAGCGATCCGGAAGGCGATTCGCCCGCCGATCACGCGGCCCGCATCGAGCGGGCGCTTGCAAGCGGCGACGGCGCCGCCGCGCTCGCCCAATGGGAGCGTCTGCCGGACGCCGCCAAAGCCGCCAGCGCCGATTGGGCCAAAGCCCTTCGCGCCCGCACATCCGCGCAGGAAGCCGCGCGCGCCCTTTTATCCGACGCCATGGCGCGTCTCGCCCGCTCCCAGAGCTGAAAGTCCAGCGGTTATGATTCGCATTCTGCTCTTTCTGGCCGTGCTTGCGGCGCTCGCCCTCGGCTTCTCATGGATCGCGGACCAGCCCGGCGGGTTGGCGCTGACGGTGGCGGGCTATCGCTACGAGACCAGCCTGGTGGCTGCGCTGGGCTTTGGCCTGCTGGCGCTCGTCGCGGCGATGATGACGTGGAGTTTTGTGCGCTTTGCTTTCCGCGTCCCGACGCTGATGTCGCTCGCCTCCCGGATGCGCCGCCGAAACAAGGGTTTTGCAGCCCTGACGCGGGGCATGATGGCGGCCGGCGCGGGCGATACGAAGGCTGCGGCCAAAGCCGCGCGCGAGGCTGAGCGACTGATCGGGGAGGAGCCGCTGACGTTGCTGCTGGCTGCCCAATCGGCGCAATTGTCCGGCGACAGGGCGCGTGCGACGCGCCTGTTCCAGCGCATGATTGAGCAATCGAAGGGCGCAGAAAGCGCCGCCATGCGGCTTCTGGGCCTGCGCGGATTGCACGTCGAGGCGCTACGCCGGGGCGATGAGGACGCAGCCTACGAATACGCAAGGCTGGCCCACGAGTCCGCGCCGGCTGCATGGGCAGGGCAGGCGATGCTGGAGCGCTGCGACATGGCCGACGACTGGGCAGGCGCGCTGGCGGTGGTGGAGACAAACGCCACCCGCAAGACGATTGACGCGGCCACCGCCCGGCGTCAGCGCGCAGTGCTAAAAACCGCCATCGCCCTGCGCCTTCAGGATCGCGATCCTGTGGAAGCTTTGGCGCTGGCGCGCGAGGCTATCCGCCTGGCTCCCGAGCTTGTGCCCGCCAGCGCGCTGGCCGGGCAATTGCTGGCGCGCAAGGGGGATTTGCGCCGCGCCTCAAAACTGCTGGAGCGAGCGTGGCGCGCGGCGCCCCACCCCGATCTCGCCCGCGCCTATATCGACGTGCGGCAAGGCGATTCGGCCAGCGACCGGCTGGCCCGCGCCAAAGTGCTGGGCCGCCTTGCGCCCGGCGAGAGCGAAAGCGCGCTGGTTCTGGCGCGCGCAGCTCTGGAGGCGCGCGATTTCAGGCTGGCGCGACGGGCGATGTCGGACATCTTCAACAATGGCCGCCGCCCCACCGCCCGCATGTGCCTGACCATGGCCGACATTGAGGAGACCGAGCACGGCTCCTCGGGACGGATGCGCGAATGGCTGGCGCGCGCCGCCCGCGCCGCCCGCGATCCGGTGTGGATCGCCGACGGGATCGTGTCCGACGAATGGTTGCCCGCCTCCCCGCTCAACGGACGGCTGGACGCGTTCAAATGGGAGGTTCCCGTGGAGCGGATCGGCCACAGGCAGGACGAGGCGGCGCCGCCGATTCTCGCCGCCGTTGAGCCGGAGTTTGCCCCCGCCGCCGGGCCCGTCCCGTTGGATCTGGAGCCATTGGAGCTGGAGCCATTAGAGCTGGCGCCGCAGGAGGTTGTCGTCATCGCGCAGGAGACGCCGCCAGCGGATAAGCCCGAGCTTGCGCAAAAACTTGCGCCAGAACCCGCTATCGAGGAAAAGCCCGCAGCCGAACAGGCGCAGGTTACTGCGGCAAGTTTGAAGAATGCGCCCGACCGCGAGCCCGCCCCCGCGCGGCTGGTCTCTCTCAAATCCCTGCCCAAAGGCCTCGTCACCGCACCCGACGATCCCGGCCCCGACGCGCCCGATCCGCTGACGCCGCTGCAAGCCCCGCCGCCACCGCACCGCTAGGAGCGGGGTTGATGCAGCGTCTTTGCAGTCCACAACGTCGCACTATCCACAGTGTCGCCTCTTGCAAGCACTGTGTCTTGCAAAGCCGCCCGCCAGCGTCTATGAAAAATTTCGTTGAACGCACAGCGTCCAGCGCGCCGCTTTAGCTCAGTTGGTAGAGCACGTCATTCGTAATGACGGGGTCAGGTGTTCGAGTCACCTAAGCGGCACCAGTTTCCCATGATGAGCGGTCAGTTTCAAACACAGCTTTCGTGACGCTCGAAAGCCGCTATATTTGCTCGAACGCATACGCAGCGGCGACAACAGCCGCGCGCTTGCGCCAGACCGGAGGACGCGTCGTGTCGAAACAGATGAAGCTTGCGGCTTATTTCAATCCTACGGGCCATCATGTGGCCTCGTGGCGCCATCCGCGCGCGCAGGCGGATGCAAATTCCAGCATTGAGCATTATGTGGAGGCCGCGCGCACTGCCGAGCGCGCCAAATTCGACATGATTTTTCTGGCCGATTCCAACGCCACCCGCAAAGCCGACATTGAAGCCATCTCGCGCTCGGTGCAATTCATTGCCCATTTCGAGCCGCTCACGCTGCTTTCCGCGCTGGCGATGGTGACGAAAAACATTGGCCTCACCGCCACCGCCTCCACCACCTATCAGGAGCCCTATCATCTGGCGCGCAAGTTCGCCTCGCTCGACCACATCAGCCATGGCCGGGCGGGCTGGAACCTCGTCACCTCCAACCAGACCGCCGAGGCCGCAAACTTTGGCCGCGACAGCGTGCTCGACCATGCAAAGCGCTATGGCCGGGCGCACGAATTTGCGCAGGTCGTGCAGGGCCTGTGGGACAGCTGGGACGACGACGCCTTCGTGCGCAACGTAGAAAGCGGGTTGTATTTCGAGCCCTCGCGCATGCACCCGCTCAACCACAAGGGCGAGCATTTTAGCGTGCGCGGGCCGCTGAACGTGCCGCGCCCACCGCAAGGCTATCCAGTGATGGTGCAGGCGGGCGCCTCTGACGAGGGGCGCGAACTGGCGGCTGAATTTGCCGAAGCGATCTTCTCGCCGCACCTGACGATAGCGGCCGCAAAAGCCTATTACGACGACGTGAAAGGGCGCATGCAATCAAAGTACGATCGCCATCCCGATCATCTGAAAGTCCTGCCCGGCCTTAGCGTGGTGGTGGCGGAAAGCGACGACAAGGCGGCGGAAGATTTCGAAGCGCTGCAATCGCTGATCCACCCCATCGTGGGCCGCGAAATTCTGTCCACTATGCTCGGCGGCATGGACCTGACGCCCTTTCCGCTCGACGAGCCGCTGCCAGATCCGCTGCCGCCCACCAATGGCAGCAAGGGCCATTACGACAGCATCGTCGCCATGGCGCGGCGCGAGAACCTCACTATCCGCCAGCTTGGGCAAAGAGTTGCGGGCGCGCGCGGCAAGAACGCCATTCACGGCAGCGCCCGCAAGGTGGCGGACATGATGGAGGAATGGTTCGCGGCGGGCGCCTGCGACGGCTTCTGCGTCATGCCGCCCTACATGCCGGGCCAGCACGACGACTTTTGCGCAATGGTGGTTCCCGAGCTGCAAAAGCGCGGCATTTTCCGCAAGGAGTACGAGGGCGCGACGTTGCGCGCAAACCTCGGCCTGCCGCTCCCTCCCAGCCGCTATGCGCGCTGAAGCGCCCTCTGGACCGCGCGCGGCCTCGCGCGCTCTTCCTTCCAGCGCCCCAAAGATGCCCGAGGTCCAGATTGGGACATCCTGATTAACGATATTGCGCGCAAAGCGTGCAGGCGAAGGATCATTTGCGCGCCTCCGCGCATTATCGGCAAACGGGGACGGCGCCTTGAGTTATCCGCCGCCTCTTGCTGGTATCTGGAGGTCGCGCTGTGTCCGGTTCGCCGCTGCTGTCGGTTATCGTCAAGACCCTGAACGAGGACGCGCATATTGCGCAAACGCTCGAAAGCGTGCTGGCCGAAACCAGCGGCCTTGAGGCGGAAATCATCGTCGCAGATTGCCTTTCCACCGATCAGACGGTTTCCATCGCCAGGCGCTACCCGATCCAGATCGTGCAGCTCGCCAACATCGCCGACAAAGGCTGCGGAGCCGCGCCCCAGCTTGGGTTTCAGCACACTGCCGGCGCCTTCGTTTATGTGATGGACGGCGACATGATTGCAGCGCCCGGCTTTCTGGCGCAGGCGCTGGACTTGTTGCAACGCGATCCCTCGCTGGCGGGCGTGGGCGGCTTGATCGTCGAGGTCAACGTCAGAAGTCTGGAATTCGCCAGCCGCGTTTTGCGCGCCAAGCAGGACCTTCAGCCAGGGCTTGTGGACAGGCTTAATGGCGGCGGGCTTTATCGCCGCAGCGCGATTGAACAGGTCGGCTATATGTCTGACCGCAATCTGCACGCCTATGAAGAACTGGAGCTTGCACAACGCCTGCGCAGCGCAGGCTGGAAGCTGGCGCGCCTGCCGATGATGGCGGTGGAGCATCACGGCCACACGCTGAACGCCTACAAGCTCCTGTGGCGACGGTTCAAGACTCGTTACGCCTGGGGCGTTGGCGAAATTCTGCGCGCTGGCGCGCTTCGTAACGAGGCGATGGCCGTGTTCCGCGATTTGCCCGAATTGCGGATTTACGGGATCGTGTTCGTCTGGTGGACGGTCATGCTGGCGCTCGCAACGCTTGCGCCCCGGCCTGACGGAGCGTGGCTCGCCGCCCTGTTATTCGCGCTGCCGTTTGCCGCGATGTCTTTTCTGCGCCGCTCGTTGTCGCTCGGCGTTTATGCGGTCGCCTCATGGCATGTGAATCTGGTCAGCACGCTTGCCGGTTTGCTTGCGCCGCGCCGTCACGATCCGCGCGAGCCCATTCTCAGCGTTGTTTTGCACACACCCCAAATGGTTGAGCAAACTGCAAAGTCCATCCGGAGCGTAAGCCGATGAGCGTGTTGAAGCGCCTCAGCCGCAAGCTCGCCAGCCATTGGCCTCTGGGGCTGGCGGATTTTCCGCTTGAGCGCTCAATCGTGTCGTTCACGTTCGACGATTTTCCTCGCTCCGCGTTCACGCAGGGCGGCCCCATTCTGGCGCGCTATGGAGCGCGGGCAACCTATTATGCTTCGGGCTGTTTTTGCGAACGCACAATCGACGGGCTGGATTATTACACAGCGCAGGATGCGCTGGACGCCGGGCGCGCTGGCCATGAGATTGCGCACCATACGTTTTCCCACCCGCATGCGCCTGATCATGGCGCACGCGCGCTGCTGGAAGATTGCGCCCGCAACGATGTCTTTCTGGGCGACCTCGGCCTGAGGCCCTCCGGTCATTTCGCCTTTCCCTATGGCGACGCCGATCTTGGCGCGCGGCGGCTTTTGAAGAGACGTTATTTGACTTGCCGGGGGACGCAGGCCGGGCTGAACGGCGCGCGCATGGACGCTGGCCTGTTGAAGGCCGTCAGTCTTGAGCACAGGGTTTGGGCGCCGGGACATGCAAGCAATTGGATCGGGCAATTGGCGCAGCGCCCCGCCTGGCTGATTTTCTACACCCACGACATATCGGACAAGCCCAGCCTCTACGGCTCAACGCCCACCCAATTGGAGGAAGCGCTGGATCTGGCGCGAACGGCTGGCTGCGACATTTTGCCGGTTGGCGAGGTTTTTGGGAGAATACGCGGAACAGCGTGATGGCGGTGCCTGCTTTCGCCCGCCGGACGCCTGCCGTATACATCGTCAAAACTTACGACCAATCGTATGCACATGATCGGCCCTGGATGACGATTCTCCCTAAGAAAAAGCAGATTGAGACCTCGCTCGACCATTACTACTCGCTGGAAAGCATGGAGGGCGTCGCCCCGGCGCCTGCGCCTGCGCCCGGGCGAACCCATGTTTTGCTGCGCCTGCCAAAGGGCGCCTTGCTGCACGCGATCTATCCCGGCGTGATCGCCGCCGGGGTCGTGGGAATAGCCGCGACCTTTCTGTCGCAGCACTACAATGCCCCGGTGATGCTGTTTGCGCTGCTGCTGGGCATGGCGTTCCGGTTTCTGCATGAGGAGGGGCGCTGCGTGCGCGGCATCGAGTTCAGCGCCCGCACCATTCTGCGCATCGGCGTCGCTTTGCTTGGGCTGCGGATCACGTTTGGACAGATCGCCAGCCTTGGCGTCGAGCCTGTCGCGATCGTGGTGGCCGGGGTTGCAACCACGATTTTGCTGGGTCTCCTGCTGGCCCGGCTGCTGGGGCTTGGCGCGAACTTTGGCTATCTTTCGGGCGGGGCGGTGGGCATATGCGGCGCATCCGCCGCGCTGGCGATCTCGTCGGCTTTGCCCCCTTACGACAAGCGCGAGCGCGACACTGTACTCACCGTGGTGGGCGTGACCACTTTGTCGACCATCGCCATGGTGTTTTACCCGATGCTGGCGCGCGCCCTTGGCCTTGGCGACGCGCAGGCGGGCATGTTTCTGGGCGGTGCTATCCATGACGTCGCGCAGGTGGTTGGCGCAGGTTACACAATCTCGCAGGAGGCCGGCGACGTGGCCACCTACGTCAAGCTGCTGCGGGTGGCGACGCTTATCCCCGTCGTGCTGATTTTGTCGCTGCTGCTGGCGCGCCGCTTTGCGCCGATTCCAGGAGGCGCGCAACGCCCAAAGGCGCCGCCGTTTCCGCTGTTTCTGGCTGGTTTTGTGGTGCTTGTCGTCCTCAACAGCCTAGCGCCCTTGCCGCCTCTCATCGTTCAATCGGCAAGTACAGTTTCAAGCTGGTGCCTTGTGACCGCGATTGCAGCGCTGGGCATGAAGACCTCGCTGCGCGATCTGCTCGACGTTGGGTGGAAGCCGGTCGGTCTGATGGTCGCCGAGACGATCTGGATCGCAGGCTTCGTGTTGCTGGCGATGCGGTTTATTCCCTGATTCACGCGCTCTTCTGAGCGGCGACGACTGGCGCGCGTTCGGAAAATTCAAGCTGGCCGATGCGCTCGCCGCGTTTCTCGATCTTGCGGGCCGACACCGATATCGCCTCGACGTCTTCCTGCGATTGCCGAAAATGGTTGGAGAGCTTTTCTGTGCGCTCGCGTAGGCGCGCCACATCCTCCAGCAAATGGCTGACTTCGGCCTGAATGACATGGGCTTCCTCGCGCAGTCGCGCATCGCGCACGATGGATTGCATGAGCTGGATCGCCATCATCAACAGCGAGGGCGAGACGAGAAGAATGCGCGCGCGATGGGCTTTTTGCACCAGATCGTCGAAATGCTCCTGCACGTCGGCGTAGATTGATTCAGACGGCACAAACAAAAACGCGATGTCCTGCGTCTCGCCGGGCAAGAAATAACGCTCCGCTATGTCGCGCACATGTTTGGACACGTCGGCGCGCACACGCGCGTCCGCCTGCTTGCGCGCCTCGTCGTCCTTGGCGGCGCGCAAAGCGGTGAACGCCTCCAGCGGAAATTTGGCGTCCACCACCATCCACCGCTCGTCGCCGGGCAGGCGGATCACGCAATCAGGCCGCGTGCGATTGGAGAGCGTGTGCTGGAAGGCGAAGGAATCGGCGGGCAGGCCGTCGCGCACGATGGCCTCCATGCGCCCCTGTCCATAGGCGCCGCGCGCCTGCTTGTTCGACAAAATATCCTTCAGCCCCAGCATGTCCTGCGACAGACGCGCCAGATTGGCCTGGGCGCCGTCGATCACCGCCAGCCGCTCGCCCAGTTTCGCCAGATGATCGGCGGTGGAGCGCGCGCTGTGCTCCAGTCCCTGCCCCACGCGATGGCCCACTGCGTCAAGCCGCTCCGAGAGCAGCCGCGCCAGATCGCTCTGGCGCGAGGAGACGATCTCCGAGGCCGCCCGCACCCGCCCCGACAGCTCGGAATTGAGACGCGCCAGTTCAGCCATTTTGTCGTCCATCTCGCGCTGGCGCTCGGCAAGCGCCGCCGCATCCCCCGCCCGCGCCCGCCCGCCGCGAAGGAGCGCCACGCAAATCGCCAGCAGCAGGCATAGCGCGAGGACTGCGGCTGCAACGGCGAGTTGAACAGGGGGCCCGGCGTAGATGAGATAATCGATGATCTGGTTCATGCCTCAAGCCTAGCCGAACAGCGCGCCCGGGGAAACAAAATTTAGAACAAAGATAGAACAATTTCCTTCGGCGTATTTTGTGCGCCGACTTTGCGCGCGACTTTGCGCGCGACTTGCCCACGCGCGCAAAAGCCGACAATGTGGCGACAGCCTCGACAACAGGGGCGTGCCGGGGTTGAGGCGTTCACGTAACGAGGGTGAATTATGAAATTTTTCCGTTTATCAGCGGCATTCGCCGGATTTGTCGGCCTTCTGGCTTTCGCAAATGGCGCGCAGGCGCAGAGTGGGCAGGTACCGGGCGCGCAGGCATGGCCCACCAAGCCGGTGAAGCTGATCGTGCCGTTTGCGCCCGGCGCCGGCGCCGACATTGGCGCGCGGCTGGCCGCCGACGGATTGTCGCGCAAATGGGGACAGGCAGTCATCGTCGAGAACCGCCCGGGCGGCGACAGCCTGATAGCGGTCCGCGCCGTCGTCAGCGATAACGACGACCATCAATTCCTGTTTACGCCCACCGGCAATTTCACGCCGCACCCGTTCCGGCACGAGAAACTGGGTTACGTGCGCGAGCGCGACCTGCTGCCCATCGCCCGCTTCTCGAACACCATTCTGGCCGTGGGCGTCGCCTCGTCGCTGGGCGTGAAAACGCTGCCCGAATTCATCGAGCTGGCGCGCAAACGGCCAAACGAGCTGAACGTCGTCACCGTGCCCGGCATCACCGAACTCGTGTGGGACGGCTTTGCCAAGTCGCTTGACCTGAAGATCACCAAAGTGCCGTTCACCAACCTCAATCAAGGCGCCGCTGAAATGGCGACGGGGCGCATACAGGGCATGATGTCGTCGCTGGCTATCATGCAGCCGGTGGTGCAGGGCAATGGCGCGCGCCTGATCGCCGTGACCAGCCGCACGCGCGTGCCTCTGATCGGGGACGTGCCGACCGCGCTAGAGCAGGGCGTGCCCTCGCTGCTGCTGGAAGGTCTTGTTGGCATGTTTGGCCCGCGCAGCCTGAGCCCGCAATTGCGCAAGCGCATCGGCGACGAAGTGGCCGAAGTGGCGCGCCAGCCAGAGATCGCGGAACGTCTGCGCGCAAGCGGCCAGACGCCGAACCCCGGCGGCGCAGACGAATTTTCCGCAGACATCATCGCGCAGGAAAAGCAGGTCGCCGAGATCGCAAAGCTGATCGGGCTGTCGCGCAAGGACTAATCGTCAGCAATAGCCCTGGCGGTCAAACTAAGCGCGGGCGGGACGAGCGGTTCTCGCGTGCGCAAAGGCTTGACGGCCAGCGCTTTCAGCTTGATGTTGCCGCCCAACGCAGGGCTGCAGATGCTTGAAGCAGAATTTGCAGCAAAGCTGGAAACATGAACGCCCGGCGCTGAGGGAAACAATGAAGTCATCAATGTTCAGGACTGGATCATCGCATGTGCGCGCGCTCACCGGCGCAGCATTTTTGCTAGCGGCGGCCTCGCCGTTGGCTGCGCAGGAATATCCAACGAAAAACATCACGATGATCGTGCCGTTTGCGGCCGGCGGCTTCGTCGACGCTGCCGCGCGAGGGCAAAATGCGCCCCGCGCTATCAATCGGAAACGGATCAAGCGCGCGATAGAACGCGACGTTTACATCCGCCGAATTACGCGGGTCATCGATGCCCGAAATTTCAATCAAGACAACGCCGCGGCCACTGTTGCGCCGCTCTTCGTTGCCGAAGGTATCGAGTACGCCGTTATGCCGCCAACCATAGTGGCATCCCAGCAAGCGATACATCTGATTATCAACACCCGATGCGCCG
>CAMCUC010000033.1 GCA_945878875.1 Rhizobium sp. Q54
TATAAAAACGTGCCGATGCCGTTGCGGCCCTTGCAGCACGGTGGACCGGCGTTCTGGTATCCCTCGTCAAACGAGACCGGCTCCACATGGGCTGGCGAACACGGCATGCATTTCGTCACCAATGGCCCGGCTGCGCGCGCGCGCGTAAACATCGCCGCGTTTAACGCAGCGCTCGCCAAACGCGGCGGAGCGGCGCGCCCAAAGGCCGAGTTTGCCGGCGGAGCGGCGATTGGGATCAGCCGCCAGATCGTGGTCGCAGATACGGATGCGGAAGCGCGCCGCATCGCCGAGCCCGCCTGCGCGCAGCATCACGCCAATCTCACCTATTTGCTGCGGCTCAACGTTGGCAGCGATCTTGTGGGGCGCCTGAACGTGCCTGTCGCGGCCAGTTTTGACGACGCCCTGCGCGAGGGCACGGTGATCGCAGGCTCGCCGCAAACCGTGATTGAAAAGATCACGGAGCAGCATGGGGCTTTGGGGATCAATTATCTCCTCGCCTATTTGATGTTTGGCGCAATGACATTGCCAGACGCATTGCGTTCGCTGGCGCTGTTTCGCAGCGAAGTGATGCCGAAGATTGAAGGGCTGTAAAACGCGCCTCTTTCTTTCCTTCTCCCGCAAGGGGAGAAGGAAGATCGCGCTCTCCCCTAGTCACTTCTTCTTCTGGCCTTCTTCCTGATAGGTGAATTTCTCTTCCGTCTCGAAGGCGCGCACGCCGGGCGCCTTGCCGGGCAGGCCCAGCTCGCTCCAGCGCGCCGCCACCTTGTCGTAGGTCGCTTTGCGCAAAGTGGTGCGGGCCGAGAACGTCGGCAGATAGCGGTGATCCTTACAGGCGTTGATCAGCACTTTTGAGCCGTAGGGGCGCTTTTCGGGCGGATTTTGCGACGGGTCGAGCGGCGTGCTCCAGGTGTTGCGCAAGATGTCCATGTCGTCGATGGGATTGCAACGGCTGCCCATCGCCCACAGCACCTGATCCATGTCGGTGGGGTCGACGTCCTCATCCACCGCGATGATGAACTTGGTGTAATAGGCGCCGCCCGGCACGTTGGCGGCCAGCGCCAAAGCCTGCGCCGCATGGCCTGCATAGCGCTGCTGGATTGAAATGATCGTCATGCCGAATCCGCCTGCGGCTGCTGGGTGCGAGTAGACGCCCTGCACGCCAAGCACGCCGAGCTTGTCGAAATCGTCCCAGATTTTCGCCGAGCGCAGGATCGAGAAGAATCCGCTCTGCTCGCAGGATGGATAATCGGCCATCAGCGCATTGGTGAGGATGGGATTGGTGCGATAATGGATCGCGGTGATCTCGACCAGCGGGCAGGCGTCTTCGGGCTTGCCGTAATAGCCGGTGAATTCGCCGAACGGGCCTTCGGGCGACAATGCGTTGGGGTGGATCACGCCCTCAATTACGAGTTCGGCGTTGGCGGGGATCAGCAAATCCGTCGTCTTGCCTTTGACGACCGGGATCGGCTCGCCCTTGATGCCGCCCGCATATTCATATTCGGACACGGTCTTGGGGAAGCTCTGCGAGCCCACCAGCATGAACAGCGGATCAATGCCCCAGGCGGCGGCCACCTGCAGGCTCTCGCCGCGCTCCCAGGCTTTTTGAATGTGCAGGCGCGCGTCCTTGCCGGGCGAGAGGTAGAGCCCGCAATGGTTCTTGTCCTGCTGCATCATGCGGTAGGTGCCGATGTTGAAATATCCGGTCTCGGGATCTTTCGTAATCACGGCGTCGCAGGTGCCCGCATAGCGCCCGCCGTCGCGGGGCCAATGTTTGGGGATCGGCAGCAGGTCAAGATCAATGTCTGTGCCGTAGAGGGAGTTCTCGTAGATTGGCGCCTGCTCGGCGGTTACTTCGCGCGGCAGAGTGCGCTGCTTCAGCTTGTCTTTGGTGCGGCGGATGAGCTCAACGGTGGGCGTCTCGGGGTCTTCCTCCAGCGAGAGCGCCATGCGGCGCACGCTGGGGCCATAGGGACCCCAGAGGTGGCGGGCGCCGATGGGGTTTTTCTCAAAGCCTTCGATATTGCTGAACAGCGCTGCGGGGGACGGCTTTTGCTTGGCCAGCAGATAGGCGATGGCCGACATTTCCTCGTCGCGGCTGACGGGGGCGTCAATGCGCGCCAGCTCGCCTATTTCTTCGACGCGGGCCAGAAATTCGCGCAAATCCTGAATCGGGGCACGTTTGGCTTTGGCCTTGTCGTTCATGTCGCGCGTCCTCCGCTACGGGCCTTGCGCCCCTTGTGACGGGTCTATGGCACGGGCCGGGAGGGCTGAAAAGCGCGGCGGCGCCGAAACAGGGGCTCCGTAGGTTTACGGAGCCCCTTATCCTCAGTTAAAATATTTCCGCGCCCGCACTTTCAGCGGCTCGGGCACGGCGAAGAGCTCGTCGATCACCTGCTTCAAAGCCACATGATCGACGTGCTGGATTTCCGACTTCACGGCGGCGGCTTCTTTTTTGAACTCCGGATCATCGAGCATTTTCACAAACGCGGCGCGCACCGCATTCACGCGCTCAATCGGCACGTCGGGCGCAAAGGCGAACGGGCGACCGAGGCGATTGCCCGCCGTCACCACGCGCGAGACCAGTCGATTGTCAGGGTCCTGGATCAAATCGTCGAGATTGGGCACGCCGGGCAGATCAGCCTGCCTCGGCCCGGAATAGACGAGGATGCTGATCTTGTCGTCGCGCAGCCAGTCGGGCTTGCTCGATTTGACGCTCGACCACGAATTGTTGCGCCCCTCGACCTCGCCGCGCTCAATGGCCAGATTCAGCGCGCCCGAGCCGGGATAGCCCGTCACCATTTTGAATTTGGTGCCCAGCATCTCGTTCATCATGATGGGATACATGTAGGTGATGCCCGAGGCGCCATTGGAGCCGGCGATCACTTCACGCTTTTTGGCGTCTTCAACGGTCAGAACGCCGGTCGCCTTCCATGTCAGCATGGTCTCGACAGTGGGCGCGAGCGAGCCAATCCATTGCAACTGGCGGGCGTCGAATTGCACGCCGTCCTTGCCCACCGCCTGAAACGTCGGCAATCCATTCTGGATCAGCGCAATCGCCGTGCCGTCGCGCGGGGCGACGCGGTAGACGTAATTGGCCATCACAAGACCGGTGGCGCCGGTCATGTTTTGCGGCACAGCCGTCGGCTTGCCGGGAATGTACTTGACGATGTGGCGCGCGACCATACGCAGATCGAGGTCGTAGCCGCCGCCGGCGCTGACGCCGACGAGAAAATTCAGGTTTTTGCCCTTGTAGAAATCCTCCACCGGATCGGCGAGGGCTGGGGTCGCAAAAATTGCTGGCGTACTTGCCAGCGAACCTGCCAGCGAGGCTGCGACAAGCGCGGCGCGAAGATTGAAAGCAGACATTTTTTCCTCCCGATATGCGGAGCCTTTGGCCCTTCGTTCTCTCTTTTCGACCACGAAAGCGCCGGGGACGCAAGAGTATGGAGAGGACAAGACGCGGGAGGAGGGAGGCACCGCTATTCGTTTGGCGCTCTCGCCACGATCGCCAGCGCATGCACGCCGTCGGCCAGCTCCTGCGCCAGCAGGGCGTTGATCATGCGGTGACGCTCGATCCGGCTCTTGCCGATGAAGGCGGGCGATTGCACCTTCACCCTGAAATGGGTTTCGCCGCGCGGCTCCACTCCGCCCGGGTGCAACATATGGCCGGCATGCTGGTGCGATTCGTCGATCACGTCGAGGGAGACTGGCGTCAGCGCGGCCTCAAGTTTGGCGGCTATGATCTCTTTAACGCTCATGTTCAATCTGCCTGCGCACAAGAGGGCGGACGTTCAGCGCCCGGACTGCGGCCACCATGCCCGTGCACGCGGGAGCCGACAAGCACGAAGCTTTACACGCACGAAGCTTTAAACGAGCCTGCGCTCAAACGGCGCCTTGCCGAGGCCCGGGCGGCTGCCTAAAGTGGGGTTATGGATCTTAATTCACCTTTGTTTGACCGCATACGCGTTAAAGGCAAGCCGCCGGAGCAGCCCGTGGTGCGCGCCAACGGCTGCGACCATCCCGGCTGCGCGCTGGCGGGCGAATTTCGCGCTCCCAAGGGCCGAAACCGGGAAGGGCAATATTTTTGCTTTTGCCTTGAGCATGTCCGTGCCTACAATCAATCCTACAATTATTTCAATGGGATGACGGACGACGATCTGGCCGCCTACCAAAAAGAGGCGATCATCGGCCACCGGCCAACCTGGACCATGGGCGTCAAGCGCGGCGAGAAGGGCTATCGCGAAGACGGGTCCGATTCCGAGCCGTTCATCGATCCGCTGGGTCCGATGCGCGCGCGCGCCCGGGCCAAAGCTGGCCGGGCCGCACCGAGCCCGCCCCGCCACGGTGTCGCCTCAGCTAAAGCGCTGGACACTCTGGGACTGGACGCCAGCGCAGATCCGGCCGCCATCCGGGCACGCTACAAGGAACTTGTGAAACGCCTGCACCCGGACGCCAACGGCGGCGACCGATCGCGCGAGGAGAAATTGCGCGAGATCATTCAGGCCTATAAACACTTGCGTACAGCCCGGCTCGCCTGAGCCGGATTAACCCGCGTTTGGAGGCCTTTGAGGGGGAGACCCTTTGGGGGGTCCGCGCCATCGGCCGAAAGGCCATCAGCTTGCCCGACCCAGAAAATGGCAGGGCGTGGAGGACGAATGCAAACCGCGACTGCGCAGGCTCCAGGAACGCCTAATGGAATGCCCGACGTAAAAGTGTCGGTTCGCGAGGTTTTCGGCATTGATTCCGACATGGAAGTGCCCGCCTATTCCGCCAGCAGCGAACATGTGCCCGATCTTGACCGGGATTATATTTTCGACCGCCCCACCACTCTGGCGATCCTGGCCGGCTTTGCGCGCAATCGCCGTGTCATCGTCACCGGCTACCACGGCACCGGCAAATCGACCCATATCGAGCAGGTCGCCGCCCGCCTCAATTGGCCGTGCGTGCGAATCAATCTCGACAGCCACGTCTCGCGTATCGACCTTGTCGGCAAGGACGCCATCGTCCTGAAGGAAGGCAAGCAAATCACGGAATTTCGCGACGGCATTCTGCCGTGGGCCTATCAGCGCAACATGGCGCTGGTGTTCGACGAATATGATGCGGGCCGCCCGGACGTGATGTTCGTGATTCAGCGCGTGCTCGAATCCTCGGGCCGCCTGACTTTGCTGGACCAGAGCCGCGTTCTGCGTCCCCACCCCGCTTTCCGCCTGTTCGCCACCGCCAATACGGTTGGCCTTGGCGACACGTCGGGCCTCTATCACGGCACGCAACAGATCAATCAGGCGCAGATGGACCGCTGGTCCATCGTCACCACGCTGAATTATCTGGCGCACGACATGGAAGTGGACATTGTTTCGGCCAAAGCCAAGCATTTCCAGACCAAGGAAGGCCGGGACGTCATCAACAAGATGGTGCGCGTGGCCGATCTCACCCGCAACGCCTTCATCGCCGGCGATCTGTCGACCGTGATGAGCCCGCGCACAGTGATCACCTGGGCCGAGAACGCCGAAATCTTCCGCGACGTCGGCTTTGCCTTCCGCCTGACCTTCCTGAACAAGTGCGACGAACTGGAACGCTCCCTCGTCGCCGAGTTCTACCAGCGCGCCTTCGGCGAGGAATTGCCCGAAAGCCTCGTCAATCTGGCGTTGACTTAAGGCGTGCGGGGGCCAGCCCCCCATCCGTCGTTTGCTGACGCAAACGCCACCTTCTCCCGCAAGAGGAGAAGGGCGCGCACGATCAGCATCGGCGCCTCTTTCTTCCTTCTCTCCTTGCGGGAGAAGGTGTCACGCAATGCGTGACGGATGAGGGGTTGCTTTTCTCCCGGCTCTTGCCTCCTTGCGCCCACGGGTTATGTTTCAGCATGTCAACGCCATCAAACCGTAAGCCCGCCGGCAAGAGCGAAGCCCCGCAGGAGCCTTTCAAGCGCGCCGTCGCCGGGTGCATGCGCGCCATGTCGGGCTCGCGCGAGCTTGAAGTCACGTTTGCGGCCGAACGCCCCTCTCTGATTGGATCGGGCGAGACCGCCAAGGCTCGCCTGCCGGAGCCAGCGCGCAAGCTCAGCGCTGGCGAGGCGGCGATCGTACGCGGCCACGCCGATTCGCTGGCGCTCAAACTTGCCTGCCACGACAACAACGTGCATCGCCGCCTGACGCCGCAAAATCAGGCCGCCCGCGCGATTTTTGACGCCGTCGAGCAATCGCGCGTCGAGGCAATCGGCTCGCGCCGTATGAAAGGCGTGGCGGGCAATCTCTCCGCCATGCTCGAGGATCGCTATCATCGCGGCACGTATGCGGAGGTCTCTGACCGGGCTGACGCGCCGATGGAGGACGCAGTGGCCATGATGGTGCGCGAGCGCCTAACCGGCCTTGCGCCCCCCAAAGCCGCGCAGAAAATCGTCGATCTCTGGCGCCCGATCATCGAGGATCGCGCCGGCGACGAACTCGATAATCTCAGCGAGTCCATCGAGGATCAGCGCGCGTTCGGTCGCGCCATCCACAAAATGCTCCAGTCCCTCGACATGATGGACGAGGGCGCCATGGACCATGACGAGACGGGCGACGATTCGGGCGATTCGGAGCCTGATTCCAAGCCCGAGGACACCGACGCCGAGGGCGAGCAGGATCAGGCTGGCGACGCGGCTGAAATGGAGCAGGCCGAGGATTCCACCGAGGACGTGGAAGACGGCGCCATGGACGCAGACGACGCCCCCACCGGCGAATTGCCCGAAGACAGCGAGATGGGCGACGCTGACGATTCGGCTGAAAGCCGCCGTCCGCCGATGGGCCAGCTGGTTGAGCATCGCGGGCCGGACTATAAAGTCTACGGCGCGCGGTTCGACGAGACGATCACGGCCGAGGAACTCTGCGAGCCTGAAGAGCTGGAGCGCCTGCGCGCCTATCTCGACAAGCAGCTCACCAATCTCTCCCCAATCGTCGCGCGCCTCGCCAACCGGCTGCAACGCCGCCTGATGGCGCAGCAAAACCGCTCGTGGGATTTTGATCTTGAAGAGGGCATGCTCGATCCTGCCCGCCTGTCGCGCGTAGTGATAGACCCGCAGCAGCCGCTCTCCTTCAAACAGGAGAAGGACACCAATTTCCGCGATACGGTGGTGACGCTGCTGCTCGACAATTCCGGCTCGATGCGCGGGCGCCCGATCACGGTCGCCGCCACCTGCGCCGACATTCTGGCGCGCACGCTGGAGCGCTGCGGCGTGAAGGTCGAAATTCTGGGCTTCACCACGCGCGCCTGGAAGGGCGGACAATCGCGCGAGGCCTGGTTGCAGGCGGGCAAGCCGCAGAGCCCTGGGCGCCTGAACGATTTGCGCCACATCATCTACAAATCGGCGGATGCGCCGTGGCGCCGCGCGCGCCGCAATCTCGGGCTGATGATGCGCGAGGGGCTGCTGAAAGAAAACATCGACGGCGAGGCCGTGGACTGGGCGCACAAGCGCCTGCTGGGCCGTACCGAACAGCGCAAAATCCTGATGGTGATCTCGGACGGCGCGCCCGTGGACGATTCAACGCTGTCGGTCAATCCGGGCAATTATCTCGAAAAGCACCTGCGCTGGGTGATCGACGAAATCGAAACCCGCTCGCCCGTGGAGCTGATCGCCATCGGCATCGGCCATGACGTGACGCGCTATTACCGGCGCGCCGTCACCATCGTCGACGCCGAGGAGCTGGGCGGCGCGATGACGGAAAAGCTGGCCGAATTGTTCGACGAGACCCCGCAAGCGGTTCCGCAATTTGGCCGCCGAAGGAAAGCGGCGGGCAGGTAGAGACGGTTACGTGAACAATACCTTGTGCTGCGCTACCGGGATCATCGCGCGCACTTTCTCAATCCGCGCGCGATCAATGCGCGCGGCGACATAGCCAGCCCCGTCAGAGGCGCGGGCGATCACATGGCCCCATGGATCAATCGCCATTGAGTGGCCATAGGTGGCGCGCTGCTCGTCGCCGTGCATATGAAGGCCTGTTTGCCCTGCGGCGCAGACGTAAGTTTGCGTCTCTATCGCGCGGGCGCGCAGCAAGACCTCCCAATGGTCCTTGCCGGTGTGCAGCGTGAAGGCGGCAGGCAGCGCGATCACGTGCGCGCCTTTTTCCGCCAGTGCCTGAAACAGATCGGGAAAGCGCAAGTCATAACAAATCGAGCAGCCGATGGTCAGGCCTTCGCAATCATAGGTCACGATTGCATCGCCCGGCTTCATCGTTGCGCTTTCGTTATATTGCTGGCCGTTTGGCGCCGTGATGTCGAACATATGAATCTTGCGATAGCGCGCGATCTCTTCGCCCGCGCGATTGAACGCAATCGTCGTGTTGCCAATCCGCTCGTCCCCGGCGATCGCCTCCAATATCGAGCCGCCGTGAATGAACACGCCATGCGTTTTGGCCATGTCACGCAACATCGTCCATGCGGGGCCGCCGGGCAGCTCCTCGGCGGCTGCGAACTTTTGCACGCGCGAGCCGCCCATGAAGTCGAAGACTTCGGGCAAGCAGATCCAGTCCGGCTTTTCCTCGCGCACAGCCTGTTCAATCAGAGTGCGCGCCGCCGCGATATTGGCGCCCTTGTCAGAGCCGGAATTCATCTGGATCAGCGCGATTTTCATGACTTACTTGCCCTTGGCGGCAAGCCATTTGCGCATTATCGCGATCTCTGAATCCTGCGCCGCGATCACGTCTTCCGCCAGCTTGCGGATGGCGGGATCCTTGCCGTGCGCAAGCACGATTTTAGCCATGTCGATGGCGCCCTGATGATGGGGGATCATGCTGCGCGCAAAATCAACGTCGGCGTCGCCGGTCAGGGGGACGTTCATGTCGCGATGCATCGCATCGTTGGCGGCCTTGAAGGCTTTGGTCGAAGCGCTCTCTGTCGCAGCCGGCGATGCATTATGCGATCCGTGTGAGCCATGCCCTGCGTGCTGGGCCAACGCAGGCGCCGACACTGCAAGTATAAACGCAAAGGCGATGCTGACTATGGACATGAAAATCTCCTCAATTACTTCTTGTAGAGATCGGAATATGTCGCGCGTATGGCCGCCTTCTGCACTTTGCCCATGGCGTTGCGCGGCAGCTCGTCGACGAAGAACACGCGCTTGGGCAATTTGAATTTCGCCAATCGCGCCTCCAGCGCCGCAATCACCTGGCGCTCGCCGATCTCGGCGCCCTTGCGCGCCACGATCAGCGCCGTGACGCCTTCGCCAAAATCAGGATGCGGCACGCCCACAACAGCGCTTTCAATCACGCCCGGCAGAGCGTCAATCTCGGTCTCCACTTCAATCGGGTAGACATTGAAGCCGCCTGTGATGACGAGATCCTTGTCGCGCCCGACGATAGAAACGTAGCCGCGCGAATCGATCTTGCCGAGATCCCCGGTGATGAAGAAACCATCGCTGCGAAATTCGGCGGCTGTCTTCTCGGGCATGTTCCAATAGCCCTTGAACACGTTGGGGCCCTTCACCTCGATCATGCCGATTTCGCCCTGCGGCAGAACGGCTGCGCTCTCGGGGTGCGTGATGCGCACGGAAATTCCCGGCAGCGGAAACCCCACGGCGCCGGGCACGCGGTCGCCCTCATAGGGGTTGGACGTGTTCATGTTGGTTTCCGTCATGCCATAGCGCTCAAGGATCGCGTGGCCTGTGCGCTGCGTCCATTCGCGATGGGTTTCCGCCAGCAAGGGCGCCGAGCCTGAGACGAACAGGCGCATGTTTTTGGTCGCCTCCCTGGTGAGGCCGGGATGCTGCAAAAGGCGCGTGTAGAACGTCGGCACGCCCATCATGGCGGTGGCGCCGCGGCTCATCAATTGTAGCATCAAATCAGGGTCGAGCTTTGGCAGGAAGAACATCGAGCCGCCCGCCAGCAGCATCGTGTTCATGGCCACAAACAGCCCGTGCGTATGATAGATCGGCAGCGCGTGGATCAGCACATCGTCCTGGCGGAAGCGCCAGTAATCGGCCAGCGTCAGCGCGTTGGAGGCCAGATTGTCGTGGCTGAGCATGGCGCCCTTGGAGCGGCCCGTGGTGCCGGACGTGTAGAGGATCGCGGCCAGATCGTGAGGCCCGCGCGCGACGTCCTTAAAAATCTCTGGCGCGGCGCGGGCAGCCTCCAACAGCGAGCCGTCTTCGCGTACGCCCAAAGTCTCGACGTGCGAGACCCCGGCGATGGCGGCGACGGCTTGCAGCTTTTCGCGATTTTGCGGCTCGCACACGAAGACGCGCGGTCGCGCATCGCCCAGAAAATATTCGATTTCGGCGGGCGTATAGGCCGTGTTCAGCGGCAGAAACACAGCCCCTGCGCGCAGGCACGCCAGATAGAGCAGGATCGCGTCGGGCGATTTATCGACCTGCACCGCCACGCGGTCGCCAGCGACCACGCCGCGATCAGCCAGCACATTGGCGATTCGGGCAGAGCCTGCGGCCAGATCGCCGTACGTCACCTTGCGGCCCTCCGGCGTCTCGATGAAAACCTTGCCCGGCGAGGGCGCGCGACGCGAGAAGTGATCGTACAGACAGGCGGCCATGTTACCCCGGCAGACTTGAAGCGATTTTTCAGATTTTAGCCTATATCGCTTTGTTTTCCAGCGGCATCGTTTTGAGCGGCGCAGGGGCCAGCCGGACCCGGGCGCCGGTCTTCAACATTTTACGCACGGCGCTGGAGGCGACGATCTCGTTTTGATTGGCGAAAGCCTCGTGGTTTTCCTCAATGCGTGACAGATCGTAGAGATAATTCACCATCAGCCCGGCGCTTTCGGCCAGCCCCTTTTCGGAAATATCGCCAAGCCAGTTGATCCGCTCCAGCCCGGCGCCATTGCCCAGATGGAAGCGTGCCACAGGGTCCACCGGCTTGTTGGCGCCATTGCGCGCCTCCAGAAAATAGCGGGCGGCCAGCGGCTCCAGCAATACCCGGGCGCGGGCGGAAAAGTCCTGATCCTGCGGCCAATCGGGATCGTCGAGGCTTTCCAGAATTTGGCCCTCCTCCATCGACAGGCTGTCGAGCGCGCCCGCCTTCTCCTGCGCGCGAAGCCAGCCCATGAAGCCGGGCACGGGCGACAGAGTGACGAAGGTCTCCAGCGCTGGCAGCTCGCGGCGCAATTCCTCCACCACCTGCTTGATGAGGAAATTGCCAAACGACACGCCCGCCAACCCCTGCTGGCAATTGGAGATGGAATAGAACGCCGCCGTGCGCGCCTCGCTCAGTGAGCCCGGCTTGCGGTCCTGCGCCAGCAAGGGCTGGACGGCGGCGGGAATCGTCTGGCTCAGCGCGATCTCCACAAAGATCAGCGGCTCGTCGAGAAGGGCGGGGTGGAAAAACGCGTAGCAGCGCCGGTCCGGCGGGTCGATGCGGTTGCGCAAATCGTCCCAGCCGTTGATCTGGTGGACGGCCTCGTAGCGGATGATCTTCTCCAGAATGAGCGCGGGCGAGGACCAGTCGATCCGGCGCAGCACCAGAAAGCCCCGGTTGAACCATGAATTGAACAAATGAACGAGATCGCGGTCGAGCGATTTCAGCTCCGGGTGCGTGCGCAATCGCGTCAGCAGATCGGCGCGCATGGCGACCAATGCCGCCGTGCCGCCGGGCGCGCGGTTGAGGCGACGGAAAATTTCCTGACGGCGCGGCTCGGACGCGTAATGCAGGCGTCCCGCATTGTCTTCGCCGGGGTCAGCGCTCCACGCTTGAACCGCACGCACCAGCGCATCTTCGTCCGGCCCAAAGCGCAACGCCAGCGCCGCGTAGAAACTCAACCTGCCCGCATCGTCAAGGCTCGCTAGAATGTCGAGCATTTCGCGCGCCAGCGCTGTGCCGGAGGCCTCGCCGCGTCCCGACAGCAGGCGCTCGCACAATTCGGCAAGGCCAGCGGCGCGCATCACGGGATCGATGGAGGGCGCAGGCAGGCCCAGCAGGGAGCGGCCGCGATCGGCGATTGTGTTCATGAGTTCAGACAGGAAGGCTGTGTTCATGGGCTTCACGCAGCTCCGGTTTGGCGCCGACAGGCTCGCAAGCTCAATAGCCTAATGCGGTTCGGGCGCGGCGGGTAATGATTTTCGCGTGAAGCTTCGCGACGCCATCTGGCTGGTTTATGCTGGAGCCATGACATCAAAAGCACCCGAAGATATCGCCGCCGCACAAATCGCCTCCCCGTCCTATCGCCTTGCCGCGCTCGATCAGGATTTTCTCCTCTCCGATCCCATGCGCGGCGTGCGGTTTTTGCTGGAATACGCAAAGGCTGAGCTGGCTTTGCGTGAATGGTGCATCCGCTCCACCATCGTGGTGTTTGGCAGCGCCCGCATTCGCGAGGACGGCCCCGGCCAGCAAAAATACTGGTACGGGCAGGCGCGCGAATTTGGCCGAATCTGTTCGCTGAATGGTGGCGCGCTCGACGGGCATGAGGGGACGCCGCGCGACAATGTGATCGCCACGGGCGGCGGCCCAGGCGCGATGGAGGCCGCCAATCGCGGCGCGCGCGATGCTGGGGCGCCGAGCATCGGCTTCAACATCACCCTGCCGCACGAACAATTTCCCAATCCATGGTCGACGCCGGAGTTGACCTTCCGCTTCCATTATTTCTCGATGCGCAAAATGCATCTGGCCATGCGCGCCAAGGCGCTAGTGGTGTTTCCCGGCGGCTATGGCACGTTCGATGAATTGTTTGAGATTTTGACGCTCGCTCAAACCGGCAAGGCGCCGCGCGTGCCCATCGTGCTGTTTGACAGCGCGTATTGGAAAAGCATCGTCAATTTCGAGGCGCTGGCCCAGCACGGCATGATCGACGCCCGCGACCTTGATTTGTTTTGCTACGCCGACAGCGCGCAGGAAGCCTGGGATCATCTGGTCGAGCGCGGCGTGCTGGCGCCCTTGGAGCCGAAGATTACGTGATTGGCAGGGCTCTGGAGCGCATAAAAAAACCGCGCGACCCTTAAGGCCGCGCGGCTTGTCTTATGGAGCTGAAAGCCCTGCAGCGCAGCGATTACTCGCCGGCGTTTTCAGCGGCTTTCTGCTTGGCTTCCAGATCTTCGCCGGTGGCCTGATCGACGACGCGCATCGACAGGCGAACCTTGCCGCGATCGTCGAAGCCCAGCAGCTTCACTTTCACCTTGTCGCCTTCTTTCACGACGTCGGTGGTCTTGTTCACGCGCTCGGTGGAGAGCTGGGAGATGTGAACGAGGCCGTCCTTCGAGCCGAAGAAGTTGACGAAAGCGCCGAAGTCCATGGTCTTGACCACGGTGCCCTCATAGATGGCGCCAAGTTCGGCTTCCTGCGTGATCGACTTGATCCAGTTGATGGCGGCCTTGATCGAATCGCCGTTGGAAGAAGCGATCTTCACGGTGCCGTCGTCGTCGATGTTGATCTTGGCGCCGGTCTTTTCCACGATCTCGCGGATGACCTTGCCGCCGGTGCCGATCACTTCACGGATCTTGTCGGTGGGGATCTTCAGCGTCTCGATGCGCGGAGCAAATTCACCCAGCTCTTCACGAGCCGAGTTCAGCGCCTTCGACATTTCCACGAGGATATGCAGACGGCCCTGTTTGGCCTGCGCCAGAGCGACCTTCATGATCTCTTCGGTGATGCCCGCGATCTTGATGTCCATCTGCAAGGCGGTGACGCCGTTGTCGGTGCCGGCTACCTTGAAATCCATGTCGCCGAGGTGATCCTCGTCGCCAAGAATGTCGGAGAGAACCGCAAAGCGCTCGCCTTCAAGGATCAGGCCCATCGCGATGCCCGCGGTGGGGCGCTTCAGCGGCACACCGGCGTCCATCAGGGACAGCGAGGCGCCGCAAACGGTCGCCATCGAGGACGAGCCGTTCGACTCGGTGATCTCGGAGACGACGCGCAGCGTGTAGGGAAATTCTGCCTGCGAGGGCAGCATCGGGCGAATGGCGCGCCAGGCGAGTTTGCCGTGGCCGATTTCGCGGCGACCGGGCGAGCCCATGCGGCCGGCTTCGCCAACGCTGTAGGGAGGGAAGTTGTAATGGAGCAGGAAGCGCTCCTTGTACGTGCCCTCAAGCGAGTCGACGAATTGCTCGTCCTCGGCGGTGCCGAGCGTGGCCACCACAAGCGCCTGCGTCTCGCCGCGCGTGAACAGCGAGGAGCCGTGCGTGCGCGGCAGAACGCCGACCTGTGACAGGATCGGGCGAACCGTGCTGACGTCGCGACCATCGATGCGGATGCCGGTGTCCAGGATGTTCCAGCGAACGACCTTGGCCTGCAAATCGTGGAACGCCTCGCCCACCTTCTGCTTGTCGAATTTCGGGGCGTCGCCGTCCAGCAGCGCCGCGTTGACCTTCGCCTTCACGGCGTCGACCGCCTTGTAGCGCAGGGCCTTCTGCGTGATCTTGTAGGCTTCGCGCAGCTCGGCTTCAGCCAAAGCCGCGACAGCCTTCTCGACTTCGCTCTTGTCCACGACGACGAGATCGCGCGGCTCCTTGGCGGCCTTTTCGGCCAGACGAATGATGGCGTCGATCACCGGCTGGAAGCCGCGATGGCCCATCATGACGGCTTCGAGCATGGTTTCTTCGGACAGCTCCTGAGCTTCCGATTCCACCATCAGCACGGCGTCCTGCGTGCCCGCGACCACGAGGTCGAGGCCGCTTTCCTTCATCTCGTCGATGGTCGGGTTGAGCTTCAGTTCGCCCTTGATGAGACCAACGCGCGCGCCGCCGATCGGGCCCATGAAGGGCACGCCGGAAATGGTGAGTGCGGCGGAGGCGGCCACCAGCGACAGAATGTCGGGATCGTTCTCAAGATCGTGGCTGAGAACGGTGATGACGACCTGCGTCTCGTTGCGGTACCCGTCGGGGAACAGCGGACGGATCGGGCGGTCGATGAGGCGGGAGACGAGCGTCTCCTTCTCGGAGGGGCGACCTTCGCGCTTTAAATAGCCGCCGGGAATGCGGCCCGCGGCGAACGCCTTTTCCTGATAATTCACGGTCAGCGGAAAGAAGTCGATGCCGGGCTTGGGCGTCTTGGCGGAGACGACCGTGGCGAGCAGGGTGGTTTCACCCCAGGTCGCGAAGACGGCGCCGTCGGCCTGACGTGCGATGCGGCCGGTTTCGAGGGTGAGCTTGCGCCCGGCCCATTCGAGTTGTTCACGATGGATTTCGAACATGGATATTTCTCTCATGGCTTGCGCGCCGCGCGCATCGGCGAGGCGGCTTTCGCAAAGCAAACCGCCATGGACAAGATGGCCAGACGCTGCCGTGACGCTGAGAGCGTCAACCCTTTGGGCGCAGGCCCGAAAGGGCTTCCGGCGACAGCGGCTGGCGATCCTGCCATGGCTGAACCTTTGCGTTGGAACGGCGACCCCATGCCGCCGGCCCACTCAGGCGTTCTCCCCGCGCTGACGCGGGAAGAACTGTAGAAATGGCCTAGCGGCGGATGCCGAGGCGCTCGATGAGCTTGCGATAACGCGCGTCGTCGCGGCTCTTCACATAGTCGAGCAGCTGGCGACGCAGGGAAACCAGCTTCAGCAGGCCACGACGGGAATGGTTGTCCTTGACGTGGGTCTTGAAGTGCTCGGTCAGGTTGGTGATGCGCTCGGTGAGGATCGCAACCTGAACTTCAGGCGAGCCCGTATCGTTGGGCTTGGTGGCGTATTCAGTCATGAGCGCCTGTTTGCGCTCCATGGTGATCGACATCGTGCATCCTTTCGGTTTGGTGGTGAGACGGAATTGCCCTTGAGCAAAGCCGCAAAATCGTGTTGGGCCGGGCCGGGATGTCGTCCAGCACGGTCGCAAACAACGACGCGCCCGCCGCAGGAGCGGAGGACGTTGGGGGCTTTATACACGATTGCAGGGGGGAATCCAGCGTAGGGCGATTAGGGAGCAGGGAGTGGCGACAGTTGACCCTCAAAGCCCCCGGCACGTCATGGCCGGGATTGACCCGGCCATCCAGGCTTGGCCTTATCTGCGCATGGAGGAGGGCGTCGCTGTCTCATAAGCCTGATCCAGGTAAAAGCGCTGCTCGCCCCTACCAATGTTCCTCGTCTTTGCTTGCATCCTTCAGCTCGTGCTTCATGATGAGCGGTAATTGCGCGAGGGCAAAGCCAATCGTCAGCGGCATGATGCCGAACGCCTTGAACGACACCCAGAAATCCGTCGTTTGCGTGCGCCAGACGATTTCGTTGATGGCCGCCAGCAGAAAGAAAAACAGGCCCCAACGCAGCGTCAGCTTGCGCCAGCCCTCATCGGTCAGTTTCAGCACGCTGTCGAGAACCACGGGCAGCAGCGGCTTTCCAAGCGCCAGAGCGCCAAGCAGGATCGCGCCGAAGATGGAATTGACGATGGTAGGCTTCAGTTTGATGAACAGCTCGTCGTTGAACAAAAACGTCAGCGCGCCAAAGAACACGACGGCTACGCAGGTGACGACCGGCATCACCGGCAAATGCCGCGTGAGAATCCACGAGGCGATCAGCGTCGCCACCACGCAGGCCATCAGCACGCCGGTGGCGGGGAAGATTCCAAATTTGTAATTGGTGACGAAGAAAGCCACCAGCGGCCCCATTTCCAGCACCAGTTTGAGGCTGGGGGAAACGGTCTTCTGCGTATTTTGATCAGGCGCCGCCATGGGCGTTCGTCTCCAGATTGGGTTTGAAATTAGCTGTCGAGCCCGGCAATGGCGCGGGCGAAATCACGCGCCTCGAATGGTTCCAGATCTTCCACGCCTTCGCCGACGCCAATGAAATGGACCGGCAATTGATGCTTTTGCGCAATCGCCACGAGAATGCCGCCGCGCGCTGTTCCGTCGAGCTTTGTCATAACAAGGCCCGTCACGCCAGCGATGCGGCCGAAGATTTCTACCTGCGACAGAGCGTTTTGGCCCACGGTCGCGTCCAGCACCAGCAGCACGGCGTGCGGCGCTTCAACATCGACCTTGCGCATGACGCGCACGATCTTCTCCAGCTCCGCCATCAGTTCGGTGCGGTTTTGCAGGCGGCCCGCCGTGTCCATCAGCAACACGTCGGCGCCGCTTGCGCGCGCCTCGGTCAGCGCTTCAAAAGCCAAACTCGCTGCGTCCGAGCCCTGATCGCGCGCAATCACGGGGGCACCGATGCGCGCGCCCCAGATTTTCAATTGCTCGATGGCGGCGGCGCGGAACGTGTCGCCGGCGGCCAGCGAAACCTTCTTGCCCTCGCGCACGAGTTTGGCGGCGATCTTGCCGATGGTAGTCGTCTTGCCCGAGCCGTTGACGCCCACGACCAATATCACGAACGGCTGTTTCGTATCGTCGATCACGAGCGGGCGCGCGACGAGGGCAAGCGTCGCCTCGACCTCCGCCGCCAGAATGTCGCGCACTTCCTGCGGATCAATCGTCTTGTCGTAGCGACCTTTGCCAACAGCTTCCGCAATGCGCGCGGCCAGAGTCACGCCAAGATCGGCGCGGATCAGCACGTCTTCCAGCTCTTCCAGCGTATCGGCGCCGAGCTTGCGCTTGGTGAAAATGCTCGTCACGCCCTGGCTGATGCTGGAGGATGAGCGCGACAAGCCAGAGCGCAGGCGGATCCACCACGAGGCGGGGGCTGCCTCCGACGCTTCAGAATCAACGCGCAGCGGCTCGTCGGGGACAGGCTCGGGCGGCGCGGGAACTGGATCGCCGACGGGCGCAGACGGGGGGATTTCCGGCGCCGGTCCGGACTGCGGCGGAACGGGTTGATCCGGCTGCTGGCCGCGCCCAAACAATCGTCCGAAAAAACCCTTGCCGCCTTCGTTTTCCGCCATTGACCAATAAACCCCGCTTGACGCAATGCGCGCGTGCATCGATAGCCTGTTATCCATCATGCCGGAAGACCTTCCCATATTGCCAAATCCAGAAGATTTGCTCGCCCGCGTGCTCCATCGCGACGGGCTGATGCTTGTGTTGAACAAGCCAGCCGGCATTCCGGTTCATCGCGGCCCCAAGGGCGGCGACAATCTGGAGGCGCATTTTGGCGTCTTGCGCTTTGGCCTGCCCAAACCGCCCGCGCTCGCCCACCGGCTCGACAAGGACACCTCCGGCTGCCTCGTACTGGGGCGCCACCACAAGGCGACGCAAACGCTGGGCAAGCTGTTCAAGGACGGCCTGATCTCGAAAACCTATTGGGCGATCGTGGAGGACGGTCCGGCGCAGGACGAGGGCCTCATCGATCTGGCTCTGGGGCGGCTTGACGCCAAGCGGGGCTGGTGGATGAAGGCCGACCCGCTCGGCCTGCCCTCGCAAACCCGCTTTACCGTGCTGGGGCGGGGCATGTTTGAGGACAAGGCGATAGCGTGGATGGGTCTGGAGCCGCTGACCGGGCGCACCCACCAATTGCGCGTGCACTCGTCGTCTTTAGGCTGGCCCATCGTCGGCGACCAGATTTACGGCGCTTACGGTCCAGGAGAGGGGCCGGGGCTGCAATTGCACGCGCGCACGATTGAAATTCCGATGCGACAAAACAAAGAGCCGGTGCGCGTGGAAGCGCCGCCGCCCGATCATATGCTGGCGCGCCTGAAAGCGTGCGGGTTTGCGGCGGGGTGAGGCTGCAAGGAGCGCTGCTGCAGGCCGCATCGGCTGCAATGCAGGGCGCCCGTCCCTAAGCCGTCACGGCCGGCCCTCAGCCCGAATCCCCGTCCGCGTCTTCCTGTGGCGCCCGGCTGACCAGCAGCTTGTCGATGCGGCGCCCGTCCATATCCACGACTTCGAACTTGTAGCCGAAAGCGTTCACGCGCTCGCCGGTGACGGGCAAGTGCTGCAATTCGTCGATCACAAGGCCGGCCGCCGTCTGGTAATCGCGCTTCTCGGGCAGAGCGATCCCAAGCGCCTCTGCCATTTCGTCCACCGACATCCAGCCCGCGATCAGCCATGAGCCGTCTTCGCGACGCAAGGCTGCAGGCTCCTCCTCGGGTTCGCCGGTCTTGAACGCGCCTGCGATGGCGTCGAGAATGTCGGCAGGCGTCACAATGCCTTCGAAATGGCCGTATTCGTCATGCACAAACGCCATTGGTACGTCGGCCTGACGCAGCATTTGCAGGGCGTCCAGCGCATAAAGCGTGTCTGGCAGAATGGTGGCGGCGCGCAGCTTTTCTTCAATGTTGAGCGGACCGCCCGCGATGGCCGGAGCGATCAATTCGCGCAATTGAAGCACGCCCACAATGTTGTCCACGGCGCCGCGCGCGACCGGCAGGCGCGAATGGGGGGCTGTGGCCAGCGCGACGCGAATGTCGGCTTCAGGATCATCGAGATCGATCCAGCACACGTCCGTGCGCGGCGTCATGACCGAGCGCACGGGCCGGTCGCCAAGGCGCAGCACGGCGGAAATCATCCTCCGCTCGTCGCCCTCAATCACGCCTGCGGTGGCTGCTTCCGCCACCAGAGATTTGATTTCTTCTTCGGTGACGGAGGAATCCTGAACATGCCCGCCGCCAAACAGCCGAAAGACCATGCGGGTGGAGAAATCCAGCAGCCAGACAACAGGCGCAGCGATGCGCGAGAGCTGGCGCATCGGCCCCGCCACCACGCAGGCAATGCCTTCAGGATTGCGCAGCGCCAGATGTTTGGGCACCAGCTCGCCGACCACGACCGATAGATAAGTGATGACGCTGATGACGATGAAATAGCTGAATGGTTGGGCCACAACCGGGCGCATGCCGCGCTCTTCAAACATAGCGCCCAGCATTTCAGCAAGCGCCGCGCCCGAAAACGCACCCGCCAGAATACCCACCAGCGTAATGCCGATCTGCACGGTGGAGAGAAAACGTCCCGGGTTTTCGGCCAGATCAAGGGCCGCGCGGGCGCCGGAGCGACCATTCTCAACCATGACTTTCAGGCGGATCTTGCGCGAGGAGACGATAGCCAGCTCGGAAAGCGCAAACACCCCGTTGAGGGCGATCAGTAGCGCAGCAATGACAAGTTCGACCACGATTGTTCGGGCCGGACCGCCTTTTTGCGCCCGGGACCCCTCCTGATTAGAATGGATTATTACAATGAGGCTTCCCGCCGCCAAGGTCAATGGCGTGCGGCGGATCAGGCCCCGCTCACGGCAGCCGCAGAAGCCTCGCAGCGTTGCCGCCCAGAAACTTCCCCATGTCGGCTTCGTTCATCTGTAGCGTTTTCACCCATTCCATCGCCGGCTCGTTGGGCACGAACGGCCAGTCGATGGAGAACATGATGCGGTCCAGTCCCAATTCCATCATCGCGCAATGCAAAGCGGGCGTAGAGAAATGGCCGCTGGTGGTGATGTGGAAATGATTGCAGAAAATCTTGCGGAAGCTCATCGAATCCTGACCCGGACGGGCCAGCGCCTGATCGATGCGCCATAATTGATAGGGCAGCGTCTCGCCCATATGACCCAAAATCACCTGCAGGCCAGTGTGCTTTTCAAACACGCCCGACAGGATGAGGCGGATCGCCAGCGTCGCGGTCTCGACCGTATAGCCCCACGCCGGGCGCACGACCATCGGGAACGCCTTCACGTAATCGGCGTAATAGGCCTCCGTCACGCGCGGATCGGCGGTGGCTGGATGCAAATAGATCGGCGCGCCCAGCGCGCTGGCGCGTTCAAACACAGGCCAGAAAAATTCGTTGTCGAGAAAGCGCCCGTTGGATTGGCCGTGCAGCATCGCGCCGCGAAAATTCAGCTCGCGCATGCAGCGCTCCAGCTCATCGGCGGCGGCGTCGGGAACGTCGGTCGGCAACATGCCAAAGCCGTAGAAGCGCGTGGGGTGGCGCGCGATCTGCTCGGCCAGCCTGTCGTTGCAGCGGCGCGCCAGATCGACCGCCTCCTGGCCCTTCATGCGCTGGATCGAGGGTGCGCCGTGCGAGAGCACCTGCACGTCGATGCCATTTGAATCCATCTCGCCCAACCGCAGCTCGTCAAAATCAAACAGCCGCTTCATCTGCCAGTCTGAACGCGCAGCCTCAAAGCCTGCGCTTTTTTCCGAAAGCTCCTTGTCCCAGTAATGCTCTTCAAGCGCGACGACCGGCATATTCCTGAACATGGACTTCCCTCGAGAATGACTGGCGCAGAGAGACGCGGGGACGCGCGCGGTTCAAACCGCGCGCGTCTTTTTTATGACTGCAAGCCCACCTGAATGCGCAGCTCGCCAAGCGAGGGGCAGGCGGCGGAAACCCAATCGCCGGGCGCCACAGGCGAGACGCCGCTGGGCGTGCCGGTGAAGAAATAATCGCCTGGATGCAGCGTATAGAACGACGAGGCGAATTCGATCAGCCGCCCCATGTCGTAGATAAGCTGGCTGGTGTTGGACTTCTGCTTCGTCTGCCCGTTCACTGTCAGTTCAATCGGCAGATCGTTGGGATCGGCGATCTCGTCGGCCGTCACCATGAAGGGGCCGACCGGCGAATAGCCGTCCACCGACTTGCGGAAGCTGCGGTCTTCCTTGCCGCGCACGGTCATGTCGAGGCCCATGCAATAACCGGCGATATATTGCAGCGCGTCCTCGCGCTTGATGTTGGTGCCGCTCTTGCCGATGATCGCGACCACTTCAAGCTCGTGCTCGTTGAGACGCTCGGGATAAAAGCGCAGCGGAATGATTCCGGACTGGCCGACGATCGACGAATTGGCTTTCAGGAAAATACCGGCGGCGCCGATGCCGCGATGGGCGTCGGGCGTCACGCCGCTGCGGGCGGCCATTTCCTCGATATGGGCTTTGTAATTGGTGGGCGCGGCCATGACCTTGGAGGGGCGCGCGACGGGCGGCAGGAGCTTGACCGAAGAGATCGGCTGGCCGGGCGCCGCCTTCCCCATCGCCTCGATGCGATCGCGCCATTGCGGCAGAGCGGCGACCACGCAATCGCCCATCATGTCATAGCGGGCGCCATTGCGGATTTGCGTCTGGGCGGCGGTCACGTCATGGACCATATCGCCGATCACCAGACCAAGCTTGTCTTCGTCGTAGCGGCATAATTTCATCGAGCGTCTCCTTTGCAGTTTGTTTTTATCTCCCTTTCGTACTCCCGCGAACGCGCGGTGCCAAGATGGGCTTCAAGAAGATGGGCGCGCTCTTCAGCTTGCCGCCGCGCCGGGCGCGGCCTACACGATGCCTGACCACAGAGAGATTGCGACCATGGCCCAGATATATGACGCTCCCAAAAGCGACGACGCCCGCGAGGCGGCGCGCGAGCTGCTAACCCTGCGTGATTTCCTGCGCTGGGCGGTCAGCAGCTTTGAGGCGGCAAACCTCGTCTACGGCCATGGCGCGGTGGATGCGCTGGATGAGGCCGCTTTCATCGTGCTGGAGGGCCTGCGCCTGCCCGTCGACCGGCTTGATCCCTTTCTGGACGCCCGCCTGCTGCCGTTTGAGCGCGCCCGGCTGGCGGCGCTGATAGAGGCGCGCATCGCCACCCGCAAGCCTGCGTCCTATCTGGTGCGCAAAGCCTATATCCGGGGCGTTCCGTTCTATGTTGACGAGCGTGTGATCGTGCCCCGCTCGTTCATCGGCGAATTGCTGATGTCGGAGATGTTTTCACCCGGCGACGATACACTGGTTGATGCGCTGGCTGTCGAGACCGCGCTTGATCTTTGCACCGGCTCGGGCGCGCTGGCGATTTTGGCCGCGCGCGTCTTCCCCAATGCGCGGATCGACGCAGTTGAGCTCTCGCCCGAGGCGGCTGAAGTGGCGGCCCGCAACATTAAAGAGCACGGCGAAGAAGAACGCATTACGCTCTTGCAGGGTGATCTGTTCGCGCCCGTGAAAGGCCGCCGCTACGACCTCATCATCACCAATCCGCCCTATGTGGATGCGCAGGCGATGGCGCAATTGCCGCCTGAATATGCGCATGAGCCCGCGATGGCTTTGGGCTCGGGCGAAGACGGGCTCGACATCGTGCGGCGCATTCTCGAAGAGGCTCCCCATCACCTGACGCACGCTGGCGCGCTGATCTGCGAGATCGGACGCGGGCGCGACTTGCTGGAGGCTGAATATCCGCAGCTGAACCTGACCTGGCTTGATACGCAGGACAGCGCAGGCGAAGTGTTCTTCATCCGCGCGGCTGATCTGCGCTAGAGGCTCGCATGAAGCGCGCGCATCTCTTTCTCATCACGGGCGCCATGCTTTTGGCGCCGTGCGCGTCTCTTGCGCAAACCTCGCGCGAGGAGGACATCCGCGGGCAAACGATGATGAACGAGGGCCGCTTTGCAGAAGCAGGGGCCGCGTTTGAGCGCGCTCTTGCGCTGGAGCCCAATAACGCGCGCGCTGCTTTACTGAAGATCGAAGCTGCGCGCCGGAGCGAAGCCACGGGGACGCAGACCCGCGAGACTTTGCGTCCCGAACAACGCGCGCGGATCGATTTCATCGGCGTGCCGCTTGAGGAGCAGGATCTCTCCGGGCTTGCGCTGAACGGAATCGAGATCGTTGACGCCCATGCCCCGCGCTCGTATTGGAGCCAGTCGCAGCTCACCTCCATCGCGTTCGCCCGGGCGCAATTGAATGGCGCCGATTTCACCGGCGCGCGCATAGCCTCCAGTAATCTCGACGGGATCATTCTCGACGATGCGCTGTTAATCGGCGCCGTGCTTCAGGACGCAAGCCTTGTGCGCGCCCGCGCGCCGCGCCTGCAAGCAAGCGGCGCAAGCTTTTGGCGGGTGCGCGCCGTCGCCGCTGATTTCGCCGGGTCGAGTTTTCAGGGCGCCGATTTCGCCGGTTCAGATTTGCGCGCCGCCCGCTTTGGCACGAGCAATCTGAAAAGCGCCTCGCTGCGCAATGCAGACCTGCGCGGCGCCGATTTATCGGGCGCGCAACTGGACGGCGCGATACTCACTGGCGCGCGGGTGGATTGCGCGACAAGGTTTACCCCGGGCTTTGATCCTGACAAGCATTTGCTGGTGCCGCTGGATTTGTGCGGGGGGCGTTTTTCGCTCGATTATCGCGGCAAAAACCTCGCTGGAATTTCGTTCCGGGATCTCGATATACGCGGCGCGTTGTTTGAGCGCGCGCAATTGGACGATACGGATTTTCGCGGCGCCAATGTTGACGGCGCCGATTTCACCGGCGCCTCGGGCTTTGGCCCGCTTTTCACGCCAGCCTCCGCACGCGAGGCGACATTTGAAAATCTGCAAGGCGCGTTGTCGGCGCTGAACGGGGCTGACTTGCGCAATGCGCGCATCTCCGGCGCCGAGAGCGGCGAGCTGGCGCTGACCATCAGCCCCGCTGGTCCCCGCCTTGAGGGCGCCAGTCTTGCTAAAATGCGGCTGGTGCTCACTCATTCGTCAGATGAGGCTGCAAATGAAGCTGGAATCGAAGCGCGCGCCTCCAGCTTGCGCAGCTTGTTGCGCGCCCAGATCGACAACGTAACGATCGCGTGCGGCCCTGCGCCCACTGCGCGCGCCCGCGCCAGCCACTGGAGCGATTATGGCGAAGTTTTAGAGATTGCGCGCCGGCTGGCGGCTTCTGCGCCAGGATCGAGCCTGAGCGAATCGTGCCGCAGGTCGAGCAGGCGGTAGGGAGTGGTTTCTACAACCCGCTGGCGGCCAGCAATTCGGCCTGATGGTTGGTAATCAGCGGCTCGATCACTTCGTCCAGCGCCTCGCCCGTAATCACGCGATCAAGCTTGTAGAGCGTCAGCTCGATGCGATGATCGGTGACGCGGCCTTGCGGGAAATTATAGGTTCGGATGCGCTCCGAGCGGTCGCCTGAGCCCACTTGCGATTTGCGGTCGGCGGCGCGTTCGGCGTCCAGCGATCTGCGCTGGTCGTCGTAGAGGCGGGCGCGCAACAGGCCCAAAGCGCGCGCCTTGTTTTTATGTTGCGAGCGTTCGTCCTGCACGAACACCACGACGCCGGTCGGCAAATGGGTGATGCGGATCGCCGATTCGGTTTTGTTGACGTGCTGGCCGCCTGCGCCCTGCGCACGCATGGTGTCGATCTTCAAATCAGCATCGTTGATCTCAAAGTCCACTTCCTGCGCTTCAGGCAGAACGGCGATTGTGGCCGCCGACGTGTGGATGCGTCCCTGCGTCTCGGTAGCGGGTACGCGCTGCACGCGGTGGACGCCCGATTCAAACTTCATGCGCGCGAATACGCCGCGACCAACGATCGAGGCGATGATTTCCTTGTAGCCGCCCGCCGTGCCCTCGCTCATCGACAGCACTTCAACCTTCCAGCCATGTAATTCTGCATAGCGCGCGTACATGCGAAACAGATCGCCCGCAAACAATGCCGCCTCGTCGCCGCCGGTGCCTGCGCGCACTTCCAGAATCGCGCCGCCCTCGTCGGCTGCGTCCTTGGGCAGCAGTGCGACTTGCAGCTCGCGCTCCAGCGCCTCCACGCGTGCACCGGATTCATGCACCTCCATCTCGGCCAGCTCGCGCATGTCGCGGTCGGTTGAGGGATCGGCGAGCATGGCCTGCGCGCCCGCACAATCGTCGAGCGCTTGCCGCCAAGCATTGATTGTCACGCACAGAGGTTCGATCTCGGACAGCTCGCGCGACAATGCGCCAAATTCGCTCCCAGTGGCGCCTTGCGAAAGCTTGCCCTCGATTTCGTCGCGGCGGCGCAGAATGAGATTGAGTTTGTCCTGGGGCAGCATGATTTTTCCAAATGGGCAGGCGCAGAGCGAGGGCGCGGGCGAAGCGGGGCTGAATTAAAAAGAGCCTCGCTACAACGGCACACCCTTGCCTTCCGCATAGGCGCGCAATTGCCCGCGCAGCGAGGGAGCGCCGTCCTTTTGCGCGATCAGATCCTGCACAAGCGCCGCCACCTCGCCCGCATCCATCGCAAGGATGGCGGCCTTCACCGGGCCGATGCTGGCGGGCGACATCGACAGGCCACGATAGCCAATGCCAATCAGCGCCATCGCCTCCAGCGGTCGCCCGCCAATCTCGCCGCACAAAGTGACGGATGTTCCCGAGGCTGCGCCTTTTTGCGCGATCATCCCGAGCGCGCGCAAAACCGGTGCGCAGAGCACGTCGAAACGCTCCGATACGCGGCGGTTGTCGCGGTCGGCTGCGGTCAGATATTGCACCAGATCGTTCGAGCCCACGGACACAAAATCGACCCGCTCCAGCAATTCGTCAAGCTGCCACAACAAGGCTGGCACTTCGATCATCACACCGAGTTTAACGTCGGTCGGCAAGTCGTAATTGTGCCGGGACAGATGCGCGATCTCGCGCTCGACAAGCACTTTGGCGGCGTCAAATTCCGACACCATGGTGATCATCGGGAACATGATGCGCAATCGCCGGCCTGCGCCAGCACGCAGCAACGCGCGCAATTGCGTGCGCAAAAGGCCGGGACGATCGAGGCCGATGCGGATCGCGCGCCAGCCAAGCGCCGGGTTTTCCTCTTCGAACGTCTGCATGTAGGGGAGAATTTTATCGCCGCCGATGTCGAGGGTGCGGAAGGTGACGGAGCCTTGCGGCGTTGAGTCCAGCACCTGCCTGTAGAGCGCATATTGCTGCTCCAGCCGGGGGAATTGCGGCGCCAGCATGAATTGCAATTCGGTGCGAAACAGCCCGATGGAGGCCACGCCCGTCTCTTGCAGATGCTGCACGTCCACCAGGAGGCCCGCGTTCATCGACAGGTTGATCTTGAGTCCGTCGCGGGTGATCGCGGGGACGTCGCGCAGCTCCTGATATTGCTCCTGACGGCGGGCGCGCAGCCGGGCTTTCTCGCGATAGGCGGCCTCCACGTCGGGCTGCGGGCGCACCTGCACTTCGCCCGCGCTGCCGTCGATGATGATCGAATCGCCCTGCTCGACAAGGCTGGTGATGTTGGCGACGTCGCCGACGGTCGGAATGCCCAATGAGCGCGCCACAATCGCCACATGGCTCGAATTGCCAGCGTCCTCCAGCACGAGGCCGCGCAGGCGCCGACGATCATATTCGAGCAGCGCCGCAGGCCCCATACTGCGGGCGACCAGAATGGCGTTGTCGGGCAGCGTTTCGGGCGGGGCAATCAGCGCCTGTCCGGTGAGCTGGTGCAACAGCCGGTTTGCGAGATCGTCAAGATCGTGCAGGCGCTCGCGCAGATAGGGATCGGTCTGGCGTTGCAGGCGGGCGCGGGCGTCGTTCTGCACGCGCTCCACGGCGGCTTCCGCCGTGATGCCGGTGGACACCGCCTCGCGCAGGCGCCGGAGCCAGCCGCGATCGTTGGCGAACATGCGGAAGGTTTCCAGCACTTCGCGATGATCGCCCAAAGAGCCGTCGTCGTCGAGCAATTGGTCGATATTGGCGCGCATCGCCTCGATGGATTCGCCAAGGCGCTCCAGTTCGCGATTTGTGTCCTCAGCCACGATCTGCGTGACGATCACGCGTGGCTGATGCAGCACCACATGGCCAAGGCCCACGCCATCAGCGACCGCAGAACCCTTGAGCGCGATGGGGCGACGCGCGGCGATTTCGGCGCCGGGGCGCACGATGGTCTGCAGCTCGCCCGATGCAATCATCTCGGCCAGCAGCATCGCAATGGTTTCGAGAACCTCGATCTCTTCTTCCGAATAGGTGCGCTTGACGCTGTTTTGCACGACCAGCACGCCCAGCGTATTGCCGCCGCGCAAGATCGGCACGCCAAGGAAGGAATTGTAGATCTCTTCGCCCGTCTCCGGCCTGTAGGAGAAGGCGGGGTGGGCCTGCGCGTCGTTCAGCGACAGCGGCTCGGCGGTTTTTGCGATCAGGCCGACAAGGCCCTCGCCCGAGCGCATGGTGGTCTGGTGGACGGCCTCGCGCTTCAGGCCCTCGGTGGCGAACAGCTCCAGCCGCAGATCGGCGCGCAGCACATAGACCGAGCACACCTCCGCCACCATGTTGGCTGCGATGTGCACGACGATGCGATCAAGGCGCGCCTGTGCGTTCACCGGCTCCGCCATGACTTCGCGGAGTCGGCGCAGCAGCAGGCGAGGTCCGCCGGGCGCGCCGCGCGTGGTCATGAACGTATTGTCCTTCCGCCGTCCCTGATGAGGCGGCCCTTGTCAGCCTATAGCCAATAGGGGCGGGCGCCCGCAAGGCGCATCGGGCGTTATTATGGCGAAGGTGATGTTGTGTTTTTGCCGATTTCGGCGATGCCGACGCTGAAGCCAGGAAAATGAAGGCGATGCTCGCCGCCGATATCATCGCCACCCTCAACCAGCGTGGCCTGACCGTACGGGCCGGAGCAAAGGCCGCTCAGGTGGACGCCGCCGATATTCAGCGGATCCGGAACGCTGACCTGTCGCGGTTCACGCTCGACCGGCTCGTGCGCATCGTATGGAGGCTGGGGTGCAGGGTCGAGATGAAAACTAGTGCTGAAGGCGCAGAGGCGGCCTAAGCCGCCCCTGACCTATCACGCCACCTTGTCCAGCCCATAAAGCGAGTGCAGCGTGCGCACGGCCAGCTCGGTGTAATCCTTGTCGATCAGCACCGAGAACTTGATTTCGCTGGTCGTGATGGCGCGGATGTTGACGCCCTTTTCGGCCAGAGCCCGGAAGGCGCGGGCGGCCACGCCCGCGTGGCTGCGCATGCCAACCCCGATGGCGGAGATTTTCACCACGTCGGTGGCGCCTTCAATCGCCTGATAGGCGATCTGTAGCTTCAGCTTGGTCAAAAGCGCCATGGCGCGCTCGTAATCGGCGGCCTGCACGGTGAACGTCATGTCCGTGGTCATGGACTCGCCGTTGCCGGTATTGCCGGAGACGACCTGAATGATCATGTCGACGTTGATGTTCTGGTCGGCGAGCGGGCCAAAAATGGCGGCGGCCACGCCGGGCTTGTCAGCCACGCGGCGCAACGTGATCTGGGCTTCGTCCTTGGAGAAGGCGATGCCGGTGACGACCTGCTGTTCCACGATCTCCTCCTCTTCACAAATGAGCGTGCCTGGCCGGGGATCGGCCGGATCGTCGAACGACGAGCGCACGAAGGTGCGCACCTTGTGCAGCATGGCGATTTCCACCGAGCGCACCTGAAGCACTTTTGAGCCCAGCGAGGCCATTTCGAGCATTTCCTCGAATGAGACCTTGTCGAGCTTGCGGGCCTTGGGCACCACGCGCGGATCGGTGGTGTAGACACCGTCGACGTCCGTATAAATGTCGCAGCGCTCCGCCCCGATGGCGGCGGCGACCGCCACGGCGCTCGTGTCCGAGCCGCCGCGCCCCAGCGTCGTCAGGCGCCCGGTTTCCGCATGCATGCCCTGAAAGCCTGCAATCACGGCCACTTCGCCCTTGGCGAAGCCCGCGTTCAGGCGGGCGGGGTCAATCGATTCGATGCGTGCCGAGCCATGCGCGTCCGAGGTGAGGACGGGCACTTGCCAGCCCTGCCACGAGCGGGCGGGAATGCCCATTTCCTGCAACACGAGCGCCAGCAGGCCGGACGTGACCTGTTCGCCCGAGGCGACGACGGCATCGTATTCGCGGGGGTCATAAATTTTGGAGGAATCCTGGACCCAGCCGACCAGTTCGTTCGTTTTGCCCGACATGGCGGAGACCACGACGGCGACTTGATAGCCAGCCTCGACCTCGCGCCGCACATGGGCGGCCACGTTGCGGATTCTCTCGATATTGGCGACGGACGTGCCGCCGAATTTCATCACCAGACGGGCCATGATCGCCAGATTGCAGAGCCGGACGGCTTGTGAAAAGGAACGCGCGACGTTTTCGCCGCTCGCGGCCCCGTGAAAGGGCGCGTATAGATAACTTGCTGCGAGCGCGTGTCAACGTCGCCGCACGCCGCCCCGGGAGTTCACGATGTCAGCGCAAGGATCTTCACAAGCCTCTTCGCAAGCGTCTTCCATCGACCAGAGCGAACTCGACCAGTTCGAGCGACTTGGTGCGCAATGGTGGAGCGAGGATGGGCCGATGGGCGCGCTGCATCAGCTCAACCCTGTTCGCGTGCGCTGGATGCGCGACGCCATGATCGACCATTTCGCAGCACTCGACGGCAGCGTGCGCGACCAGAATTCCTTCCGCTCGCTGGAGGGCCTGACCATTCTGGACGTCGGCTGCGGCGGCGGCATCTTGAGCGAGCCGCTGGCGCGCATGGGAGCAAAGGTCACGGGCATTGATCCCGCGCCAGGCAATGTCGAGATCGCGCGCGCCCATGCCGCGCAAACCGGCGTTGATGTTGATTATCGCGCCGTCACCGTTGAATCGCTGGCGGAGGCGGGCGCGCGTTTTGACGTGGTGTGCGCGATGGAAGTGGTGGAGCATGTGCGTGAGCCGGGCCAATTCATCCAGAGCGCGACCAGCCTCGTGAAGCCGGGCGGATTGTTCTTCGCCTCCACGCTCAACCGCACGCTGAAATCGTTTGCATTGGCCATTGTGGGCGCCGAATATGTGCTGCGCTGGGTGGCTCCGGGCACGCATAGCTGGGACAAGTTCGTGACGCCGCGCGAGCTTGAGGACTGGATCGCCGCTGGTGGCGTTTATCCCGGCCTTGATCTCTATGCGATGACGGGCATGGCCTATTCGCCGTGGAATCGCTCGTGGGACGTGTCGCGCGACATGGACGTGAATTACATGGTCGTCGCGCGACGCCTGATGCAGATGGCTTAAGGCCAGTACGGCGAGCGGCATTGCAGGCGCGGTCCGTTATAGGGCTGGAAACTGTTGTCTCTGGCCCG
>CAMCUC010000034.1 GCA_945878875.1 Rhizobium sp. Q54
GGATGAACACGGAAAGAAAACGATGTTCGCAGTCATCAAAACCGGCGGCAAGCAATATCGCGTTGCCGCCAATGACGAGATTATAGTTATGACCCTTGCCGGGGAAGCCGGCGAGAAGATCACCTTCGCCGACGTGCTGATGCTCGCCGACGGGGACAATATTCAGGTTGGCGCTCCGATCGTCGCCGGCGCCACGGTCCTCGGCGAAATCGTCGCCCAGGCGCGCGGCCCCAAGGTCATCGCGTTCAAGAAGCGCCGCCGCAAGAATTCGAAGCGCAAGCGCGGCCATCGTCAGGATCTGACGGTTGTCCGGATCACGCAGATCTCGGCGGCCTGACCGGAAGGTCTGACGCAGCTCCCGCCGACCCTCAGAGTTAGCGGGCTTCAATTCAACCCTCTGCGCGCGCAGGCGCGTAAATGATTATGGAGCAATATCATGGCTCACAAAAAGGCAGGCGGCTCATCCCGCAACGGCCGCGATTCTGACGGGCGCCGTCTTGGCGTCAAGAAGTTCGGCGGCGAGAAGGTCGTCAGCGGCAACATTCTTGTTCGCCAGCGCGGCACCAAATGGCACCCCGGCCAGAACGTCGGCATCGGCAAGGATCACACCTTGTTCGCCCTGACGGACGGCGTGGTTTTGTTCAAGGCTTCCAAGTTCCGGGATTCGGTCGATATCGTACCGGCCCAGAAACTGCTTGCAGCCGAATAGGCGAGGCTCATGAGCGGGCCCGCCGGTGTCAAAGCCCTGCGGACCCCTCTTCAGCGCCTTTGTTGATCGGTCCGGACGCCAAAACGTCACAGGGGAGATGCATAAGTCATCTCCCCTTTGCTTTTCTCGCCACAGCCTCCCTAACCGGGCGCCATGGTACGAAGCCGGACTGGAGACGTGATGTTCCCTGATCTGCTGCGCGACGACGTGTTTCGCCTTGAGACCGCCCGTCTGTGGCTGCGCTGGCCGCGCTCGGCCGACGTTCCGGCGCTTTTGACGCTGGGCGGAGAACGTGAAGTGGCCGAGATGACCGCCAGCATCCCGCATCCTTACACAAAGCAGGACGCGGCCAACTGGACGTTCGCCAGCAGGGCTGGAAACGCCAACGGCGACGCCATCGTTCTGGCGTTGACGCTCAAGGATCGCCCCGGCGACGCCATTGGCGCGATCGGCTTGCATGCGGGGCGTGGCAATAGCGGCGGATTAAACAGGAACGCCATGCTCGGTTTTTGGCTTGGGCGCCCATATCATGGTCGCGGGCTGATGAGCGAGGCGGCGGGGTCACTGACAGGCCTCGCGTTCAAACTGGGCGCCGTGGACGAAATCTACGCCCGGACGCGCGTTGAAAACGTGCCCGCCCGGCGCGTGCTTGAAAAATGCGGCTTTGCTCCTGACGGGGAAGGGCCGGTCGATCTTGCCGCACGCAACGGCGTTTTCGTCTGCGCGCGCTATCTTCTGCGGCCAGGCTCTGATCGCATGGCCGACAATGTCGCCGAAACGGCGGCTTTAGCACCATGAAGGCCCCGATTGGCGTTGCCTCGCGGGCGCCGCCCGGATAGGCATTCGTTATGAAATTCCTCGACCAAGCCAAAATCTACATTCGCTCGGGCGACGGCGGCGCCGGCGCCGTCTCGTTTCGCCGCGAGAAATTCATCGAGTTCGGCGGCCCTGACGGGGGCGACGGCGGACGCGGCGGCGACATCATCGCCAAATGCGTCGATGGCCTGAACACGCTGATCGATTATCGCTATCAGCAGCATTTCAAGGCTGGCACCGGCATGCACGGCATGGGCCGCAACCGGGCTGGCGGCAAGGGTGGCACAATCGTCATGAAAGTGCCCGTCGGCACGCAGATTTTCGAGGAAGACAACGAAACCCTGATCGCCGATCTGACCGAGGTCGGGCAGGAAATCGTGATCGCACGCGGCGGCAATGGCGGCTTTGGCAATCTGCACTTCACCACATCCGTCAATCGCTCGCCGCAGCGCGCCAATCCCGGTCAGGTCGGGGAGGAGCGCACGATCTGGCTGCGCCTTAAGCTGATCGCCGATTCGGGACTGATCGGCCTGCCCAACGCTGGCAAATCCACGTTTCTGGCCGCCGTCTCAGCCGCCAAACCCAAGATCGCCGATTACCCGTTCACCACTTTGCACCCCGGCCTTGGCGTCGTGCGGGTCGATGACCGCGAATTTGTGCTCGCCGACATTCCCGGCCTGATCGAGGGCGCCCATGAGGGGCTGGGCCTTGGCGACCGCTTTCTGGGCCATGTCGAGCGTTGTCGCGCGCTGCTGCATCTGGTCGATGCTGGAAGCGAACATGCCGGCCAGGCCTACAAGACCGTGCGCACCGAGCTTGCCGCCTATGGCAACGGCCTCGACCAGAAGCGCGAGATCGTCGCTTTGTCCAAATGCGACACCGTCGATCCCGAGACTTTGAAGAAGCAGATGGAGCGACTGAAGCGCGCCATCCGCACCGCGGGACCAACGCCGGAAGAGGGTGCCAAGCCCGCCGCCCCGATGGCGCTCTCGTCTGCGACGACCGCTGGCGTGCAGGACGTTCTGCGCGCGCTCGCCCGTCATATGGATCTGGCGCGCGCCGAGGAAGCCGCCCTGTTGCCGCCGCCCGAATCCTGGCGCCCATAAATTCCCCGGGCGCAATAACCTGAACGCCGTAAGCATTTGAACCAAAACCCCACGAGACAGTGAAGCCGCCGTGACCATCGCGCCCTCCCTCTCCGCGTTTCGCCGCATCGTCGTCAAGGTCGGCTCGTCCCTGCTCGTCGATCAAAATCTCGGGCAGATCAAGCGCTTCTGGCTGGAAGCGCTGGCCGACGACATCGCGGACCTGCACCGCGAGGGGCGCGACGTGCTCGTCGTCTCGTCTGGCTCGATTGCGCTTGGCCGGGCGATGCTGAAGCTGCCGCGCGGACCGTTGAAGCTTGAAGACAGTCAGGCGGCCGCCGCCGTTGGCCAGATCGCGCTCGCCAGCGCCTGGGCTGAAATTCTCTCAATGCGCGGCATGATCGCGGGCCAAATTCTGGTGACGCTGAACGACACCGAGGAGCGCCGCCGCTATCTCAACGCGCGCGCTACCCTCGGGCGGCTGATGGACATGCGCGCCGTGCCGGTTATCAACGAGAACGATACGGTGGCCACAACCGAAATCCGCTACGGCGACAATGATCGTCTGGCCGCCCGCGTCGCCAGCATGGCGAGCGCCGACCTTCTGGTGCTGCTGTCGGACATCGACGGGCTCTACACCGCTCCGCCTGGCGAAGACCCCGATGCGGTTCTGATCCCCGTCGTGCCGCGGATCAGTGCGGAGATCGAAGCCATGGCGGGGGGCGCGGCGTCCGAGCTGTCGCGCGGCGGCATGCGCACCAAGATCGAGGCCGCCAAGATCGCTACAGGCGGCGGCGCCCATATGGTGATCGCCGACGGGCGGCTGGACCATCCCGTGCGCAAGATCGCCGACGGCGGGCGCTGCACGTGGTTTCTCACGCCGTCCAATCCCGTCACCGCCCGCAAGAAATGGATCTCCGGCTCGCTGGAGCCGCGCGGTACGGTGCATGTGGATTTGGGCGCCGCGCGCGCGCTCGCCAAAGGCGGCAGTCTGTTGCCCGCTGGCGTCACCCGCGTCGAGGGCGCTTTTGCGCGCGGAGATTGCGTGCTGATCCGGGATGCTGCGGGGGCCGAGATTGGCCGCGGGCTTGTCGCCTATGACGCTGGCGAGGCGGTTCAATTGGTAGGACGCAATTCGCGTGACATCGAAAGCGTGCTGGGCGCGCCAGGACGCGCGGAAATGATCCATCGCGACGACATGGCTCTGGTGGGCGAATAGCCGCCGGACAGTCCAGCCGTCTACCCGCCTTTAACTGAACCTGTTATGCTTCATATGAGCATTAGGGAAACGCCGCACATTCGAGGCCGCCGATCATGACCAGTTCGCAGGGGGCGCAAGCTGCCGCTTCTTCCGTTTCCCAAATCATGGGCGAGATCGGGCGCGCCGCGCGCGCCTCCGCCCATGCGCTTGGCCTCGCCTCAAGCGACACCAAAAACCGCGCCCTTATGGCTGCCGCCGCCAGCCTGCGCACCCATTCGCCCCAGATCATCGCCGCCAACGCGCTCGACGTCGCCGCCGCGCAAAAGGCCGGCGCCAGCAAGGCCAATCTCGACCGGCTGATGCTCGACGCCAAACGGATTGACGCCATGGCGCGCGGTATCGAGGACATTGCCGCTTTGCCCGATCCGGTCGGGCGCATTCTGGCGACTTTCGAACGCCCCAATGGCCTGAAGATTGAGCGCGTCTCGACCCCGCTGGGCGTGATCGGCGTCATCTACGAGAGCCGCCCCAATGTGACGGCGGACGCAGGCGCGTTGTGCCTGAAGGCTGGCAATGCCGTGATCCTGCGCGGCGGATCGGATTCGTTTCATTCCTCGACGCTCATCCATCAATGCCTCGTTGAGGGCCTGCGCGCCGCCAATCTGCCCGATGCCGCGATCCAGATCGTGCCCACGCGCGACCGTGCCGCGGTGGGGGAAATGCTGAAAGGCCTTGCGGGAAACCTCGACGTGATCGTGCCGCGCGGCGGCAAGAGCCTTGTGGCGCGCGTGCAGGAAGAGGCGCGCGTGCCGGTGTTCGCCCATCTTGAGGGCATCGTGCATGTCTATGTCGATGGCGAGGCCGATCTGGACATGGCGGTGAAAATCCTGCGCAACGCAAAGCTGCGGCGCACCGGCATTTGCGGCGCCGCCGAAACGCTGCTCGTGGATAAAGCTGTCGCGCACACGCACCTTGCGCCATTGCTGAAAGTTCTGCTGGATGAGGGCTGCGAAGTGCGCGGCGATTCAGTTGCGCAACACGCGGATTCGCGTGTAATCGCAGCGACCGAAGAAGATTGGCGCACCGAATATCTCGAAGCCATCATCTCGGCCAAAATCGTCGACGGGCTGGATGCCGCCATCGAGCATATCGAGACCTGGGGCTCACATCACACCGATTGCATCGTCACGCAAAACGCTGCGCGCGCTGAACGCTTTCTGCGCGAAGTCGATTCGGCCATCGTGCTGCATAACGCCTCAACGCAATTTGCAGACGGGGGCGAGTTTGGCTTTGGCGCCGAAATCGGCATCGCAACGGGTCGCATGCATGCGCGCGGGCCTGTGGGGCTGGAGCAATTGACCTCGTTCAAATATCGCGTACGCGGCGCCGGACAGGTGCGGCCATAAGCGGGGACATTGAGCCAAAGGCGACTGAATTTGGATCGGCGCATGGCCGCACGTTCGTGCGCCTGCCGCGCCATGCGCCGGGCATGCGGATCGGCCTGTTCGGCGGCACGTTCAATCCTCCGCACGAAGGTCATCGCCTTGCCAGCCTGATCGCGCTCAAACGCCTGAAGCTCGACGCCGTTTGGTGGCTGGTGACGCCGGGCAATCCGCTGAAGGAAAACGCTGGCCTACCGCCGCTTCATGAGCGTATTGAGGCCGCACGCGCCCTCGCCGATCATCCCGGGATCATCGTGACTGGCCTCGAGGCGCAGATCGGCACGCGCTATACGTTCGATACGATTGATCATCTGACGCGCCGCTGCGCGGGCGTGCGCTTTGCGTGGATCATGGGCGCGGACAATCTCGCCAGTTTCCATCGCTGGCAGCGCTGGCGCGAGATCGCCGCGCTCACTCCAATCGCCGTGATTGATCGCCCAAGTTCTACGCTGAAAGCCGCGCACAGTCGGGCGGCGCATTTTCTGGCGCGCTATCGGGTGGACGAATGCGACGGCGCCTTGCTGCTGGAGCGCGGCGCGCCGGGCTTTGTGTTTCTGCACGGTCCGCGCTCAAGCCTGTCCTCAACCGAGTTGAGGAACAAGGGGCAAGGGTTGGGGCAGGGACTGAATCCCCGCCCCTTGGTCGAATAATCAATAAGCCTTCTTCAGCTCGCCCAGGATCGCTTCGCCCATCTGAACCGTCGAAACGGTGGAATTGGCGTCGCCCTTGATGTCGGCAGTGCGAAGGCCCGAGGCCAGCACGTCGGCGATGGCCTTCTCGACCTTGTCGGCGGCCTCCCCAAGCCCGAACGAATAGCGCAGGCACATGGCGAGGGAGCCGATCATCGCGATCGGATTGGCGATGCCCTTGCCTGCGATGTCGGGCGCAGACCCGTGCACGGGCTCATAGAGCGCCTTGCGCTTGCCGGTCTTCGGATTGGTCTCGCCCAACGAGGCGGACGGCAACATGCCCAGCGATCCCGTCAGCATGGCGGCCACGTCCGACAGCATGTCGCCGAACAGATTGTCGGTGACGATGACGTCAAACTGCTTGGGCCAGCGCACGAGCTGCATGCCCAAAGCGTCCGCAAGCTGATGCTCCAGCTCAACGTCGGCATATTCGCGCTTGTGCAAAGCAGTGATGACTTCGTTCCAGAGCACGCCGGACTTCATGACATTGCGCTTTTCAGACGAGGTGACTTTGTTGTTGCGCTTGCGCGCCAGCTCGAAGGCGACGCGGCCGATGCGCTCGATCTCGTAGGTGTCGTAGACCTGCGTATCGATGCCGCGCTTCTGGCCGTTGCCCAGATCGATGATCTCCTTGGGCTCGCCAAAATAAACGCCGCCGGTGAGTTCGCGCACGATCATGATGTCGAGGTTCTCGACGATCTCGCGCTTGAGCGACGAGGCGTCGGCGAGCGCGGGATAGCAAATCGCGGGGCGCAGATTGGCGAACAAAGCCAGATCCTTGCGCAGGCGCAGGAGACCGGCTTCCGGGCGCACGTCATAGGGAACCGCATCCCATTTTGGGCCGCCCACGGCGCCAAAAATCACTGCGTCCGCAGCTTCCGCCAGCGCCATGTCACTCTCGCTGATCGCCTGCCCATGCGCGTCATAGGCACAGCCGCCGACCAGACCCTTTTCCATCTCGAAACGGGCGATTCCCGCTTCCCCGAGGAAATTGGCGACCTTCTCGACTTCGGCCATCACTTCGGGACCGATTCCGTCGCCGGGCAGCAAGAGGAGCTTGTAGGTGACCATGGGGATTTTCCATCTTGAGGTATGAATTTGAAGCGATTGCTAACGCTCGCGGGCGGGCTTGGCAAGGCGGCACTCATGGCGCACTCATGGCGCAAGAAAAAGCCGCCGACCCTTGGGGCCGGCGGCTTTACTCTCTCCAGACTTTTCGCAGCCCTTACGAGGTGAGCAGCTGGCGGATGACGTATTGCATGATGCCGCCGTGACGGAAGTATTCGAGCTCGTCGAGCGTCATGATGCGCCCGTCCAGCGGGATCTTCTTCTTCGATCCGTCGGCGAACGTGATGAGCGCTTCCATCTTCTGGCGCGGCTTCAAACCCTTCTCAAGACCCAGAATGGTGACCTTCTCGTCGCCCTTCATGCCAAGCGTCTGCCAGGTCGTGCCCTGCTCAAAGGTCAGCGGCAGAATGCCCATGCCCACGAGATTCGAGCGATGGATGCGCTCGAAGCTCTCGGCGATGACGGCGCGAACGCCCAAAAGGCGCGTGCCCTTGGCCGCCCAGTCGCGTGAGGAGCCATTGCCGTATTCGGCGCCCGCGAAAATCACCAGCGGGGTCTCTTCAGCCGCGTATTTCATCGCGGCGTCGTAGATCGCCAGCTTCTCGCCGGAGGGATAATGGACCGTCAGGCCGCCTTCGAGCACCGAGCCGTCGGCGGAAACGTTCATGAAGTTCTTGATGCGAATGTTGGCGAACGTGCCGCGCATCATCACTTCATGGTTACCGCGACGGGTGCCGTACTGGTTGAAATCGGCTTCGCGCACCTGACGATCAGCCAGCCAGCGGCCGGCGGGCGAGGCGAACTTGATGGAGCCGGCCGGCGAGATGTGGTCGGTCGTGATCTTGTCGCCAAACAGAGCCAGAATACGGGCGTCATGCACGTCCTTCACGGGCGCGGGGGTCAGGCCCATGTCCTCAAAATAAGGCGGGTTCTGTACGTAGGTGGAGGCCATGTCCCACTTGTAGGTCTTGCCCGCAGGCGCCTTCACCTTGCGCCAGTTGACGTCGCCATTGAAGACGTCAGCATAGCGTTCCTTGAATATCTTCTTTGTGACGAACTTGCCGATGAAGCCCTGAATTTCCTTCGAGGTCGGCCAGATGTCGCGCAGGAAAATTTCTTCTCCAGCCTTGTTGGTTCCAACAGGCTCCTGCGTGAGATCCTTCGTTACGGAACCAGCCAGCGCATACGCGACGACCAGCGGCGGCGAGGCCAGATAATTGGCCTGCACGTCGGGGCTGACGCGGCCTTCGAAATTGCGGTTGCCGGAGAGAACCGAGGCGGCGATGATCCCGTTCTTGTTGATGCTGTCCGACACTTCAGTCGGCAGCGGGCCGGAATTGCCGATGCAGGTCGTGCAGCCAAAGCCCACGATGTTGAACCCGAGCTTGTCGAGGTCCTTCTGCAGGCCGGAATTGGCGAGGTACTGGCCAACCACCTGCGAGCCCGGCGCAAGCGAGGTTTTCACCCACGGCTTCACCATCAGGCCCTTGGCGACCGCCTTGCGGGCAAGCAGGCCGGCGCCGATCAGAACGCTGGGGTTGGACGTATTGGTGCAGGAGGTGATGGCGGCGATGGCGACGTCGCCATGGCCCAGTTCATACTTTTTGCCGTCAACGGGATAGCGCTCGTCCTTCTGCGGGCCCTTGCGATATTCGGCGACCATCGCGTCGGAAAAGCCCGCAGCCACGTTCTCCAGCGCAACGCGGCCTTCGGGACGCTTGGGGCCGGCCATTGAGGGCGTGACAATCGCCAGATCGAGTTCGAGGAGATCGGTGCAAACCGGATCGGGCGTTGCGCGGGTGCGGAACAGGCCCTGCGCCTTGGCGTATTTCTCGGTGAGAGCGATGCGGGCCGGGGCGCGGCCAGTTATCTTCAGATAGTCGAGCGTCTCGCCGTCGACGGGGAAGAAGCCGCAGGTCGCGCCGTATTCGGGCGCCATATTGCCGATGGTGGCGCGGTCGGCGAGCGTCAGCGAATCAAGGCCGGGGCCGAAGAACTCGACAAACTTGCCGACAACGCCCTTCTTGCGCAGCATTTGCGTGACGGTGAGCACGAGATCGGTGGCGGTGACGCCTTCGCGCAGCTTGCCAGTCATGCGGAAGCCAATAACCTCGGGAAGCAGCATCGAGAGCGGCTGGCCAAGCATGCAGGCCTCGGCCTCAATGCCGCCGACGCCCCAGCCCAGAACTGAGAGGCCGTTGACCATGGTGGTGTGCGAATCCGTGCCCACCAGCGTGTCGGGATATGCGACCTCGACGTTGACGGGCTTGCCACGCGCGGGCGCAAACTTTTCTTTGCGGGTCCACACCGTCTGCGCCAGATATTCGAGATTGACCTGATGGCAAATGCCGGTGCCCGGCGGCACAACGCGGAAGTTATCGAACGCGCCCTGACCCCATTTCAGGAAGATGTAGCGTTCGGCGTTGCGCTGATATTCAAGATCGACGTTCTTCTTCAGCGACTTTGAAGAACCAAATTCGTCCACGATCACCGAATGGTCGATGACGAGATCGACCGGCACGAGCGGGTTGATCTTGTTGGGATCGCCGCCCAGTTTCGTCATCGCATCGCGCATGGCGGCCAGATCGACGACAGCGGGAACGCCGGTGAAATCCTGCATCAACACACGAGCCGGACGGAAGGCGATTTCCTTCTCGGTCTTGCCCTTGTTATTGAGCCATTTGGAAACGGCGACGATATCTTCCTTCGTGACGGTGCGCCCGTCTTCGAAACGCAGCAAGTTCTCAAGCAGAACCTTCATGGAGAACGGCAGCTTCGAAATGCCCTTGAGGCCGTTCTTCTCCGCCTGCTTCAGCGAGAAGTAATGGTAGGACTTGGTGCCGACGGTCAGTTTTTTGCGGCATTTGAAGCTGTCGAGAGAGGCCATGGTTTCGTCCCGGGGTCGTGAGAGAAATTGGAAAGACGCGCGGCTTATAGATAATTTCTGAGCCAAGAGCTACATGAAGATGGTCTTACCTTGCAATGGCCCAGCGCAAAAGCTGTCGGGAGCGCAAATACATGTCAGCGGTTCTGACCGTCCAGAATATGACGCTCGTCCGAGGCGGGCGAACGCTTGTCCGGGGGCTCAATTTTGAGGTCCGCTCCGGCGACGCGCTTTTACTGACCGGAGCCAATGGAGCCGGAAAATCAACGCTTTTGCGTGCAATCGCAGGATTGTTTACGCCCGCCTCGGGCGTCATTTCGATATCGGGCGACGACATCGCGCACGACGAAACGCCTGCCCTGCAAGCCCATTATCTGGGTCATTCCGATGCGCTGAAGGGCGCTTTGAGCGCGCGCGAAAATCTTGATTTCTGGGCTGCGGCTTTGAAGCGGCGGGGCGGGCTCGACCCGTTGCAGGCTTTGGCCGCCGTCAATCTCGCCCATGTCGCCGACCTGCCTGTGAGCTGGCTCTCGGCCGGACAGCGGCGCCGCACCGCACTGGCGCGCCTGTTCGTGGCGGAGCGCCCGCTCTGGCTGCTGGATGAGCCTACAACTGCGCTCGACGCGGCCTCGCAAACGCGCCTCGCCCAATCCATGGCCGCCCATCGCGCCAAAGGGGGTATGATTATCGCGGCCACCCACGCACCCGTCGGGCTCGAAGACGCGGCTGAATTGCGGCTGGGGGCGCCCGCATGATCCGCATTTTTATCGCTCTCTACCAGCGCGATCTGCGATTGGCTGGCCGCATAGGCGGCGGCGCCTCAATGGGCGTTGTGTTCTTTTTGATCCTCGTGACGATCACGCCGTTCGCCATTGGCCCAGACCTGAACCTTTTGGCGCGCATTGGCCCCGCCATTCTCTGGATCGCGGCGCTGCTGGCCACATTACTCGGACTCGACCGGTTGTTTCAGGCCGATCAGGAGGATGGCTCGCTCGATCTCTTGCACATGAGCGACGCGCCGCTGGAGCTGATCGTGGCCGCCAAATGTCTGGCGCACTGGACCGCCACCTGTCTGCCGCTGGTGCTGGCCGCGCCGCTGTTTGGACTGATGCTGGCGCTCGACGGCGAGGCGCTCGCAGGCCTGTCGGCGACCCTGCTGGCTGGCACGCCGGCGCTCACTTTCCTTGGGGCCATTGGCGCGGCTTTGACCGCCAGTCTGCGCCGGGGCGGGCTGCTGATGGCGATCCTGATCCTGCCGCTGGCGATTCCCGTGCTGATCTTCGGCGTCTCGGCGGCCTCGTCGGCTGGCATGGCGACGACCCCGTTCCTGCCGCCGTTCCTGATCCTGATTGCGTTTTCGCTGGCCTCGATGGCTTTGGCGCCCTTCGCCGCCGCCGCCGCCTTGCGCTCGCTGGGGGAATGACTTTGCGCCGCATTGCCCTGACCGGAACGCTCGTCTAGCGTTGCCCGAATTCCAAAAGTGAAGGTTTGATTGATGGCGCACTGGCTGGTGAAGAGCGAACCCTCCGTCTGGTCGTGGGATCAACAAGTGGCAGCGGGCGCCAAGGGCACGCACTGGAACGGCGTGCGGAATCATCTGGCCAAAAAACACTTGATGGCGATGCAGATCGGCGATCAGGCGTTCTTCTACCATTCCAACGAGGGCAAGGAGATCGTCGGCATCGTCGAGGTCTGCAAATTATTCTACCCCGACCCCAGCGACGAGAGCGGCAAGTTCGGCATGGTCGATTTTCGCGCCGTCAAACCGCTGAAAAAGCCTGTGACGCTGGCGGAAGTCAAAGCCAATCCCGCTCTGTCGAAAATGTCTCTGGTCACGTCCATGCGCCTGTCCGTGCAGCCGGTGACGGACGGGGAATGGGCCTACGTGTGCAAACTGGGCGGGTTGTAATGACGAACGTCAAATGGATTCCGATTTTAAGCGCCGCTTTTGCAGGCTGGCTTTTCAGTGCGCTCTGGCACGCTGCGGCGGCGAGAATACAAAGCCACGCCGGGCGCCGGGCTTTCCCGGTTCTGGCGCTGGTCGCATCGCTTATTGCGCAAGTTTTGATGGCGCTGGTGCTGGCGGGCGTGCTCGCGCACACCGCCAAAAAGGGTGTGACAATCAGCTCGGGCGCGCTGGTGGCCTCAATCTGCTGGCTCGGCTTCGTGCTCACGACCCATGTCGCCACCCACGCCCGCGACAAGATTGCGCCCTTGCAAACACTGGCGCAAAGCGGCCATTGGCTGGGCGTGCTGCTGATTCAGGGGCTGGCGCTGGGCGCCCTTTTATAATCAGCCGATCAGGTCGATGAGGGCCGGGATCAGCGGTGCATCGGCGGGCGGCATCGGGTAATCGCGCAATTGGCGCGGGCTCACCCATTTCACCGACTGGCCTTCAAGCGGGCGCACGAAACCTTCCCAGCGACGGCAAACCCACAGCGGCATCAGCAGATGAAACTCCTCGTAGGCATGGCTGGCGAAGGTGAGCGGTGCTAGGCATTCCTCTTTTACGACGATGCCCAGTTCTTCCGCCAGCTCGCGGATCAGGCAGGCCTCGGGCCGCTCGCCGGGATCGACCTTGCCACCGGGAAATTCCCAAAGCCCGGCAAGCGCCTTGCCGGGAGGGCGTTGTGCGATCAGCACGCGGTCGTCCGAATCGATGAGGGCTGCGGCGGCGACAAGCAGAATTTTCATGAGCGGCATTTTCCCGAATCTGGTCCGCCGCTTTTCTAGCATTGCCCGCAGCTTCGCGCCTCAGCGACCGACCACAACCAGCTTTGCGGTCTCGGATCCCTTGATGGTCACGCTCTCATACATCGCCCCGCCCTTGGGCGTGAGCGAACCTTCGGGGCGATAAATCTTCTGCGTCACGACAAAATACGAGCCCGGCGCAACGCCGTCGAACTGGAAACGACCGCCTGAACTGGCAATGGTGGAGCGGGTGTTCTCAACATATTGCGCGGGCGCGGGAATGTTTGGAATATCGGCGGCGCGCACAAACTTCTGGCCTTTGTACAAATGCGCAATGCGGGCGCGCGCATAGGCGGTAGCCGGTATGAGGCGTACGGTTTCGCCTGCCGCCATCCGCGATTCGCCGCCAGGCAACACGAGGAAAGCCTGTCCATCAATCCGCGCCGAGCCGACCTTATGGATGAAGGCTGCTTCCTGCGCGTTGAAGGGAACAACAGGGCCGACGCGCGGCGCGCTCGTGGACTGGCACCCGGCAAGCATAAGCGCGCAAATAGGAATGGTGGCGAATCGACGCATAAAAAGCTCCCTTAAAAAGCTTTTTATACTTTAGCTCAGGTTAACGCTTTGGGTAAGCTTTAACCATGTCTGCGATTTTCCGGATCGGCTGCATCCCAACGCCGCTCAGCTGCGGTAATCGCCGTTGATCGCCACATATTCCTTTGTCAAATCGCACGTCCACACGCTTGCCGCGCCCTTGCCAAGGCCGATGTCCACGCGCACTTCGATCTTCTCGCCCTTCATATAGGCCGAGACTTTCTCTTCGCTGTAGCCAGGATCGCGCAGGCCCTTGTGGGCGACGCGAAAATCGCCGAACCAGATCGCCAGCCGGTCGCGGTCGGCAGCCTCGCCCGATTTGCCCACAGCGGCGACCACGCGTCCCCAATTGGCGTCTTCGCCTGCCATCGCGGTTTTCACCAACGGCGAATTTGCGATGGAGAAGGCGATGCGTTTGGCCGCGCCCGCGCTCATCGCCCCTTCAACGCGCACTTCCACGAACTTTCGGCAGCCCTCGCCGTCGCGCACCACCTGATGGGCAAGATCGAGCAGCAATCCGTCGAGCGCCTTGCGGAAAGCGGCCAGCCTGCGGTCACCCGTTTCCGTAATCTTGGGCGCGCCGCGTTTGGCCGCAGCCCCGGTGGCGAACAGCATCAACGTGTCCGATGTGGACGTGTCGCTGTCGACGGTAATCGCGTTGAAGCTGCCCTGCACCGAGCGCGACAGCATGGCTTGCAGGACGGGCGCTGCAATCGGCGCGTCAGTGAACACGAACGACAGCATGGTCGCCATGTCCGGCGCTATCATGCCCGCGCCCTTGGCCATGCCGCTGATCGTGACTTCAACGCCTCCGATCAGAACTTTGGCGGTCGCTACCTTTGGATAAGTGTCCGTGGTCATGATCGCGCGCGCGGCGTCCAGAAGTCCCTCTGGATCGGCCTTTTCCACGAGCTGATCCATTACGCCGTCGAATTTTGTCGCGTCCAGCGGCTCGCCGATCACGCCGGTTGAGGCGATGAAAATTTCAGACAAAGGCGCGCCCGTGGCTTTGGCCGCTATCTCCGCCGTGAGCTTTGCGGCCTTTGCGCCGACTTTACCGGTGAACGCGTTGGCGTTGCCGGAGTTCACGACAACGGCGCGCGCCTTGCCGCCATTGAGTTTGGCGCGGCACCAGTCCACCGGCGCCGAGGGGCATTTGGAGCGCGTGAAAACGCCCGCCGCTTGCGTACCCTTGTCGAGCAGCGCCAGCATCACATCCGTTCGCCCCGCATAGCGGATGCCCGCCGCAGCCGTGGCGAAACGCACGCCCTCGACGCTGAGCTGATCAGGATAGGATTTAGGCGCAAGCGGCGACACGGGTACGGATTTGGCCATGGCGTTCTAGGGCTTTCTGTGACGGGTGACGGGGTTATCTTTTTGCAGCAGGATTTGCAGCAGGAGCGTTCGCCAGCGGTTCGCGTTCGATTTTTGCAGCGGCGCGAAGGGCCAGAATCAGCTCGCTCTGCGCCTTCTGGACGACGTAACGCTCCACCTGTTCGCGAACCTCTGCCAGCGGGGGAAACGGCTTTTCGCGGCGCTCTTCAAGCTTGATGACGTGCCAACCGAACTGGGTCTTCACCGGCTCGGAAATCTGGCCCGGCTTCATTTTGTCGGCTGCCTCGCCAAATTCAGGCACCATGCGCTCCTTGGCGAACCAGCCCAGATCGCCGCCCTTTGAACCGGGGTCTTTTGATAATTCGTCGGCGACCCTGGCAAAATCTTCGCCTGCGCGCACGCGGCGCAAAGCGGTTTTGGCCAAAGCCTCGGTCTCGACCAGAATATGGCGGGCGCGCATTTCTGGTTCGCGCGGCTGCGAGCTGGCGGCGGTATCATAGACTTTCTTCAATTCAGCTTCGGTGGCCGCATCGCGCCCCACCTTGCCAAGCAGAACCTCCATCAAGGCCTTGTCGCGCAGCAGCGCGAGGCGCTTGGCAAATTCCGCATCCTCGCCAAATTTGTCGGCCTGCGCCTTGCGCGCCACCAGCCGCATGTCGATCAGATAATCGATCACGTAAGCCTCGCGCTCGGCGCCCTCCATCTCCGGGGGAATGCCGCCGCCCATATCGTCGGCGGCCAGACGCACGTCCTCCACGGTGATCTCGACGCCATCGACGCGCGCCAGAACTTTTGACTGGGCAGGCGAGAGGGTTGCCGCGGAAACAATCAGGAGCGCGGCGACATTGAGCCCGGCGCGGAAAAGCGGTTTGCTAAAAACAGTTTCAAACAAATTCATAATAGCCTCCGGAGATCGCAGACGATTATGACGCCGCGCGCGCGCGCGCAACGTCTTTTACGGTGCAGGGGGGAGAGTGGCTTCAGTCTTCTATCAGCCGGGCGCGGGCGCGCAGCTTTTCAGTGTCGCTCTTCAACTGGCCGCAAGCCGCCAAAATGTCGCGCCCGCGCGGGGTGCGCACGGGGCTTGCGTAGCCGGCGTTGAACACGATGTCGGAAAAGCGTTCGATGGTCTCCCAGTCCGAACATTCATATTTGGCGCCCGGCCACGGATTGAACGGAATCAGATTGATTTTGGCTGGAATGCCCTTGAGCAGGCGCACCAGCTCCAGCGCTTCTTTTGGCGAATCGTTGACGCCTTTCAGCATGACGTATTCGAACGTAATGCGCCGCGCGTTCGAGGCGCCGGGATAATCGCGGCAGGCCTGCAACACGTCGGCGATGGGGTATTTCTTGTTCAGCGGCACCAGCGTTTCGCGCAAATCGTCGCGCACGGCATGCAGGGAAATCGCCAGCATCGTGCCCACATCCCCGCCAAGGCGCACAATCTCCGGCGCCACGCCCGAGGTCGAGACCGTGATGCGGCGCCTCGACAGCGACAAGCCGTCGCCGTCGCTCATCACGCCAATCGCCTCGCAGACATTGTCATAATTATAAAGCGGCTCGCCCATCCCCATGAACACGATGTTGGACACCGCCCGCACGCCTTCTCCCGACGGCACAAAGCCCGTGGCGGGCGCGCTCAATCCGGGATAATCGCCAAGCTGGTCGCGCGCAGCCACCAATTGCTGCACGATCTCCTGGCTCGTGAGATTGCGCACCAACTTTTGCGTTCCGGTGTGGCAGAAGGTGCACGTCAGCGTGCAGCCGACCTGGCTTGAGACGCACAACGTGCCCCGGTCGCTTTCGGGAATGTACACGCATTCGATTTCCGCGCCCATGTTCTTGCCCGCCAGATGATCCTGCGCGACAGGGGGCATACGAAACAGCCATTTGCGCGTGCCGTCGCTCGACACTTGCTCGGTGACGACTTCCGGCCGGCTCAGGCTGAAATGATCGGCAAGCGTGTTGCGCATCGCCTTCGACACATTGGTCATGCGGTCGAAATCGGCCACGCCCTGGAAATAGATCCAGTGCCAGAGCTGGCCGACGCGCATCTTGATCTCGCGTTCGGGCAAATCGATCCCGCGCAGGGCCGCCGCCATTTGCGCGCGCGAAAGCCCCACAAGCGAGGGCTTGATGCTGGAAAGCGAAGGCATATCGGAGAGTGCTGGCGGCATCGGTCAATCCTGTTGCGCGCCTGATAGCACGGCGCGCCCGCCGTCTCCAGACCGACAGGTTTGCGACATTGGGCCACGACAGCTAGAACGGCGGCGCAAAGAAGGAAAAGTCGTGACTCAACAGACAGAAGCAGCCGCCGGGTTCAGGGTCCCGGCGCTTATCAAGCGCAATACGGTGCTCATCGCGCTGTCCCAATCCTTCACTGGCGCGGGCATGCAAATGGCCTATGGCATCGGCCCGCTGATGGTGGTCGGCCTGTCGGGCTCGGCCAGCCTGGCGGGCGTGTCGGTGGGCCTTTTCGCCCTCAGCCGGTTCCTCGTCTCCTATCCCATGGGGCGCATCACCGACCATTGGGGCCGTAAGCCGGGCATATTGGCGGGATTGATCCTGGCGCTGGGCGGCACGCTGCTGGTGGGCTTCTCGATGAATTGGGGCAGCCTCGGGCTGCTGGTCGCCGGCATGCTGCTGTTTGGCATGGGCATGAACGGGGCGCAGCAATTGCGCGTGGCCGCAGCCGACATGTTCCCGCCGCAGATGCGAGCGCAGGCTCTTGGCTATGTGGCGACCGGCTCGCTGATCGGGCTGCTCATGAGCCCGGCGCTGATGGCCTCAGGCGAGCGCTGGGGGCCGACATTCGGTCTCGATTCTCTGGCCGTGCCGTGGCTGCTGCTGCCCGTGCTGATCGTCTCCGGCATGATTCTGGTGAATTTCATCCGGCCAGACCCCAAAGAAATCGGTCTGCGCCTGCATGAATACTATCCCGATCACGTTCCAGCCAAGGCGCCGGCGAGCAGCGCGCCCGCAAAGCCGTTTCAGGCACGCGACCTTCTGCGCAACCCTTCAACCCGCCTCGCGATCGCCTGCAACGCCGCAGGGCAGGCGAACATGTCCATCGTGATGGTGCTGACGTCGCTGATGCTCAACCACCATGGCCATTCGCTGACCGAGATCGGTTTTTCGCACGCCTTTCATTCGGCTGGCATGTTCGCTTTCACGATTCCGCTGGGTTGGGCCGCTGACAGGTTCGGTCGCGAGAGGGTCATGTATCCCGGCGTGATCGCGACGATCTTTGGCGCGTGTTTCGTCACCTTCGGGGATAATTTCGCGCTGATTACCATAGGCACGTTTCTGGTCGGCCTTGGCTGGGCCGCCGCCAATGTCGCCGCCACCGCCCTTGTGGCCGACAGCGTCGGGGCCGCCCAGCGCGGACGCGCCGTCGGCGTCAACGATTCCTTCGCCGGCGCCGCAGCGGTGGCCAGCGCCATCGTAACCGGGCCGCTGATCCAGACGTGGGGATTGGGCGCAGCAGGACTTGCCGCAATATTGTTTGCGGTTCCCCCCTTGGTCATGCGCCTTTACAGCGGCAGAACACGGTAGAAGCTCAACGAGAAAGCGCCCGCGTCTTCACGCGGGCGCTTTCATAAATGGCCGGTTTCGATCAGAAGCGCGACGCGCTCGAACCGCCAAAGCGATAGTTCACGCCGATTTTGGCTGCGCCAATCGTGCTGCGGGCCGACACGGAATTGGCGCCGACGTCGTAGACGTTCTTGCCAAAGTCTTGATGGATGTATTCAGCCTTCACAGACCATTTTGAATCAACGCCATATTCTACGCCAGCTCCAGCCGCCCATCCGGTGCGCACGTCGGAAGAGCCAGTGGTTTTAATGCCGCCCAAGGCGAGGCCAGCCGTGCCGTAGAACAGGATGTTGTTGGCGGCCAAGCCAGCGCGCGCGCGGGCTGTGCCGAGCCAGTCAGCGCTGGAAGCGCAGCTGAAGAACGGGCCACCGGCGGTGCAGGTCGAAGCGCCCTTCACGTTGGCCCAGCCCAGATCGCCTTCAACGCCCATCACGACCATGCCAACCTGATGATTGTAGCCAAGCTGCGCGCCGACGGTCGGCCCGTCCACGTCAGTCTTGCCGCTATAGGTGCGGCCAAACCGGGTCTCGCCCCAGCCATAGCCAGCATTGGCGCCGGCGTAAAAGCCCGTCCATGTGAACAGCGGCGCAGCAACCGGCGAAGGCGCCATCGCCATCGAGCGGCGCGGAAGATCGGCTGCGAGGGCGAGCGTGGGCAGCAGGCTCAGGGCCGAAGCGGCGAGGATTTTCTTGAACATTGCTATCTCCTTGAGAGCCCAAAGATTTCAGGGCCCGTAGTCCGGGCGCCAAGGGTCTTGGGGCCGAACGGTCGGAAAGGTAAATAGCTGCGACCCTGTCAGCAAAACGGTTACAAATGGCGTAGGGCCGCCCATAGCGCAGGGCTTGGTTTATGAAGGGTGAAGATGAACGGGATGGCAGCGCCAAATGCCCCGGGGAGCTGGCTCCCAAGCCTCGACGAGGCGAGAGCCTGAGCGACTGGATGTTGGTGATTTGGCTGCGTGTCGGCTTATTCGCCCAATGGGATCAGGCGGTATTGGTGGAGCTGATGAGATTCGAACTCACGACCTCTGCAGTGCGATTGCAGCGCTCTCCCATCTGAGCTACAGCCCCGGACCTTACGGTCAACGCGCCCGATTTACGTGCGGGGTCCCGATCTGTCAACGAATGTTTCGCGGTATGTTTCGCGCTTGGCCGCGTGCCCGGGCTTGTCTGCGTCGGGTCTGCCCGGTAAACCGGCATTGTGGCGATGGAGCCATGGGACGAGGTGCATCGCATGCGCGCTATTCTGGACGTCGTTCTGCTGATTTTGAGTCTCTACACCTGGATCATCATCGCCTCGGCGGTGCTGTCGTGGCTGCTGGCGTTCAACGTCATCAATTACAGCAACAGCGTGGTGCGCTCGATCTGGAACACGATACAGGCGCTGACGGAGCCGCTGCTGCAACCGATCCGCAACCGCCTGCCGCGCATGGGCGCAATCGACCTTGCGCCGATCGTGCTGCTCATCGGGATTTTCTTCCTTGAGCGGGTGATCGTCTATTACGTCTACCCGAGCGTCTTTTAAGCGATGCGAGCCAAGTTAACTGACGAACCTGCGGGGTTCGCCAAGTTAAAATGATTTACGCAGCCGGTCCGGTCGGAACGCCAGCTTCCGTCAGATGGGCGGCCAGTTCGCCGCTCTGGAACATTTCGCGCACGATGTCGCAACCGCCGAGGAACTCGCCCTTGACGTAGAGCTGCGGGATCGTCGGCCAATTGGCGTAATCCTTGATGCCCTGACGAATGCCTTCGTCCTCAAGCACATTCACGCCTTTATAAGCAACGCCCAGATGATCGAGGATTTGCACGACCTGGCCCGAGAAGCCGCACATGGGAAATTGCGGCGTGCCCTTCATGAAGAGCACCACGTCGCCGCTTTTGACGGCCTGATCGATCTGCTGGAGGACGTCGCTCATTTGAATTTCCTTGTCCTGGCGGAGTTCAAGGTTCCGCCGATCAGTGGATTTGCAACAGAATACTACACCCCCGCCCCGGCGCCTATTCCGGCGCAGACGTGGTCAGCGCCAAAGCATGCAGCTCCCCGCCCATGCGGCCCTTGAGCGCGGCATAAACCAGTTGATGCTGTTGCACCCGGCTCTTGCCCTTGAAGGCGCTGGAAACGACGGTCGCCGAATAATGATCGCCGTCGCCGGCCAGATCCTGAATCTGCACCATCGCGTCGGGCAACGATTCTTTTATCAGCCGTTCAATGTCGACCGCCTGCATGGCCATGATTTATTCCTTCTGGATAACGGCTTCGCCCCGCATGAAGGTAGGCAACCATCCTTCATGTGAGGACGCCAGCTCCGCGATGGATATGGGGGTCTCGGCGCCAAGCTGCAACGCATCCCCTCCCGTCGTCCCGATTTTGGCCGCAGGCGCGCCAGCTCCTGCCAGTGCATCGAGAACGCCTTGCGCATCTTGCGGCGCGCAGGTCACGAGATAGCGCGCCTGATCTTCGCCAAACCAATAGGCGTGAGCGGGAACGCCGGCAGGCGCGGCGTCAATCTTGGCGCCCATGCAGCCAGCCATCGCCATTTCGGCCAGAGCTGTCGCGAGCCCGCCGTCAGACAGATCATGGCAGGCGTTCAAGTGACCCGAGAGGATCAGCGCGCGAACGTTATCACCATTGCGGCGCTCTGCGACGAGGTCCACCGGCGGCGGGGCGCCCTCTTCGCGCCCGCAGACCTGCCACAGATACATCGACTGGCCGAGCCAGCCCGTCGTATCGCCAACCAGAATGATCGCATCGCCTTCGCGCGCGAAGGCGATGCCAATTGATTTGGCCACGTCGTCGATCAGGCCGACGCCGCCGATGGAAGGGGTCGGCAAAATGCCGCGTCCCTGCGTCTCGTTGTACAAGGACACGTTGCCCGACACGATGGGGAAGTCCAGCGCGGACGCCGCCTCACCAATGCCGCGCACGCAATCCACAAACTGGCCCATGATTTCGGGCCGCTCGGGATTGCCGAAGTTCAGATTGTCGGTCAGCGCCAGCGGGGTTGCGCCGGTCGCGGTGATGTTGCGCCAGGCTTCCGCAACGGCCTGGCGGCCGCCCTGCACCGGATCGGCCTCGCAATAGCGCTGCGTGACGTCGGTGCACAGCGCCAGACCCTTGGGGCCATCGCCGATGCGAATCACCGCCGCATCGCCACCGGGGCGCTGCACGGTGTTGCCCAGAATCAGATGATCGTATTGCTCCCAGACCCAGCGCTTCGAGCACATGTCGGGCGAGCCGATCAATTGCAGCAGCGCGGTCGCGTTCGAGACCGGCGGCTGGATGCTTTCCGGCGTCAGAACCGGCTGCGGCGGGGTGGATACATGGGGTCGGTCATAAAGCGGGGCTTCGTCGCCCAATTCCTTGATCGGCAGGTCGACCTTGATCTCGCCCTGATGTTTGACGACGAAGCGCAAAGTGTCGGTCGTCTTGCCGATGATTGCGAAATCGAGCCCCCATTTGCGGAAAATCGCCTCGGCTTCGGCCTCTTTTTCGGGCCAGAGCACCATAAGCATGCGCTCCTGGCTTTCCGAGAGCATCATCTCATAGGCGGTCATACCGGTTTCGCGGCACGGCACTTTGTCGAGATCAAGCTCAATGCCCAGATCGCCCTTGGCTCCCATTTCGACAGCCGACGAGGTGAGCCCGGCGGCGCCCATGTCCTGAATCGCGACGACGCAGCCCTTGGCCATGATTTCAAGACTGGCTTCCAGCAGCAGCTTCTCGGAGAAGGGATCGCCGACCTGAACGGTTGGGCGCTTTTCTTCCGCGTTCGCCTCGAAGGCGGCGGACGCCATCGTGGCGCCATGGATGCCGTCGCGGCCAGTTTTGGAGCCCAGATAAACGATGGGGCGACCGATTCCCGTGGCCTTGGCGTAGAAAATCTCGTCCGTTTTAGCGATGCCGACCGCCATCGCGTTGACGAGGATATTGCCGTCATAGCGGGTGTGGAAATTCACCGAGCCGCCGACTGTGGGCACGCCAAAGGAATTGCCATAGCCGCCGATGCCCGACACCACGCCCGACACCAGATGGCGCGTTCTGGCGTGCTCAGGGGAACCAAACCGCAACAAGTTCAGGCAGGCGACAGGGCGCGCACCCATGGTGAACACGTCGCGCAAAATGCCGCCAACCCCGGTCGCCGCACCCTGATAGGGCTCGATGAACGAGGGATGGTTGTGGCTCTCCATCTTGAAGACGCAGGCCAACCCGTCGCCGATGTCGATGACGCCTGCGTTCTCGCCCGGCCCCTGAATCACCCACGGCGCTTTGGTGGGGAGTTTGCGCAGATGCAGGCGCGAGGATTTGTAGGAACAATGCTCGTTCCACATCGCCGAGAAGATGCCCAGCTCCGTGAAGGAGGGCGTGCGGCCGATGAGCGCGAGGATGCGCGCATACTCGTCCGGCTTCAGGCCGTGTTCGGCGACCAGCGCCGGCGTGATCTCTGGTTCTTTAAGCAGCAAGTCAAAAATCCCTTGTCGAATCCTGGCGGAGCGCCGCTCCGGGCGAAAGGAACGCTAAATGGCGTCGCTAAACGGTTTCACGCCGCGCGTGCGGGCGCACGAACGAGGCTCTCGAACAATCCGCGCCCGTCAATGCCGCCCATCATCGGGTCGATCAGATTTTCAGGGTGCGGCATCATGCCAAGCACGTTCATGCGTTCCGAATAAACACCGGCGATATCGTTTATGGAGCCATTGCAATTGGCCTCGCCGCCAATGTTTCCATTGAAATCGGAATAGCGGAAGGCAACGCGGCCCTCGCCCTCAAGGCGCGCAATGGTCTCGGGATCGGCCACATAATTTCCCTCGCCATGGGCGACGCAGACCTTGATGATCTGCTGGCGGGAATAGCGGTTCGTGAACGGCGTGTCATTGCGCTCGACGCGCAGATGCTGCATCCGGCAAACGAATTTCAAATCCTTGTTGCGCATGAGAACGCCCGGCAGAAGGCCGCTCTCGCACAGGATCTGGAAACCGTTGCAAATGCCAAGCACCAGCCCGCCGCGCTCCGCATGGGTGCGCACCGCGTTCATGATATTGGCGCGGCCCGCGATAGCGCCGCAACGCAGGTAATCGCCATAACTGAAGCCGCCGGGCACGACCACGAGGTCGGTGCCTGCCGGCAGGTCATGCTCGGCGTGCCAGACGAGAATCGGCTTGACGCCGCTGGCCTGCTCCAGCGCGCGCATGGCGTCGCCTTCGCGATTAAGTCCGGGAAAGAGAAGTACGGCGGCGCGCATGATCGGCCTTCAGAGAATTTCGATGCGGTAGTTTTCGACGACCGTATTGGCGAGCAATTTCTCGCAGGCGTCCTTCAGGACCGCCTGCGCGCGCGCCGGGTCTTCGTGCGAAAGCTCAAGATCGAACACCTTGCCCTGCCGGACGCTGTCCACGCCCTCAAGCGCCAGAGAGCGAAGAGCGCCCTCGATGGCCTTGCCCTGCGGATCAAGAACCCCAGTCTTCAGGGTGACGGTTACACGCGCTTTCATCGAAGAGTCCTGGGATCCGGCGTTTCAGATGCGAACGGGCGAGCGCGTTTTGCTCGCCCGCAATTTGTTACTTGACGAGCTTGGGGCCGCTGGTGCGCACCGGCTCGTTGTCATTCATGATGCCGAGCCTGCGCGCGACTTCCGTATAGGCCTCGACCAGCCCGCCCATGTCGCGGCGGAAACGGTCCTTGTCGAGCTTGTCGGAGGACTTGATGTCCCACAACCGGCACGAATCGGGAGAAATTTCGTCGGCGACGACGATGCGCATCATGTCGCCTTCCCAGAGCCGTCCACATTCCATCTTGAAATCGACAAGGCGAATGCCAACGCCCAGAAACACGCCGGTCAGGAAGTCGTTCACCCGGATCGCAAGACCCATGATATCGTCGATTTCCTGCGGATTGGCCCAGCCGAACGCGGTGATATGCTCTTCCGAGACCATCGGATCGTTAAGGGCGTCATTCTTGTAATAGAATTCGATGATCGAGCGGGGCAGCGGCGTGCCTTCCTCGATTCCGAGGCGCTGCGACAGCGAACCGGCGGCGACATTGCGCACCACCACTTCCAGCGGCACGATCTCGACTTCGCGGATCAATTGCTCGCGCATGTTGAGGCGCCGGATGAAATGGGTCGGAACCCCGATCTCATTCAGGTGCTGGAAGATGTATTCGCTGATCCGGTTGTTCAGAACGCCCTTGCCGTCGATGACTTCATGCTTCTTGGCGTTGAATGCGGTGGCGTCATCCTTGAAGTGCTGGATCAGGGTGCCAGGTTCGGGCCCTTCGTAAAGGACTTTGGCTTTGCCTTCATAAATGCGGCGACGACGGTTCATCGGGACAGACCGTATTCTGGAGAAAAGACTGAAACCGCCGATGCGGGCGACGTCAGATCCGGGATTTTGCACCCGAACCGGAAGAAACAACCGAATCGCACGATCCGCCTATGCATTTCATGACAAGCCAAAAGCCGCATCAGGCTGGCGCAACCTATCCGATCCGAAAGGGCGGCACAATCTGCCGCCTCGATCTGACTTGAACAGTATTGACAAGTTTGGAAGAAGCCCTGCGCCCGGCCTTTCAATCGGCCCCTGGCGGATTTATATGCATGTCGGGCTTGGTCCAAACTACAGGAGAACGTTATGAGCAGCTTTGATAAGCGCCAAGAGGGTTTCGAGAAAAAGTTTGCTCACGATGAGGAGCTGCGCTTCAAGGCGTCAGCCCGCCGAAACAAGCTTTTTGGTTTGTGGGCCGCTGAAAAACTGGGGAAAACCGGGACGGAAGCTGAAACTTACGCAAGGCAGGTGATCGCTGCCGATTTTGAGGAAGCCGGAGACGAAGACGTATTCCGCAAGGTGCAGGGCGATTTCGCCGCAGGCGGGGTCGAGCAATCGGAACACCAGATCCGCCGCACGATGGACGAATTGATGGCGACCGCCATCGAGCAGATCAAAAACGGCTGAACGCTAACCTCTCGTTGATCCGATCGCGCCATAATCAGTTCGATGAATTTGATCAACGAGAGCCAGTCGCAACAATTGTCGCCCTTTCCGGGCGCTTGCCCGGAGATCGCCGGGGAGGCAATAGCGTGGCTTTCCTGGCTGGCGGCGGAGCGCAGATGCTCCCCGCACACTATGGAAGCCTATTCCCGCGACCTCAGGCAATTCACTGATTTTCTCCAAAACCATCTGGGAGGCCCCGCCTCGCCGGTGAGTTTTCTTGGCCTGCTGCCCGCGGACGTGCGTGCCTATATGGCCAGCCGCAGGGGAGAGGGCGTGGGCGGGCGCACGATTTTGCGCAGCCTCGCCGCCCTGCGCTCGTTCGCACGCCATCTTGAGCGCGCGGGCAAAGGCAAGGCGGCCCCATTTTCAGCCGTGCGCTCGCCAAAACTCCCCCGCAGCCTGCCAAAGCCTCTAAGCGCCGAATCAGCGGTGCGCACGACCAATGTCGCAGCTCGGGCCGGCGATCCGCGCGAGCATTGGGTGCTGGCGCGCGACGCCGCCGTTCTGTCGCTGCTTTATGGAGCCGGCCTGCGCATCTCGGAGGCGCTTGGAATCACACGGGGGGACGCGCCCATCGGTCAGGTCGATTCACTGACCGTCGTCGGCAAGGGCCGCAAAACCCGCAGCGTTCCCATTATTTCTTCTGTCCGGCAGGCGATTGAGGATTATCTCGCCGCCTGCCCCTATCCACTTCCTGCGCAAGGCCCCTTGTTTGTGGGCGCGAAAGGCGGGCAGCTGTCGCCGCGCATCGTGCAATTGGCGGTCGTGCAATTGCGCGGCGCGCTTGGCCTCCCCGAATCAGCGACGCCGCACGCCTTGCGCCATTCCTTCGCCAGCCATTTGCTGGCGCGCGGCGGCGATCTGCGCTCAATTCAGGAATTGCTGGGCCATGCCTCGCTGTCGACGACGCAAATCTACACCGCCGTTGATTCGACCCGCCTGCTGAAAGCCTGGAGCGCCGCCCATCCCCGGGCGCGGTAGCTGACCCTTTCCCATTTGCGCCTGAAAAGGTATTTGGGGAGGTAGTTCTACTGCGACACGCAGGCACCAAGCCGCTCGCAGCAAACCGGGGGGATACGATGACTGAAACAACGGACGTCGAAGAGGCGTCAAAGAGCAATCGAGGGGTGGCGCTGCTCATCGCAATTCTCGCCCTGCTGCTGGCGTTCTCCGAGCTTGGCGGCTCCAACGCTGACAACGAGGCCATTGAGCTTAATGTCGAGGCCTCCAATCTCTGGTCGTTTTATCAGGCCAAGACCATCCGCCGGACCAGTATTTTAACCGCGGCGGAAGATATGGAGACGCGCCTTCTGGCGATTGCTGAGCCAGCCATTCGTCAGGCGATGGAAAAGCGGGTCGGCGACTGGAAGCGAAACGCGGCGCGTTATGAGTCCGAGCCAGAGACTGGCGAAGGGCGTCAGGAATTGATGTCGCGCGCCAAGAAAGCCGAAGGCGCGCGCGAAATCCAGAAGGCGAAGGGCGACCTCTTCGATATCTCGTCAGCCATGCTGCAGATCGGAATCGTGCTTGCCTCAGCGACCATCATCACCGGTGCCATTGGCCTGGCGTGGATCGCAATCGGCCTTGGATTGATCGGATCTACTCTTATGATCGTCTCCGTGACGTCGCCGATGTTGATCGGAAACATCTTCTAGTAATCTAAAAGCACGCAAGGCCCGTTTGTATACGGGCCTTGCGTTATCTCTGTTACTTGCCCCAGAGTTCTTTGGTGGCCAGACGCGCGCCTTCCGAAAGCGCTTCAAACTTCGCCCACATGATGGACGGATGGACGCGGCGGTAGAACGGCCCCTGTGCGAACCCGCAATCGGTGCCCGCGATCACGTTGTCGCGGCCAATCAGTTTGGCGATGCGCACGATGCGTTCGGCCACAAGTTCGGGATGCTCGACGACGTTGGTGGCGTGGCTGATGACGCCGGTCGCCAGCATGCGGCCCGCCTTGGGCTTCTTGTCGCCCCAGACCTTCCATTCATGCTCATGGCGCGGGTTGGCGCCTTCGATGACGAAGCAGCCGGCGTTGATCTTGTAGATCTCGTCGATGATCGCGCGCAGCGGCACGTCGGTCGTGTGCGGGCCGTTCCAGCTGCCCCAGCAGACGTGATAGCGCACGCGGTCTTCGGGAATGCCGCGCAGCGAATAATTGATCAGCTCAACCTGTTTGGCGACCCATTTGACGTAATCGCCAAGATCGCCGGGAGGGACCATGCGGTCATAGGTGACGGCGAGGCGCGCGTCGTCGAGCTGCACCAGCAGGCCCGAATCGACGATGGCCCTGTATTCGGCGTTCATCGCGGTGGCGATGGCGTGCATGATGTCGTCTTCGCTCTTGTAGAATTCATTGCGACGATCAGGAATCACGCTGGAGGGCGAGGCGACTGGCAGGAAGCCTTCCTGGACGCCATTGGCGGCCATGGCGGCTTTCATATTGTCGATGTCGAGCTGTACGGCGGCTTGGCCAGTGTATTCGATCGGCCCGACGCAGACAGAATCCATCGTCGTGGCCATGCCTTCCTTTGAGTCCATCTCGTCGTAGAAGGCGGCGAATCGCGTGCGGTCGGCGCCGCGACGCCAGGAATTGTCCCCCTTGAACGGGCGACGCTCGAAGCCGCTCATGCGCTCGATCACATATTGCGACCAGGAAATGCCCTTGCCGAACTCGCCGTCGCTGGGAATGTCGATTCCGGCCGTCTTCTGCTGGGCGACGACGTCGCGCACTTCGTCCTTCAGCTTAGACTGATGGGCGGCCTCGTCCACGGACTGTCCGGCCTGTTTGGCGCGCAGATAATCGACGACCGATTGCGGGCGGATCAGGCTGCCGACGTGAGACGTCAGGATACGATCAGTGCTGTGGTTCATCTCGGGCGTCTCCAATAAAGTCGCGAGCTTGATGGCTCGCTCTGGTTGCCGATTTTCTAGATCAGCGCGCAGGCCTGCGCAATGGCGAGCGTCCGGCAAGGATTTGGCAAGGGTTTGGCAAGGGTTCGACAGGCGGCTGCGCGCTGATTTCGCGCATGCCCGGATCGCGCGAAGTCCCCGTTAAGATTTGCATTCCGGGGCTGCCCCGTCCATTATGACTCCTGAGCGTTCGGGCTCTGCGTAAGAGAGACAAACCTCCACGCGGACGCCGGGACGCCATACAATTCATCCTGCCTACCACCCCTGCTCGTCATGAGGTTCTTTGAGTCATGATTATCGATTGTCACGGCCATTACACGACCGCTCCTTCGGAACTGGAATCCTGGCGCGACCGCCAGCTCGCCGGTCTGGCCGACGGTAACCGGACCCTGCCGACGCCCGCCCCCAAGATCACTGACGACCAATTGCGCGAAACCATCGAGAAGGGCCAGCTTCGGCTGATGAGCGGTCGCGGCAGCGACGTCACCATCTTCTCGCCGCGCGCCGCCGGCATGGCCCACCACGTCGGCGACCAGAAGACGAGCGAAGACTGGTCCCGCGTCTGCAACGACCTGATCTATCGAATCTCGGAATTGTTCCCCAAGAACTTCATCGGCGTTTGCCAGCTTCCCCAATCGCCCGGCGTCGATCCGCGCAATTGCATCGCCGAGCTGGAGCGCTGCGTCACGGAACTGGGTTTTGTCGGCTGCAATTTGAACCCCGACCCCTCGGGCGGCTGGTGGAAAGAGCCGCCGCTGACCGACAAGTGGTGGTATCCGCTTTACGAGAAGATGGTGGAGCTTGACGTTCCCGCCATGATTCACGTCTCCAGCTCCTGCAATCCCTGCTTCCACGCGACCGGCGCCCATTACATCAACGGTGACACGACCGCGTTCATGCAGCTGATTCAGGGCAATCTGTTCAAGGACTTCCCGACGCTGAAGTTCATCATTCCCCACGGCGGCGGCGCCGTGCCGTTCCACTGGGGCCGCTATCGCGGGCTTGCGCAGATGATGAAGAAGCCGCTGCTGGGCGAGCATTTGCTCAATAACGTCTATTTTGACACCTGCGTCTATCACCAGCCGGGCATTGACCTGCTCGCCAAGGTGATCCCGGTCGACAACATCCTGTTCGCCTCCGAGATGATCGGAGCAGTGCAGGGCATCGATCCCGAATCAGGCCACGATTACGACGATACAAAGCGCTACATCGACGGCCTTTCCGTCAGCGCCGAAGACAAGAAGAAGATCTTCGAGACCAACGCCCGCAAGGTGTTTGCCCGTCTCGACGGCCAGCTCAAGCGCCGCGGCCTGATCTAGTCCAGCGTCAATATGGCGGCGGCGCGCATTCCGGCGCGCCGCAAAACGGCTGGCCCGCTTCCAGCAAACCAATCAATTCAATGGTGTGAATATGGCTGATATACCCCGCCTCAATAATGTCATCCGCGCGTTCGAATCCGGCAAGCCGGCGTTCGCAACCTTCTCGCCCGCCACCGCCGACGCCGCGATTGCGCTGCATGGCTCGAAATACGACGGCGTCGTGTTCGAGACGGAGCACAACGTCTGGAACGGCTCCAACGTGCGCGACGCGCTGCAATACATGATGAACCGCGGCGAAATCGCCCGCTCTGGCTCTGTCGCCCCGCGCGTGACGCCGATCGTGCGCATTCCCCCCAATGGCGCGGAAATGAACCAGCATTTCGCCAAGCAGGCGCTCGATCTGGGCGCCTATGGCATCGTCTGGCCGCATGTGGGCACGGTTGAGCAGGCCTATAACGCCGTCTCGTCCTGCCGCTATCCGCGCATGAAGGACAAGCCGCTGTACGAGCCCTTCGGCCAGCGCGGCGACGGCCCGACCTCGGCCGTGCGCTATTGGGGCATCACCCAGCAGGAATATTACGAGCGCGCCGACGTGTGGCCGCTGGCGCCCAAGGGCGAAATTCTCGTCAT
>CAMCUC010000035.1 GCA_945878875.1 Rhizobium sp. Q54
CCTCGAGCTTTCATCTCATGCTCGCCGCTTGGCCGCGTCGGCGTTTCGACGACGGCGCGGCTGCTGATGGATTATTTCGCCTATACAGGCCGCGATGCGCTCGCTTTCGACACCGATCTGCATGAGCGCCCGATGGCGCTGCGCTTTCCAGATTCGGCGCCAATAGACATCGGCTCCGTTCATGGACAGATCGCGCTGTTTGACCGGATGCTGGCCGACGACGGCTTGCTCAAGATCGTCGATGTTTCCAACCGCTGCTTTGAAGCGTTCTTTGCCGTCTCCGACAAGATCGGCTTCTTTGATGAGGCGGAGAGGCGTGGGGTTGAAATCTTCGCGCTGTTCCACGTTGACGGCTCTGACGGGTCGATCAGGGCGGCCCGGCGGATCGCGGCCCAATGGCCGGGCGTCGAATTGGTGATCGTGGAGAATCTTGGCGCTTCAGGACTGGGCGAGCTTGATCCTGATCTCCGCGATCTCTATCCCGCCGGCTCCAGGCTGTTGGTGCGTGCGCTCGATCCGGTATTGCGGAAAATTGTGGAAGACCGCGATTTTTCCTGCCTTGATTTCATGATCGAACCTCCCGAAGACATGTCTATCGTTGTGCGCGCTGCGCTGCGGGCGTGGATTGGGCCCGTGTTTGAGCAATTGAAAGTGCTGGAATTACGTATGGCCCTGCGCGGAAGCGCTTTTTTATAATCTTGGGCAATAAAAAAGGGCCGCGTGGGCGACCCTTTGAATATCTGTTCAGGCGATAAACCAGCCGGTCAAAGACCAAGCGCGGCTTTCACTTCCTGCAATTGCGCAATCTTTTCGACGGCCATGCGCCTGGCATCATCGCCGGTGGCGTCGGCGACGTCTTCCTGCGCATTCTTGATCTCGCGTTCGATGCGCGCCAGATCCAGCTCCTCGACGGGAATCGCCTGCTCGGCGAGGATCGTCAGGCCGGTTGACGACACGTCGGCGAAACCGCCGCGCACGAACAGGCGCTGCTTGCTCGATCCGCGATCCACTTCCACGATGCCGGGCTTCAGCGTCGACATGGTGGCAGCATGGCCCTTCATGACCGTAAACTGGCCTTCGGTCCCCGGAACGGCGACAGCCTCGACGTCGCCTGAAAACAGCAGGCGCTCGGGGGAGACGAGTTCAAAGTGGAATGCGGCCATTTTACTTCTCCGCTACCTGCTCCCTCCCCCGCGCACGGGAGAGGGTCGGCGCCAGATTATTCAGAAACTGACTTTACGCGGCTTCGGCTGCCAGACGCTGAGCCTTCTCCATTGCTTCCTCGATCGTGCCGACCATGTAGAAGGCGGCCTCGGGAAGATGATCGTACTTGCCTTCGATCAGGCCCTTGAAGCCCTTGATCGTGTCAGCCAGCGCGACGAGCTTACCGGGCGAACCGGTGAACACTTCGGCCACGTGGAAGGGCTGCGACAGGAAGCGCTCTATCTTACGGGCGCGCGCGACGGTGAGCTTGTCCTCTTCGGACAGCTCGTCCATGCCCAGAATCGCGATGATGTCCTGCAAGGACTTGTAGCGCTGCAGGGTCTGCTGGACCTGACGGGCGATGTTGTAATGCTCTTCTCCGACCACCATCGGGGAGAGCATGCGGGACGTTGAATCCAGCGGGTCCACCGCCGGATAGATGCCCTTTTCGGCGATCGAGCGCGACAACACCGTGGTCGCGTCAAGATGGGCGAAGGAGGCCGCAGGCGCCGGGTCAGTCAAATCGTCGGCGGGCACGTAAATGGCCTGCACGGAGGTGATCGAGCCCTTGTTGGTGGTGGTGATGCGCTCCTGCAACTGGCCCATGTCGGTGGCCAGGGTAGGCTGATAGCCCACGGCGGAGGGGATGCGGCCAAGCAGAGCGGACACTTCCGAGCCTGCCTGCGTGAAGCGGAAAATGTTGTCGACGAAGAACAACACGTCCTGGCCCTTGTCGCGGAAATCTTCAGCGATGGTCAGGCCGGTGAGGGCCACGCGGGCGCGGGCGCCCGGGGGCTCGTTCATCTGGCCGTAAACCAGCGCGCACTTGGAGCCTTCGCCGCCGCCGAGCTTGTTGACGCCGCCCTCGATCATCTCGTGATAAAGGTCGTTGCCCTCGCGAGTGCGCTCGCCCACGCCAGCGAACACGGAATAGCCGCCGTGCGCCTTAGCGATGTTGTTGATGAGCTCCATGATCAGCACGGTCTTGCCGACGCCGGCGCCGCCGAACAGGCCGATCTTGCCGCCCTTGGCGTAAGGCGCAAGCAGGTCGACGACCTTGATGCCGGTCTCAAGAATCTGCGCTTCAGTCGACTGGTCCGCGTAGCTGGGCGCTTCCTGATGGATCGCGCGCAGGCTCTCGTATTGCACGGGGCCAGCCTCATCGACAGGCTCGCCGATGACGTTGATGATGCGGCCAAGGCAGCCGGGACCGACGGGCACCATGATTGGGGCGCCGGTGTCGCTCACGGGCTGGCCGCGAACGAGGCCTTCCGACGTGTCCATCGAAATGCAGCGCACCGAGCTTTCGCCCAGATGCTGCGCGACTTCGAGCACAAGGCGCTGGCCATTGTTCGTCGTCTCGAGCGCGTTCAGAATCTCCGGCAAATGGCCGTCGAACTTCACGTCGACGACGGCGCCGATGACTTGCGTGATGCGGCCCGTGGGCTTGTTAGCGGTAGCCATGGTTCGTCCTCACTCCTGATCGGGTCAAAGCGCCTCGGCGCCCGAAATAATTTCGATGAGTTCCTTGGTGATCATCGCCTGACGCGACCGGTTGTAGATGATCGTCTGCTTCTTGATCATCTCGCCGGCGTTGCGGGTGGCGTTGTCCATCGAACTCATGCGCGCGCCCTGTTCGGACGCAGCGTTCTCGAGCAATGCGCGAAACACCTGCACGGAGATGTTGCGCGGCAGCAGGGTGGCCAGAATCTCGGCCTCCCCCGGCTCATATTCATACGGCGCGCTGGCGCCCGTGTCGGCGGCCTGAGCTACGCCCGCTGCATTGATCTGCGCCGGGATGATTTGAAGCTCGGTCGGGATCTGCAAGATCACCGAACGGAAGCGCGAGAAGAACAAGGTGGCGACATCGAATTCGCCCGCCTCAAACATCGCGATCAGCTTCTTGCCGATGGGATCGGCGTCGGTGAAGGCCATCTGCTTGACCGAACGCAGCTCGATCAGCTCGACGATCTGCTTTTCGAACTGGCGACGAAGCTGGTCGTAGCCCTTCTTTCCGACGCAGAGAATCTTGACGGTCTTGCCGGCGCTCATCAGCGCAAAGGCGCGCTCGCGGGCAAGGCGAACAATAGATGAATTGAACGCGCCGCACAGGCCGCGCTCCGCCGTGCAGACAACCAGAAGATGCACGTCGTCGCGGCCATTGCCCGACAACAGAACCGGGCCGCCGCCGGTCACGCCGCCAGCGACGTTGGCGAGCACGCTCTCCATGCGCTCGGCATAGGGACGCGCGGCTTCAGCGGATAATTGCGCGCGGCGCAATTTCGCCGCTGCAACCATCTGCATCGCCTTGGTGATCTTCTGCGTCGCTTTGACGGAGGAGATCCGGTTTCGCAGGTCCTTCAACGAGGCCATTAGACTTGCTCTCCGCCTCTACCCGCAAGGGGCAGAGGGCCTTTGTGAACGACTAGGCGAAGCTTTTCGAGTAATCGACGACAAGCGCCTTGAGCTTGCCCTCGTTGTCCGAAGACAGATCCTTGGAATCGCGGATGCCGGCCAGAAGATCGGCGTGCTTGCCGCGAAGCAGCGAGAGCAGACCATCTTCATAGGCGCGCACGCGGCTGACCGCGATGGGGTCGAGATAGCCGTTCACGCCAGCGTAGATCACGCAGACCTGCTCTTCCATCTTCAGCGGCGCAAATTGCGGCTGCTTCAGAAGCTCGGTCAGGCGGGCGCCGCGGTTCAGCAGGCGCTGCGTCACGGCGTCAAGATCAGATCCGAACTGAGCGAAGGCCGCCATTTCGCGGTACTGGGCCAGTTCGCCCTTGATCTTGCCGGCGACCTTCTTGGTCGCCTTGGTCTGCGCGGAAGAGCCCACGCGCGACACAGAGAGGCCGACGTTCACGGCCGGGCGAACGCCCTGGTAGAACAAATCGGTCTCAAGGAAGATCTGGCCGTCGGTGATCGAGATCACGTTGGTCGGGATGTAGGCCGACACGTCGTTGGCCTGCGTCTCAATCACGGGAAGCGCGGTCAGCGAGCCGGCGCCATTGGCGTCGTTCAGCTTGGCGGAGCGCTCCAGCAGGCGGGAATGGAGATAGAACACGTCGCCGGGATAGGCTTCGCGGCCCGGCGGGCGACGCAGCAGCAGCGACATCTGGCGATAGGCCACGGCCTGCTTCGACAGATCGTCGTAGATGATGACGGCGTGCATGCCGTTGTCGCGGAAGAACTCGCCCATGGCGCAACCGGCGAAGGGCGCCAGGAATTGCATCGGCGCCGGATCGGAGGCAGTTGCGGCGACGACGATGGAATATTCCATCGCGCCACGCTCTTCGAGCACCTTCACGAATTGGGCGACGGTGGAGCGCTTCTGGCCGATGGCGACATAAACGCAATAGAGCTTCTGGCTCTCGTCGTCGCCTTCATTCAGGGCTTTCTGGTTCAGGATCGTGTCGAGCGCAATCGCGGTCTTGCCGGTCTGGCGGTCGCCGATGATCAGCTCGCGCTGGCCGCGGCCGATCGGGATCAGCGCGTCAACCGACTTGAGGCCGGTCGCCATCGGCTCATGCACCGACTTGCGGGGGATGATGCCGGGCGCCTTGACGTCGACGCGCGAACGCTTGTCGGCGACAATCGGGCCCTTGCCGTCAATCGGATTGCCGAGCGCGTCGACGACGCGGCCCAGCAGACCCTTGCCGACAGGCACGTCCACGATGGAGCCGGTGCGCTTGACCGTCTGGCTTTCCTTGATCTCGCGGTCGGACCCGAAGATCACGACGCCGACATTGTCGGTCTCGAGGTTCAACGCCATGCCACGCACGCCGTTCTCGAACTCGACCATTTCGCCGGCCTGAACATTGTCAAGGCCATAGACGCGGGCGATGCCGTCTCCGACGGACAGGACCTGTCCGACTTCGGTGACTTCAGCCTCATTGCCGAAACTTGCGATCTCATTCTTGAGGATCGCGGAAATTTCTGCGGCGCGGATATCCATCAGCCGACCTCTTTCATGCGATTGCGAAGCAAATTGAGTTTTGTCCTGAGCGAGCCGTCGACCATGCGAGACCCGAGCTTGACGACGAGGCCGCCGATGATCGACGGATCGATCTTCACGGCGACGTCCACCGAACGGCCGCCGGAGACATCCCGAAGGGCCTCCTTCAGCGCGCTCAGGTGCGTTTCAGAAAGCGGCTCGGCGACAATGACCTCAGCGCGGGCGATGCCGCGCGAATCATCGACGAGCGCGCCGAAATTGGCAATCATGTCCGGCGCGGCGAACAGCCGGCGCTTGGAGGCCACGAGCTTCAGGAAATTGGCCGCCAGACCGCTAATTCCCGCCTTGGCCAGCACAGCGCCAAGCGCGCGCACCTGTTCCTCGGCGGTGAAGACCGGGCTGCGCACGAGTCGCGCGAAGTCTGCGCTGTCAGCGAGCATCGAATTGAAGCCCGCAAGGTCGCTGGCGACCTGATCGACGGCGTTCTGTTCCTGCGCAAGCGCGAACAAAGCCAGAGCGTAACGCCCGGCCATGCCTGATACTATTGTTTCCGCTTGAGCCAAGGTAGGCCTCTGTGCGCCGGTAAATCGGACGCCCGAACCAAATTCACTGCTTGCGCAGCGACCTGTCGGGCTGTTTTCTTCGTGAAAACGGGGCCAGAGAGGCGCGCGAACGCTCTCACACCCCGAAAGCTGTGTGGATCTAACATATGGTCCGGCGCGGAGCAACACCGCTCGCGCTTCGGCGTGGCAAAATGTCAGGTTCTAGCGCCCCGGCACCGCGTCAGGGCGTCGCACCGGCCCCGCACTCTCAGCCGCAAGCTGAAGCTGGAGCGCTTTCCCGACCAAACTCATGAAAATGACAACGGGGGATCGGCGAAATTCGTTCCCCCGGCTCTGGCGCAACAACGCCCCATGACGTTAAGATGACATCGAATCTCTGGTCGCCGACGCGCAAGGCCAAGTGTTCTGACCCGACCTTCGACCACAAACACCTAACCACAAACACATAACCACAAACATATAACTCGTGCATGGAGTGTGGCGTGAAGGCTGGTTTTCTTTTGATGGGCGCCGCCGCCCTGTCGCTTCTTTTCCCCCGTCTGGGCCGCAGCCGTGCGCAGGCGCCCGAGCAGCAATTGCGGGACGTTCCGCAAGCGGCCGAGGCCGCCACGCTCGCCCCGAAGCCGCAGCCAGCACGCGCACCCAAACGCATGTGGGCTTTGGTGCAATTTTCTCCCGAAGTGATCGTGCTGGCGGTCAGTCCCTCGCGCGCCGAACTGGAGCGCGAACTGGCCGAGCTGAACGAGACCTGGAACCATTGGGAGCTGCGCACCGAGCGTCAGCGCTACGCCATTCAGGCCGCGCCCGTGCTTTACGCCTAGCAGGAACCCGCTGCGACGAGCCCGATTGGATCGACGGCGACGGGCTGAGAGCTTACAAAAAGCTCATCGGATCGACGTCCACGTCCACCCGCACGCCGCCGCGCTCGGGCGGGGCTGCCGCGATCATCGCGCGCAAAAAGCCCTGCATGTCGGCGCCGCGCGGGGCGCGCACCAGCAGCCGGAAGCGATGGCGCCCGCGCACCACCGCGATGGGCGCCTCCGCCGGCCCCAGAATCGCAAGATCGTCGTCTTGCGGCATCTGCCCCGCCCGCGTGATGCGCCAGCGGTCTGAGGGCGCCAGGCCATGGGCGGCGCGCACCAGAGCGCGCGCATGGGTCTCCGCCGAGGCGCGATCCTTGCCCGACACGATGAGCGCCGCCAGCCTTCCAAACGGCGGCAGTCCGGCGCGGCGGCGTTGCTCGGCCTCTTCGGAGAAAAAGCGTTCGCTGTCGCCCGACACCAGCGCGCGAATCACCGGATGATCGGGCTGGTAGGTTTGCACCAGTCCGATGCCCGGCCTGTCGCCGCGCCCGGCGCGGCCCGTCACCTGCTGCAACATCTGGAACGTACGTTCAGAGGCGCGCGGATCGCCGCTTGAGAGGCCCACATCCGCGTCGATCACGCCCACCAAAGTGAGCTGCGGGAAATTATGCCCTTTGGCCACCAATTGCGTGCCGATGATGACGTCGAACGCGCCAGCGGCCACCTGTTCCAGCTCCAGCTTCAGGCGCTCTGTTCCGCCCGCAAAATCCGATGACAGCGTGACGATGCGCTTGTCGGGGAACCGCTGCGCCGCCTCGTCCGCGATGCGCTCGACGCCCGGCCCGCAGGCGGTCAGCGAATCCACGCTCTCGCATTCCGGGCATTGATCGGGCCGACGTTCAATATGGCCGCAGTGATGGCACACGAGCGCGCGGCGAAAGCGATGCTCGACCAGCCAGGCCGTGCATTGCTTGCATTGAAAACGATGCCCGCAGGTACGGCACAAAGTGAGCGGCGCATAGCCGCGCCGGTTGAGAAACAGCAGCGCCTGTTCGCCGCGCTCCAAAGTCTGGTCGATGGTGGAGGCGAGGCGCGGCGAAATCCATTTGCCCCGTTCTGGCGCCCCTGCCCGCATGTCGATGGCGCTGAGAATGGGGAGCGAGCGCCCGCCATAGCGATTATCCAGCCGCACATGGCGATAGCGGCCCAATTGCGCATTGACGCGGCTCTCGATCGAGGGCGTGGCGGACGCCAGAACGCAGGCCGCCCCCTCAAGGCGCGCGCGCACCACCGCCATGTCGCGGGCGTTATAGGAAACGCCGTCTTCCTGCTTGTAGGCGCCCTCGTGTTCCTCATCGACGACGATCACGCCCAGATTATTGAACGGCAAAAACAACGCCGAGCGGGCGCCCGCCACCACGCGCGCCTCGCCAGAGGCCGCCGCAGCCCAGAGTCGCGCCCGCTTGCGCGGACTGACGCCTGAATGCCATTCGCTGGGACGCACGCCAAAGCGGGCGGCGAAACGATCCAGAAATTGCGCCGTCAGCGCGATCTCGGGCACCAGAATCAGCGCTTGCCGCCCCTGCGCCACCGCAGCCGCTGCAGCCTCAAAATAAACCTCGGTCTTGCCCGATCCGGTGACGCCTTCAAGCAACGTGCAGGAGAAAGCGTTCTCGCCCACGCGGGCGGCCAGCTCGTGCGCAGCCGCCGCCTGATCGGGCTCGAAGCGCGTTGGCGCAAACCCCAGATCAGGCGCCAAAGCCACGGGCTCGGGCGCCAGCGCGATGGCCTCCAGAGCGCCCTCGTCGATCAGGCCGTCGATCACGCCGACGGAGCAGGCGGCGGCCTCGGCGAGCGCGGATTTTAAATAGCTCAAACCCCCTTCTGCGACCTTGAGGACACGCGAGCGGGCGGGCGTGATTCGCAATGCCTCGCGGGCAAGGTCAGCCGGGGCCAGGCGCACGCCCACGCGCACCGGCTCGGGGCCAGCCGAATCGGGCGCCCTGATCGCCATGCGCAACACCATGCCGCGCGGACTGAGCGTCCAGCGCGCCACCCAGTCGATAAAATCGCGCAAGGGTGCGCGCATCGGCGGCAGGTCGCGCTTGTGCAGAATGGATTTGAGATTCGAGCCCGCCGGGGCTTCCCGCACGTCCCACACCACGCCGGTGACCTGCCGATTGCCCAGCGGGACTTCCACAAAATCACCGGGCGCCAGCTCCAGCCCGCGCGGGATTTTGTAGGAATAGGCGATGTCCACGGCCACGGGTACGAGCACGTCGGCGACGAAATCAATCGCCGGGCTCCCGAGCAAATCATGGATCGCGCCAAAGGTCATGGCGCGACGTTTAGCATTGATTCGGGGGCGGGCGCGCCACGTCCGTATTCAGGCGCGCCTGCCCCTGATCTCACTTGGCCGACAAAATCCCCTGCACCCGCTTTTTCTGCTCGGGCGTCAGGTCAGTGATCGCCGAGCGAACGGCTTTCATCGTCGGCTCCGCCTCGATGTAATCCACATAGCGCTGCGACTTCTCGCCGTCGGCCTTCAGCTTGGGATCAGACAGGGTATCCTTGACCACGGCGCGCAGAAAATCGAGCCGCGCCTTTGGCACGTTTGGCGGCACGACGAGGATGCGGCCCAAATCTTCAACCACGCCGTGGAAATCCATCAGCCATTCGTCCTGCGGGCTCATCTTCACTGATTCGAAGATCGTCGGCAGGTCGGGGAAGAAGCGCGAACGCTTGCGCGACATGTTGGCGACTGCATGCAAATCGTTTGAGCGTACGTAATTATTGGCCGAAGTGTCGGAGACGTAGATGGCGTCCATCTCCCGGCGCGTGACGGCGAGGCCTGCGTCATTGGAGCCCTTGTAGCCCATGACGATCTTGCATTTGATCTTCAGGACTTCGCAGGTGGTCTGGGCGCCGTCCGACAGGCCGTCGATGGGTCCGGTGGCCGACCACGCGATCTCGCGACCCGCCTTTTGAAAATCAGCCGGCGTTTTCAGCGGAAAGTCCTTGTGCACCAGCCACACCCACGGCGAGGCGCTGACCGTGCCAAGGTGTCCGAATTTTTCAAGATCAAACCGCACGCCCGGCGATTCCATGATCTGGGCAAGGCCAACAGCCGTGCCATTGGCCAAAATCATCCGCAGCCCGTCGGGCTCGGCGACATAGAGATTGTTCATGGCCGTGATGCTGCCTGCGCCCGGCTGGTTCTCGACAACGACGTTGGCGCCAAGCCGCTGCGCCATGTAGGGCGCCATCATGCGGGCGTAGGCGTCATAACCGCCGCCGGGGCTGAAGCCCACAATAATGCGAACGGTCTTGCCCTTGAAGAAATCCGCTTCGCCTTGCGCCTGCGCGGGCATGAGGGCGGACGCAGCCAGAACGACGCTGGCGGCCATCGCGGCCTTGATGGTTTTCAACCTGAACATATTTCCCTCCCATGAGCGGCGCCGCTTTTTCGCGACTGCCGCAACCCGGCGCGCCGGGCTTGCCCCAGTATCATGAGCAGAAATCGGCGCAAGGCAATGGGGGCAAACGATCAGGACAGTAGCGCCGCCATCGCGCTCTCGTTGGGGGCATCGGCTATGCGAACGTCCATCGCGTTCAGCGCTGCCAATCCCTCAGCGCAATCTTGTGAAATCGCCACATGCCGGAGGCGCTTTGCAGCCTCGTCAAGATCGGCTTGCGCGACAGCTGCGCAAAAAATCTCTGCGCTACGCCGCGAATAATGCAAGGCCGCCTCAACGCGCCCCGCTCTCAGCGCGGCGGCGATCTCTTGCGTCAACGCAGGGACGGGCTGCGCGTCATAGACAACCCATGGCGCAATCTGAAAGCCAGCGGCCTCAAGGCTTGCCTCAAGATCGGGTTTGCGGTCGTGTCCTGCCATGTAGAGCAGCCTTGCGGGCGGACGAAGGCGCGCGCGAACGAAGTCGGACAAGGCGCCCGCGTCCGGCGCCACATATTCAGGCGCGGCCAGCCCCGCCTCGAGCGCCGCCTGCGCCGTGCGCTTGCCTACGACGTAAAGGGACAAGTTTTGCAGAATTTCGGTTTGCATAAACCCCGCAAAAGCCTGCGCGCTCGTGGCCAGCACAGCCTCGAACGGGCCAGCGGGCGCCGGCTCGCCAGTCTGCGCATAGACCATGAGCGGACCGGCGATCACCTGATGGCCAAGCCGCGCCAGCCGCTTTTGCGTGCGGGCCGCCGCTTCCGCCGGTCGCATGACGATAACGCGCATTTAATCCACACTCATGAAGCCGGGCGGCAGCTGCGCCCGCAGCGCCAGGCCAGCGCCCTCGCCGATGGCGTAAGCATCCAGCACGGAGCCGGCGCCCGACGTTTCGCGCGCCTCCGATCCGTCAGGCCGCAGCGCCATGCCGCGAAACGAGAGCCTTTCGCCCTCAATACGCGCAAAGCCCGCCAGCGGCGTGCGGCACGACCCGTCGAGCACACGCAAAAACGCGCGCTCGGCGGTGAGCGCATAGCCGGTGTCTGCGTGCAAAACAGGCGCAAGCGCAGCCAGCGTGCGCGCATCGTCCTCGCGCGCCGTAATTCCAACCGCGCCCTGTCCGACGGCGGGCAGAAAATCGTCGATGTCGAGAATGGCCGCCGCGCAATCGGCCAGCCCGAGCCGCTTGAGGCCCGCGAGCGCCAGCATGGTGGCGTCGTATTCGCCCTCCTCGATCTTGCGCAGGCGGGTCTCCACATTGCCGCGCAGAAGCGCAATCTCAAGGTCTGGCCGCAGCCGCCTGATCTGCGCCCCGCGCCGCAGCGAGGCGGTGCCTATTCTGGCGCCGTGGCGAAGCTCGCTAATAGAGCGCGCGGTTTTCGAGATCAACACGTCGCGCACGTCCTCGCGCGGCAGATAGCCCGCAGCCACGATGCCGTCCGGCAAAACCGTGGGCAAATCCTTGGAGGAATGGACGGCGATGTCGATGCGTCCCTCCATCATCGCAATGTCGAGCTCACGGGTGAACAGCCCCTTGCCGCCAGCCTCGCTCAACGCCCGATCCTGAATCATGTCGCCGGATGTGCGAATCACGACGATCTCGATGGATTCCTCCGCAACCTGATGGGCGCTCGCCAGCAGGGCGCGCGTCATCTTCGTTTGCGCCAGCGCCAGCGGGCTGCCGCGCGTGCCGATTCTCAAAAAATGATCCACGCTCAACAGCCCCGCTCCCCATGCGTCCCGGATTTGGCGGAGAGTATAGGGTTTCGCGCCCCCGGGAGAAAGTCTACAAACGCTCCATGCGCGTTCTTGGAATCGAAACCACCTGCGACGAAACCGCAGCCGCCGTCGTGGAGCTGAACGCGACCGGTGGCGGACAGATTTTGTCCAACGTCATCTACAGCCAGATCGCCGAACACGCGCCCTATGGCGGCGTGGTGCCCGAGATTGCGGCGCGCGCCCATGTGGAGGCCATCGACGGCATCGTGCGCAGCGCCATGGAGCAGGCCGGGCTTTGGTTTAACGATCTCGACGGCATTGCAGCCGCCGCCGGACCCGGGCTGATCGGCGGCGTGATGGTGGGCCTGACCACCGGCAAGACCCTGGCGCTTGTGGCCGACAAGCCGTTCATCGCCGTCAATCATCTGGAAGCCCATGCGCTGACCGCCCGCCTTACGGACGCGGTAGAATTTCCCTATCTGCTGCTGCTGGTCTCGGGCGGCCACACCCAGCTGATCGCGGTCAAGGGAGTGGGCGATTACGTGCGGCTTGGCACGACGCTCGACGACGCCATCGGCGAGGCGTTCGACAAAGTCGCCAAGATGCTGGGCCTGCCTTATCCCGGCGGGCCGCATTTGGAGCGCGCGGCAGTGACCGGCGATCCGGCCCGCTTTGAGCTGCCACGCCCGATGCACGGGCGCCCAAACGCCGACTTCTCGCTGTCTGGCCTCAAAACCGCCGTGCGTCTGACCGCCGAGCGCGCCGCACCATTGACGCCGGGCGACGTCGCCGATTTATGCGCCTCGTTTCAGGGCGCCGTCGTTGACGTGATCATGGACCGCACCCGCGCGGCGCTGAAGATGTTTCGCACGCAGGTGGGCGAACCATGCGCTTTGGTGGTCGCTGGCGGGGTCGCCGCCAACAACGTGATTCGCTCCAGCTTGCAGCGCTTCGCCTCGGGCTCGGGGCTCAAGCTCATCCTGCCGCCGCCAGCGCTTTGCACCGATAATGGCGCGATGATCGCGTGGACCGGCATCGAGCGCCTGCGGCTGGGGATGGTTGACGATTTGTCGTTTGCGCCCCGTCCGCGCTGGCCGCTGGATACCAAAGCGCAGCGCTCGCTCAACGGTAAAGCGTGAAATTCGCGGCGCCCGGATTTACGGGACTAAGGCGCGCTCCGCTGCGCGGGTTTGCCCCTTTTGGCCGGAGGCCGCCGACGTTTGCGCTGCGGGCTCTGCTCGCGGCTTTCTTCATAGGCTTTGTTCCCGGCGCCGCGCGCGGCCCGCTCGATACGGACCGGATGATCGCGGGCTTGCGCATTTTCTACGCGCCCCGCACCGATTTGCGCGAGATTGATCTGGCTGTTCTGGCCTCGGCGCGCGAGACCATCGACATCGCCGCCTTCATCCTGTCCGACCGGGCGATCATGGAGGCGCTGGCCAGCGCCGGGCGGCGCGGCGTGAAGGTGCGCCTCTATCTTGATCCCGACCAGCCTGCGCTGAAGGGCGGCGCCGGGCGCGCGGCGCTGGCCGATCTTTTGAACGCGCCGGGCGTGCAGGCGAAGGTGAAAACCGGCGAGCACCTGATGCACCTAAAGGCCTATCAGGCCGACCGGCGCGTGCTGCGTACTGGCTCAAGCAATTTTTCGGTCTCTGGCGGTTCGCGCCAGAACAATGATTTGATCCTGATCGAAAGTCAGGATGCGATTGCCGGTTTCTTGCGCGAGTTCGATTATCTATGGTCGCGGCCTGACAGCGAGATCGTGCGCGCCGAGGCGCTTCCGTCAACAGGGCCACGATAAATGCGAGAGCGTCTTTAATGTCCCAGCAGACTTTTTCCCGCATTGGCGTGATCGGCGCAGGCGCCTGGGGCACGGCTTTGGCCAATGTGGCGGCGCGCGCAGGCGCAGACGTCGTGCTGTGGACGCGCGACCCTGGTCATGCCGATGAAATGGCGCGCACGCGCGAAAACCAGAAGCGCCTGCCCGGCGTGCGCCTGCATGACAATGTGCGCCCGACCGCCGATCCACGCGACCTTGCGCATATGGACGCCGTGCTGCTGGTCACGCCCGCCCAAACGGTGCGCGCGATGGCGCAAATGTTTGCGCCCGTTTTGCGGGTTGAGGCGCCAATCGCAATTTGCGCCAAGGGCGTTGAGCGCGGCACGCTTTTGTTCATGGCCGACGTGCTGGAGCAAGTGGCGCCCAATCATGCCGTCGCTGCCCTGTCGGGCCCCAGTTTCGCGCACGACGTGGCCGCCGGCCTGCCGACAGCCGTCACAATAGCTGCAAAAGATGAGGATGTGGCGCAGCGCTTTTGCGCATCATTGGCAACACCCAGCTTCCGCCTCTATCACACAACCGATCTGCGCGGCGTCGAGATCGGCGGGGCGGCCAAGAACGTGCTGGCGATTGCTTGCGGCGTCGCGGCGGGTCGCGCACTTGGCGCCAGCGCGCAAGCCGCTTTGATCGCGCGCGGCTTTGCCGAATTACGCCGTTTTGGCCGCGCTTTGGGCGCGCGCGACGAAACGCTGATGGGCCTGTCGGGATTGGGCGATCTGGTGCTGACCTGCGGCTCGCTGCAATCGCGCAATTTCGCGCTGGGTCATGCCATGGGCCGGGGCGAGCCCGCGCCCGGCGCATTGGCCGAGGGCGCGCTGACCGCAACCGCACTTGTCGAGATGGCGCGCGAGCACGGCGTGGACATGCCGATTTGCGCGGCGGTGGACGCGATCTTGAGCGACCGCCTCAGCGTGTCCGACGCCGTCGAGGCGCTGCTGGCGCGCCCGCAGAAGTCGGAAGCCTAGAACCCCAAAACCTGCCGCACGATTGCGCCTGCATCGCCAGCATCGCCGCGCCACGCCACCATCTGGTCCGGGCGGATCAAAGCCAGATCCGCCTCGTAGAGATCGCGCAAGCCGTTCGCGCTCTGCCTGACGATGGTCAGATCCATCCCGGCGGCTTTGGCGGCGACGGCGAAGGCTTCACCCCCGCGCGCATGATCGCTGGTCACAAGCAGCGTCCATTCAAAGCCGAACGCGTCATAAAGCGAGCGTCCGTCGTCAAGCCAGACATGGGGCGCGCGACCTCCCGGGCAGGCGGTGGGATGATAGATGTTGGGACCGTCGGGGGGCGGCGTAGAACCGTCAGACACGATCACCGGCGAGCCGTCATAGCGCGCGCCAAGCGTAAAGCCGGGAATGTTGAATTCCTCGCGCGCATGGCGATTAAAATATGCGCCAGCCTCGGCGCGGGCGGCAATCCCCTCATCGGTCTCGTCCTCGACGCAGGAAGGCGCGCGCAGCTTTCCCAATGAATCCGACAGCGCGCGGGCAAACCCCGTATTGCGCCGCGCCACCGCCCAGCGCTCGGTCTCGTAGCTTTTCAGCAGGCCGGGACCAGCATTGCCGCGCACCGCAGCCGCCAGTTTCCAGCCCATGTTTACAGCGTCCTCAATCCCTGTGTTGTAGCCCATGCCGCCCGCTGGCGTGAACAGATGCGCCGCGTCGCCGCCAATCAGCACGCGCCCTTCCTGCATGCGCTCAGCGACCAGCGCATGACCCGCCGTCCAGCCGTTCATCGACAACACCTCGACGTCCATGCTGAGCCCGCTCGCATGGCGAAAGAAATCGGCCCCGTCAGCTGCCGAATAGCTGTCTTCATTTGCGCCGGGCGGCAATTGCGCGTGGAAGGCAAATTCGCCGCGCCCGTCCACCGCCGCCATATAGGCGCGATGCGTGGGATTGAACGCGACGTACATCCACGCCGGAGCATTGGGGGACAGCGCGTAATAATCTTTTGCACGCAAGTAAACCGCGAGCATGCGCCCGCCCATGAATTCGCGCTCCGTGCGGGTGTCGCCAACCCAGCCCCAGCCAAAACGCTGGCGCACGAACGAGCGCGCGCCATCGGCCCCAACCAGGTATTTGGCGCGCACGTTATGGCGTCCGTTCGCATCCTCAATCACCGCGTCGACATGCGTTCCGCGATCATGAAAATCGATAAGCTTCGTGTTGAAGGCGATCTCGATTCCAGCCAAAGCGCGCGCATGTTTCAGCAGCACAGGCTCGACGAATTTTTGCGAGACGCGGTGCGGCAGCTCGGCGGCGCTCCATTCGCCCGACAGGCCGCGCAGGGTTTGGCGCGCGTCCCTGGCTGCGGGCAGGCTGAAGCGGGCGATTTCCTGTGTGCAGAAGCGGGTGAAATAGGCGATGTCGGTCGGGTAATCGAGCGGCAGGCCAAGGCAGCGAATTTCGTCGGCAAAACCGAGCCGCCGGTAATGCTCCATCGTGCGCGCCTGCGTGGCGTTGGCTTGCGGATTGACCGCCGTGCCGGGCTTGCCGTCAACGATCAGCGCGCGCAGGCCGCGCCGCCCCAGCTCATTGGCCAGCATCAACCCGCAGGGGCCTGCGCCCACGACCAGAATCTCCGTGTCGAAATCAGCCATAATTGCCAGCCATCTTGTTTTTATCGGAAGCGTTTCCAGGACCATGGGTAGCTGCGTCCAGCCGGTGCGTCAAAATGGGAGGCGACTGATCGCCAAACATTCGTGAGCCCGCTTTACCCTGCGCACGGTAACGCGGTACTGATAAAGGCGTAGACATTGGCGGGCCCTGCGCGTCCGGCCGACCGGAGCGATCATGGCTTTACGCTTGCGTTTTACGACATCGGCCCGGCTTCTGGCTGCGCCCCTCGCGTTTTGCCTTGCTTTGCTGGCGCCCGCCCCTGTACGGGCCGCGCCGTCTCTGGTGGTGGATGCGGCCACCGGTCAGGTGTTGCATGCCGAAGACGCCACGCGGCCCTGGTATCCGGCCTCACTCACCAAGCTGATGACGGTCTATGTCGCGCTCAAAGCGGTGCAGGACCGGCGCGTGACCATGCAAACGCCGCTGGTGGTCTCGAATCGCGCCGCACGCATGGCCCCTTCAAAAATGGGCTTCCCGCCCGGCTCCGAAATCACGCTCGAGAACGCGCTTAAAATCATCATGGTCAAATCGGCCAACGACGTGTCGGTGACGATCGCGGAAGGTCTTGCGGGCTCCGTGCCAGCGTTCTCCGCGCAGATGAACGAGGCGGCGCGGATGCTGGGGATGAGCCAGTCCAATTTCGTCAATCCCCACGGCCTGCACCATGAGGACCATGTCAGTTCGGCACGCGACATGGCGTTGCTGGCGCGAGGTTTGCTGATGCATTTCCCCGAGCATGAGGCGCTCTACGGCATCGGCGCGTTAAAACTTGGCGCCAAAATCATCCCCACCCACAACGGCCTGCTTGGCCGCTATCCCGGCGCCGACGGCATGAAGACAGGCTTTGTCTGCGCGTCGGGCTTTAACGTCGTGGCCAGCGCCTCGCGCAATGGCCGTAGGCTGATTGCGGTGGTGATGGGCTCGCCCAACGCCAAGGCGCGCACGCTGAAGGCGATGGCGATGTTTGAGAACGGCTTCTCCACGAGCGTATTTGCGCGCGGCGGCGGCAACCTCGCCAATCTGCCGATGAGCGCGTTCACGCAGCCCGTGGACCTGCGGCTGCAAGTGTGCGGCAAAAACCGCAGCCTTGAGGCGCTGGAGGATTTCGCAATTCCCATCGCGGGAGCAAGCGCCAATCCGGGCGAGGACAGCGCCGCCGCATTTTTCGCAGCCGACGCCTCGCGCGGACAGCCGGGCGCGCTGGCCGCTTTTGCAGGCGGCGACCTTGGGCCGCGCCCCGCCTTCACGCCGGCGCTGATTTACCTTGGCCGGGCGCCGGGCTGGACAGGCAATGCGCTGCGCCCAAGCGACGACGAACCGGCGTTGACCGAGGCAGAAAAGGCCCCCGGCAAAAAAGCGCAGGTGCGGGCCAAAGCGCGCGAGGCCGCAAAGGCTAAAGCGCTTGCGGCCAAAACCGCCAGCGCGGGCAACGCGACGAAAAAGCCCGCGGCCAAAGCAGAAGCCAAACCTGTTGCCGCCAAAGCTGCGACCACCAAGCCTTCTAGTACCAAGCCTTCCAATACCAAGCCTGCGACCAAAGTCGGCGCCGCAGACGCAAAGCCAAAAGTACAGCCTGCGTCGAAGCCCGCTGCAAAACCGGCTCCAAAACCTGTTCCAGCATCTGGCGCAAATACAGCAACAAAACCGCGAAACCTTGCACCGCCCGGTGTGGAACGCTGAACCCATGACTGACATGACCGACAACACTGACATGACCGATCTGCCGGAAAACATAACTGGGCGCCGTCGGCCGCCGCCGCCCATTCCCTTCACGGTGCTGACGGGCTTTCTGGGCGCGGGCAAAACCACGCTCCTCAACCGGCTGCTGGACGATCCCGCGCTTTCGGACGCGCTGATCCTCATCAACGAGTTCGGCGAAATCGGCCTCGATCATCTGCTCGTCGAGAAGGTGGACGGCGACATGATGCTGATGTCGTCGGGCTGCCTTTGCTGCACCATTCGCGGCGACCTGATCGCCACGCTCGAAGACGCTTTGCGCAAACGCGACAATGGCCGCATCGCGCCGTTCTCGCGCGTGCTGGTGGAGACAACGGGGCTCGCCGATCCCGCACCCGTCCTGCACACGATTATGCATCACCCCTATCTGATGCTGCGCTTCATGCTGCAGGGCGTGGTCACCGTGGTGGATGCAATCAACGGGCAGGCCACTCTCGATGCGCAGGAAGAGGCGGTCAAGCAAATCGCGGTCGCCGACCGGATCGTGCTAACCAAAACCGATCTGGCAGACACGGCGGAACGCATCGCCGACGTGAAACGTCTGCTCGGGCGCATCAAATCGCTGGCGCCCGCCGCACGCGTGATCGAGGCGACCGACGCGCGCGTTGACAACCTGCTGGATGCCGGGCTTTTTGGACTTGATGGCAAGATCCCCGACGTGGCGCGCTGGCTGAACGCGGAAGATATCGCGCAACAGCCCAAACAGAATCATGATCACGGGCACGCGCATCACGATCATAATCACCATCATGGGCATCACGTCCACGCGCACGATCCCAATCGCCACGATTCCCGCATTCGCGCCTTTTGCCTGACCAGCGACAAACTGCTCCCGGCCTCAAGCTTCGACGTGTTTCTTGATATGTTGCGGCAAGTCCATGGCCCGAGCATGCTGCGCGTAAAGGGGATCATCGGGCTCAGCGACGATCCTGCCCGCCCCGTGGTTATTCACGGCGTTCAGCATGTGTTTCATCCGCCCGTGCGGCTGGAGCGCTGGCCCGATGCAGACACGCGCACGCGGATCGTGTTCATCCTGCGCGATCTCGATCCCGCGCATGTGCGCGGTCTGTGGGCGGCGTTTGTGGGCGAGCCGATGGTGGATACGCCCGATGCGCAATCGCGCCGGGATAACCCGCTGGCGCCAAAGCCCGCAGGCCTGCTGGCGTGATTTATTTCACGAACACGTAGACATCAACCGCGCTGGCCGAATCGTCGGGGCCGGTCCCAAGGCTGGCAAATTCCTCGACGAAGAAATCGCGCGCATCAAGGCCCTTCTCGTCCAGCCATGCGGTGATCGCCTCATAGGTGGCGTCGATCTCCTCATAGGAGCCGCGATGCTCGAACTTGATCGCGCGGCCGTCCGGCGTCTGGCCGAGTTTGAACTCGGCGCCAAATTCCGGCGGATTGGCGGGCGCTTGCTCCAGCGGCGCCATGGCCTGAAACCGGAAACCCAGATCGTCCGTGCTGACGAACACCGACAGGGGGTTGCCGCCCGCCTTCAGGCCAAGGCGATCAAGCTCCGCCCGCAGCCGCTGAAAACCGTTGGCCAGACTGGTATAGCCGTCCTCCCAGGTCGATTGCCCCTCGAACACGAGGGCGGGACGCGCGGCCACCTCGTTGATCCGGGGATCCGGAATACGGGTATCCTGAACCTTCGACTCGGGAGACTTTGCGCCCGGCGTTGCAACGGGCGCGCCTGCAGCAGGCGGTGCAGCAGTTTGCGCCGCGAGCGGAGAAAAACAGAGACCCAGCGCAAGCGTCGCAAGCGCAGCCGCACGCCGGGCCTGAACCATCATCAATGCCGGTATTGCTGTCATCATAGCCAAACTCCGGGCGCCCGCAGCGAATCGCCTAAGCCGTCATATATGCACTGCAATACAAAGACGGCGAAGGGGGCAAATGGGTTTCATGGAAAATGCGGCTTGCGCGGGACAGTCGCGCGCCCGATTCCATCTTTGGCCCCCCCATCTTAATTGAGCTATAGAACCCCCCTGAACGGAAGGAAACAGTCTTTGAGCCAGCTTGCAGGCCTGCCATTTTTCAAGATGAACGGCATCGGCAACGAAATCATCGTTCTCGATCTGCGTGGAACCGGCGCCGTTGTTTCGCCCGCCGACGCGCGGGCGATCAATGCCGACCCGGCTCTGGCCTTCGACCAATTGATGATCCTGTCGCAACCGCGCAGCGCGGAGACGGACGCCTTCATGACGATCCTCAACAATGACGGATCAGAATCGGGCGCCTGCGGCAACGGCACGCGCTGCGTCGCATGGGTTTTGATGCGCAATGGAGCGCGCGAGTCTCTTATCCTTGAAACAAGTGCCGGAAAGCTGGTCTGCGAGCGTGTGGGCGAGAGGCGTTTTCGCATCGACATGGGCGCGCCAAAACTCGGCTGGCGCGACATTCCGCTTCAGCATGACGTGGCCGATACAAGCACCGTGACGATTGCCGGGATTGAACAACTTTCGAGAGGTGCAGAACTTGGCCCCTTTTGCGCCGTCAACATGGGCAATCCCCATGCGGTGTTCTTTGTGAGCGACGCCGCCAGAATCGATCTTTCGCGCATCGGGCCAGGCCTTGAAACGCATTCTGTTTTTCCTGAGCGCGCCAACATATCGCTGGCGCAAATCGGCGCTGCGCAAGACGGACGCGACACAATCTTGCTGCGCGTCTGGGAGCGCGGGGCGGGCATCACCCGCGCCTGCGGTTCTGCTGCTTGCGCGGCCTTGGTCGCCGCATCCCTCACCGGGCGCACAGGCCGTGCCGCCAACGTCGATCTGCCCGGCGGGCGGCTGGTGATCGAATGGCGTTTGAGCGATGACCACGTGCTGATGACCGGCGACGTCGAGCTTGAATTTGAAGGCCGCCTCGACCCGAAATTGTTTTCGTGAGCGCGCGATCATGAGCGTCGAAGTCGTCACCTTTGGCTGCCGCCTCAACGTCATTGAATCGGAAGCCATCCGGCGCGGCGCAGACGCGGCGCTTGAGGGCGAGACAATCGTCTTCAACACCTGCGCGGTGACGAATGAGGCTGTGCGACAGGCGCGGCAGGCCATTCGCCGGGCGGCGCGCGAACATCCGCAAGCGCGCATTATCGTCACCGGCTGCGCGGCGCAGATTGATCCGCAAGCGTTCGCCGCCATGCCTGAAGTCTCCACCGTGATGGGCAATGCAGACAAGGCGCGTCCGCAGGCCTGGCTCGATCTGGCGCGTGACGGCGCCGCCCGCGTCAACGACATTTTTGCGCTGCCAGAGACCGCGCATCATTTTGTCGCCAGCGGGCTGGATTCGGAGATCGATTCCATTGCTGGCCATACGCGCGCCTTCGTGGAAGTTCAGAACGGTTGCGACCATCGCTGCACGTTCTGCATCATCCCGTTTGGACGCGGCCCCTCACGCTCGGCGCCCGCTGGCGACGTGGTGCGGCAGATTCAAACGCTGGTCGACAACGGCTATCGGGAAGCCGTGCTGACGGGCGTCGACATCACCTCATGGGGCCATGACCTGCCCGGCGCGCCCAAGCTCGGCGCGCTGACGCGGCAGATCCTCATACTGGTTCCAAAACTGGAGCGGCTGCGCATTTCCTCGATCGATTGCATCGAGGCCGATGATGACTTGCTCGACGTGCTGGCCAACGAGCGGCGCCTGATGCCGCATCTGCATTTGTCGTTGCAGGCGGGCGACGACATGATCCTGAAGCGCATGAAGCGCCGCCATTTGCGCGAGCATTCCATCGCCTTCTGCCGCGATCTTCGCAAAGCGCGGCCTGACATCGTATTCGGCGCTGATTTTATCGCCGGGTTTCCCACCGAGACCGATGCCATGTTCGAGCGCACGCTCGATCTTGTCGAGGAATGCGGGCTCACGCATCTGCATGTTTTCCCGTTCTCGCCGCGCCCCGGCACACCCGCCGCGCGCATGCCGCCTGTCGCCCGCCAGATCGTGAAGGCGCGCGCGCAGGCTTTGCGAGAGCTTGGCTCACGCCGCCTGCGCGCCCATCTCGACGCGCAGATCGGCAAGGGCCTGCGGGTGCTCAGCGAGCGCGGCGGCAATGGCCGGGCGGAAGATTTTACGCTTGTGCGCCTTGGGCCAGTCGAACCGGGGCTGACGTTTGACGTGCGGGCGACAGGCCACGACGGCGAGAGATTATTCGGCGAAATCGTCTAGGGCAAAGCTGGCCTAGCTAGCGTTTACAGGTCGTGCTAGCCTTTCGCACGCGGGCGGGAGGCTCGCGCCGGAGGGATCTTTTATGAGCTTGAAGACTTCGATCGCACGGATCGCCATCGCTGGCGCAGCAGCAGCTTTTTCGGCTGGCGCCGCTTTGGCGCAGGATTACCCTGCAAAGCCCGTCACCATCATCGTGCCGTTTGCTGCGGGCGGTCCCACGGACGTCGCCGCGCGTATTTACGGCGAGTATTTTTCGCGCACGCTTGGCCAGCAATTCGTCGTTGAAAACGCCGCCGGCGCCGGCGGCTCAACGGGTACGCTGCGCGCCTCGCGCGCCACGCCCGACGGCTACACGATTTTCGTGCACAACGTCGCTCCCCATGTCGCAGGCCCCGCACTCTACCCCAGCGCCACCTATGATCCGGTCAAGAGCTTCGAGCCCATCGGCACGCTCGCTTTCGCCGCCCATTACCTCGTCTTGCGCAAGGACTTTCCGGCCAAGGATCTGAAGGAGTTTCTGACCTTCGCGAAAGCCAATCCCGGCAAGATTAATTACGGCTCCGCAGGGGCTGGCTCGGCCACCCATCTGGCCTGCGTGTTGCTGGGCCAGCAGACCGATATTTCGATCACCCACGTGCCCTATCGCGGCACCGGCCCGGCCCTCAACGATCTTGTTGCAGGCACGCTGGACCTGATGTGCGACCAAGGGCTGAACATGATGGGACAGGCGACCGCAGGCACTGTGAAAGTGCTCGCCATCGCCCAGAAGACCCGCTTCCCCGGCCTTCCGGACGTGCCCACGACCGCTGAAGCCGGCCTGCCCGGCTTTGAGGTTTCGGCTGCGACCGCAATGTACGTTCCCGCCGGAACGCCCGCCGCCGCCACCGCAAAACTGGTCTCAACCATGGCCGCCGCCTACAAGGATGCGGGCGTGCGCAAGCGGATTCAGGATCTGGCGTCGGAAATCCCCGGCCCCGGCCAGGACACGCCAGCCGCATTGGGCGCGTTCACCCAGTCGGAAATGGAGCGCCTGACCGCCGCCATCAAAAAGGGTGGCATCAAAGCGCAATAATCAGAAATCTCATGGTCGGCCTGAATACAGGCCGACCATGAGGACATATCAGCCCAGACCCGGCGCCAGTTTGAACGGCGCTTGCGTCTTCGCCGTAATCTCTTCCAGCGTCACACCGTCGGCCAGCTCGATCAGCGTCATGCCGTCGGCGCCCTTCCTGTCGATTTGAAACACGCCCAGATCCGTCACGACGAGATCGACAACGCCCGCCCCGGTGAGCGGCAGCGTGCAGCGATTGAGCAATTTCGGCCCGTCCCTGGCCACGTGCTCCATCACCACGACAACCTTCTTCACCCCGGCCACGAGGTCCATGGCACCGCCCATGCCCTTGACCATTTTGCCCGGGATCATCCAGTTCGCCAGATCGCCGTTATGGGCCACCTGCATGGCGCCCAGAATCGACAGGTCGATATGGCCGCCGCGAATCATCGCAAACGAATCGGCGCTGGAAAAATAGCTCGTGGTCGGCAATTGCGTGACCGTCTGCTTGCCCGCGTTGATAAGGTCGGGGTCTTCCTCGCCCTCAAAAGGGAAGGGGCCCATGCCCAGCATGCCGTTCTCGCTTTGCAGCTGAACGCTCACGCCTGCTGGTATGTAGTTTGAAACCAGCGTCGGGATGCCGATGCCCAGATTGACGTAGAAACCGTCTTTAAGTTCGCGCGCCGCACGGGCGGCCATTTGATCGCGGGTCCAGGGCATATCAGACCTCCTCGCCGGTTCCCGCCGGGATCGGCGGGTCGGTGCGTTTGCGGGTGGTGCGAAATTCAACGCGCTTGGGAGCATCCGGCACGTGAACGATGCGGTTCACGTAAATGCCGGGCGTGTGGATATGGTCGGGATCAATGGCGCCTGCGGGCACGAGATGCTCGACCTCGGCGATGGTGATCTTGCCCGCCGTAGCCATCATCGGGTTGAAATTGCGCGCCGTCTTGCGAAACACCAGATTGCCCTCGGTGTCGGACTTCCACGCATGGACGATGGACAGATCGGCCACAAGCGCGCGCTCCATCACGTAAAGCTCGCCGTCGAACTCGCGGACTTCCTTGCCCTCCGCGATGATCGTGCCGACGCCAGTCTTCGTGAAGAAGGCGGGAATGCCGGCGCCGCCCGCGCGAATGCGCTCGGACATCGTGCCCTGCGGGGTGAACTCCAGTTCCAGCTCTCCGGCCAGATATTGCTGCGCGAAGATTTTGTTCTCGCCCACATAGGACGAGATCATCTTTTTGATCTGGCGGCTTTCCAGCAGGCGGCCAAGGCCGATGCCGTCGACGCCCGCGTTATTGGAGATCACGGTGAGGTTTTTAGCCCCCGATTCGAGGATCGCCTCGGCCAGAACTTCAGGAATGCCGCAGAGGCCAAAGCCGCCCGACATGATCGTCATGCCGTCCTTGATGACGTCGGCGATGGCGGCGCGCGCGTCCGGGTAAACCTTGTTCATCCTGCATGCACCTTGTCTGGAGCATCTTGCTCTGGAACGCTTCTGGAATAACGAGCTTAGATTTAGCGGCGCGCGCGCCAGAAACCAAGGAGAAGCTGCGTTCGCGCACAGCGCTTCAAAACCGGGCTTCAAGACCGCATTTCAAGACGGGTGGCGCGGCGCGCGGGGCTCCACTATACCCGGACTTCAGATTGAGCCGGGTTTTCCGGTCGGAACAGGCAAATTGCATGGCGATACTGCGCATATATTTCCGCGTACTTGGCATGCTTGGCGCAGAGAAGCGCCTGGCGATCCTGCTCATCGGCGCAAATCTCGCGCTTGCGGTGGCGCAATTTGCCGAGCCGGTGCTGTTTGGTCGCATCATCGACGCGCTGACGGGCTCGGCCGGCGATCCCTCCAAAGTGACGTGGAGCCAGCTCGGCAACCTCATCTGGCTGTGGATCGGCTTTGGCCTGTTCACGATTGCCGCCGCCGTTCTGGTGGCGCTGCACGCCGACCGGCTGTCGCATCGGCGCCGGCTGGTGGTGATGGCGGAATTTTTCGAGCACGTTCTGCATCTGCCTTTGGGCTTTCACACCGGTGTGCATTCGGGACGCCTGTTGAAGACCATGCTCGACGGCTCCAGCGGCATGTCCAGCGTCTGGCTGTCGTTCTTTCGGGAGCATTGCGCCTCTTTTGTATCGCTGTTCGTGCTATTGCCCGCCACCATGTTCCTGAACTGGCGCCTTGGCGCGCTGCTTGTGGTGCTGGTGTTCGTGTTCGGCGCGATCACGACTTACGTTTTCCACCATACGGAAAGCCTGCAAGGCAAGGTCGAGACCTTCCATACGGATCTGGCGGAGCGCGCCTCCGACGCTTTGGGCAATATCGCGATCATCCAGAGTTTTACGCGCGTTGAGGCCGAAGCTGTCTCGATGCGCCGTATCTCGGATGCGCTATTGAAGGCGCAAATGCCGGTGCTGTCATGGTGGGCGATTGCGGCTGTGGCCACGCGCGCCTCGGCCACGCTCACCATACTGGCGGTGTTCCTGCTGGGGACATGGCTGTTCATGCGGGGGCTGGCGACGATTGGCGAAATCGTCATGTTCATGAACTTTGCCGGACTGCTGGTCGGCAAGCTCGAAAGCACCGTTACCTTCGCAAACTGGCTGTTCATGCTGGCGCCAAAACTGCGCGAATTTTTCGACGTGCTCGACGCCCAGCCTGGCGTGCGCGACGGGCCTGATGCCCGCGATGTCGGCAAACTCACCGGCCGCGTGGCGTTTGAGAACGTGACGTTTTCCTATGATGGCCGCCGCACCGCCGTGAAGGACGTATCGTTCGTGGTCGAGCCCGGACAGACGGTGGCGCTGGTGGGCGCGACGGGCTCGGGCAAATCCACGACGCTGGGCCTGCTGCATCGCGTGTTCGATCCCAATGGCGGGCGCGTCGCCATCGACGGCATCGACATCCGCAACATGACGCTGACCTCGCTGCGCGCCAATATCGGCGTGGTGTTTCAGGAGCCGATGCTGTTTGCGCGTTCGATTGAGGAAAACCTGCGCATCGGCAAGCCCGACGCCAGCGACGAGGAGATCGCGCTGGCGCTGGAGCGGGCGCAGGCGAGCGATTTCGTGGCGCGTCAATCAGACGGTCTGGCCACCATTGTGGGCGAGCGCGGTCGCACCCTTTCAGGCGGCGAGCGCCAGCGCGTCTCCATAGCGCGCGCGTTGCTGAAAGACCCGCCGATCCTGATTTTCGACGAGGCCACCAGCGCGCTCGACGCCACCACGGAGCGCCTGTTGCAGAAGGCGTTAGAGGCCGCCACGCAAGGCCGCACGACCTTCGTGATCGCCCACAGGCTGGCGACAATCCGCAACGCCGACCGCATTTTCGTGTTCGATCAGGGACAGGTTGTGGAGACGGGAAGCTTTGAGGAATTGGTGGCGCTGAACGGCCGCTTCGCCGAACTCGCCCGCGCGCAATTCATGGCCGAGGCCGTGGCGAAGGACGGGATTGCGCCGGCGCAGTGAGGGAGTAGAAGAACCTCTCATCCGGCGCGATGCGCCACCTTCTCCCGCAAGGGGAGAAGGGCGCACACGATCAACAATGGCGCCTCTTTCTTCCTTCTCCCCTTGCGGGAGAAGGTGGCTTTTGCGTCAGCAAAAGTCGGATGAAGGGTTTCTTAAAGTAGGCGCTAGCCCAATTCATCCGCCAGAAACGCCCGCACGTCTTCGCTGGGCACGCCTCTGGCGATGAAGCTCTGGCCGATGCCGCGTGCCAGGATGAACGTCAGCGCGCCGCGATGGACCTTTTTGTCCTGCTGCATCGCCTCCAGCATCTCATCAGGCCCCGCGTTCCAGCCCGAGATGTGCTGGATGCGCGTCGGCAGGCCCACTTCACGCAGATGGGCCTCCACGCGATGGGCGTCCGCCTCGTTGCAATGGCCAAGGCGCACGGAAAACCGCATCGCGCAGGCAAGGCCGATCGCAACCCCCTCGCCGTGGACCAGCCGGGCGCCGTCGAAATGCGTCAGGCTTTCCAGCGCATGGCCGAAAGTGTGGCCCAGATTCAACAAAGCGCGGTCGCCCTGCTCTGTTTCGTCGCGCGCTACGACGGCGGCTTTGGAGGCGCAGCTTTTGCGGATCGCCTCCGTCAGCTCAGGACCGCGCGCAAACACGCCGGTCCAATTGCGCTCAAGCCAGGTGAAGAACGGCGCATCGTCAATGATGCCGTATTTCACCACCTCGCCGTAACCGGCGCGAAATTCGCGCTCGGGCAGGCTGGCCAGCGCATCGGTATCGGCCAGCACGAGGCCTGGCTGATAGAAGGCGCCGATGAGGTTTTTGCCGTGCTGCGAATTGATCGCAGTCTTGCCGCCGACGGACGAATCGACCTGCGCCAGAAGGCTTGTCGGAATTTGCACAAAGCCCATGCCGCGCCGAATGATGGCGGCGGCAAAGCCCGCCAGATCACCCACCACGCCCCCGCCCAGCGCCACCACGACGTCGCCACGCTCCATGCGGGCGGCGATAATGCCTTCAGACACCCATTCGAGCGTCTTCCAGCACTTGGACGCTTCGCCCGGCTCGATAATCATGGCTGCATGCCGGATGCCGGCATGGTCGAGGCTGGCCTGCAAGGCGGGCAGATGATCGCGCGCGAGATTGGAATCGGTGACGATGGCGCAGGCCGCGCCCGGCGCGATGCGGGCGATGTGATCGGCGGCGTTTGCGATCAGATCGGGACCGATGAGAATGTCGTAGGCGCGCGCGTCCAGTTCCACCCGCACGTTGGCGCGCGGGGCGGGGCTGGCGAGGCGCGGAATGTTCGACAGACCCGATTCGAGCGCCAGAAGAATCGATTCCACCACCGCCTCGTGCGGACCCTCTTTCGAGTAAATGGTGAAGTCGGCCTGGCAATAAAATGGGTACCGTTCGGCCATCAGTCGCTTCATCGTGGCTTCGGCGTCAACGTCCGCCAGCAGAGGGCGGTTGTTGCGCTTGCGCACCCGGCGCACCAAAACATCGAGGTCGGCCTTCAGCCAGATCGAGACGCCATGGCGGGCGACTTGCGCCCTCGTCTGCGCGGAAGCGAAGGCGCCGCCGCCGGTGGCCAGCACGCGCTGGCGCTCGCCCAGCAGGCGCGCCACCACACGGCGCTCTCCGTCGCGGAAATAGGGCTCGCCGTGCCTCGCAAAAATATCAGCGATGGTCATGCCCGCCGCTGATTCGATTTCAGCGTCGGCGTCGGCAAAATCCAGCCCCAAACGCTGCGCGAGCCGCCGGCCTACGGACGTTTTGCCGGAACCCATCATCCCCACAAGCACCAGCGTGCGCCCGCCAAGGCTGCGCAAAATAGCGGCGGCCCGCTGGTCGGCGGCGGGAGATGTGGGCGCGTCGATGGGATCGTCAAGTTCCTGCATCGAGGATGTGTATCACGTCGCGCGGGAAGGTTTAAGCGCGGGCGCCCCCATCAACTGGAACTTGCCAACAGGCCTGGAGCATTTGATAACAGGGTCATGCGTTTGCGGGCGCGTAAATTCAAAGTGGAAAACCCCATGCCGAGCCTGTTCCGGTTTTTGTTCGTCGTGGGCGTGATCGCGGGCCTTGCAGTCAGCGCCATGGCGGCGCTGGTCGCCTTCGTCGAGCCGCAGCAGCGCGAGATGAGCCAGCCGCTGCCAGCCAACAAGCTGAACCGCTAGGGCGATGGCGAAAACTCCGGCCCAAGCGTTGAAGGCGAAAGCTGGCAAGCCAAAGCTCCAAACCGGCCTTGCGGCGCAATTTCTTGATATGGCCGCAGCCGAACGCGGCGCCGCCAGCAACACGCTCGACGCCTATGGCCGCGATCTTGACGATTACATGACCTATCTGGCGGCGCGCGGATCAAACCCGCTGGCCGCCGACACGGCGATGGTGCGGGCCTGGACCGCCGATCTCGACGTGCGGGGCCTTGCGCCCTCCTCCGCCGCCCGCAAACTGTCCTGTGTTCGCCAGTTCCACAAGTTTCTCTATGCCGAGGGCAGTCGCGGCGACGATCCGACGTCCGTGGTCGAGGGCCCGCGCAGGGGTCGACCTTTGCCCAAGGTGCTGAGCGTAGCTGAAGTGGATCGCCTGCTGGCGGCCACGCGGCAGGGGCTGGACGATCCCGCCCGGCCGCTGGGCGAGCGCCTGCGCGCGGGCCGCATGGCCTGCCTGCTGGAGACGCTCTACGCCACGGGCCTGCGCGTCTCGGAGCTGGTGGCGCTGCCGCGCTCCGCCGCCCATGCGCGCGATCCGCTGCTGGCGGTGAAGGGCAAGGGCGGTCGCGAACGATTGGTGCCGGTGTCCGAAACCGCGCGCCAGACCATGCTGGCCTATCGGCGCCTGCTGGAAGAGGCGCGGCCCGCCAAAGCCAAGGGCGCGTGGCTGTTTCCAGCCGACAGCGAATCAGGCCACCTGACCCGGCAGGCGTTTGCGCGCGACCTGAAGGACGTGGCGTCGGCGGCCGGCATTGCGCCCGCCCGCGTCAGCCCGCACGTTTTGCGCCACGCCTTTGCCAGCCATCTGCTCCAAAACGGGGCGGACTTGCGCATCGTGCAGGAA
>CAMCUC010000036.1 GCA_945878875.1 Rhizobium sp. Q54
AAGGGCATCCTCGGCGGCGCCGTGAAAGCGGGCGACGTGGTCGTGATCCGCTATGAAGGCCCGCGCGGCGGCCCGGGCATGCAGGAAATGCTCTATCCCACGAGCTACATCAAATCGAAGGGTCTGGGCAAAGCCTGCGCGCTCATCACAGACGGGCGCTTCTCGGGCGGCACGTCAGGCTTGTCCATCGGCCATTGTTCGCCGGAAGCCGCCGAAGGCGGGCTGATCGGGCTGGTGCAGACCGGGGATCTGATCGAGATCGACATCCCCAACCGCAGCATCCATCTGGCTGTGGCGCAGGACGTTCTCGACGCCCGCCGCATTGCGCAGGACAAAGCCGGCTGGAAGCCCGCCGAAGTCCGCCCGCGCAAGATCACGACTGCCTTGCGCGCCTACGCCTCCATGACGACAAGCGCCGCGCGCGGAGCCGTGCGCTTTGTGCCGGAGGAATGGGTTTAGGGTTCAGAAATATCAGCAACCCCTCATCCGTCGCGCTTCGCGCGCCAACTCCTCCCGCTAAGGAAGAAGTTGGCGTTTGCTCCTGCAAGAGCCGGATGAGGGGTTCTTGCTAAAACAAACTTTAACCTATTCGCTTCTATTCTAACGATGGTCGCAACATGTCTTCATGTGGCGGCGCGTGAGTAGCGGAGCTGGTAGATGTTTGCTCGTTTCGCCGATAAGGCGATGGTTGCGTTTATTGTTGGCATTATCATTGTGGGCTTCTTTGGCCCGTGGCTGATTTCCCTCTTCCTGGCCGCGCTCTGCGCCGGGTGCTGGTACGCCTCGCGTCCGCAACAGGGTGCCGGGCGGGACGTTATCGTGCCCTAGGGCCTCAACAGGCTGGACTTTTACCATCCGAACGCGGCATGAACGGGGGCCCGGGACGCATCGTCCCGCGCTCTTTTCGGATTAGCCCATGACCCCCGCCGCCCGTCTCGCCGCCGCGATTGAAGTTCTTGAAGACATCGCCGTGCGCCGTCGGCCTGCCGCTGATTCCCTGAAAGAATGGGGCCTTGCGCACCGTTTTGCGGGATCCAAGGACCGCTCCGCCATCGCCGGGCTGGTATGGGATAGTTTGCGCGTCAAATCCTCGTCCGCCTGGCTCATGGGGGAAAAGCTCGAAGCCGCCACCGCCCGGGGCATCGCCCTTGGCGCCCTCAACCGCGCTCGCGGGCTGGACATCACCGCGATCTCAAGCCTCTGCAATGGCGAGGGCCACGCCCCACCGCCGCTCAGCGAGGCCGAGAGGGCGCGCCTCACCGCCTGCGACATGACCGGTGCCCCGGCCCATGTGCTTGGGGACTACCCGGAATGGCTGGCGCCGCAGCTTGAAGAAGCCTGGGGAGACCGGGCCGCCGAGGAGGGCAGGGCGCTCGCCGCCCGCGCGCCCGTCGATCTGCGTGCAAACCTGCTGCTAACGGACCGCGACAGCGCGCTGGCCGAGCTTGACCATCTTGGGCCCCGCGCTACCCGCTTTTCGCCATGGGGCCTGCGGATCGACGTCGGCGTGGACGGGCGTGCCCCGGCGCTTTCCGCCGAGCCGTCCTATGTCAAAGGCCAGATCGAGGTTCAGGACGAGGGATCGCAGATCGCCGCGCTGCTCAGCGGCGCCGAGCCCGGCTGGCAGGTGCTGGACCTGTGCGCAGGCGGCGGCGGCAAGACGCTGTGTCTGGCCGCGATGATGGACAACAAGGGCCAGCTTTACGCCACCGACAAGGACGGTCGCCGCCTGTCGCCGATCTTCGAGCGGCTGGAGCGCGCTGGCGTGCGCAACGTGCAGGTGCGCGCCCCCAAGGGCAAGCAGGACATTCTGGCCGATCTGGCCGGCCGCTGCGATCTCGTTGTCGTGGACGCGCCTTGTACCGGCGCCGGCGCATGGCGTCGCAACCCGGACGCCAAATGGCGCGTGCGCCCGGGCGCTCTGGAGTTGCGCATTCGCGATCAGGACGAGGCGCTGAACGAAGCTGCGCGCTTCGTGAAGCCGGGCGGGCGCATCGCCTATGTCACGTGCTCGGTGCTGAAAGCCGAGAACGAGGACCGCGTGAATGCTTTCCTCAATTCACACGCCGATTACCTGCCCATCGACATGGCCCATGCGGCGCGCAAGGCGGGCCTGCCAGAGCTGGCCGATTGCGGTTCGAAGCTTGGGCCGGGCCTGCGCCTCTCGCCCGCGACCACCGACACCGACGGCTTCTACGTCGCGCTGCTCACGCGCAGCGCCTGAGGGCTGATCGGGCTGTTCGTTGAACAGGGCGGAGAATTGCGGGCTGGCGAGGCGTTGCATGAGAGCGTCCTTTTCCTGACGCCCTGATCCTGCCAGCGTCAGCTTGAGCAAAGCAAAAGCCAATTGCTCAAATGCGAGCGTTTGTGCTTTTTCCCGAGCGCGCCTGCGCCCCGCATTGCGCCTGCCGCCCCCATGGCCTATTCCGGCCTCGTATCTGACAGCGCGAGCCAAGAGACCATCATGACCGCCACCCATACCGATATCGTCCGCAACCACGACAAGGTGCTCATCGTCGATTTCGGGTCGCAGGTGACGCAGCTCATCGCGCGCCGCGTGCGCGAGGCGGGCGTCTATTGCGAGATCGCGCCGTTTCAATCGGCGGAGAAAGCTTTTCACGAGCTGGCGCCCAAGGCTGTCATCCTGTCCGGCGGCCCCGCCTCGGTGACGCAAGAGGGCTCGCCCCGCGCGCCGCAGGCGATTTTTGACTCCGGCCTGCCGATCCTCTCTATCTGCTACGGCCAGCAAACGACAGCCGTGCAGCTTGGCGGCGCGGTGGAAGGCGGCCACGCGGCGGAATTTGGCCGCGCCGACATTCAGATCGTCGAGCCCAGCGCGCTGTTTGACGGCGTATGGGAATTGGGCGCCCGCTATCCCGTCTGGATGAGCCACGGCGACCGCGTGACCAAGCTGCCCGAAGGCTTCACGGTGAAAGCCGTCAGCGAGAACGCGCCTTTCGCCATCGCCTCCGACGAGAAGCGCCGCATCTTCACCACCATGTTCCACCCGGAAGTCGTGCATACGCCCGACGGTGCAAAGCTGATCGCCAATTTCGTGCACAAGGTCGCGGGCCTGAAAAGCGACTGGACCATGGCCGCTTTTCGCGGCGAGGCGATAGCGTCCATCCGCAAACAGGTGGGTGACGGGCGCGTGCTCTGCGGCCTTTCCGGCGGCGTCGATTCCGCCGTGGCGGCGGTGCTGATCCACGAAGCCATCGGCGACCGGCTGACCTGCGTGTTCGTCGATCACGGCCTGCTGCGCATGGGCGAGGCCGAACAGGTCGTCACCCTGTTCCGCGACCATTACAACATCCCGCTGGTGCATGTGGACGCCAGCGATCTGTTCATCGGCCAGCTTGAGGGCGTCGCCGATCCCGAGACCAAGCGCAAGATCATCGGCAAGCTGTTCATCGACGTGTTCGACGAAGAGGCCAAAAAGATCGCCGCCGACGGCAAGGGCGAGCTTGGTTTTCTGGCGCAGGGCACGCTCTACCCGGACGTGATCGAAAGCGTCTCGTTCTCCGGCGGCCCGTCGGTGACGATCAAAAGCCACCACAACGTCGGCGGCCTGCCCGAGCGCATGAAGATGAAACTCGTTGAGCCGCTGCGCGAACTCTTCAAGGACGAAGTGCGCGCGCTGGGCCGCGAGCTGGGATTGTCGGAGGCGTTTGTGGGCCGCCATCCATTCCCCGGTCCCGGCCTCGCCATCCGCATCCCCGGCGGCCTCAGCCGCGAGAAGCTGGAAATCCTGCGCAAGGCGGATGCGATCTACCTCGACGAAATCCGCAAAGCCGGCCTCTACGACGTCATCTGGCAAGCCTTCGCCGTGCTGCTGCCCGTGCGCACAGTCGGCGTGATGGGTGACGGGCGCACGTATGATAGCGTCTGCGCCCTGCGCGCCGTCACCTCAGTCGACGGCATGACGGCGGACTTCTACCCCTTCGACATGAACGTGCTGGGCCGCGCCGCCACGCGCATCATCAACGAGGTGAAGGGGATCAACCGGGTGGTTTATGATGTGACGAGCAAGCCGCCGGGGACGATTGAGTGGGAGTGAGGGTTCTTACAACCGTAAGCAAGAAACGCCTGAGCCACAGCCTTTTCGTGCCTTCTCCCCTCGCGGGAGAAGGTGGCATGCGCAGCATGACGGATGAGGGGTCTTTCGTGCGTTGAAGCGCCACCCCTCATCCGGCTTTTGCTGACGCAAAACCCACCTTCTCCCGCGAGGGGAGAAGGAAAGCGCTCAGGGGTGCTTGCGGATTAGGCTGGCCGCTTGCTGCGTCCTCCCATGCAATCTCGACTTCGAGGGCTTCTTGCCTCAGAATGAGGCCTTCCAACAATGGCCGTTGTTCAATGAGATCGCATGCTTCCCATCCGGCACTTCCTGCTTCTCGCCTGCCTCGTGTTTCCGCAAGCGGTGACAGCCCAGCAACGGAGTCTCTCGGCTTTTGGCGTCGTGCTGATGCATGGCAAAGGCGGGCAGCCCGGCTCTTTGATTGGCGATCTTGCTGAATCGCTCGAAGCCGAAGGCGTGAAGGTTGTCATGCCTGCCATGGCTTGGTCCGGCACGCGCGGGCAGGCGGCCGCTTATGACGTGACCTATGCGCAATCCCTCAAGGCCATTGATAAATCGGTTGCACAGCTGCGCCGGAGCGGCGCCAGGCGCATCGTGATCGCCGGACAGAGCCTTGGCGCCAATGCCGCCATCGCCTATGCCGCGCAAAAACCAGCGGGCCTCGTTGGCGTGATTGCTTTGGCTCCAGGACATACGCCCGAGCGCATGCGCCAGCCTGAGATTCAGGCGGCTGTCGCCCGTGCGTATGAACTTGTCGCCTCAGGGCAAGGCGCCACGCGCGGCGTCTGGCCCGATGTGAATGTGGGTCAGTCCTTCAAAGTGAACGGCACAGCAGAGGCCTATTTTTCGTTCTTCGATCCGAACGGACTGGCCGTCATGCCCAAAACAGCCGGGCGCTTGGCAACGCCGCTGCTTCTGGTGACTGGCCGTTCGGACCCTCTGCTGAACGCCGGGCGCTATATTTTCGATCAAGCCAAGCCCCATGCAAAGAGCCGCTATGTTGAGATTGACGCGAGCCATTTCAATACGCCGGGCAAAGCTAAAGATGACGTCGTCGACTGGCTGAAGTCTTTGTAACAAGAGCTGCTGTCGTTAAAAAAACTCTCATCCGGTTTTTGCTGACGCAAACGCCACTTTTCCCGCTCGCGGGAGAAGGTGGCGCGTTCTTGAAGCCGCTGGGCCGCAGCCCTTTCTTCTTTCTCCCGCAGGCGTTCGCAGATCGAGCGGACGGACTATTTGGGTAGCCCTGCATTTTGCGATATATAAAAGTTGCGCGCAATCGTTGGTCAAAAAGTTAGATGAGTGAACAAATGCTCGCCTGGCCGAATGCGAGGAAATCACGCGAACGCAGGCGTTGGAGCGTGCATGTCGGCTTAGCTCTCTTTCTCCTCTTCGGAACGGCGTCAGCCAGCTCTGCGGCAGACGAAGCAGCTCTCTGGCGTGCGCTGGCTTCAAAAGGGCACGTTGCGCTTCTGCGCCATGCCATTGCCCCCGGCACGGGCGATCCGTCGCAGTTTGCACTTGGAGACTGCGCCAGGCAGAGAAATTTATCCGTGGAGGGCCGTAAACAGGCCCTGCGAATTGGCGCTCGCTTTCGTCAAAACGGTCTGGAAGCAGCGCGAATATTTTCGAGCCAGTTGTGCCGTTGTCTGGAAACATCAAGACTTCTTGCGCTTGGTCCGGTGACGAAGCTGCCCGTTCTCAATTCCTTCTTCCAAAGCCCCGAACGCGGAAATCGCCAAACTGAAGCGCTGCAAGCCTGGCTGGCCAATCAGGACCTGAATGGGCCGCTCGTTCTGGTGACGCATCAAGTCAACATCGCGGCTTTGACGGGGGTCTATCCCGCATCCGGCGAGCTGGTTGTCATTGCCCGGTCCAAAGATGGAAAGATTTCGACCGTCGGATCTATCCGTACTGATTGAACGCATCCGCAGCATCAGCGTGATTGAAAGAAGCGCGCGGTCCAAACTTGCACACCAAGGCCCCTTCTCCCCAATGGGGAGAAGGGTTTAGCGTTGGCTTAATTGCCGGTGATCTGGCTCTTGGCGCGCTGCCACCAGCCGGATTTCTTTTGCTCGGGAACAGGAGCCTCGGGCAGCGCCTCGGCTTCGCGGACTGGCGCAGGCTCGGGAGCGGGCGCAAGTTCGGGAGCAGCGGCTGGCGCGGGCGCCAGAGCCTGTACGGGAGCTTTAGCCTCCACAGAAGCCGGAGCCTCCACAGGAGCCGTGACTTCCGCAGCCTTAGGCGCAAGTGCTTGCACAATCTCTTGCACAACCGGCTGCTGCGTCTCGGCGTTGGTCAGATCGACCGGAGGCTGTTCGATGACGAAGTTTGGCTCGGCGTGATCGCTGGAGCGAACCCATGAGCCCGAGCCGGGCGCGCGCTCGGAAGCTTCGCCGCCAGCAGCCTCGCCGCGTCCACGACGGGGTCGACGGCGGCGGCTGCGGCGAGCGTCGCCTTCGGCCTGAGCGGCCTCGCCTTCGGCTGCGGCTTCAGTCTCGTCAACCTCGCCGTCGCCGCCCGCTGGCAGGCTCAGGCCCGGCAGATCGCCGCCGATGGAGGCCCCAATTCCCGCCATTGTCGCCAAAGCGTCGTCGGAGGGTTGCGGAGCGTTGGAATCCACGCCCGATGAATCCCGGTCGCGACCATTGCGCCGCCGACGGCGCCGCCGACGGCGATGACCGTTCTCACCGTCCTCTTCGCTCTCGCCATCGCTTTCGGCGGCTTCTGCACGCGGCGCTCTTTCGCCCCGCGTTCTGGTTCGTTCAGGCCTAGAGGGGGCGATTTTTTCGTCAGCTTCCTCCTCGTCGTCTTCGCTCTCGTCGATGAGGTCTTCATCGAGTTCGGGCATCGGCGCGATGGAATCGAGCCTCACGAAATCACGCTTGACCACGACCGGCGGGGGCGAGGCGAGCTCGCCGCGCTCCAGCGCATGGTAGACGCCGCCCATTAGGCTGTCGTCTGCGTCAATCGTGATGGTGACGCCAAAACGCTCCTCCAGCTCGCGCAGATGCGTGCGCTTCTGGTTGAGGATATAAAGCGCCACGATAGAGCGGGTGCGCGCGGTCATGTTGAACTGCGCGTTGCGGACCAGCGAATCCTCGATCACCCGCAACACATGCAGGGCCATGGAAGCGGTGGAGCGAACGGTGCCGGCGCCGCTGCAATGGGGGCAGACGACGCTGGAGCCTTCCAGCACGCCCGTGCGCATGCGCTGGCGCGACATTTCGAGCAGGCCGAAATGCGAGATGCGGCCAACCTGAATGCGGGCGCGGTCGTTCTTGAGCGCTTCCTTGATGCGACGCTCGACGGCGCGATTGTTGCGGTTTTCTTCCATGTCGATGAAATCGACCACGATAAGGCCCGCAAGGTCGCGCAATCGCAATTGCCGCGCGACTTCGTCCGACGCTTCAAGGTTGGTGCGAAGCGCAGTGTCTTCGATGTTGTGCTCGCGCGTTGAGCGGCCCGAGTTCACGTCGATGGCGACAAGTGCTTCGGTCTGGTTGATGACGATGTAGCCGCCCGATTTCAGCGTCACCTGCGCGGAGAACATCGAATCGAGCTGGGCCTCGACGCCCATATGCGCAAACAGCGGCTGGGGCTCGGTCCAGGGTTTGACGTTGCGAACGTGGCTGGGGCTAAGCATGCCCATGTAATCGCGCGCTTCCTTGAAGCCCTCAGGGCCGGCGACGACGACTTCGTCGATCTCCTTGCCGTAGAGGTCGCGGATCGAGCGCTTGATGAGCGAGCCTTCCTCATAAACGAGGCTGGGCGCACTGGATTCGAGCGTCAGCGAGCGGACGGATTCCCACATGCGCAGGAGATATTCAAAATCGCGACGCACTTCCGGCTTGGTGCGGGAGGCGCCGGCGGTGCGCAGAATAACGCCCATGCCCTCGGGCACCTCCAGCTCGGAGGCGATTTCCTTGAGGCGCTTGCGGTCGTCGTTGTCGGTGATCTTGCGGGAAATGCCGCCGCCGCGCGCGGTGTTGGGCATCAGCACCGAATAGCGGCCAGCCAGCGACAGATAAGTCGTGAGCGCAGCGCCTTTGTTCCCGCGCTCTTCCTTCACGACCTGCACGAGCAGGACCTGACGGCGGCGGATGACTTCCTGAATCTTGTATTGCTTGCGCTGACGAACGGCGCGCACAGGCATTTCTTCAAAATCGTCGCCGCCAAGCTGCTCGACGTGCTCTTCCTCGTCGTTGCCTTCGCCGTCCTGGTCGTCCTCGTCGTCCTCGTCTTCATCCTCGTCACCGTTTTCTGACGGGGTGGAAACGTCGGCGCGGGCAGCGACGGGGCGCGGCTCTTCTGCGTCGCTCTGCGCAGCGTCTTGAGCCTTCGCAACCTGAGGCTGATCTTCCTGAATCTGATCTTGGGCGACTGGCGCGGCCTCGATCATGTCAGGGACGGGCGCCGGGGCGTCGAGCGGGGTCCAGACTTGAGGCTGCTCAAAGGCTTGGGGCTGTTCTACAAATTGCGCCGGCTCAAAAACTGATGGCTGTTCGATTGCGACGCCGGCCTGCGCAGGCTCGCCAGCGCCCGGCTGATCGGCGTCAAGCGGGTAGACGGCGCCGGCGAGCGCCTTGGCGCCTTCGATGCCGCCGTCAACGCTAGCTTCGCCAATCACCATCTCGTCGCGGTTGCGACGCTCGCGCGGGTGACGACGGCGGCGGCGATTGTTGGTGTTGCCGCTGCGGCGCTGCGGCTTGTTCTCTTCCTCTTCCTCGTCCTGATGGGCCTGTTGCTCGGCTTCAAGCAGAGCCTGCCGATCAGCGACGGGAATCTGGTAGTAATCGGGATGGATTTCCGAGAAGGCGAGGAACCCGTGACGGTTGCCGCCGTACTCGATAAACGCCGCCTGCAGCGAGGGTTCGACCCGCGTCACCTTGGCGAGATAGATATTGCCGCGCAGCGGCTTCTTGCTTGCAGATTCGAAATCGAATTCTTCGATCCGGTTACCGCGCAGCACCACCACCCGGGTTTCTTCCGGGTGTGATGCGTCGATGAGCATCTTGTTGGCCATGAAAAGCTCGTGAAACTTTCTTTACGCAAGCCCACGTCTTCGCCGCGCGTTGAGCGCAGGGAATCATCTGGTCCCGGCGGCGTGCGCGCGGGGCCATCAATTCCCCACCGGCTCGAAAGCGGCGGAGCGGCGTGACGGCTTGGTGAGTGATGAGGGATGTGACAAGGACTTCGCCAGATCCGGAGCGCGGACGCGCCGCGTCGGAGCAAGTCTGTCCGGGGATTTCATTTGAGGCGCCGCGCGGGCTGTAGCCTGCAGACGGCGAAGCAGAAGAACGCTGACTACCCGCCGCGTCCAGATGGGTCGCGCCGTCGACAGCCGCCGCATGGCAGGCTCCCGAAATGGCGTCGATCACGCTGGATGGATGACCGGGAAAGCTGCGCGTTGGACGCGCAAGCCCCGGAGCGGGACAATTCATAACTAATCACCTACGCGGATCGCTGCGCTTGAAGCGCCGCCGGATACCGCAAACCGACGATCCGTTCCGGGGGGGCGAACCAGTCCCTGGAAAGCTCTCCTTTACGCGAACCCCGAAGCGCGGGAGGCGTCCAGTCCAGCCTTCAGCCGCGCAAGCGCGGGCGAACACGATCTCCTAGTCCCGGTCGGGACACACCTTTGTAAGAGGCGGCTGCCGAACATGCAAGTTTTTCCGTCAGGTGTTGCGGCGGCGCCACGCTGCCTAGCTAATCCGCGGGCTCTGCTTACAGCCCGTTAACCTTGTCTGGGCTATGGCTTAATGGATGGCTAACGCAAATCGCGCGCTCACGCTCCGGAACCTAGCCTGCATGTCGCTTTTTCCACCCGGAAAATCGCCCAGTATTGCTTTGCGCGCGAATCGCGCATCGCTGTTTTGCACGCTGGCTGGGCTGTTTTGCGTGCTGGCGTTCGCCGGGATCTCCGACGATCCGGCGCTGGCGCAGCAGGCGCCGTCGCGTCCCATCGTCAGCGCGGCGCGCGTTGTTTTGTCAGGGGACACAACCCGTCTCGCCTTCAGCATTTCGGCGCCCGTTGAGGCGCGCGCGTTCGTGCTGGCCGATCCCGCCCGCGTCATCGTCGACCTGCCTGAAACGATGTTTGCGATTGAGCCGCCCGGAGCTGGCGGCAATTCGCGCGGGCTCATCAAATCCTATCGCTTCGGGCTGCTGGCCGCCGAAAAGTCCCGGATCGTGATCGATCTGTCCGGACCAGCGCGAATCGTGCGCGCCGTCAGCGAGCCTGGTCCAGACGGCGCGACGCGCTTGCTGATCGACCTTGCGCCGACTGACGTGGTGAGTTTCGCCGCCGCCGCGTCGCGCACTCTGGTGAGTTCTCAGCCGGAAGCCTCCGGCAAAGCCAGCGCTTCCGGCAAAGCAATTACGCCCGGTGGCGGCGCGCCTCGCGCAAACCGCCCGCTGATTGTGATCGACCCCGGTCATGGCGGCGTGGATTCGGGCGCCCATCTGCCCGGTCGTCCGCCCGAAAAGGAAGTGGTGTTTGAATTCGCCCTCGCGCTGGCGCGCCAGCTGGAAAGCGGCGGGCGATATTCCACATTGCTCACCCGCAATGAAGACGTTTTCGTGTCTCTGGGCGAGCGGGTGCGGATCGCCCGGACTGCGGGGGCGCAATTGTTCTTGTCTATCCACGCTGACACGCTGAGCGAGACGAGCGTATCGGGCGCCACAGTCTACACCGTTTCCGACCGCGCCTCCGACGTGCATGCGGCGCGGCTGGCGGAGAAGGAAAACCTTGCCGACAAAACGGCGGGCGTGGACATGGCGGAGGAGGCGTCTGGTATTTCCGATATTCTGTTCGACCTGACGCGGCGGGAGACGCGCGCCTACAGCCACGTCTTCGCCCGCACGTTGGTCTCGATCTGGAAAGATGCGGCGGGACTCAACAAGAATCCGCAGCGCTCCGCCGGCTTCAAGGTGTTGCAGGCACCCGATGTACCTTCCGTTTTGCTGGAGCTGGGCTATCTTTCCAGCGAAAAGGACGCAGCTTTGTTGACGACGCCGCAATGGCGGGAGAAAACAGCGAGCGCAGTCGCGCGCTCCGTCGACCAGTTTTTCGCGATGCGCGGCCCCGGGCAGGGCGGGGCGGAAGGTGCGGCCAGCGTATCGGGTCAAGGCGGAGGCTGAAGCTGGGGATTTTGGCGGCGCGCCGCCAAAACACCACAAATCGGCGTCAGGCGTAGCGTTGATGTTGCATTCTGGTTCGCAGTCTCAGAAATAGCGTTCATTATGTTTGGTGCGCCAAGCGATGCGCAAAGCGCGCCTGCGCGGGAATTTAGGTCCCGAGCAGGTTAAAGGCAGAGGCTTTATGGGCGGTATCGGCAGGTTTTTGGGGTTTCTGTTCGCTTCGGGCGCGATGATTTTCATCGTCGGCGCGGCGGCGGTTGGGCTTGTCATCTGGCATTATGAGCAAGATCTGCCCGATTATACGCAATTGCGGAATTACGAGCCCCCCGTGATGTCGCGCGTTCACGCCGCTGACGGCAGCCTTTTGGCCGAATACGCCCGCGAGCGGCGCCTGTTCCTGCCCGCCAATGCGATTCCACCGCTGGTCAAGCAGGCGTTCCTGTCGGCTGAAGACAAGAATTTCTACACGCACAACGGCATCGATCCGGAAGGCATCGGTCGCGCTCTGCTGATTCTGATCCGTGGCGACAAGCGCATTCAGGGCGCCTCCACCATCACGCAGCAGGTGGCCAAGAACTTCCTGCTCACCAACGAACAGACGTTCGAGCGCAAGATCCGCGAGGCGCTGCTCTCGTTTCGTATCGAGGCGGCCTATTCGAAAGACAAGATTCTTGAACTGTACTTGAACCAGATCTTTCTGGGGCTGAACAGCTACGGCGTCGCCGCCGCTTCGCTTAATTATTACGGCAAGGCGCTGCATGAGCTGACGATTTCCGAGGCCGCATATCTGGCCGCGCTGCCCAAGGCGCCGAGCACGCTCAATCCGTTCCGCAATCGCGAGGCGGCGACCGCGCGCCGCAATTACGTCATCAACCGCATGATCGACGACGGTCACATCAGTGCCGAGGAGGGTGACAAGGCCCGTCGCGAGCCGCTGGCGGTGAACCCGCGCGCGCTCTCGCCCAATTCCTACGTCGCCGGGTTCTTCGCCGAGGAAGTGCGCCGCGAGCTTTTGGACCGTTACGGCGAAAAGAAGGTTTATGAGGGCGGCCTGTCGGTTCGCACCACGCTTGATCCGCAATTGCAGGTGCTGGCGCGAAAGTCGCTGGTCGACGGCCTCGTGCGCTTCGATGAGGCGCAGGGCTTCCGGGGCGCGATGCGCTCGATCAATATTTCCGACGATTGGGGAACGCCGCTGGCCGAGATTCCCGCGCTTGGCGACGTCAAGCCGTGGCGCCTCGCCGTCGTGCTGGACGTCGGCGATAATGGCGCGCGCATTGGCTTGCAGCCTGACCGCGAGGCCGGGGGCGCCGTCAGCCGCGAGCGCACGACCGCCGTCCTGACCGCCGAGGGCGTGCGTTGGACGGGCAAGCGCCCGCGCCAATTGCTGCAACCGGGCGATGTGATTTACGCTGAGCCTTTCGAGCCGCGCCCCAATGAATATCGCCTGCGCCAGATTCCCGACGTGTCGGGCGCAATGGTGGCGATGGACCCCTACACTGGCCGCGTGCTGGCGATGGTCGGCGGCTTTTCGTTCGATCAATCCGAGTTCAACCGCGCCACGCAGGCGATGCGCCAGCCCGGCTCCTCGTTCAAGCCGTTTGTCTACGCCACCGCGCTCGACAATGGTTACACGCCGTCCTCCATCGTGCTCGATGACCCCATTGAGGTCGATCAGGGCAATGGCGAAATCTGGCGCCCGGAAAACTACGACGGTCGTCCAACCGGCGCGCATACGCTGCGCTACGGAATTGAATTGTCCAAAAACCTCATGACCGTGCGTCTGGCGCGCGACGTCGGCATGCCGCTGGTGTCGGAATATTCCAAGCGCTTTGGCGTCTATGACGATATGCCCCCCTTCCTTTCGATGTCGCTGGGCGCAGGCGAGACGACGGTTCTGCGCATGACCACGGCCTATTCGATGATGGCCAACGGCGGGCGCCGCATCCGCTCGACGCTGATTGATCGCATTCAGGATCGCTGGGGCCGCACCATCTACAAGCACGATCAACGCGTGTGCCAAGGCTGCGACGCCGAGAAATGGACGGGCCAGAACGAGCCGCGCCTGATCGACAAGCGCGAGCAGGTGCTGGATCCGCTCACCGCTTATCAAATCACCTCGATGATGGAAGGCGTGGTGCAGCGCGGTACGGCCACCGTCATCAAGGAAGTCGGCAAAAGGATTGCGGGCAAGACCGGCACCACCAACGACGCCAAGGACGTGTGGTTTGTCGGCTTCTCGCCGGACATGGCCGTGGGCGTCTACATGGGCTATGACCGCCCGCGCTCGCTGGGCAATTCGGCGACGTCGGGACGCTATGCTGCGCCTATCTTTCGCGATTTCATGAAAGTGGCGCTGAAGAACAAGCCCGATGCGCCATTCCGTGTGCCGCCCGGCATCAAGCTGATCTCGATTGATCCACGCTCGGGCATGCGCGCCACAGGGGCGGGCTCGATACTGGAAGGCTTCAAGCCCGGCACGGCGCCGCCAGATTCCTATTTCGGAGATCCCGCGCCTCAGGGCTTCGTCAACACGCCCGCGTCGGATCGCAATATCGGCACGGGTACGGGCGGGTTGTATTAGGGGGGCGTTCTATGGACCTTTTTGGACCGCGCGCGGTCCAGATGGAGCGAGCTTCCTCCTTGCATCCGTACCCTGACGCCGTTAAACGCAAGATCCCATTCATTGAAAGAATCCCATGCGCGCGGAAGCTGAATCCCTCGTCGAACAGACCAAGCAGTCCATGGGACTGCTGAGGAGGCATCTTTGACGTCGCTGCTGCACAACGACGCCTCGCGGAGCTAAACGCGAAGGTTGAAGACCCCACGCTCTGGAACGACGCTGACGCGGCCCAGAAGATCATGCGCGAGCGCACTGATCTTGAGGAGCGCCTTGGCTCGCTGTCGCGTTTCGAGCGCGAGCTCGAGGATGCGATCACGCTCGTTCAGCTTGGTGAATCCGAGAACGATGCCGAGACTGAGCAGGAGGGGATCTCCATGCTCAAGGCGCTGGTGGTGGAAGCCAAGCGCCGCGAGATCGAATCTCTGCTGTCGGGCGAGGCGGACCAGTTCGACACCTATGTCGAAGTGCATTCTGGCGCCGGTGGCACCGAGAGCTGCGATTGGGCGCGGATGCTGGCGCGCATGTACGCCCGCTGGGGCGAGCGCCGGAAGTTCACCGTCGAGCTGATTGAAGAGACGCCCGGCGACGAGGCGGGCCTGAAGTCCGCCACGCTGATGATCAAGGGCCACAACGCGCACGGCTGGATGAAGACGGAATCAGGCGTGCATCGCCTCGTGCGCATTTCGCCGTTTGACTCGAACGCGCGCCGCCACACCAGCTTTGCGTCGGTCTGGGTTTATCCCGTGATCGACGACCGCATCCAGATCGACGTCAACGAATCCGACTGTCGCATCGATACTTATCGCGCGTCGGGCGCCGGCGGCCAGCACGTCAACAAGACCGATTCAGCGGTGCGCATCACGCATATCCCGACCGGCATTGTGGTGGCGAGCCAGCAGCAGCGTTCGCAGCACAAGAACCGCGCGCAGGCGTGGGACATGCTGCGCGCCCGCCTGTACGAGCGCGAACTTGAAATCCGCGAAGCCGAGAAAAACGCCGCCGCAGCGTCAAAAACCGAGATCGGCTGGGGCCACCAGATCCGCTCGTATGTGTTGCAGCCTTATCAAATGGTGAAAGACCTGCGCACAGGCTTCACGTCCGGCACGCCCGACGACGTGCTCGACGGCGATCTCGACGAATTCATGCAAGCCTCGCTCGCCCAACGCATCAGCGGCGCCGGGCCCGAGCATGTGGACGACGTGGACTAGGCTCAACGCCGCGCGGCGAACCACACGCCTGTCAGGATCAGCGCGCAGCCTGCGACGTGGAAGAATTGCAGGCTCTCGCCCAGCAAAGTGGTTGCCAGCACCGCGCCGTAAAACGGGATGAGATGGAGGAACGCGCCGCCGCGCGCAGCCCCAAGATTTTCCATGCCGCGATTCCAGAACACATAGGCGAGCGCGCCGGAAAACACGGTGACGTAGGCGAGCACGGCCAGCGTCAACCAGTCGAATTTGAACGTGAAGCCGTTTACGTGTTCGATGACGCCGAACGGTATCAGCGACAGGCCGGAAATCACCGCCAGCATGAACGTGAACGACATCTGGTGAATGGCGGGGCGGATGCGCAAGAACACGCTGTAAATCGCCCATATACCCATGTTGGCCAGCAAGATCACATCGCCCTTGTTGAAGGTGAAGGCGGCGAAGGTCTCATAATCCGCGCGGCTGACGATCACCATGACGCCGACAAACGACAGCGCCACGCCCACAAGATTGAGCGGGCCGAGCCGCTCCTTGAAGAACAGCGCGCCGCCCGCCACGATGACGGCGGGCGCAAACGAATTGAAGATCGAGGCGTTGAGTGCGCTTGTGTGTTGCAAAGCTATGAATTGCAGGCTCGAAAACGTAGCGCCGCCGAGCAGGCTGAGAGCGAGAATCCTGCGCCAGCCTTTGGCGATCTGCGGCCAGTCGGCGCGCACATGTTGCGATACGAACGGCCAAAGCAAAGCCGCCGCCAGCAGCCAGCGCAGGCTGGCGAGACTCACGGGCGGCACATGGCCGGCGGCTGCGCGGCCTGCGATATGATTGCCGCTCCAGAGCAGGCCGGCCAGCGCCAGCATCAGAAAAGGATTGTTGAACGCGCGGCTTGCGAGCGATGCGGGTTTTGTCAGAATGGTCTGCTCCGGCATCGGCTCGCGCTCCGTGGTGCGCATGTCTTGCGCCGGTTCGCGGCCATTGGCAATCGCGCTAGTTTTGCGCGAGCAGCCGCGCGCCTGCGCGCAGGAAGCGCATGGGATCGACGGGTTCGTCGTCGATGCGCACCTCATAGTGCAAATGCGGGCCTGTCGAGCGACCTGTCGAGCCAAGGCGGCCGATAACGGCGCCTGCGGGGATGAACTGGCCTTCTTTGACCAGCAGGGCGGAGAGATGCGCATAGCGCGTTGTCATGCCGCCGCCGTGGTCGATTTCAACCATCAAACCATAGCCGCCGCTGGAGCCTGAACTTGTCACCAGCCCGGGGCCGGTCGCTCGCACGGGGGCGCCGTGAGCCTCGCGAAAATCAATGCCGGAATGATAGGCCATGCGACCCAGAAAAGGGTCTCTGCGCGGGCCAAAGTTCGACGTGGCTTCAGCGCTTGCGGGCAGGGGGCTGCCCAGCGGCGCATCCGCAATGGCCCGACGCAAACGGTCGGCTATGCGCACGTCCTCTTGCAGGCGCGAGACTTCGCGCTCAAACGTCGAGCCGTCGGGATTGAGCTTGAAGGGCACGAATGGCCCGCCCATCGCCTTTGCGCCGCCACGCGCAAGCTTTGCGTCCTTTGCCACGAAGCGGTCTGCATGTACGCCCAGTTCTGCAAAAGCGGCGCGCAGGCGCAGCGATTCCCTGCGCGCGGCATTGGCAACGTTCTCAAGCGTCCGCACCTGAATGGCGTCCACGTTCTCGATGGATTGGGCCACATGTGTCAGACGCATGTTTGCGGGCAAATCAGGCCTTGAGAGAGCGGCGCCGCGTTGCGCATTCGAGCCGCGCAGCGGCACAAATTCCATCGAGTCTGGAACAGGCTTTAAGGGCATGGTTCTGGTGGGCGCTGCGTTTGCAGGTTCTGCAAGTGCGGGGGCTGCAAGAGTGGAGGCTGCATGAGCTTGCGCGTTTGCAGAAGGCGGCTGGCGCACAGCGTTTGTTGCAGGGGTGGCAAAGCTTGGGGTGCCGCCTGCGACCGCAGGGCTCCGCAGTTTCCCCGCATTGGCGGCGCCGGGGTCGGTGCGCGCGACGTTTTGCCGGGGCGCTTCGGGCGCGCGCGGATCGTTGACGCCAGCGCTCTGGGCCAGCGCCGCTACCATGCTGGAGCGGCTCTCCAATTGCGCCTGACGCGACAAAAGCTCCTGCACCTGGCCTTCCAGCGTATCGCGATCCAGCAATTGACGGCTGGCCAGTTTGTCGATGTGCGAACGCATATTGTCTATGCGCTCCTCATAGGCCGCCTGCATGTGGCTTTGGCGCTGCATCAGGCCCAGAAAAATCTCGTCGCGAAACAGCAAAGCGCTTGCCGATGCTATGCCCGCAATCGCGAGTACGGGGATGATGAGGATCAGGGTCCAGAACGCCCACGGCTCAAAAGCCGCGCGGGACTCCTCGCCAAAGCGCGAGATGCTGACCACATATTCAGGCCCGTAACCGGGCGAACGCGAACGCAAAGACATGAACTGCAATCCCTGAAGCCGGACGCTGTGGCGCCCGACCTGAACAGGGATGATTAGAACCGATTAAGGTTAATCGTTTCTAAAGCAGCGCTAAAGTTATTTGAGGTCTTGAACCGCCTTCAGCACTTCTTCCGCGTGACCGGCGACTTTCACCTTCGGCCAGATGCGGGCGATTTTGCCGGCGCCGTCGATCAGTACAGTGGTGCGCTCGACGCCCATGTACGTCTTGCCGTACATGCTCTTTTCCTTCCAGACGTCATAAGCCTCAAGCATTTCCTTGCTCTCGTCGGCGAGCAGGATGATGTCAAGCTCGTGCTTTTTGCAGAACTTTTCGTGGCTGGCCACGGTATCGGGCGAAACGCCGATCACTTCAGCGCCGGCGGCTTTGAACTTGGCCTTCATCGCGGTGAAGTCGATCGCCTCGGTCGTGCAGCCAGGGGTGTCGTCCTTGGGGTAGAAATAGAGCACGACTTTCTTGCCCTTCAGGGACGCGAGCGAAACCGTGCCGCCGCCGTCGCGGGGCAGGTCGAACGCGGGGGCAGGGGCGCCTTCCACAAGTTTGGCGGTCATTCAGCCTTCCTTTCGTCTTAAACAGAAGCCATGAGCAATATACGCACGGGCTAAAGCCCGGACCAATGTTTTATAGTGTGTACGAATCGGCGCCGCCCGTTCTCTGTGCTGCTTTGTGCTCGTTCCCGAGGTGTTTTTGATCGACCGACCGCCCGATCATTCGACGCCCGAGGGCGCAGACGCTGCCGTGTATGCCGATCCCCGGCATGACGAGGGCCAGCATAGCTACGCCCAGTTTCCGCAGGCTGAATCCACGGACATCCGGCAGCGCTCGCGCAGGCGCAGGTCGCGGCTGGGAAGCCTGATCTGGTGGACGGCGCTTGGCGTCATGACGCTGGCGGTTCTGCTTATGCTGGGCGCCGGCGCGTTCTGGCTGGCGTTGTCGAGCGGTCCGATCTCGGTCAATGCGCTGGGCTCGCGCATCGCCGCCAGTCTGGATCAGAGACTGGGGGATGATTACGCCGTCGCGATTGGCGGCACGAGCCTTGAAAACGGCGAGCACGGACCGGAAGTGTCCATCGTCGATCTCCAGATCAAGGGCCGCTCCGGCGAGGTCGTGTTTGAGGCGCCGCACGCGACGGTCGCCATAAACATGATGGCTTTGTTGACCGGTCAGGTGCAGCCGCGCCGACTTGAGGCGCATGGCGTTGAACTGCGCCTCGTGGTGCGCCCCGACGGCTCGGTGGCACTGTCGGCGGGCAAGGAAGCCCTCGTGGTGAGCGAGGCGGGGGCGACGTCCGCTGCAATTGTTTCGACTGCTTCAGAAATCTCGCAAGACGGTGCGCCTGTCACTGAAGAAGCCGCCATGCGTCCCGTCATGGGTGCGCTGCGCAGGCTGCTGGCGGTGGCGGTTGGCGGCGGCTCGCCGCTAAGTTCGCTGGAAAGCTTTGCGCTGACACGGGGCCAATTGGTTTTTGCCGACATCGCCACGGGCCGATCGACCCGGTACGAGGGCCTTGAGGTTTTTCTCGATCGCAAGGAGGGCGTGGCCAGGCTGTCGGTCTCGGCGGCCGGCCCAAGCGGCCGCTGGAGCGTCACGGCGCAGGCGCGTGGCGAGGCGGCCACTGGCGACGGGCTGGCTCGCAGCCTTGATGTGGACGTGAGCGAGATCTCCGCCGTTGAGTTGAGCCTTCTGGCTGGCTGGCGCGATCCGACCGTCGATTTTGACACGCCGCTGTCTGCCCGTCTGTCTTTGGGGCTGGGCGCGGACGGCGGGCTGGAGAACGCCAGCGGTCGCTTTCGCGCCGGCGCCGGGTTTTTCTACATCAAGGACCCCGACCACGAGCCGCTGCCGGTCGACGAGGTGTCGGGCGGCTTTCGCTGGAACGTGGCGGCGCGGCGCTTTGAAATCCTGCCGACGCAATTTCATTCGGGACGCACGCATCTGTCGTTTTCCGGCCTCCTGACGCCGCCCGAATCTGCGGACGGTTCATGGTCTCTGGCGCTTGAAAGCGGCGCCGGCGTTTTTGGCTCCGAACGTCCCGGCGAAACCGACATTGCGATTGCGCGCGCGCAGATCGAGGCGCGCCTGTCGCCGCTGGCGAAGGCTTTCACGATTGACCGCTTTTTGCTGGAAGGCCCGCAGCTCTCGTTCGCCTTGAGCGGCGACGGGAGTATGACGCCCGGCGCGCGGCGGTTGTCGTTGAAGGCTGAAGCCTCCGACACAAACGCGAAGACTATTGTGCGCCTGTGGCCTACGCCGGTCGCTCCCCATGTTCGCGCTTATTTGCTCGCCCGCATGACGGGCGGAAAATTGGCGCAGGGCGCAATGAGCGTGGAGCTTGACGAGGCTGCGTTCGTGGCCATTGCTCGACAGCAGCCGGTCGCCGACGGCGCCGTGCGGATCGAATATGAATTGACCGATACGCAGATGTCCTATCTTGACGGCGCGCCGCCGCTGGCAGGAGTCTCGGGGGGCGGGCTCGTCACGGGTCGCTCGGCGCGTTTTGCTGCGCGCGAGGGGTTTCTCGATTTGGGGCCGCGCGGTCGTCTCACTGTGTCTGAGGGCCGTTTTGAGGTGCCTGATTTCTCGATCAAGTCAGCCCCCGCCAGCATTGCGTTGCGAGTCGTTGGCTCGATGGAGGCAGTCGGCGAATTGATGTCGCGCGAGGCCTTGAAAGCGTTCGGCGGCATACCGCTGGAGCCGGGGATGGCGAAGGGGCAGATCGACGCCCGACTGAACATTGACCTGCGTCTGTCAAAAGATGCGGGCAGGGATTCGGTCTCCCTGCGCGTCAATGCGCAGGCGACCAATCTTTCGATTGAGAAATTCGCGGGCAAGGAGCGCTTTGAACAGGGCGCATTGTCGATTGTAGCGGATGGGGCGGGCGTGCGCGCCAGCGGGCAGGGGCGTCTGTTTGGCGCCCCTGCCCGCGTCGAATTGAAAAGGCCCAACGAGGGCGCAGGCGAAGCTGTCCTCACGCTCGTTCTGGACGATGCGGCGCGCGCCAAACAGGGATGGTCGGCGCCTGGACTGACGGGGCCAGTCAGCGCGCGCGTCGTGACGGCAATTGGCGTCGGCGACAAGGCGCGCCCGCAGGTTGAGATTGATTTTGCAAAAGCCGCCATGGCCGGGTTTCCGCCGGGTTATTCCAAGCCCGCCGGCAGGCCCGCGAAGGCGAGCTTCACGCTGGTTTCAGAGGGCGACAAGACCGTCCTGCAATCCTTCGCTTTCGAGGGCGGCGCGGCCTCGGCTCAAGGGGTGATCGAGCTTGATGCTTCAGGCTCGTTGGCGTCGGCGAAGATGTCGCAATTGCGCATGTCTCCGGGCGACGACATGCGGCTGGACGCGCAAAACGGCAAGGACGGTTTGAAACTGACCGTGCGCGGCGGCTCGGTGGATGCGCGCCCGTTTGTGCAGCAGCTCATCGGCGGCGGTGGATCGGAAGACGCGCCGGGAAAAGATCTCGACCTCGATCTCAAAGTGGCTTTGCTCAACGGGCACAATGGCCAATCGCTTTCCAATGTCGAGATCAAAGTCGTCAGGCGCGGCGGGGCGTTGCGCGACTTTCGGATTGCTGGACGCTCGGGCCGCGCTGCCATTTCTGGCGCTATGTTGAGCACGCCCGCCGGGGAGCCTCCGCAATTTTTTGTTCGCAGCGGCGATGGCGGCGCGCTGCTGTCGTTCCTCGATCTCTATCGGCGGATGGAGGGCGGCCAATTGCAATTGGTGGGGCTGAACGCGGGGCCGCGCATGAGCGGCGTGCTCAGCATCCGCGATTTTCTTCTGCGCAACGAGCCGGCCTTGAGGCGCCTCGTGGCGGAAGGCGCCGGCGGGCGTTTCGAGGATCGCGCGGCCATCGACGCCAACGCCGTGCAGTTTAACCGCTTGCAGGCTGCGTTTTCGCGCTCGCCCGGCAGGCTGGAGCTGCGCGAGGGAGCTATTAACGGCCCCAGTATTGGGGCCACGCTTGAAGGCGCGCTCGATTATGGGCGCGATCAGGTGGCGTTGAGCGGCACTTTCGTGCCCGCTTACGGGGTCAACAATCTGTTCTCCAAAATCCCGCTGTTTGGCCCCATCCTAGGCGGCGGGAGCAACGAGGGGTTGATCGGCGTGAACTTCCGCATTTCCGGCTCGGCCAGCGCGCCGCTGCTGACCGTCAATCCGCTGTCGGCGATAGCGCCGGGTTTCCTGCGCAAGATCTTCGAGGCGCCGGACGCCATTCAGCAAACCTTGCCGCCTGATCCCTCTGCCCCTGCGCCTGCGCCGCCGCCTCGCTCGTCGATGCCGATGTCGATCACGCCGGGGCGATGAAGTCGCGCGCAGGCTCGTGTTAGGGTCGCGGCGTACAGCTTTTCGAGAGGCGGCGAGTCGCATGCATATTCTTTTGACCAACGACGACGGCGTGAACGCGCCGGGCCTGAAAAGTCTTGAGCGGATCGCCGCCGCTCTGGGCGCCGCTCGCGTGACCGTGGTCGCGCCGGAAACCGATCAATCGGGCGTGGCGCATTCGCTCTCGCTCAACGATCCGCTGCGCCTGCGGCAGATAGGACCGGACCGTTACGCCGTGAAAGGCACGCCCACCGATTGCGTCATCATGGCGATGCGCCGCCTGTTCGATGGCAAGCGTCCCGATCTGGTGCTGTCGGGCGTCAATCGCGGCCACAACGTCGCCGAGGACGTGACCTATTCGGGCACGGTGGCGGGCGCCATGGAAGGGGCCATTCTTGGCGTGCCCTCCATCGCGCTGTCGCAATCCTACTCATCAGGCGACCGCGAGGATGTGCCGTGGGAGACGTCGGAGCGCCATGGTCCAACGATCATTCGCCGCGTGCTGGCGATGGGTCTTCTCCCCGATACGCTGGTGAACGTGAATTTCCCCAATCGCGCGCCCGACGAGGTGACCGGCGTCGAGATTTGCGCGCAGGGGCGGCGCGACGCCGGGCTGTTGAAGATCGAGGAGCGGCGCGACGGACGCAACATTCCCTATTACTGGATCGCCTTCGAGCGTCAGCGTTCGACGCCTGGCGCCGGCTCCGATCTGGCGGCGCTGGCGGCGGGCAAGATCTCCGTGACGCCGCTGCGGGTGGACCTGACCGATTACGACACGCTGACGCGCTTCTCGGAAGGCTGGGGTCCGCACACATGAGCCAGGAACCTTCCGGCGACGTCGGCGCGAACTGGCAGAAGGGGAGTTCGCAGGCGCGCATGGCTTTTCTGCTGGCGTTGCGCGCTCGCGGGCTGGCGGACGTGGCGGTGTTGCGGGCGCTGGAGATTGCGCCTCGTGAAATGTTCGTGCCGCGTCGCCACGCCGATCTGGCCTTGCGCGACGTGGCTTTGCCAATTTCCTGCGGCCAGACCATGCCCGAGCCCTATCTCGTGGGCCGGATGATGGAGACGCTGGACGTGCAGGCGGGCCATTGTACGCTCGAGATCGGCGCCGGCTCGGGCTACGCCACGGCTATTCTGGCACAGCTTTCGGGCATCGTGCTGTCCTTCGAGCGTTTCCGGTCGCTGGCGCTGGAGGCGCAGACCCGGCTTGAAGCTTTGGGCCTCACGAACGCGCGCGTGGAATGGGACGACGGACTGGAGGCGGGACCGGCGGCCGGGCCGTTTGACCGGATTCTGGTTCATGGCCTGCTGGAGGACACGGAATCGCTCGATGCGGCGCTGCTCGATGGCGGGCTGATGGTGTTTGGGCGCCTTGGCGCCGATGGCCAGCGCGTGCTGGTGCGGCGCGCCCGCAGCGGCCGGGATTTCATTGAAACGGACATCGTGCGATGCCGCCTTGGGCCGCTTACGCGCTCCAAATCAGCTTGCCTTTGATCCATCAGCTTGGCTTTTGTTTTCGACAAGTCATGATGCTTGCAAGCAAATCCAGAAAACCGATTCATCTTAAACGATTGCTTAACCCGCTTGCGTCTTAATGTGTTCGTGTGGTGCGTATGAGTGCGGGTAACGTGATGGGTCGGTTGAACCAGAAAAACGTGCGGCGGGAAGCTTATTTGGCGCAGAGCGCCACGGCTCAGACGCCCCGAAAGATATTACGCGGGACCGCAGGAATAATCATTACCGCGCTTCTTGCCGGGTGTTCGTCGGACGTATCGCGTCTTGCCCACGGCCCGTTCGGCGCCGTCGATCACACGCCCACCGCCAGCATCGGCTCGCAGCAATCGCTTGTGCCGCCCCAGAGCGTGAGCGCAGGTGGCTCCTCTGCGGGCTCGAACGGCTATGGCTACGCGCCGTCCTCGCCTGTTCGCTCCGCTCCGCTCGCTCCCGTCAGCGCCGTACAAAGTGCGCCGCTCGCTCCGCCGCAAAATTCCTGGCAACCTTCCGCTGCATCTGCATCTGCGCCTGCGCTGCCATCGCGCCCCACCTTCACGTCCGTGCCGGCTAATGTCGGCCCATGGTCCACGGTTGGCGGTTCGCCTGTCACGGTAGGGCCGGGAGAAACAGTTGCCGCGCTGTCGTCGCGCTATGGCGTGCCGCCGGACACTTTGCTGAAGGTCAACGGACTCACCTCCGCCTCGCAGGTCACTTCAGGCTCGCGGCTTGTGATTCCGGTTTATAATGCATCGGCGCCTGCTCAGGCGGCAGCCGTCAAAGCGGTAGCGGCACCTGCTGCGGCAACCAAGGCCGTGGCTGCGACCCAAGCAGTTGCTACGACGAAAGCCGTGGCCGCGACAACCGCGCCGGCTCAGTCTGTTGCAACTAAAGCCGCCGCCGCCCAGACCACGGTCAAGGCCGCCGCGCCGGTTGCTGTCGATCCCAAGATCGCTTTGCGAGAAAAGGCCGCCGCTGAGAAAGCTGCACTCGCTGCCAAAAAGATCGAAGACGCAAAAATTGCCAAGGCCAAAGTGGCTGAAGACGCTTCCGCCGCCGCCAAGCGCACCAAGGTCGTTGCCGTTGACGCCGAGGAGACGACCGCGAGCGTGCCCGCAGAGTCCAAGCCCGAGTTCCGCTGGCCTGCGCGCGGCCGCATTATTCAGGGCTTCCGCAGCGGGGCCAACGACGGCATCAACATCGCGTTGCCAGAGGGCACATCGGTCAAAGCCGCAGAATCGGGCGTCGTTGCCTATGCGGGCAGCGAGTTGAAGGGCTATGGCAATCTTGTGCTGATCCGTCATCCCAACGGTTATGTGTCGGCTTACGCCCATAACGGCGCGGTAGCCGTGAAGCGCGGGGAAACCGTGAAGCGCGGCCAGACCATCGCCAAATCCGGCCAGTCCGGCAATGTGGCCTCGCCCCAATTGCATTTCGAGCTTCGCAAAGGCTCGACGCCCGTCGATCCAACCGGCTATCTCGCCGGATTGTGATCTGAACCGGGATCCACGAACAGGATCAGAATTTCCGCGAGACACGAAAATTCTGATCTTCCTGAAAGGCGGCGGGTCCCATGAAAGGCCCGCCGCCTCATTTGCATTTGCCTAGCCACGGCTTGCGCCGTTTGCGGGCGCGGCCGCCCGCGGTTCACAGAGCGCATCGTTACAAAGCCTTGGCCAAGCCCCCTCAACGCCTTTGCTGCGTCCACAAATAGACCCAATCCCCCACCACCAATGCACCAGCTTTCAGGAAAAGCGCCGCTTGTTAAGGCTGCGTCAACCATGAGCTGGTGAGTTACGTTCTAGTATTTGGGGGTTCGCGTTGGGATATCTGCATCCGCCGCCGTCGCCGGCGCCCGTCGTCGTGCAAAAGGACGTCGGCGGCCTTGTGTCTGACTACAAGGCCGTGACCGAAATGTACCGTCGTCAAAACCGCGAGGTGAAGCTGCACGAGTGCCGCTCCGCCTGCACGCTGGCTTTGAGTCTTCCCAATGTTTGTGTCTATCCCTCAAGCGTCCTGAAGTTCCATGCCGCCTATCACCGCGATACAAAGCAGATGGATGCGGGGGTTTCAGCCGAATTGTTCAACGCCTATCCCAGGGCGGTGAAGGCGCGGCTTGGCTATCTCACGCGGGAATATCGCTCGCTGTCTGGCCGCGAATTGATTGGCCTTGGCGTGCGCGATTGCACCGGCGGCGCAGGCGGGACGATGATTGCAAAAGCGCGCATGCAGCCTGTTCATGTCGCGTCCGCAAGTGTGCGCGATACGCCATTGCCGCGGCCGCGACCGCTTGAACTGTATAGGAAGCCGCAGACGCCAAACGTGCGCGTGGCCTACGCAATTGCGTCGGTTGCCAGCGATGTCGACGCCGTCTTCGTTCCATCCCGTCCGGTACTCATGCTTGGCGCCGCCTCAATCCTCCCGATCACGTTTACGCCTCGCTAGTTTCAGGAACCGCTGTTGCACAGGGCGCGTTGGCTTTGTTGTAATGGGGCGATTTGAAAACAGCGTGGAGGAAAACCATGGCGCAGGACAGAGATTATCGCCATTGGGACGACGATTGGCGCGGGCGACGCGCGCAAGGCGAGAGTGAAAGCCAGCGCTCGCGTGAAGGCGGCTCTGGCGGCGGCCGCACGGAATCGGGTTTTGGAGATCGCGGCTCAAACCGTTACGGAGGCCGGGAAGAATGGCGGGCGTCGTCGTTTGGCCCGCGTAATTTTGGATCGCAAGAGGACACAAGCTGGCGTGGTCGCGATGAAGATCGCTGGAGCCGTGGCTGGGGCGGCGGCGAACGCGAACACAGCGGCTGGGGGGAGCGCACCGGGCGCAGCGAACACGGCGGCTCCGGCTACGACTGGCCGGAACGGGGTCGCTGGCGCGGCCGTGAGCAGAGCCAATATTCCAGCACAGGCCCGCGTACTCAGGGCAGTGGCGGCGGCTCCATCGCAGGCGGCTATGGTTATGGCGGACGCCCCGGCACTTATGGCGAGCGCTCTTATGGTCAGCACGGCGACGATGATCGCGGCTTTTGGGATCGCGCCAGCGACGAGGTTCAATCGTGGTTTGGCGACGAAGACGCCCAGAACCGTCGCGAGCGCGACTATGAGCACGATCATCGCGGACGCGGCCCGCGCGGCTACACCCGCTCCGACGAGCGTATTCGAGAGGATGTCTGTGATCGGCTGTCGCAAGACCCGCGCGTCGACGCTTCCGACGTTGACGTAAAAGTCTCGAGTGGCGAGGTAAGCCTCACTGGCCACGTCGGCTCGCGAATGGCGAGGCGGCGCGCCGAGGATTGCGCCGAAACGATCTCCGGCGTCCGGCATGTGCAGAACAATCTGCGGGTGCAGGAATATAGCGGCGCCATGGGCTCTGGCGTGGCCACCGGCGCGTCCGCCGGAACATACAGCGCCACAGGTACTTCAACGGCTTCCGGCAGCAGGGCGACAGGAGCCACAACCGGCTCGCCGAGCGCCGGTTCCGGCCCGCAAGGCGGGGCAGCCGGACAGAAGCCGGGCGGGTAACGCTCTCATCCAGGCGGATGGCCGGCATGCTGGCCATCCGCCTGCTTGCGCACAAACATGCTTCTCTGCGAACGGTTTTTTGATTAGGCTATATCAAAATTCACGTGGGGGACGTTGTGCATGCGCTTTGGCATCTTCGATCACATGGACAACGACCACCTCCCGCTCAACGCTTTCTACGAAGAACGCCTCCAGCTTATGGAGCTTTATGATCGCCACGGCTTTCATGCGTGGCATGTCGCAGAGCATCACGCCACCACGCTTGGCATGGCGCCTTCGCCCAACATTATGTTAGCTGCCGCCGCGCAACGCACGACGCGCCTGCGCTTTGGGCCGATGGTTTATGCGTTGCCGCTCTATCATCCGTTTCGCCTTGCGCAAGAGATCGCCATGCTCGACCAGATGTCGAACGGGCGACTGGAAATGGGCTTTGGGCGCGGATCGTCGCCGGTGGAGATTTCCTATTTCGGCGTTGATCCGGCAGCTACGGAATCGGTTTATCGCGATAACCTTCCGCGTATTCTGGACGCACTTGAAACCGGCGTGATGAAGGCTCCCGAGAACGAGGCGCCCTATGATGCCTTCGCGTTGAAAGTTATGCCGATACAGAAGCCGTATCCGCCGATCTGGTATGGCGTGCACACGATTGTAAGCGCTGATCGGGCGGCGCGGCGCGGATGGAATACGATCAACCTCGACATGGCCGACGAAGCGGGCGAATGCAACGACGAATTCATGCGCGTATGGCGCGAGGTACATGGCGATGCGCCGCTGCCGTTCATGGGGCTTGGGCGCTTTGTCGTTGTCGCGGAGACGGACGAAAAAGCGCTGGCGATTGCGCGTCGCGCCTATCCCCACTGGCATCAGGGTTTCACCCATTTGTTCCGCAGCCTTGGCCGCATGAACCGTCACCCGCGCCCTGATAACTGGGACATGCTGCATGCGCAGGGCAAAGGCATTGCAGGCTCCCCGCGCACTGTAGTCCGCTTTCTGGCTGACCAGATGACGCGCGCAAAATGTAATTATTGCGTCGCGCAAATAGCCTTCGGCGACCAGAGCCTTGACGAGCTCACCAGCTCGATCAACCTGTTCGCCAGCCACGTGATGCCCGAAATGCGCGCGCTGGATGAGCAGGCAAGGAGAGCTGCGTGAGGAGAGATGTCCCTCTCCCGCAATGGGAGAAGGACACGCAAGCTTTTACATAGGCAGGCCGAAAGCTGGCGCTGCTTCAAGATCGACCTTGGTCATGTTGCGCAAAATAATCCGCTCGGGCTTCATGCTTCCAGCGCTCGAGCGCGAAGGCGTACTGCCGGTGGTTGCAGGATCGCGTGCCGCGCCGCTTGTCGCGCTTGCAACTGAACCAGCGGGTGCAAATTCAAACGCATTGAAAGTGTTCCCCGTCAGCACCTGTGTCCCAGATTTACGGTTGTGATTTAAGGAGAGTTTTGGTCTCGTCGTTATGACGAAGGAACCAAGATGAACCCTAGATCCTCAAGCGCCAAAAAGCCTGCCGAGCAGGTGATGAAGGACATACGCCG
>CAMCUC010000037.1 GCA_945878875.1 Rhizobium sp. Q54
AGACCAAGGTCGTCGCGCAATGCGTAGAGCAACGGCATGTCGTTATCGGCTTCAATCGTATGCGACTTGCCGTCAACATTGAGTGCTATTTTGGCCATGGGCCTTCCCTCCTTCATGGACCAGCTTCTTGATGACTGGTCGATTTTTCATTGTGCTTTGATTTCCGCCAGCCGTAAAGCCGCTGGCGGAAAACATATGGACGCAGGCGAGCGCCCCCTGCCCGTTCGGGGCGGGAAGCGCTCTTTCAGCTTACTTCAGAACGCTTGCAGCGGTGCCAAATCCGGCGCCGACCACCAGTTCTTCCAGAGGCTTGCGTGCGCGTGGCGCACGTTCACGCTCGGCCAGCTCTTCGATCAACGAGTCAGGATCTCCCTGATAGCCGACAGCGAAAGCGCAGCAGATGTCGTAGCCTTCCGGAACGTCATAGGTTTGGCGAATCTTGTCGCGGTCAATGCCGCCCGCCGTGTGAACGACAAGTCCAAGCGCGCCCGCCTGCAACACCATCTGGGCGCCTGCAGCGCCCGTATCGTGCCAAGAATGCCCGTTTGGGTTGCCATTGGCCTCGAACGTCTTGCGCGCCAGCGCAAAGATGTAGACCGGAGCCGTCTTGGCCCAGCGCTGATTGCCCGGCGCAAAGCACTCGAACGCCGCGGCGTGAGCTGCGGGATCTTCGCTCGTGGTCACGACCCAGCGCCAGGGCTGGCTGTTATTGGTGGACGCCGCCCAGCGGCCCGCCTCCAGAATCGAAACCACAGCCTCGCGCGCAACCGGCGTGGCCGCAAAAGCGCGAGGGCTCCAGCGCTCGCCGATGAGTTCATGCACGGGCGCGCTGGTGACGGCCGGCTTTTTAATATGCGACATAGTTTGATGTTCCCCAAAATTTAAGTGAGCTTAAATGCGACAGCAAGGCCGCATGGTCAATTGGTCGAGCCAACCACCTTCTTCACCTTCTCGATGAACTCTGGCGACGCTTCGGCCATTTTGTCGGTCAGCACCTGCACTTCCCTGGCGGTGCGTGGCAGGATCGACAGCTTGCGCTGCTCGGCCTCGGCCAGAAACGCGGGGTCTTTCATCATCCCGTCAAAGGCCGTCCGCAAAGCCGCGACTCTGTCGGCAGGAACGTTCGGCCCAGCTGCAAGCGCGCGTGCGTGCGGCGTGCCGGAAGCCAGAAACTCGGCGATGGCGCGGCTGTCGCCCTGCGACATTTCGATCAATGTCGGCACGTCGGGCAAGTCCTTCATGCGCGACAACGTGAATTGCAGAGGGATGACGACCTTCTTTTCTTTCAGCCAGGCCGCGTTTCCGCCCGTAAGGTTTTCCCACGCGATGGTCCAGCCTGCGATTTCGCCGCGCTCCATCGCGAGATTCAACTCGCCGCCGCTGGGATAACCGGAGATGACGCGGAGCTGGGCGCCCAGCGATTCCTTCACAAGCGACGCCCATTGATAGCTGAAATGATACCGACCCATGGCGCCCAGCACCACGTCGGCACCCTTCAGGCCCTCAATTGTGCGGCCCGGCGCAGTGTGCCAGATGGCGAGAACCTGACTGATCTGATCGTAGGCGCCCAGCCATTGGAACTTGCGCGATTCAAACCGAACGCCGCTGCTCTGCAATTTCTCGATCAGGGGCAGCGCGTGCGTCATCAGGATCTTGCTGCCGTCCTGCGGGCCGGGGCCATACATGAAATTGGCCGCCGTTGCGCCGCCTGCGCCGGGCATGTGCTCGATGATGAAATTGGGATTGCCCGGCAGATGCTTGCCGTACTGGTTGATAAGCAGGCGACCATACAGATCATAGCTGCCGCCCGGCCCCGTCCCCATCACGATGGACACGGTCTTGCCCTTGTAGAACGCTTCGGGTGTCTGCGCACTGGCGGCGCCCGCCATCGTGATCGACGCCATGACAGCGCCCGCGATCATGATTTTTCTCATCTTGGTTTCCCCCTGCTTTTTTATTACAGGCAGTCTAGGTGTGAGCGCGGGCGCCGTCCAGAGCGCGCTTGCGCCTAGAACTTGCCCTGCACCATGGCGCCGCCGGGCGGCTGAATCTGCACGGCGCCCTTGGGCGCTTTCGGCAGCTCCACTGCCGCTTCTCCCGTCAGTCGATTGCCGTCCGCCGGCGCCAGAACCAGCCGCTGCGGCTTGCCATCCACCACCAGAATCGCCGTGCCCTTGAAGCCGGCGGCGGGAACCGCCTTGTCGGCGGAATCGCTCAGGTACACATTGACGACGCGCCCCTTTGCAACCAGCTCGACATGATAAGAGCCTGCATCCACAAGCTTGCCGCCGTTGGGGCCGATAGCCTCGTGGGCGAAAGCGGGACTGGCGAACAGGCAGGCGAGCGCGACGTAAAAATGCTTGAGCATGATTTTCTCCTCGTTCTTAAAAAGCTTCCGCCGCCACCGGGCTGGTTGACGTCATCTCTTTGGCGCTGGCGCGCAGGCGCTCCAGCGGCTTGGCGCCAAACAGCAGGAACAGAACCGGCGTCACCAGCGCATCAAGCAGCGTTGCGCTGAGCAGGCCGCCGAAGATTGTGACTGCGACCGGGTGCAGGATTTCCTTGCCAGGCGCCAGCGGGTCGATCAGCAGAGGCGACAAAGCCAGCGCCGCCGACGCCGCCGTCATCAATACGGGTGGCAAGCGCTCCAGACTGCCGCGCATCACCAGCGCGGGACTGAAGGGCAGGTTCTCGTGCAGCGCGATATTGATCGTGTGGCTGATTTTCAAAATGCCGTTGCGGGTTGCGATGCCCGCCAGCGTGATGAAGCCGATCATGCTCGCCACCGACAGCGGCTGACCTGCAATCCACAACGCCGCCACCGAGCCGATCAGCGCCAGCGGCACGCCGCCCATGACGATGAGCGCCAGCGCCGCAGATTTGTATCGGCTGTAGAGAATGGCGAACACCATCAGCAGCGAGATGATCGACAACAGCCCTATCCGCTGGCTCGCCTCCTCCTGCGCCTGAAACGTGCCTTCAAGACTGACGTAAGCGCCATTGGCGAGCGGGCTTGCGGCCAGCTCGCGACGAACGTCCGCGATCACGCGCGCCATATCAGCCCCGCCGTCGGCATTGGCCAACACAACGACGCGCCGCTGTCCATTCTCGCGCAGGATCTGGTTGGGGCCGCTGGCCTCGCGCACGTCCGCCACCTGGCTGACGGGTATCCAGCCCTTCGGGCTTTCAATCAGCAAAGCGCCAAGCCCGCTTGTGGTGCGTTGCTGATCGGCCAGCCGCATCACCACGTCGTAACGTCGATAGCCGTCGATCACGCGCGAGACGATGCGTCCGTTCGACAGCCGCTCCAATTGCTCGACAATCTGCGCCGGCTGCAAGCCATAAAGAGCGGCGCGCTGATGATCGACGCTGATGTTGATCTGCGGAATGAGCACCTGTTTCTCAACCTGCAAATCCACAATGCCGGGAATCTTCGCCAGCCTTGCGCGCAGGTTTTCCGCTTGCGCGCGAAGCATGTCGAGATCGTCGCCAAACACTTTGAGCGCGATCTGCGCGCGCACGCCCGACAGCATGTGATCGAGCCGGTGCGAAATTGGCTGGCCGACGTTGACGGCGGCTGGCAAAGCGCTGAGACGCTGGCGGATGTCGGCGACAATCACGTTCTTGTCACGCCCGCCGGGCTTCAGATCGACATCGATCTCGGACGAATGCACGCCTTCCGCATGCTCATCCAGTTCAGCGCGCCCGGTGCGACGGCCCACCGCCTTCACCTCCGGCACCTCCAGAATGAGCTTTTCGGCGATCAGCCCGGCGCGATGGCTTTCGGCCAGCGAGATGCCGGGATTGAACAACATGCTGATCGTGAGTGTGCCCTCGTTGAACGGCGGCAGAAAGGCGCGCGGCAGAAGCGTCGCGCCGACAACGGCTGCAATCACGGCGGCGCCCGCCAGCGACAACAGCAGTTTTGGCCGCGCAAACGCGCGCACAAGCGCACGCCCGTTCACGTCTTTCAGCCAGCGCACAAGCCCGCTCTCGCGCTCGTTCAAACGCTTCAGGCTCGGCAGCATGTAATAGGCCATCACCGGCGTGAGCGTAATGGAGACGATGAGGCTGGCGAGGATCGAGATGATATAGGCCTGTCCAAGAGGCGCAAACAAACGCCCTTCAATGCCCGACAACGCAAACAGCGGCACGAACACCAGCACGATAATCATGGTGGCGTAGACGATGCCCGAACGCACCTCCTGCGAGGCGCTCACCACAACATCGAACGTTGAGCGCGGATCGCCAGCTTCGCAGTTCTCGCGCAGGCGCCGGAAGATGTTCTCCACGTCCACCACCGCGTCGTCGACCAGCTCGCCAATGGCGATGGCTAGCCCGCCCAGCGTCATCGTGTTGATGGAAATGCCCGCCATGTAAAAGATCACGGCGGTCGCAAGGATCGAGACGGGAATAGCGGTGAGCGAAATGATCGTCGTGCGCGTGTTCAACAGAAACGCAAACAGCACGACGGCGACCACTGCGATGGCTTCCATCAAGACCTGCTTCACGTTGCCAATCGAGTTCTCGATGAACGTGGCTTGCCGGAACAGCAATTGATCCGCCTTGATCCCCGCAGGCAGGCCCGGCGCCAGCTCGCGCAGCGCGGCCTCGATATTGGCGGTGAGTTTGATCGTGTCGATTCCAGGCTGCTTCTCAACCGAAACAACCACCGCCGACCGGCCCATGAAGCCCGCCTCGCCGCGCTTCACGCGGGCGCCAAAGTCAACGCGCGCGACCTGATGCAGGTAGACCGGGCGCCCGTCCGATTGCGCGACCACGAGGTTAGCGAGGTCTTCAAGCCGCGTCGTATGGGCGAGATTGCGGATCAGAAATTCGCGCGCATATTGATCGGTGAAGCCGCCGCCCGTATTGGCGCCGAACTGGCCCAGCGCTTTCTCGATCTGCTCATAGCTGACGCCCAGCGCGCGCAGCGCGTTGAAATCGGGCGCGACGCGATATTGCCGCACCTCGCCGCCGATGGGGATGACCTGCGCGACGCCGGGAATCGTCAGCAAACGCGGGCGCAAAACCCAGTCGGCGACGTCGCGCAATTCCATCGGATTGACGTCTGGCGCATCGGGTTCGGACGAGACCGCGATCAGCGCCACCTGCCCCATGATCGAACTGATCGGCCCCATCTGCGGCACGACGTTTGCTGGCAATTGGCTGCGCGCCAGCGTGAGGCGTTCGGCCACCTGCTGGCGATTGCGATAAAGCTCTGTGCCCCAGTCAAATTCGACATAGATGATCGACAGCCCGACGCCCGAGACCGAGCGCACGCGGGTGACGCCCGGCAGGCCGTTCATCTGCACTTCAAGCGGATAGGTGACGAGCTGCTCGACCTCGGCAGGCGCCAGCCCCTCCGCCTCGCTCATGATGGTGACGGTGGGCCGGTTCAGGTCAGGGAACACGTCCACCGGCAGGCGCGAGGCTGCAAACAGGCCGAACACGATGAGAATTGCGGCCAGCGCCAGCACCAGAAGGCGGTTGCGCAGCGATTGCGTGACGAGAAAAGTAAACATCGCTCAGCGCACCTGATTGAGAAGTTCAGCGCCTTGCGTGACCACGCGCCCGCCTGCGTTCAGCCCGCTGACGATCAGCAGACGTTGGGCATCAAGCGCGCTCACGCGGACCTGACGCGCCTCAAAGCGCTCCGGCGCCGTGTGCTCATAGACGATGGACTGGCCGTTGGAGCCCTGGACCACGCTGGCGCGCGGCACGGCCAGCCCCTCCGTCATCTCCCCGGTGCGCGCGAACACAATCGCCAATTGGCCGATGCGCAGATTGTGTTCGTCGGCTGCGATGGCGAAGTGAACCGGGAGCGACTGGCTCCGGTCGGACAGGCCGGACCCCTTGTGCGCCAGCGCTATCGTGCGCCCGTCGGGCATGCGCGCATCAGCCTGCGCAATGTCAGGTAAAGCCGAGAAGCTCAACGCCTCCACCCACAAGCGCGTGGGCTCGACGATCTGGAAAATGATTGCGTTTGATTCAGCGATCTTGCCCGCAATTGCATTGCTGGCGGCGATGATGCCTGACGTGGGGGCCACAAGCGCTTCCGCCTGCCGACGCTCAAGCGCCTCGCGGCGATCATTCAGCCCGGCAAGCTCGACGCGCGATTCGTCCAATTGCACTTTGGCGACGGAGCCGGTGGACATCAGCCGCTCATAACGGGCGATGCGCTGCTGCACGAGCGCGATCTGCTGATCGAGTTCGCCCTGCCGCTGGCGCTGATCGGAAAGCTCCGCCGCGCTCATCGGCGTAGCGACATAGGCCAGCACGTCGCCCGCCTTCACCCGGGCGCCAAGCCTGGGAAACCCGCTGGCAGGCGCGGACAATCGTCCGCTCACGGAGGCCTGAACGACGCCGCTGGCGTCCGGATCGGGAATCACCCGGCCCGGCAATTCCACGATGCGCGCATGGCTATCGGGCTTTGTCAGCAAAGTGCGCACGCCCAGCAGCCGCTGCGTCGGCTTGGGGATGAACAGCGAGCCGTCTGGCAGGCGTTGCGCCAGATCGCGCGCCGATGCGGGCGCGGGATCTTGCGCTGCAAGTCCCAGCGCCAGAGCGACAAGCGCGACGCTTTTTGCGCTTCTCCGCCTCAGCCCCATCGCCAATGCGCCCAACAGAAAGCCCAGCACGCCAATGCCCAAAGCGCCGCTGGCGGCCTCGATCACGTGACTGAAACCCGTATGCGCATGCTCTGGCGCAGCCGCCACTTGCGGCGTGACGAGCGAGGCGGTCAAAACGTCCGCGCCCTGCGGACCGATGATCGTGAACAGCAATTCATAGGAGCCTGGCGCCTCCGACCATGGCGCGTCGATCTCATACGAATCGCCAATGGCTTTGGCGGTCGCGGGACCTGCTGGCGTCTCGACCTCGATCACAAGATCGCTGGCTGGCTCGTTGGTGGCGAAATCATCGACGTAGATCGACAATTTGCCGTCGCGCGCGATGGCGACCAGCTCGAGAGAGTCCGACAACGCCTGCGCACGCGGCGCGCTGGAAACGGAGACGGGCGGCGGCGGAGCGCCGTGATCGTGCCCCTCGTGGGCGAGAGCTGACATCGTAAAGGCCGCAATGAAAGCGGCGATAACAGAGAATTTCATGGGAGCGATCCTGCATCTGAAACCGGGCTCGCGGCGACTGGCGCTGCGGAGCATTCAAAGGTTCAGAGCTGGACTCGAGGCGGCTCCTGAAGCGCTTGCGCGCTCAAGCCCGGAGGAACGCTGTCGTGCGACGGAGCAAAACGCTGGCCCGCGCCAAGCCCGGCGGCGGAGCCGGGAGGACCGCACGCCACAGCTGCGCCGCAGCAGCTTGCGCCAGCCAGCACACAGCAAGTCTCCGTGCATGGCGCCTGCGGATCGCTGTCCGGGATAGCGTGCCCGGCCGATTGCGGCGCATGCAGGCTCTCTTGGGCGCTCTCTGGCGAAGAGGCCTCAATCCGCCCCTGCCCAGCCACCTGCGACGTCTCCGGGACAGAGATCGAGACCGCCGCAACATGCGCATGGCCAGCATGAGCAAAAGCTGCGCCCGGCGACAGGACATAGGCCGCAATCATCACGATTGCAGCCGCAGCCCAGTGCACGAGTGATTTGGTCGAGCGCATAAGCGCAACATAGGCGGGCTTTGCAGCGCAGTAAAGGCGCGAGGCTGGAGACGCGCAGGGAAACGACCCGCTGCTCGAACAGCAGGAAAACCAGAGCAAGCCCGCAACAGCGTCGATCTGCGCCCGGAGATAGAAGGAAAAAAAGTGGTGATCCGGGTGGGGGTCGAACCCACGACCATTCGATTAAAAGTCGAATGCTCTACCACTGAGCTACCGGATCAAAAGCGTGCACGCACGCAAGCAGCGTCTGACTAGCCCCGCAAGGCGCCGCCGGTCAAGCGAAAGCGCAAGATAAGGCGACAAAATAAGGCGATTTGGTTCACGCGTATTCAACGTAAAGCAGGAACAGCCCGAAAACCATGCTGGAGACGACGGTGGTGAGGATCGCCTTGCGCATCAGCTTCGGATTTGTCGGCGCACCCGGATCGGTCCCGGCGACGCCACCACCCTCTTCGTGCAGGGAGCGCACGCCCAGCGGCAGAATCGCAAACAGAACCGTCCACCAGATGGTGAAGTAAATGGCCATGAGAAGCGGCGTGGACATGGGCAACCCGGAACAGACATCTTGCCGCCGCCGGATGGCGAGGCTCGTATGCGCCTAGATAGAGCTGCAAGCGCCCCACGGAAAGCGCAAACCAAAAATTCAACCCGCAGCCCGGCGACGGGCCCGGAACAAGCCCGGATGAAGGTCAAGCTACAAAACTCAAATTTTATCAAAATCAATCATATGGCTACTGGCGAACGGGAATTACAAATGTAAGTATCTTCCCGGCTGGATGGGACTTTGCAAGCTAACTCCGCAACACAGGGAGCTGTCATGAAAACACATTCCACCAGCGGCGCAGGATCAAGGGCGGGCGCTGAGGCAAACGGACAGTCCGCGCAGCAATCAATCTCGGCTATGCGCGATGCGCTCGGCGCCAATTCCAGCGCGTTCTGGTCCAATCAGGAAAAGACGCTCGACGCGATGCAAGTCTGTTGCAACGGCATGCAGCACTAAACCCAAACGTGGTTCTCGCGCCGTCACGAGGGCGCCAATGCGGCGCTGCAAGCATCGCAACGAATGCTTGCGACGAAAAACCCCGCCGATGCGCTCATGGAATATCAGGAATGGCTGAAGGGCGCGATAGAACGCACGATGAGCGACGCCAAGGCGCTGCAAGACCAGCTTGCCGATATGGCGCAGAACGCGCAGGAGCGACGCGAGGAGCGACAAAATCGATAAGCGCAAACGATCATGAGCGCCGCGGCTTCGGCTGCGGCCTCAATATCAAACCTGCCTAAATCTGCTCGATTTCCACCAGCGTGCCGCAGAAGTCCTTGGGGTGCAGGAACAGGACCGGCTTGCCATGGGCGCCGATCTTTGGCTCGCCATCCCCCAGAACGCGCGCGCCCTGCGCCTTCAGGCGGTCGCGGGCGGCGATAATGTCATCCACCTCGTAGCAGATGTGGTGCATTCCGCCGTCCGGGTTCTTCTCCAGAAACTTCGCGATGGGAGAGCCGGCGCCCAGCGGCTCCAGCAATTCAACCTTGGCGTTCGGCAGCTCGATGAACACGACGGTGACGCCGTGTTCTGGCTGCGGCAGGGGATCGGACACCTTCGCGCCCAAAGTGTCGCGATAGACCGCGCTTGCTGCGGCAAGATCGCGCACCGCGATGGCGATATGGTTGAGGCGCCCGATCATCGCTGTCCCCTGCTCCGCGACTAGACCTGCATGACAAGAACATGCACTTCAGGGCGCTTGCCCCATGCCGCGCGCACGCCGTTGCGCACCGCGCGCTCTATCGCCGCCGAAATATCGTCAGGCTCGCGACGGCGCCCGCGCGACAGACCGTCGAGCGCCGAGAACACAATCTTGTCCACCATGTCGTCGGTCGCGCGCCCGTCGCGCATACGCGCAGGCAGACCGGCTATCACCACGTCGGGATCGCCGACAAGCTCGCCCTTGGTCGTAACCGCAATGCCCACCGAGATCACGCCCGCGAACGACAGCTTCAGGCGCTCGCGCAGACCCTCGTCTTCGGGCTTGATGAGCACGTTGCCATCCAGCATCAGCCTGCCGTGCACCACCTGATCGACGATCTCCGGAACGCCCGGCGCCAATTGCACAGCGTCGCCGTTGACTGCGACAATCGCCTTCTTCACGCCCTGCTCACGCGCAAACCGGGCGTGCTCGTAAAGATGCATGCACTCGCCGTGCGCGGGAATCGCATATTGCGGACGCAGCCATTCGTAGAGGCGCTTTACCTCCGCCCGGCGCGGATGGCCGGACACATGCACGAGGCCGTGGCGGTCTGTCACGACCTCGACGCCCTGGCGCGCAAGGCTGTTGATGATCGCGTTGATGGGCCGCTCATTGCCGGGAATCGGCCGCGACGAAAAGATCACCTTGTCGCCCGGCGCAAGGCGCACCGTCGGATGATCGTCTTCGGCGATGCGCGACATGGCGGCGCGCGGCTCGCCCTGGCTGCCGGTGGCCAGCACGACGATCTTGTCGCGCGGGATGTTGCCAAACGAATCGGCGGGATAAAATTCCGGCACGCCTTCCAGATAGCCATTCTGGCGCGCCACCTGCCCCACGCGCTCCATGGCGCGACCGGCGACCACGAGCGTGCGACCGGCGGCAGCCGCCGCAAGACCCACCGAGCGCAGGCGAGCGACGTTGGAGGCAAACGTTGTGACAATGACGCGGGCGGGCGCCTCGGCGATGATTTTGGCCAGCTCCGCGCCGACGTCCGTCTCGGAGGGGGATTCGCCGTCGCGCAGGATGTTGGTCGAATCGCTGATGAGCGCCAGCACGCCCTCGTCGCCGATTTCGCGCAGGCGCTTCTCGTCAGTCATCCAGCCCGACACCGGCGAGGCGTCGATCTTCCAGTCGCCGGAATGGAACACGATGCCGTGCGGCGTGCGAATGCACAGAGCCGCGCTCTCGGGGATAGAATGCGCCATGCGCACCGGCTCGATGGAGAACGGGCCCAATTGCAGATTGTCGCCCGGCGCGAACACGCGCACGTCGATCTTGGGCGCCGCCTCGTCGGACTGGCGACGGGTCTCCAGCATATCGGCGGCAAATTGCGTGGCGTAGACCGGGCAGCGCAGGCGCCCCCAAAGCTGGCCCACGGCGCCAATATGATCTTCATGGGCGTGGGTGATGATGAGCGCCAGCAAATCCTTCTTCATCTTCTCGATGAAGGTGAGGTCGGGCATGATGAGGTCGATGCCCGGAATGTCGGGGCCTGCGAACGACAACCCGCAATCGACGAGAATCCATTTGCGGCGCCCGGCCGGTCCAAAGCCGTAGCAGGCTGCGTTCATCCCGATCTCGCCAAGGCCGCCCAGCGGCACGAAGACGAGTTCGTCGGTGTCATGCGTCATGTTCTATCCATTCGTCAAAGCGGCGCCGGAGGGAAAAACATCCCCCGCTTCCAGCGCCGTGCGGCCCGAAGGGGTCGCCAAAATCAACCGTCCATCAGCGTCGATGGTCTCGAATACGCCTTCAATTACATGGTCGGCGCGGCCCACGCGAATGGGCGCACCAAGGTTGGCCGCATGCGCCAGCCAATGCGAACGAACAGCGGCAAACCCTGCGCCCCCGGCCCATATCCCGAGCCAGTGATCGCACGATTGCACAAGCCCCTGAAGCAGCAGCTCCGGCGGGCAGAACAGTCCAAGCGCGGCAAGATTGGTCGCAGGATAGGCAAGCCCGTCGGGATTATGCGCGCAATCGACGCCAAAGCCTATGCATACAGCAAATTTGGCGTTCGCAAGCGTAGAACCCTCAACAAGCACCCCCGCCAGCTTCGCGCCGTCGCAGAGCGCGTCATTGGGCCATTTCAGCTGAAACGCAATGTGCGGCGCCAGCGAGCGCAGCGCATCGACAAGCGCCACGCCCGCCACAAAACCAAGCTGCGGCGCAAGGCGCGGCGGAGCCGGATCAATCAGCAATAACGAGGCGTGAAGATTTCCCGCCGGCGAGTCCCAGGGCCGGCCAAGCCGCCCGCGTCCCGCCGTCTGCTCACGCGCCATGATCCACAGGCACCCAAGATCGCCCGCGCGGGCGCGGGCAAGAGCCTCGTCGCTCGTGGAGCCGAGCACCTCGAACGTCTCGACCCTGTAGCCTCGCACGGCTTCAGAGCGCGATTGCGTAAGCCGGCTCAGAACAGCGACTTTGCAGCCGCCTGCGCCGAGGCGGCGACGAACGGGCCGGGGAAGATCGCAAACAGCACGACGATCAGCCCCATCACTGCCATGACCGCCGTCACTTCCCAATTTACGCGGTCAAACGGGCGCGCGGGCTCGTCGAAATACATGATCTTGACGACACGCAGATAATAGAACGCCGCGACCGTGCTCGCCAGCATGCCGATGACCGCGAGGCCATAAAGCCCGCCGTTGATCGCTGCGAGAAACACGTACCATTTGGCGAAGAAGCCCGCGAGCGGCGGAATGCCCGCCAGCGAGAACATCATCATCGCAATCACGAACGCCATGAAGCCGTTGGTGCGGGCAAGCCCGGCCAGATCGCCGATATTCTCGACATAACGGTCGCCGATCCGCATCGACAGGATCGCAGCAAAAGCGCCAAGGCTCATCAGAACGTAGATCGCCATGTAGATCATGACGCCAGCCACGCCCTGCTCGGTGCCGGTGGACAGGCCGACGAGCGCAAAGCCCATGTGGCCGATGGACGAATAGGCCATCAGGCGTTTGATATTGGTCTGGCCGATGGCGCCGAACGCGCCCAAAGCCATCGACAGGATCGAGACGAAGACGATGATCTGCTGCCATTGCGGCTTCACGCCGGGGAAGGCGGTGATGATGATGCGCACGGTGATCGCGACCGCCGCCACTTTCGCGGCTGTGGCGAAGAACGTCGTGACGGGCGTTGGCGCCCCCTCATAAACGTCCGGCGTCCACATGTGGAACGGCACGATGGACATTTTGAACGCGAGGCCCGCCAGCACGAACACGAGGCCGAAGATCACGCCAATCGAGACGTCGCCCTGCAGAGCTGCGGCAATGCCGGTGAACGATACTGTGCCCGCATAGCCATAGATCAGCGACGAGCCGTAGAGCAGCATGCCGGACGAGAGCGCGCCGAGCACGAAATACTTCAAGCCAGCCTCAGATGCGCGCACGTCGTCGCGATGGAAAGCGGCGATGACGTAAAGCGCAAGGCTCATCAGCTCAAGGCCCAGATACAGCGCAATCAGGCTTTGCGCCGACACCAGCATGCACATGCCAAGCGTCGCCAGCAGCACCAGCACGGGAAACTCGAACAGGTCGATATCATGGCGCGCCATATATTCGCGCGACAGGATCAGCGTGGTCATCGAACCCAGCAACACCAGCGTCTTCATGAAGCGGGCGAAATTGTCGTCGATGAAGGCCTGGTCCCAAACCAGCGCCTTGTCGGCGATGGGATAGAACATCGACAGGAAGGCGATGCCAAGCACGACGATCGCCGCCTCGGTGATGATCCAGTCGCGCTTGCCGGCGCCAAAGGCGCCCAGCATCAGGAGCGAGAGCGCGCCGATGGCCAGCACGATCTCGGGCAGCGAATGGGCGATGTCGAGGGAAAGCGACGTCATTGTTTACGCCTCAATAGAGCGCGAGCGCGGCGGTCTTTGTGACCGCGAGCGCCGCCTCGTAATTCTTGATGAGCAGTTGAACGGACGCCGCACAGGCGTTCAGAATCGCGCCCGGCTGCACGCCATACCAGATGACGAGCGCAGCGAGCGGCGCCAGCAGAGCGATTTCACGCGGGGTGAGATCCTTGAGACCAGCCAGCGCAGGCTTCTCCAGCGGGCCGAATACCACGCGGCGATAGAGAAACAGTGCATAGGCCGCCGACAGGATGACGCCGGTGGTGGCCACAAGCGCGACCCACGGATTGTAGACGAACGCGCCGATCAGCGTAAGGAACTCGCCCACAAAGCCCGACGTACCCGGCAGGCCGACATTGGCCATGGTGAACACCATGAACGCCACAGCATAAAGCGGCATGGTCTTGACGATGCCGCCATAGGCCGAAATCTCGCGCGTGTGCAGCCGGTCGTAGACCACGCCCACGCACAGGAACAGCGCGCCCGAGACCAGGCCATGGCTGACCATCTGGAACACAGCCCCCTGCACGCCCTGCGTGTTCATGGAGAACAGGCCCATGGTGACAAAACCCATGTGCGCCACGGACGAATAGGCGATCAGCTTCTTCATGTCCTCCTGCACCAGCGCGACAAGCGAGGTGTAGACAATGGCGATCACGGACAGCGTCATCACGAGGGGCGCAAAATATTGCGACGCCTCGGGGAACATCGGCAGCGAGAAGCGCAGGAAGCCGTAGCCGCCCATCTTCAGGAGCACGCCAGCCAGAATGACGGAGCCCGCCGTGGGCGCCTCGACGTGCGCGTCTGGCAACCAGGTGTGCACCGGCCACATCGGCATCTTCACGGCGAAGGAGGCGAAGAACGCCAGCCACAGCCATTTCTGCATCGAGGACGGGAAGCTCGTGTTGAGCAATTGCACGATGTCCGTCGTGCCCGTCACGCCCCACATCGCCATCATGGCGAGCAGCATCAGTAGCGAGCCGACCAGCGTGTAGAGGAAGAATTTGAAGCTCGCATAAATGCGGCGCTTGCCGCCCCAGATGCCTATGATGAGGAACATCGGGATCAGACCGCCTTCAAAGAAGACGTAGAACAAAACCATATCCAGCGCGCAGAACACGCCGATCATCATCGTCTCAAGGACGAGGAAGGCGATCATGTATTCCTTCACGCGGGTCGTGATGGAATCCCATGAGGCTGCGATGCAGAACGGCATCAGGAACGTGGTCAGCAGGACGAACGGCATCGAAATGCCGTCGACGCCGAGCTTGTAGCTGAGCCCAGAGCCCATCCACGCCTTTTGCTCGACGAGCTGGAAGCCGGGATTGCCGATGTCGAACTGGCCCCAGGCAAACAGGGACAGCGCGAAGGTGATGAGCGTCGTAAACAAAGCCGCCCAGCGCACGTTGCGCACCGAGGCCTCGTCCTTGCCGGGCTGGAGCAGGATGAACGCTGCGCCCACCAGCGGGAGGACGACGAGTCCGGTGAGAATGCCGAAGCCGAACATCACTTCACCCCGCCGAGCAGATACCAGGTAATAAGCGCCGCCACGCCGATCAGCATGGTGAAGGCGTAATGATAAACGTAGCCGGTTTGCAGCCGCACGACGCGCCCCGCCACGTCGATCACGCGGGCCGATACGCCATCCGGTCCAAGCCCGTCAATGATGCGCCCGTCACCGCTCTTCCAGAACAGGCGGCCAAGCCAGAAAGCGGGCCGCACAAACAGGAAGTTATAGATCTCGTCGAAATACCACTTATTGAGCAGGAAGCGGTAAATCAGCCCGTGACGCTGCGCCAGTCGCACCGGCATCTGCGGCGAGAAGATATACATATACATCGACACGACGAAGCCGATACTCATCATGATGGTTGCCAGCAGCGCGACGATGCCCGGCACGTTGTGGAAATCGGTCAGGATCGTATTGGTCGGCGCGTAATAGAGCGATTGCTTCCAGAACCCGTCGGCCGAATAACCGATGAATTGATCCTTGAACAAAAGCCCCGCAAAGATCGCCCCAGCCGCCAGAACGTAGAGCGGGATCAGCATCACGGCTGGCGATTCATGGGGAACGAGCGGGCCGTGGCCGTGCGAATGCGCGTGGTCGTCATGACCATGGGCGGCGTGAGCATGATCGTTATGTCCATGCGCATCATGACCCGCATGCGCCTCTTCTTGCCAGCGCGGCTTGCCAAAGAACGTCATGAACACAAGGCGCCATGAATAGAACGAGGTCAGGCCGGCTGCGATCACGATCAGCAAGAAGGCGTAGATCGCGCCCGGACGCTGCGAGGCGAACGCCGCCTCGATGATCGCGTCCTTGGAGAAGAAGCCCGCCATCAGCGGAAGACCAGTCAGCGCGAACGTGCCGATGGTCATCATCCAGAACGTGATCGGGATGTGCTTGTGCAGCCCCCCCATCTTGCGCATGTCCTGCTCGTGATGCATCGCGTGGATGACGGAGCCAGCGCCCAAAAACAGCAGCGCCTTGAAGAAGGCGTGCGTGAACAGATGGAAGATCGCAAGGCTATAGCCACCAAGCCCGAGCGCCACGAACATGTAGCCGAGCTGCGAGCAGGTGGAATAGGCTATCACGCGCTTGATGTCGTTCTGCACGAGGCCGACGGTGGCCGCAAAAAATGCAGTCGTGGCGCCAAACACCACGACGACGCTAAGCGCCATCGGCGCCTGTTCAAACACCGGCGACAGACGCGCCACCATGAACACGCCAGCCGTGACCATGGTCGCGGCATGGATCAGCGCGGAAACCGGCGTCGGACCTTCCATCGCGTCCGGCAGCCAGGTGTGCAGCAGGAATTGCGCTGACTTGCCCATGGCGCCCATGAAGAGCAGCAGGCAGGTGATCGTCAACGCATCGACGTTCATGCCAAAGACGTGAATGGGCTTGGCCGCCAGCCCCGGAGCCGCTGCAAAGATCTGGTCGAACGCAACCGAACCTGTGAGCGCGAACAGGAAGAATATGCCCAAAGCAAAACCAAAATCACCGACGCGGTTGACCACGAAGGCCTTGATCGCTGCTGCATTGGCTGAGGGCTTTTCGTACCAGAAGCCGATGAGAAGATAGGAGGCAAGCCCCACGCCTTCCCAGCCGAAGAACATCTGAACGAGATTATCAGCCGTCACCAGCATCAGCATGGCGAAGGTGAACAGCGAGAGATAGGCGAAAAACCGCTGGCGCGCAGGGTCTTCGTGCATGTAGCCAATGGAATAGAGATGCACGAGCGCCGACACGGTGTTGACGACCACCAGCATGACCGCCGTCAGCGTGTCTATGCGCAGCGCCCATTCGATCTTGAGCCCGCCGGACACGATCCAGTCGGCCAGCACCGGCACGATCAGCGTCGACTTGCCGTAACCAACCTGAAAGAACACGATCCACGACAGAAGCGCGGCCACAAACATCAGACTCGTGGTGACGATCTCTGACGCGCGGGCGCCGATTTGCCGACCAAAAATCCCGGCAATCAAAAAGCCGAGCAGCGGCAGGAAGACGATGGCTGTATACATGCCGCTCAGCCCTTCATCATATTGATGTCTTCGACCGCGATGGAGCCGCGGTTTCGGAAATACGTCACGAGAATCGCCAGCCCGATGGCCGCCTCCGCCGCCGCCACAGTGAGGATGAACAGCGAGAACACCTGCCCCGTCAGATCGCCTAGAAAGCTCGAAAAAGCGACAAGGTTGATATTGACCGCAAGCAGGATCAGCTCGACCGACATCAGAATAATGATGATGTTCTTGCGGTTGAGGATGATGCCGCAGATGCCGATAGTGAACAGCAGCGCCGCCACGGTGAGGTAATGGTTGAGTTCGATCATGGCTCTCTCCTCACACGCCCTTCCGCGAGGGGACCTTGCGGACCTCCATCGCTTCCTCGCGCGTGCGCGCATTCTGTTCCGAAATATCCTGACGCTTCACGCCCGGCTTGTGGCGTAGCGTCAAAACGATGGAGCCGATCATGGCGGTGAGCAGGATCATGCCCGCAGCCTGAAAGAAATAAACATGCTTGGTGTAGAGCACGAGGCCGAGCGCCATGGTGTTGGACACATCAGGGGGCGTCGGCGAGCGGGCCGCAGCCATCGTGGCCGGGGACGGCGTGAAGCCGCCGACCACAAGCACCAGTTCAATGGCGACGATGATGCCTATCAGCGCGCCCACCGGCAGGTATTGCAAAAACCCCTGCTTCAATTCGGCGAAATCGACGTCGAGCATCATCACCACGAACAGGAACAGCACCGCGACCGCGCCGACATAGACGACCACGAGGATCATCGCCAGAAACTCGGCGCCCAGCAGGATGAACAGGCCGGACGCGTTGACGAAGGCAAGGATGAGGAACAGCACCGAATGAACGGGATTGCGCGCCGCGATCACCATGAACGCCGATGCGATCATGATGCCCGAGAACAGGTAGAAGAAGGCGGAAGCCACGCTCATCGTTTAATCCCCAGTCAAACCTGCGCGCCCAGGATCAGGCGTGCGGCCCTCTCGTCAGTTCAGCGATATTTTGCATCCGCCGCGATGTTGCGCGCGATCTCGCGCTCCCAGCGATTGCCGTTGTCGAGCAGCTTTTGCTTGTCGTAGAGCAATTCCTCGCGGGTCTCGACCGCAAATTCCGCGTTCGGCCCCTCGACGATGGCGTCCACCGGGCAGGCTTCCTGACAGAAGCCGCAATAGATGCACTTCACCATGTCGATGTCGTAGCGCGTGGTGCGGCGCGTGCCGTCGTTGCCGCGCGGTCCCGCCTCAATCGTGATCGCCTGCGCGGGGCAGATCGCCTCGCAAAGCTTGCAGGCGATGCAGCGCTCTTCCCCGTTGGGATAGCGGCGCAGCGCATGCTCGCCGCGATAGCGCGGCGATTGCGGGTTCTTCTCGTGCGGATAATTGATCGTCGCCTTCGGCTTGAAGAAATAGCGCATCGACAGGAAGAACGCGCCGACAAATTCCTTCAGGAAGACAGATTTTGCAGCCTGATCGAGTCTCATCAGCGCCACCCCTTCACTTGCATGAATTGCAGCACGCCCGCCACGGCCACGACCATGAACAGCGAGATAGGCAGGAACACTTTCCAGCCCAGCCGCATCAATTGATCGTAGCGATAGCGCGGCACAAACGCCTTCACCATGGCGAACATGAAGAACACCATGCATGTTTTCAGCACGAACCAGATCACGCCCGGCACCATGGTGAATGGCGCAAACGGGATCGGCGACAGCCAGCCACCCATGAACAGGATCACGGTGAGCGCGCACATGGTGACGATGGCCACATATTCGCCCAGCATGAACAGCATGTAGGGAACCGACGAATACTCGACCATGAACCCGGCTACGAGTTCCGATTCTGCCTCCACCAGATCGAACGGCGGGCGGTTGGTCTCAGCCAGAGCCGAGATGAAGAAGATGATGAACATCGGAAACAGCGGCAGCCAGTACCAGCCCAGCGCACCGTAAGCCGTATCCTGCGCGCGCACGATGTCGGACAAATTCAGCGAGCCCGCCACCAGCAGCACCGTGACGATCACAAAGCCGATGGAGACTTCGTAGCTGACCATTTGCGCGGCCGAGCGAAGCGCCGACAGGAACGGATATTTCGAATTCGACGCCCAACCGCCCATGATGACGCCATAGACGCCCAGCGACGAGATCGCGAAAATATACAAAATGCCGACGTTGAGATCGGCGATGGCCCAACCATCGGCCACCGGCACCACCGCCCAGGCGGCCAGCGACAGCGTGCCCATGACGAAAGGCGCCAGCAGGAACACGCCCTTGTTGGCGCCATCCGGGATGATCGGCTCTTTCAGCACGAATTTCAGCATGTCGGCGAAGGATTGCAGCAGGCCCCATGGCCCCACCACGTTCGGGCCACGACGCAATTGCACCGCCGCCCAGATCTTGCGGTCCGCATAGAGGATATAGGCGACGAAGATCAGCAGCGCGGCGATGAGCAGCAGGCTCTTGCCGAGGATGATGAGGAGCGGAAGCAGCCAGGAGAAGTCCATCGTTCTTACTCCGCCGCCTGCCGCGTCCGGCCAGAGGCCAGAGCGGAACATTCGGCCATAACCGCCGACGCGCGGGCGATTGGATTGGTCAGGTAGAAATCAAGCACCGGCGAGGGGAAGCCGCCCGGCTGAACGGCGCCTGCGGGCAGGCTGGCCAGCGAAGCCGGATCGCCCGCCTCAATCTCGTCAATGGCCGCAAAATGCGGATGCGCAGCAAACAGGGCGCTGCGCAATTGCGCCAGCGAGTCGAAGGGCAAACGCTGGCCCAGCACGTCCGACAGGGCGCGCAGGATCGCCCAGTCTTCGCGCGCTTCTCCGGGTGGGAAATTGGCCCGCTGGCCCATTTGCACGCGGCCTTCCGTGTTGACGTAGAGGCCCGATTTCTCGGTATAGGTCGCACCCGGCAGGATCACGTCGGCGCGATGGGCGCCGCGATCGCCATGGCTGCCGATGTAGATGACGAACGGACCGGGAGCGATCTCGATTTCATCGGCGCCGAGGTTGAACAACAGATCGACGCCGCCGGAAGCCATCGCTTCGGCATTCAACGCGCCCTTGGCCGGGACGAAGCCCAGATCGAGCCCGCCGACGCGCGACGCCGCCGTGTGCAGCACGCAGAGGCCGTTCCAGTCCGCGCCCGGGCCCGCAATCTTCGCCGCCAGAGCCAGCAGCGCCAGACCATCTGCCCGCGTCAAAGCGCCCTGCCCGACGATGACCAGCGGGCTCTTTGCCTTGGCGAGGACTTCGCCAAAACCCTTGCCCGCAGCCACTTCCGACAATGTCTCGACGCCGGCGCCAAGATATTCGTGCGCATAGGTCAGGTCCACGCGCTCGCCGATGACGCCGACGGGGAAGCCGCCTGCGCGCCAGCGCTTCAGGATGCGCGCGTTGAGAACAGGCGCTTCCTTGCGCGGATTGGAGCCGACGATCAGCAGCGCATCCGCCTGCTCAATGCCCTCAATCGTCGCGTTGAAAATATAGGACGCGCGGCCAAGCGCGGGATCGAGCTTCACGCCGTCCTGACGGCAGTCGAGATTGGCCGAGCCCAGTTTCTCAACCAGCGATTTCAGCGCAAACATATCCTCAACGCTGGCGAGGTCTCCAGCAAGCGCGCCAATCTTTGCAGGCGCGACGCCCTTTGCCTTGTTCGCGATGGCCGCAAACGCTTCCGTCCAGCTTGCCGCACGCAGCTTGCCGTTTTCGCGCACATAGGGACGGTCAAGCCGCTGCGTCTTCAGTCCGTCAACGATGTGGCGGGTCTTGTCCGAAATCCATTCCTCGTTCACCGCCTCGTTCACACGCGGCAGAATGCGCATGACTTCGCGACCGCGCACGTCGATGCGGATGGCGGAGCCAAGCGCGTCCATCACGTCGATGGATTCTGTCTTGCCGAGTTCCCATGGACGGGCCTTGAACGAATAGGGCTTGTGCAGCAGCGCGCCCACGGGGCACAGGTCCGCGACATTGCCCTGCAGCTCGGAACCCATCGCGGATTCGAGGTAGGTCGTGATCTCCATATCCTCGCCGCGCCCGGTGGCGCCCATGTCGGCGGTGCCCGCCACTTCCGCCGTAAAGCGCACGCAGCGGGTGCAATGGATACAGCGGTTCATCGAGGTCTTGACCAGCGGCCCGATGTATTTGTCCTCGACCGCGCGCTTGTTTTCGGCAAAGCGCGACGAGTCGACGCCGAACGCCATCGCCTGATCCTGCAAATCGCATTCGCCGCCCTGATCGCAGATCGGGCAATCGAGCGGATGATTGATGAGCAGGAATTCCATCACGCCTTCGCGGGCTTTTTTCACCACGGGCGTTTTGGTGTTGACCTCGGGCGCCTCGCCATTGGGGCCGGGGCGGCAATCGCGCACGGCCCAGGCGCAGGACGCCACAGGCTTGGGGGCGCCTTTCAGCTCGACAAGGCACATGCGGCAATTGCCGGCGATCGACAGGCGCTCGTGGAAACAGAAACGCGGAATCTCGGCGCCCGCAGCCTCGCACGCCTGCAACAGCGTGTATTCCGCCGGAACGTCCACTTCTTTGCCGTCGACGATGATCTTGGTCACTTCGACTTCTCCTATTCCGCAGCGGCGCTGTAACCGCGCGCAGGTTCGCTGTGCGGGTTGGCTGCGTAATCGTCGATCTTCTTCTCAATCTCGTGACGGAAATGGCGGATCAGTCCCTGAACCGGCCAGGCGGCTGCGTCGCCGAGCGCGCAAATCGTGTGACCCTCGATCTGCATCGAGACTTCCAGCAGCATGTCGATTTCACGCTTCTGGGCGCGGCCCTCCGCCATGCGGTTGAGCACGCGCCACATCCAGCCCGTGCCTTCGCGGCAGGGCGTGCACTGGCCGCAGCTCTCGTGCTTGTAGAAATACGAAATGCGGGCGATGGCGCGCACGACGTCGGTGGACTTGTCCATCACGATCACCGCCGCCGTGCCAAGGCCCGATTTCAGGCCGCGCAGCGTGTCAAAATCCATCGCTGCGTCCGCAATTTCATGCGCGGGAACGACGGGAACCGATGAGCCGCCGGGGATCACCGCCAGCAGATTGTCCCAGCCGCCGCGGATGCCGCCGCAATGGCGATCAATCAATTCGCGGAAAGGAAGCGACATCGCCTCCTCCACGTTGCAGGGCGTGTTGACGTGGCCGGACACGCAAAACAGCTTGGTGCCAGTATTGTTCTTGGCGCCAAAGCCAGCAAACCACGCGGCGCCGCGACGCAGGATCGTCGGCGCAACCGCAATCGACTCAACGTTGTTGACCGTCGTCGGGCAGCCATAAAGGCCCATATTGGCGGGGAACGGCGGCTTCAGGCGTGGCATGCCCTTCTTGCCTTCAAGACTCTCCAGCAGCGCGGTTTCCTCGCCGCAGATATAGGCGCCGGCGCCGTGATGAACGTAGATGTCGAACGGCCAGCCGTGGACATTGTTCTTACCGACGAGATTGGCCGCATAGGCCTCGTCAACGGCGGCTTGCAGGCGCTCGCGCTCGAAAATGTATTCGCCGCGCACGTAAATGTAGCAGGCGTGCGCGTGCATCGCGAACGAGGCGATCAGGCAGCCCTCGATCAGCAAATGCGGATCGTTGCGCATGATCTCGCGATCCTTGCACGTGCCAGGCTCCGACTCGTCGGCGTTGACCACGAGATAGGACGGGCGCGCCGGATCGGGCTTGGGCATGAACGACCATTTGAGGCCGGTGGGGAACCCCGCGCCGCCGCGACCGCGCAGGCCCGACGCCTTCATCTCGTTGATGACCCAATCGCGACCGCGATCAATCAGAAGTTTTGTGCCGTCCCAGGCGCCGCGCATCTGCGCTTCTTTGAGCCCGGACGAATGGAAGCCGTAGAGGTTGGTGAAGATGCGATCACGATCAGCGAGCATGGCGCGTCCTCACTTCTTCTCTGCGGGAGTGGCGGCGGCGGCTTCAGCGGCGGCCTTTGCGGCAGCTTCAGCAGCTGCTTGCGCCTTGGCGCGGTCCTCTTCAAACCGCGCTTTCCACGAGCCCACAAGCGATCCATCAAACAGCGCGCCCTCATTCAGCGTCGAGCCCTTGCGGGGCTCGGGCTCGGAGGAAACGCGGCCAATCTGCGAGCCCTTGGCGACCGGGCGACCGGCGGCAAGATCGTCGAGCAGCTTCTCGAAATTCTCAGCGGTCAGGTCTTCGTAATAATCGTCGTTGATCTGCACCATAGGCGCATTGCAGCAGGCACCAAGGCACTCAACTTCAAGCCATGCGAACTTGCCGTCGGCGCTGACGTGGCGCTGCTCGCCAATGCGCTTCTCCAGCACGGCGCGAATGTCGTTGGCGCCGCGCAGCATGCAGGGCGTTGTGCCGCAGAGCTGGATGAAATGGCGGCCCACCGGCTCCAGATTGAACATGGTGTAGAAGGTGGCGACCTCAAGCACGCGGATTGTCGGCATGTCGAGCATGACGGCGACTTTCTCGATGGCGGCGCGCGGCAGCCAGTAATCGTGCTGGGCCTGGGCTTTCCACAACAACGGAATCACCGCCGAGGCCTGACGGCCGGACGGATACTTATCAATCTGCGCCTGCGCCCACGCCAGATTGTCGGGCGTGAACTCGAAGGTTTCAGGCTGTTTGTCGGCAAGACGGCGGACGCTCATCGTGCAAATGTCCTTGAAGAAATAATCATCTATCGACCTCGCCGAACACGATGTCGAGGGAGCCCAGAATCGCACTCACGTCGGCGAGCATGTGCTTGCGGCACATAAAATCCATGGCTTGCAGATGGGCGAACCCCGGCGCGCGGACCTTGCAGCGATAGGGCTTGTCGCCCCCGTCCGCCACCAGATAGACGCCGAACTCACCCTTGGGCGCCTCCACCGCAGCATAGACTTCGCCGGCGGGAACGTGGAAACCTTCGGTGTAGAGCTTGAAGTGATGGATGAGACCTTCCATCGAGCGCTTCATTTCTGCGCGCGAGGGCGGCACCATCTTGTTGTCAACGATCGAGACCGGGCCGCGACCCGTGGGGGTCAGCAGCTTTTCGACGCATTGCTTCATGATGCGCACGGACTGGCGCATTTCTTCCATGCGCAGCACCTGACGATCATAATTGTCGCCATGGCGCCCGATGGGAATATCGAAATCCATCTCCTCGTAGCACTCATAAGGCTGAGACTTGCGTAAATCCCATGGCGCGCCCGAGCCGCGCACCATCACGCCGGAAAAGCCCCATTTCCAGCACTCTTCCAGCGACACAATGCCGATGCCGACATTGCGCTGTTTGAAGATGCGGTTGTCCAAAAACAAGTCCGTCAGATCGTCGCAAACCTTCAGGAACGGATCGCAGAACGCGCCGATATCCTCGATCAGCCTTTCGGGCAGATCGCGGGCGACGCCGCCGGGGCGGAAATAATTGGCGTGCATGCGCGAGCCTGAAGCGCGCTCATAAAACACCATCAGCTTTTCGCGCTCTTCAAAGCCCCACAGCGGCGGCGTGAGCGCGCCCACGTCCATCGCCTGCGTGGTGAGGTTGAGCAAATGCGACAGCAGGCGCCCGATCTCGGAATAGAGCACGCGAATGAGCTGTCCGCGACGGGGCACTTCCACCGCGCAAAGCTTTTCAATCGCGAGGCAGAACGCATGCTCCTGATTCATCGGCGCGACGTAATCGAGCCGGTCGAAATAAGGCACGTTCTGCAAATAGGTGCGCGCCTCCATAAGCTTTTCGGTGCCGCGATGCAGCAGGCCGATATGCGGATCGACGCGCTCAACCACTTCGCCGTCCAGCTCCAGCACAAGGCGCAACACGCCGTGCGCCGCAGGATGCTGCGGTCCAAAGTTAATGGAGAAATTACGGACTGCCGATTGATCGTTCATTGGTTTGCCTCAAAGGCAGCAGGCAACAGGCAGCACGCAACAGGGAGAGACGTTGAAAATCCGGTCATCACTGCGTACCTCTGCCTTGCAAATTTGCTACGCACTACTTGACCCCCGCCTTCTCATCCCCAGGCAACGCATACGGCGTGTCGCCCTCCCAAGGAGACAGGAAGTCGAACTGGCGGAAGTCCTGCGTCAGGCGCACGGGCTCGTTGACGACGCGCTTTTGGGCATCGTCGTAGCGCACTTCCACAAAGCCCGTCATCGGGAAGTCCTTGCGCAGCGGGTGCCCGTCGAAGCCATAATCGGTGAGGATGCGGCGCAGATCCGGATGATCGGAGAACGGAATTCCGAACATGTCCCACACTTCGCGCTCAAACCAATTGGCGCACCGGAACACCGGAATCACGGAAGCCAGCGCCTCATCTTCGGCAATCGCCGTCTTGATGCGGATGCGATGGTTCAGGCGCGGGGACAGCAGGTGGTAGACCACGTCGAAGCGTTTCTCGCGCACGGGGTAATCGACCGCGGTCAGGTCGATAAAGGAGAAAAACTGGCAATCGGGCGCATCGCGCAAATAGGTCAGCGTCTCGACAATGTGCGAGGGCTCGACGCACAGGTTGAGTTCGCCGAATTCGACGGTGACGCGCGGTGACGCGCCGGGCAGCGCAGCGGCGATGGAATCGCCCAGAGCCTTCAAGTCCTCATCCATTCGCGTGCAGTCCCCCTGCCGTGCGTCTTAGCGTTCAATCGTGCCGGTGCGCCTGATCTTCTTTTGCAGAAGCAACACGCCATAGAGCAGCGCTTCGGCCGAAGGCGGGCAGCCGGGCACGTAGATGTCGACGGGAACGATCCTGTCGCAGCCACGCACCACCGAGTACGAATAATGGTAATAGCCGCCGCCGTTCGCGCATGATCCCATCGAGATCACATAGCGCGGCTCCGGCATCTGGTCGTAGACCTTGCGCAGAGCCGGCGCCATTTTGTTGGTCAGCGTGCCGGCGACGATCATCACGTCCGACTGGCGCGGCGAGGCGCGGGGCGCGAAGCCAAAGCGCTCGGCGTCGTAGCGCGGCATCGACATCTGCATCATCTCGACGGCGCAGCAGGCGAGGCCAAACGTCATCCACATCAGCGATCCGGTGCGCGCCCAGGTGATGAGGTCTTCGGTCGCCGTGAGCACGAAGCCCTTGTCGGCGAGCTGGTCGCTCATGTTCATGTAGAAGGGGTCGTTCTCGCCAACCGGCTTGCCGGTGGCCGGGTCAAGAATGCCGCGCGGCGATGGCGCGACCAGCGGAGAGACGAGAGGCGAAGGCGAGGTCTGCATCAATCCCACTCCAATGCGCCCTTTTTCCATTCGTAGACGAAGCCAATCGTCAGCACGAACAGAAAGATCATCATCGACCAGAAGCCAAACAGGCCAATTTCCTTGAAGGCCACAGCCCAGGGAAACAGGAACGCGACTTCCAGATCGAAGATAATGAAGAGCAGCGAAACCAGATAGAAGCGTACGTCGAACTTCATGCGGGCGTCGTCGAAGGCGTTGAACCCGCACTCATAGGCGCTGAGCTTCTCGGGGTCCGGCTTCTTGAACGCAAGCAGAAACGGAGCCACGAGAAGCGCGCCGGCAATGAAGGCCGACACGCCAATGAAGACGACAAGAGGCAGATATTCGTTGAGCAGTCCCGGCATGGGCTTTCCGCGTATAAAATCGTTGTACGAAAACACTAGCCCGAAGCGCGGCCAAGCGCACCCGTTTTACGCATTTTCTAACGAGCGGAGGACTATCGCACCGCACACAGGGACGCAAGGCGAAACCCCTGCTCCAATCGTTTAGCATAGGGGAAGCGCCTGATATTTCCGTAAATAGCGGCAAAACACCTCATTATATATCTCACGGCGCTCTTACGGATCCGGAGACAAAGAAGCCCTGAGGGGTAAATCCCGATATAATATTAGATTAACCCCGCCCGGCCAGCGGCGATTCCCAGCAAGGCTCCCGCTCCGATCACCCAGAGCGGGTTGCGTTTGGTAGCGTACATAAACAGCGCGGCCCCCGCCGTCATCGCCCACGCCAGCACGGAATTGTTGGCGGCCTGAGCCGTAATAACGCCGGACGCCAGCATGAGCCCGACTACGACCGGCGCCAGAGCACTCTTGACCGCGGCCAGCCATGGCGCATCGCGCAGGCGGCCGAGCCCCCGACCAACGAAGAAAGCTATCATGCTTGGCGGCCCAACAATGGCCAGCGTCGAGACCAGCAGGCCCGGCAGCCCCGCCACCCGCCAGCCGATCAGGCTGACAATCAGCATGTTGGGCCCCGGCGCAACCTGCGCCAGCGCCACCATGTGAGCGAAGTCGGCATCGGTCAGCCAGCCGCGCACGCCCACGATCTGCCGGTGAAATTCAGGTATCAGCGCGCTGGCGCCGCCAATCGAGAAAAGCGCCACCGACAGGAAGGCGATGGCGAGCTGGACCAGAATGCTCATGGTCAAATGCTCATGTGCCCTTCCTCGCCGACCAGAGCGCCAGCGCGACGGAGGCTGGCACGATGACGAGGACCACGGCGACAAGCGGAACGCGAAACACGCCTACCGCGACAAACGTGAGTAATCCGAAAAAGGCGGTCGCATAGCCGGGCTTCAGGCTGGCGATCAGCTTGGCCGACGTGCCGATGATGAGCCCCGCCGCCGCAGCCGCAGAACCGGCGATCGCCGCCTGCACGTCGGGCACATGGTCATATGCGGCATAGGTCATGGCGAGGCCGACCAAAATCAGCAGCGGCGCCAGCAGCAACGCGGTCAGGCCGACAATTGCGCCCGGCACACCCTGATGCCGGTCACCCAGCATCACGGTTGCGTTCAGGAAATTGCCGCCAGGCAGGATCGAGCAAATGCCAAACAATTCGACAAACTCACGCTGATCGAGCCAGCGATTGCGCTCGACGATAACGTAATGCGCGCTGGCGGCGATGCCGCCAAAGCCCATCATGCCTATCAGAAGAAAGCCCGTGAACAGCTCTGGCAAGCCAACCTGACGAGTTGAAGATGGAGCCTCGGGCAAAACAAAGTTCCCAGTGAAAAGAATCATGGCGCCTGTTTGTTGTGTCTCCACACAAGGTCAGGATCAAGGGCGTTTCACGCATGGCCAGCAGTCGCCTGCGCATAGCTGGCGGCGACTGTCGCTGGTGAGGCGCTGGCCATGCTTGCAAAAAATCAGCGACTCGTGCGCAGAAGGCCGAGTTTGGCGGCGCGCACCACCGCTTGCACTGTATTGCTCGCAGATAGTTTAAGCCGTGCGCGCGCAAGATGGAATTGCACCGTCTGCTGGCCGATGCCCAGTTCCTCGGCGA
>CAMCUC010000038.1 GCA_945878875.1 Rhizobium sp. Q54
GGCGTATGTCCTTCATCACCTGCTCGGCAGGCTTTTTGGCGCTTGAGGATCTAGGGTTCATCTTGGTTCCTTCGTCATAACGACGAGACCAAAACTCTCCTTAAATCACAACCGTAAATCTGGGACACAGGTGCTGACGGGGAACAGCCAGACTTTGCTTTTGGACGACGGCAAATAAAGCGCGGGCAGCGCTACTGAAGCGTGCAACCCCAAGCCTCCGCTACCCCCGCAAGGCCGCCAACAGCTTCTGCATGTCTTCCGGCGGCTCGCTCTCGAACTCCATCCATACGCCCGTTACCGGATGCTCGAACCCGAGCCTTGCCGCGTGCAGGGCCTGACGCCCGAGCGCGGCCAGCGCTTCGCGGGCGGGCTCCGTCAGGTTTGCGGATTTGGTGCGGAAACCCGTGCCATAGAAGGGATCGCCCAGCAGCGGGTGGGCGATATGGGCCATGTGCACGCGGATCTGGTGGGTGCGTCCCGTCTCCAGTCGGCAGGTCAGCAAAGCTGCGGCTGGCGCGCCTTCCTTGCGAAGAAAACGTTCCTGCAATTCCCAATGGGTGACGGCGTTGCGGCCGCGATCGGGCGTTACCACCGCCTGCTTTTCGCGATGGGTGGCGTGACGGCCCAGCGGTGCATCCACCATCCCGCGCGCACGCGAGGGCACGCCCCAGACGATGGCGCGATATTCGCGCTCCAGCGGCAGGGTCAGGCCGTGGTCTGCGAACAGGGCCGCCAACCCCTGATGGGCGGCGTCGGTCTTGGCGATCACCAGCAGGCCGCTGGTGTCCTTGTCGATGCGATGGACGATGCCGGGGCGCTTGACGCCGCCGATGCCCGACAGCGATTCGCCGCAATGGGCGATCAGCGCGTTCACCAGCGTTCCCGTCTCGTGGCCGGAGGCGGGATGGACGACAAGGCCTGCGGGCTTGTCGATGACGATCAGCTCGTCGTCTTCATAGATCACGTTGAGGGGAATGTTCTCGCCCATCGGCTCGGCGGGCGCGGCCTGCGGCACGTCGATGGTGATAGCAAAGCCTGTGCGCACTTTATTTTTGCCGTCCTTGGCGATTACGCCGTTGACGAGAACCTTGCCCTCTTCGATCAGGCCCTGAAGGCGGGTGCGCGACAACGCCTCGCCCGCGATCTCGGCCTGCTGGGCCAGATAGCGGTCAAGCCGCACACCCTCATGCGCCTCTTCCACGACATAGGCGCGCTCCCCGGCCAGCGGGGTCGTGCGCGAACGCCAGGCGTCGGGATTTAGGGCAGGCGCAGCGTCCGGCGCGGGGGCGGCTGCGTCCACGAATTCGTAATCGGTGATGTCCTCGCCACGTTGCTGGCGGTCTTTGGCGCGTCTGTTCATGGCGGGTGCATAGCACAATACGCATGCTTTGGCGCACGGTTTGCGCGCGGGCTTCCGGCGTGCGACCACCGGGCATGAGCAAAAATTCTGAAAAATCCCGCGTCGCCATTATCGGCGGAGGTCCGTCCGGCCTGATGGCCGCTGAAGTTTTAGGTCAAGCTGGCGCAGACGTGACCATATTCGACCGCATGCCCTCGCTGGCCCGCAAATTTCTGCTGGCGGGACGCGGCGGCCTCAATCTCACCCATTCGGAAGGCATGCAGGATTTCATGCCCCGCTACGGCGCCGCCGCAGAGAACCTTGCGCCAGCGATTGAGGCGCTTAACCCGGACGCCTTGCGGGCATGGTCGGGCGAGCTTGGCGAAGAGACGTTTGTGGGCTCCAGCGGGCGCGTCTTCCCCAAAAGCTTCAAGGCCTCGCCGCTGCTGCGCGCCTTTTTGCGCCGCCTTGGCGATCTGGGGGTGCAGGTGCGCACCCGCTGCGCGCTGCGGAGCGTTTCGCCGGGCTCGATTACAATTGAGAATGCGGATGGGCTGGAAGAGACGCTTGGCTTTGACGCCATCGTGCTGGCTCTGGGCGGCGCCTCGTGGCCGCGCATGGGATCGGACGGCGCCTGGACGCAGATGCTGGCCGGTCAGGGGGTCGCGATTTCGCCGCTGCGGCCCGCCAATTGCGGAGTGATCGTCGATTGGTCGCAAACCATGCGCGAGCGCTTTGCTGGCGCACCCCTGAAAAATCTCGCACTGTCTTTTGGTGGCCAGCACATGCGCGGCGAGGCCATCGTCACGGAGCGCGGGCTTGAGGGCGGCGCGATTTACGCTCTGTCAGGCGCGCTGCGTGAAGAGGTCGCGGCTCAGGGCTTTGCGACGCTTCGCATAGATTTGCGGCCCGACATGAACGAGAGCGCTCTGGCCCGCAAGATCGATGCTGCGCGGCAGGGGCGATCAAGCGCCCAGTCGATCTCCAACGTGTTGCGCAAAGGCGCTGGACTGTCGCCCGCCGCCGCCAGCCTGTTGCGCGAATCTGGACCTCTGCCTGTGAGCGCGCAGGATATCGCCGCCCGGATCAAGGACATATCGGTGCGCATCATCGGCATTGCGCCGATTGCGCGCGCGATCTCGACCGCTGGCGGCATTGCGCTTGACGAGGTGGATGAGAACTTCATGCTCAAGCGCCTGCCGGGCGTGTTCGCAGCTGGCGAGATGCTGGATTGGGAAGCCCCGACGGGCGGTTATCTCTTGCAGGCGTGCTTTGCCACGGGAGCTGCGGCAGGGCGCGGCGCAGCGAAATTCCTGAGCGCGAAATAAAGCCCTCATCGAGGTACCCGGCGGCCCAGCCTTACATCGTCAGGAGCCGCAAGACGACTGGCGAGCTGGAGCCGTCCTGCTCCGGCGTAATCGTTGGAGACGGCGCATATTGCGCAGGCTCTTCCCCGCGCGCCTTGCAGAACGACTGGTAATCCATCACCGCGATTTCAAACGCGCAGGCGAATTGCGTTCGGTTGCGCCCCGCCGCCATGACAAGATCGGAGATCCCCAGCGCCCTTGCGACGAAAAGCTCAAGCTGCGGGTCAAAGGTCACGCTCGCCGGATAGGCGCTGCGCAGGCTGATGCAGCCGGGAGCGTCTGAATCCCCGGCGACAAGACCAAGAAGGGCGTTCGTTTCAGCCTCCGCCATGGCCCCGTCAGCGCGAATTTGCAGGCTGGCGCGGCGGCCACGCCACGCGATGCGAATCTGGCGCCCAAGACCAAAGCTTACGCCGGCGCCATGCGCTTCCAGCAAAGGCTTCACCTCGCTCCAGCTTGGCGGGAGAAAAAAGCCCCACAACGGCAAACGTGCCTGCAAATGCAGCGAGCTGGCGCAAGGGCTGGCGTTAAATGCGCTCATGCCGGGCGCTGGCGGGAGAATCATTGACATAATAGCTGGACGATAAGGCCGCAGGGCACCTGCCGTAAAGTCTTCGTTAACCATGATTGCAGGGTTTGCACCGGCAAACGAAGATGGAGGATGGGCGCCGCCCCCTTTTCCGCGCCGTCAAACGTGGTAGGAAGCTGGTAACGCTCCCGGGAGGAATACATGCTGACTTTCAACCAGATCAAAGAAGATCTTGTTTCCGCCAACCGCATTCTGGCGCAACATCACGTCGTCGATTCCTTCGGCCACGTGTCGATCCGCCACCCCACCAATCCCGATCATTTCCTGCTGTCGCGGGCGCGCGCGCCCAATTGCGTCGAGTTCAGCGACATCATGGAATTCACGCACGAGGGCGAGATCGTCGGCCATGAGGCGGGCAAGCCCTATTCCGAGCGCTTCATCCACGGCGCGGTTTATGCGGCGCGTCCCGACGTGATGGCGGTGGTGCACAACCACAGCCCCAACGTCGTGCCCTTCACCGTGCAGACGAAGAAGAAAATGCGCCCGATCATGCACATGTGCGCGCCCATTGGCACAGACATTCCCACTTGGGACATTTCGCACAAGTTCGGCGCCACCAACCTTCTCGTCACCAGCTATGAGATGGGTCAGGATCTGGCGGAAACGCTGGGCCAGCGCACGGTTGCCCTGATGCGCGGCCACGGCAGCGTGGTGGCGGGCAAATCGCTGCGCGACGTGGTGTTCACCTCCATCTACATGGAGATCAACGCTGACATGCTCATCAAGGCCTATCAGCTTGGCGAGGGCGACGTCATCGCCATGTCGGATGAGGAAGTGGCCAAGAACGCAGGCGGTCGCGCAGGCTTCACCTATGAGCGCGGCTGGGAAAACTGGTGCCGCCTCGTGGACCGCCCCTATTTCCCGATGGACTGGAACATGGGGCCGGGATTTTCGAAAACCGACAAATAAACAAATCAATCTGGGAGGTTTTGCATGAAAACGACCCGCATCAGGAGCCTTGGTCTTGGGTTCGGCCTCGGCCTCGCCGCGCTTTTGGGATTGGCGACCAGCGCGCAAGCGCAAGGCGCCTATCCCAACAAGCCCGTGAGGCTGATTTCCGATTCGGCTCCCGGCAGCTCAAACGATGTGACGATCCGCATACTTGCAGAACATTTCGGTCAGCTCTGGGGCCAGCAGGTTCAAGTGCTCAACCATCCTGGCGCCGGCGGCGGCATCTCCGCCCGCATCGCATCGCAGGCCGAGCCTGACGGCTATACCTTCTATGTTCCGGCGGCCTCCGCGTTTCTGGCGCTCAAGGGCGCGGCGGGCGTGGCGCCCAACCTGCCGATTGAACTGCCGAAGGATTTCAAGCCCGTCGGCCTGTTGATGACGCAGCCGATGTTTATCGGCGTGTCGAAAACGCTGGGCGTGAAGAACGTCGCTGAATTGATCGCGCTGGCCAAACAAAAACCCGGCGAGCTTTCGTTCGCAGCCACGGGACGCGGGCGCATCACCCACCTGACGATGGAATTGTTCCAGGATATGACGGGAACGAAGCTGACCTTTGTGCCCTACACCGGCGGCCCCGCGGCTGCGATGAACGACGTGACCACAGGCCGCGTCAGCATCGTGCTCGACGGCTATCCGGGCGTCGGCGGCGCTATCGAGGGCGGCATGATCATGGGGCTCTCCAACACTGCCGCAGCGCGCCTTGAGGGCTTCGAGACCATGGAAGTCATGGCCGAAGCGATCCCCGGCTTCCGCGCTGGCGGCTGGAACGCCGTGCTCGCCCCGCTGGGCACGCCGGACGCGATCATCGCAAAGGTAAGCGCGGACCTGAAGACCGTGCAGAAGAAGAAGGAAATGATCGACCGCTATCGCCAGCTCGGCTCCTTCGTCGGCAATATGGGCCCCGAGGAGCTGGTCGCGTTCGCGAAATCGGATCAGGAAATGTGGCGCCCGATTCTGCAACGCCTCGCCGATACGGAAATGAAGAAATAGACTTGGCGCTCATAGTCAAAAGCTCCAGGGCAAACCAACAAAAAAGCCGGGCGCGAGCCCGACTTTTTCATGCGCGAAGCCTTAGCCCTTACTTGATGTTGAGCAACAGCTGGGCGTTTTTGTAGCAGATCTTCTCGCGATCAACATCGCTCAGGTTAAGCGATTCGATGATGCCGATGGTGTCGCGGATATAGCCGGGGCCTTTCTCGGGATCGAACGGGCAATCGGAGGCAAACAGCACCCGGTCGGCGCCGTAGAAGGCGAGGCCGCATTCGGTGGCGGGCTTGGAGCCAAACACCGCGCTGTCGGCGTAGAAGTCCTTGAAGTAATCGAGCGGACGCTTCTTCATGTTCTTCAACAGCGTCTTGTAGTCTTCGTCCGTGGTGCGGTTGCCCAGCTGATCCCAGCCCGGGCCGACGCGGCCTTCAAAGAACGGAACCATCGCGCCAAGGTGATGGGCGAGAACCTTAAGGTCCGGGAACTGATCCATCACGCCGCCGAACACGAGGCGCGCCATCGCAGCCGAGGTCTCGTAGGGCCAGCCGAACGTCCACCAGATTTCATACTTCGACTTGGATTCAGTCTTGTAATCGGGCAAATCGAACGCGCCGCGCGAGGGATGCAGGAACACGGGGTTGTTGTTCTTCTCGGCGATGGCGAACAGCGGGCGGAACTGCTCGTCGTCAAGCGGCAGGCCGTTGATGTTGGTGTGGATCTGCACGCCATTGGCGCCGATCGAAATCGCGCGCTCGTATTCCTTCTCGCGATTGGTCGAGTTCATCGGAAGAGCCGCCAGCCAGCCGCAGAAATAATCGGGATGCTTGGCGCAAAGTTCAGCCAGGCCGTCATTGGCGAGCCTGGCGAATTCCTCAACCTGCTCGGGCGTGCCAAGCGCTTCCAGCGGGGGCATGCCCAGCGAGATCACCTGCGAATAATTGTGCTTCTCGCGGAACATGTCGACGACGCGCTTGCGCTCGTCGAGGTCGTAGATGGCGGGAATGCCGCGCATGCGCGAGCCGATGTCGGCGGCGGCGCCCGGCGTGCTCATCATCTTGTCCCAGAGCGCCTTGGGGAAGAAGTGGTTGAAGCAATCGATATAACGCATGAGGCGATGTCCTCCGGGTGCGAGCCTTGTAGCCCTGTGTTGATCGGCGACACATAACGGGGTTTGGCGCGCGGGGCAAAGCAGAAAAAAATCGCACCCTCGCGATAAGCACAGGCAAGGTCAAGTCGGGGCTTGCTTCAGCCCGGGACATGACACGACCGGGCGGGTCGTGTATCCCTTCGTGTATCGCGCCGCGCACATTAAAGAAGCGGGACGACCAATCCGCGGAGGATTCGAATGGACGACGATTCACGAGTGACGAAGGGCGCACAACCGGGCGCTGTCGGTCACAATTCCGAGGCGCTCGAAGAAAAGCGCGCCTCGCTCTACCACAACAAGAAGGACCGCGTGTTCGTGCGCGGCATTCAGGGCGAATACAACGTCAAGCAGGAACTTGACCGCTTGCGCGCGGTGCCGCGCGTGCGCAAGGCCAAGGAGACCACCTTTATCGACGGGCCGCTGTGCTTCAGCCGCCATTACGTCGAACCCAAGGACGGGATCACGCAGACCTTCCATATGCATCTGGAAGAATATGCGCCCGGCGCCTCTTCGCAGAAGCACGGCCACGTCAACGAGGCCGCGTTCTACATTCTGGACGGCGACGGCTACGAGATCCACGACGGCATCCGCTATGACTGGCACGCCGGCGACATCGCCATCGTGCACAACAATTGCGTGCACCAGCACTTCAACGCCTCGACCGCCAAGCCCGCACGCGCGCTCGTCATCAAGACCAAGCCCATGTACCTGTTCCTGAACATGCTGTTCCAGCAGACGGTTGAAGGGCGCCCGCTTGAAATGACGCCGGAAGCCGAAGGGTTCACTGTGCGTGAAATCGAGGAAGATCTGAACCATCCCAAGGGAGGCTATTAATGGCTTGGGGCGAAACCGGAGCCTGGCTCGAAGGCAAGCAGAACGAGCGTCTCTACCAGCGTCTTCTTGATGAAGCGCAGGATGCGCCCTCGCGCAATGCGCGCCGCAAGAAGATCGTGCGTCCTGAAGAAATGCCGTGGGAAATGTCGCGTCAGGGGCTGTTGAAGCATCTGATGAACGAACAGATGAACACGCGCATCGAGACGGTCGACGCCTACATGCAGATCATTCCGCCGGGCTCGCGCTCGGGCAAGCATCGGCACCTGGCCGAGGAATGTGTCTACGTGCTGGAAGGCAAGGGCTACGATCTGCATCAGGATTGCGACGTCGAAATCACTGACGTCTTCGCATGGAAGATCAATCCCGAAGTGAAGCGCTTCGAGTGGGAAGCGGGCGACTACATCTACATCCCGCCGAATACCGTGCATCAGCACTTCAACGCCGACCCGAAGAATCCCGTGCGCCTGATCTCGTCCACCGCACGCATCTTCCGCCAGATGGGCCTTAACACGCTCGACCAGATGGAAGATGCGCCGGAATTCGATCCCAAGGTCGTGCTGACCTCTGAGATCGTGCGCGAATATCTGCGCGGTGAACGCAAGTAAGTTATAATTTGTAAATACAGCCCGGCGTGCGCGCCGGGCTGCTGCGTTTTCAGGTTGGCGCTTCATCCGGGCAAAAGCATCAATCGAGGAAGACATGGCGAACCATCCCCCCTCCCACTCCATCGCCGACCACGCCTTCGGCGCGCTTGCGCGACACGAACATGGCCCGGGCGAGGAGGCCGACCACGAGCACGATGCCGACGACAATCTGGTCGCGGAAGGCTCGCGCGAACTTGAAGAAATTCCCCTTATCAGCATGGGCGTGGACATTGGCTCATCGGGCATGCAAATCGTGTTTTCGCGCCTGTTGATGCGCGGCCCCGGCGAGCCTTTGGCCATGCGCCGCAGCGTGAAAATGCGCGAGACGCTGTATTCCTCGCCCGTTGCGCTCACTCCCTTCGAGGGCGATTTTATTCATGGCGTGAAGCTGCGCGCCATCATCGACCGCGCTTATGTCATCTCCGGAATTACCCCCGACGACGTCGAGACCGGCGTCGTCATCATGACCGGGGCTGCCGCGCGCAAGGAGAACGCCGCCGCCATCATGGACGCGCTGGCGCAAGAGGCGGGCGAGCTTGTGGCTGCCGCCGCAGGCGACCATATGGAGGCGGTGCTGTGCGCCCATGGCTCGGGCGCGGTTGAGCGTTCGCGTGCAAACATGTCGCGCTTGCTCAACATCGACATTGGCGGCGCCACGACCAAGTTCGCACTTGTTGAGAATGGCCGCGTGATCGCGACGGCTGCGATGGGGATCGGCGGGCGCCATGTCGCGTTCGATCTCGACAATCGCATTGTGCGGCTGGACGCGGCAGGCGCCAGATATGCGCAGCGTATGGGCGTGAACTGGTCGCACGGCGCCATAGCCGACAAGGACGATATGCGCAAAATTGCGGAAGCCATGGCGCAAGACATCATCGCCGCGTTGACGGAAAGCCTTGCCCCACAATCGATTCTTGATCTTTTCGTCACCGAGCCAATCGCTGATTTTGGCGCGCTGGACGGCGTAATGTTTTCCGGCGGCGTCGCTGAATACATTTACCATCGCGAGACCCGCGATTTTGGCGATCTTGGCTGGCGTCTGGGCCGCGCGCTGCGGCGCTTATGGGACGAGGGTGCGGCGCCCTGGCCGCTGCTGGAGGCGGGCGAATGCATCCGCGCAACCGCGCTGGGGGCCTCTGAATTCTCAGTTCAGATGAGCGGGCAAACGTCTTATGTCAGCTCGCATTCCAAACTGCTGCCGCGTCGCAATCTGCCCGTGCTGCAACCAGCTTTTGATTTTTCCGGCGATATTGATTCAGGCACGCTGGCCAGCGCGATTACGCGTCACCGCGCCATGTTCGACGATGTTGACCCTGCGCGCGAAGTTGCTTTTGCATTTCGCTGGCGCGGCGACGCCTCCCATGAGCGCGTGCGCGATTTCGGCGAAGGCTTATGCGCCGCTCTGGCTGACCGTATCGCAGCGCAAACGCCGCTTTACCTGATGCTGGAAGGCGACGTCGCCGCAAGCCTTGGCGCGATGCTGCGGGAGGAATTGGGCATTGCGAGCGAGGTTCTGGCGCTCGATGGCATCGTGCTGCGCGATTTTGATTTTGTTGATATTGGTCGCATCCGCATGCCCTCTACGATGATGCCGGTGACGGTGAAGTCGTTGGCGTTCGGGGCGCAGGGCGCGCCCTGAGTGCGCCGCGCGCCTCGCTTTTCGCGCGCCGCCGTGTCACACTTTCTCGCCAACAAAGATTGCAGGAAAGCCAATGCCGCAGAGCGAATTGAACTTGCGCGCCGCAGAGCCCGTCGAGGTTGAGCGCTTCACCTTTGCTGGCGTGCGCGCGGCGGACATGCGTGCGGCGGCGGTCGAGACGCCGGTCAACATCGTCTATGCGCCGATCCCCTTCGCGGTGATGATGTGCAGCCCGCAGGATCTGGAAGATTTCGCGATTGGGTTCAGTTTTACCGAAGGCGTGATCGACACCATCGACGACATTCGCTCCGTCGTCGTCGAGGAAGACCCGGAACAACGCGGCTTGCGCCTGGTGGTGTCGCTGGCGTCCGACAAAATGCAGCGCCATCTGGCGCGCGCGCGCAACATATCGGGCCGCACGGGTTGCGGCGTCTGCGGCATCGACGATCTGTCGGTCATGCCGTGCGCCAGCGCGATTACAGCCCCGCCATTCACGCTTGAGGTTGATTCCATTATACGCGCGCTCGACGATCTTGTTGCGCGCCAGACCTTAAACGCACAGACTGGCGCAACCCATGCAGCCGGCTGGTGCAAGGCCAATGGCGAGGTTCTGGTCGTGCGCGAGGACGTGGGCCGCCACAACGCGCTGGATAAGCTGATTGGCCGCCTGCTGCAGGACCGCGTCGATCCAGCGAGTGGATTCTTTGTCATCACCAGCCGGTGCTCGTTTGAAATGCTGGAGAAGGTCGCCGCGTTTGGCGCTCGCGCCGTGGTGGCCATTTCCGCGCCAACCTCGCTGGCGATTGAGCGCGCGCGCCTGCACGGAGTCACGCTGGTGGCCTCGGCCCGCAACGGCGGCGCAGTGATTTTCAACGGCGCCGAATACGTGAATTCGGGCGACAAAACTTAACGGTCCGGCGCCTCGACGTTTTCATCCATAAAGTGGAATTGCAGAAACATCCCTTTGTCGATGACCTTGGCGGGGATGTCGGAGCGCAGCCAGTTTGCTTTCTTGACGATCAGCAAAAGATCTCTGAGGCAAGACCTGGCGTCATTGCTGAAATGTTCAGCGTAATAATAGGGATTGAATTCAATGGCGGCGTTGCTGCCCCAGATCCTTTCGTTCCAGCATGCGCATGAGAGCAGCGTTCGTGTTTCCTCATAATTCATTTCGAAATCGATCCGTCCTCCAACAAAAATCACAAGCCGCGCAGGTATTTTTGGCTTGATCTCCAACAGGCAGCGAATTCCATATTTCTTTGAGACCTCTTTGAGGTCAGGACGTACGAGGTGTTTTATTTCTTTCAACGAAAAAGTCATGGCGCTCGAGATGCAGCGCCACTTAGATCTTTCGATTTGCGCTTAGCTAGTCGTCGGCGACAGTTACGCGCATGCTAATTTGTTTGTTTTGTAAAACTAAAACCCGCGCCTCCGCTTGTCGGCTGGCGCCTTGATTGCCACCGTCGCCAGGATGACGCGCGGCGCCCCTTGTGCAAACGCGCCGCCCATGGCATGTTATAGTATAACAATTCATGGACGCCGCCGATGGCTGAACAGCCGCATCATCACGACCACCACAACCACACGCATGCCGCCCGGCCTGCCAGCCATGTGGCGACGCGGCTGTCGCTGCTGCGCATGTCGGCGGGGCAGAGGCTGATCGGCGCAGTCCTGCTATCTGCCATCCTCTGGCTTGGCGTCTGGTGGGCTTTGACATGAGCGCGGCGCTTCGCATCCACGATCTGACGCTGGCCTATGATCGCCATCCCGTGGTTCATCACTTGAGCGGCGAGATTGAGCAGGGCGCGCTGCTGGCGGTGTGCGGCCCCAATGGCGGCGGCAAGTCCACTTTGCTGAAGGGCATCGTCGGCGCCTTGCAGCCCATCGGCGGCAAGGTTGAGCGGCTGGCGTGCGATGCGCGCGCCATCGCCTATCTGCCGCAGGCCGCCGACGTGGACCGTTCATTCCCCATCGACGTGTTCGACATGGTGGCCATGGGCCATTGGCGCTCCATCGGCTGGTTCGGCGGTCTGTCGAAAACCCAGCGCGCGCGGGTGTTTGACGCCATCGCCTCCGTCGGCCTGACCGGCTTTGAGGACCGGCCCATCGGCACTTTGTCAGGGGGGCAAATGCAGCGCGTTTTGTTTGCGCGCCTGTTGTTGCAGGACGCGCCGATCATTTTGCTGGATGAGCCGTTCAACGCCATCGACCAGCGCACGGTCAGCGAATTGCTGGAGCTGGTTGCGCGCTGGCGGTCTGAAAAACGCACCGTGATCGTGGTCCTGCACGATCTTGATCTCGTGCGCCGCGTGTTTCCGCAAACGTTGTTGCTGGCGCGCGAAAAGATCGCATGGGGGCCAACGTCCGAGGTGCTGCGGCCAGAAAATCTGCTCTCGGCGCGCCGCATGGTCGAGGCGTTCGACCGCGAGGCGCATGAGTGCGAGCGCGCAGCGTGAGCATATTTTATGATCTCTTGATCGCCCCCTTCATCGAATTTGAATTCATGCGGCGCGCGCTTGTGGGCGCCTGCGCGCTGGCGCTTGCAGGCTCGCCGCTGGGCGTGTTTTTGCTTTTGCGGCGCATGAGTCTTACTGGCGACGCGATGGCGCATGCCATTTTGCCTGGCGCCGCCGTCGGCTATCTGATCGCCGGGTTATCTCTGCCCGCCATGACAATCGGCGGACTGGCGGCGGGGCTTTCGGTGGCTTTGCTTTCAGGCCTTGTGGCGCGCTTTACGGCTTTGCGCGAAGACGCATCATTGGCGGGCTTTTATCTGATGTCGCTGGCGCTGGGCGTCACCATTCTGTCGCTGCGCGGCTCCAGCGTCGATCTGCTGCACGTGCTGTTTGGCAATGTGCTGGCTTTGGATGAGGACACGCTGCTGTTTCTGGCGGGCGTTTCCACCTTCACGCTGCTGGCTCTGGCCGTAGGCTATCGCGCGCTGGCGATGGAGACGCTCGATCCGGGGTTTCTATCGTCCGTCAGCAAAGCGGGCGGGCCTGCGCAAGTGCTGTTTCTCAGCCTGGTGGTTTTGAACCTCGTGGCGGGCTTTCATGCCCTCGGCACGCTGCTGGCGGTGGGGATCATGATCCTGCCCGCCGCTTCCGCACGCCTCTGGTCGCCCGACATCACGCGCATGACGCTGATCGCGGCTGTGATCGGGCTGGTCTCAAGCGCGGCGGGATTGCTGCTGTCCTATCATTTCAACCTGCCTCCCGGCCCGCTGATCGTGCTGACGGCTGGCGGCTGGCATGTGGTGTCGATGATCTTTGGGTTAAGCGGCGGCTACCTGCGCCGCCTGCCGCCGCGCAGGCATTTAGAAGCTTGAGTTTTTCAATCGCAAAGGACGCGACATGATCACAAGACGCACAAGCTTTGCGCTGATTTCTCTGGCGCTGTTCACGCCGCTCTCGCCCGCTTTCGCACAAGCTGAAAAGCTGCCCGTGGTTGCGACGTTCTCGATTCTTGGCGACCTTGCAAAGCAAATCGCGGGCGAGCGCGCGGACGTTAAGGTTCTCGTTGGACCGGGCGGCGACGCGCATGTGTTTGCGCCAACGCCTGCCGACGCGCGAACGCTGTCTGCGGCAAAGCTCGTTGTCGTCAACGGCCTCAAGTTTGAAGGCTGGATCGACCGACTTATTTCAAGTTCAAAGACCAAGGGCAAAGTCGTGGTGGCGACCAAAGGCGTGAAAACGCTGCGCACCGGGCAAAGCTCTTCGCACGGGCACAGCCACGGCCATTCCCATGCAGGCGCCGATCCGCACGCCTGGCAGGATGTCGCCAACGTCAAAATCTACGTCGCCAACATCCGCGACGGCCTGATCGGGGCCGATCCAGACGGGCGCAGCGTCTATGAGGCCAATTTCAAAGCCTATGTCGAAAAGCTCAACGCGCTTGAAGCGCAGATCAAGGCGGCAGTAGCCAGCATCCCGCCCGAGCGCCGCAAAGTCATCACCACGCATGACGCGTTCGGCTATTTCGCCGCCGCTTACGGCTTGCAATTCATAGCGCCCCAGGGCGTCTCGACGGACGCTGCGGCCTCGGCGCAGGACGTGGCGCGCATTATCCGGCAGATTCGTGCCGAGAAAATCCCCGCCGTCTTTGCCGAAAACATCTCCGACCCCCGAATGGCGACCCGCATTGCGCAAGAAACCGGCGCCAAACTGGGCGGCGCCCTCTATTCAGACCAGCTTTCTGCGCCCGATGGCCCTGCGGGGACTTACATCGACATGGTCCGCCACAATATAAGGGAGCTGACCAAAGCGCTGGGCGATCAGCCCGCGCCATAGCGCCCGTTGGAGTAAAGCATGTCCGAGAAGATCCCCGTCACCGTGCTCACAGGCTATCTGGGAGCGGGCAAGACGACGCTGCTGAACCGTATTCTCTCCGAAGACCACGGCCACAAATTCGCGGTGATCGTGAACGAGTTCGGCGAGATCGGCATCGACAACGACCTCATCGTCGGCGCCGACGAGGAAGTGTTCGAGATGAACAACGGCTGCATCTGCTGCACCGTGCGCGGCGATCTCATTCGCATCATTGAAGGATTAATGCGCCGCAAGGGCAAGTTCGACGCGATCATCGTCGAGACCACGGGACTGGCCGATCCCGCCCCTGTCGCGCAGACATTCTTTGTCGATCAGGACGTGCAGGATCAGGCCCGCCTTGACGCAGTTGTGACGGTGGCCGACGCCAAATGGCTGGCCGACCGCCTGCGCGACGCGCCCGAAGCCAAGAACCAGATCGCGTTCGCCGACGTCATCATCCTCAACAAGATGGATCTGGTGACCCCGGAGGAATTGCGCGAAGTGGAGGCGCGGATCCGCGCCATCAATCCTTACGCAAAATTGCACAAAACCAGCCGCTGCGCCGTCCCGCTGGACGCGGTGCTCGGTCGCAACGCCTTCGATCTCGACCGCATTCTGGAGATCGAGCCGGCGTTTCTGGAAGTCGACGACCATGGCCACGATCATGGACACGACCATGCCCATCACGATCACGGACTGAAGCATTATCACGACGAGGAGATGCAATCCTTCTCGTTCCTGATCGACGGCGAAGTCGATCCGGCGCGCTTCATGCCGTGGATCAATCTCATCGTGCAGCGTGAGGGGCCAAGCATCCTGCGCTCCAAGGGGATTCTGGCGTTCAAGGGCGAGGACAAGCGCTTCGTGTTTCAGGGCGTGCACATGATTCTCGACGGCGACTTGCAGCGCGAGTGGCGCAGCGATGAAAAGCGCGTCTCGAAGATCGTGTTCATTGGACGCAATCTGAAGGAAGACGATTTGCGCTCGGGCTTCATGGCCTGCGCGGCACAGCCGGCCAGTTAAGGATTCGCCCGTGCAACCCGAGTTTGATGACGTTTACGACACTTCGTTAGTGGGCTCCGTCTCGCAATTCAACGCCGGCGCACAAGTCGTTGCCGCCGGCTTTCTGGCAAACAAACCAGTGCTGGCTTTGGCGGACGGGAACATCCTGCTCATTGAGCCCAACCAGCGCGTGGCCGCTCATCCAGACGGCGCGATCCTGCTCGCCCATATCGACGACCAGCGCGTCGTGACGGGGGGCGACGACGGCCGCGTCGTCGTCACGCGCCCCGACGCCTCAACGCTTGAAATAGGCGACGAGAAAGGCTGCTGGATCGACGCTTTGACCGTGCGCAACGACGGCGCCATCGCCTGGTCGGCAGGCAAGCATGTACGCGCGCGCGATTCCAAGGGCGCGGTGAAAAGCCATGAGGCGCCCACCAGCGTGCGGGGCCTCGGGTTTCTGCCCAAGGGCTACCGGCTCGCCATGTCGCATTACAATGGCGTCAGCCTGTGGTTCCCCAACACGATCGGTGCGCCCGACGTCCTGAAATGGCAGGGCTCGCATCTCGATCTCACGATCTCGCCCGACGGCCTGTTTTGCGTCACCTCCATGCAGGAAAACGCTCTGCACGGCTGGCGCATTTCCGACAAGAAGGACATGCGCATGACCGGCTATCCCGGCAAGACGCGCTCGTTCTCCTTCTCGCATGACGGGCAATGGCTGGCCACGTCCGGCGCCGACGCTTGCGTGGTGTGGCCGTTCCAGACCAAGGACGGCCCGATGGGCAAGCCGCCGCGCGAATGCGGCGTGCGCCCCCACAAGGTCTCGCAGGTCGCCTTCCACCCCGAGGCGCCGGTGATTGCGATTGGCTATGAGGACGGCTGGATTTTGCTGTGCCGCCTTGCCGATGGCGCAGAATTGCTGGTGCGTGCGGGGCTTGGCGAGGGCCAGGAACTTTCACCCCGCAACCGCCCCAGCGTGTCCGCGCTGGCGTGGGACAAGGGCGGGCACAAGCTGCTGTTCGGGCTGGAGACCGGCGAGGCCGGAATTCTCACGCTGGGCTAAGGCGCGTTACCCCTGCGCCAAAAGGGCGAGCGCCTGCTCATGCACGCGCTCGTCGCCTGACGCGATGATCGCGCCGCCATTGGTCGCCGGGCCTCCGCTCCAGTCGGTGATGATGCCGCCCGCGCCCTCAACTATGGGGATCAGCGCCACGATGTCGAACGGCTTCAGCCCGCTCTCGATGACGAGATCGACGTGGCCAGCCGCCAGCATGCAATAGGAATAGCAATCCCCGCCATAGCGCGACAGCCGCACCTGTTCCTCGACGCGGCGGAAGGGGATCAGCGTGTCTTCCACCAGCAAGGAGGGATGCGTGGTCATCAGCACAGCGTCCGACAATGAGGCGCAGGCGCGCTTGTGCAGGCGGCGCTCGATCTGCTGGCCGTTGAGGCCGGGACCGCGCCATGTGGCGGAGCGCCCGTCGCCGACAAAAGTCTCGCGCGTGAACGGCTGACGCATCATGCCGTAAACGGCGGCGCCATTGTGCGTGAGGCCGATCAGCGTGCCCCACGTCGGCATGCCGGAGATAAAGCTCTTGGTGCCGTCGATAGGATCGAGCACCCAAACGAATTCGGACCCCGGCGCCACGTCGTCAAATTCCTCGCCGACGATGCCGTGGCCGGGAAAATCGCGCGCAATCAACCGGCGCATAGCGACCTCGGCGGCGCGGTCGGCCTCCGTCACCGGATCGAACGCGCCCCCGTGCGATTTATCGACGGCGTGCATCGCGGTACGGAAGAAAGGCAGGATGGCCTCGCCCGACACGCGCGCCAATTCCTCGACGAAAGCAGCCAGATCAATTGGTTTCATTGGGGGGTTTCATTCAGACTAGAGACCATTATTGTAGCGCTCCTGTGGGCGAACGCGCTCTTTTAAGCAATACATGAGCGTCATGAGCGAAGCGAGCCCCCGCAAAACAACGAGCGGCGAAAGAGAAGAAACGCCGGCAATCGGCGCCGCCGTCGTGCTCGTGGGCGTGCTGACGATCATCTACATGATCAGCCAGTTTTTCCGCAATTCCATCGGCGTCATCGGGCCTGACCTTGCCCGCGAGTTTGATCTGGACGCGCGCTCGCTGAGCCTTTTGGCGTCAATCTTCTTCTTCTCGTTCGCCGCCGTGCAAATACCGCTGGGCATGGCGATTGACCGTTTTGGCGCCCGCGCCGCGATGCTGGCGACCGGCCTTGTGATGATCGCGGGTACGGCCTGGTTTGCGCTTGCGCGCGACTATAACGATCTCGTCGCCGCAAGGCTCGTGATCGGGCTTGGCTGCTCCAGCTTTTTGATGGCGCCACTGGCGCTTTATGCGGCGCGCTTTCCCGCCCGCCAGTTCGCCACTATCACCGGCATTCATGTCGGCGGCGGCAATTTCGGCGCCCTTGCAGCGACCGCCCCGCTGGCGCTTGTGGCCGCCAGCATGGGCTGGCGCAGCGCATTCGTCATTGTGGGGGCCATCTCCTGCGTCGCGCTGGCGCTGGTGTTTGCGCTGGTGCGCGAGAGCGCCCCGGCCCGCGCAAGCCGCCTTGCCCGGGCAGAAACCTTTTCGCAACTGGCGCAAGGCGTGGTCGCGGCGACCAGGGTCGATGGCTTCTGGCGCCTTTTTATCATGCAATTGTTGGCCTATCCGACGTTCGCCGCGATTTTGGGCCTTTGGAGCGGGCCGTGGCTGTCAGACGTCTACGGCATGTCGGTCGAGGCGCGCGGCGGCGTGATGCTGGCCATGGTGGGAGCGCAGATCGTCGGCCTGTTCTTCTGGGGCGCCAGCGACCGGTTGTTTGGCAGCTATAAAACTCCCTCGCTCATCGGCGCCGGCCTGTCAGCGGGCCTCCTCGCCTATGGGGCGCTCGGGTCGCTGCCCCATAGCGCCGTCCTGCCCTTCGTGATCGCGCTGGGGTTCGCCTTTGGCTTTACGCCGGTGTTGACCGCACACGCCAAATCGCTGTTTCCCGACCGGCTGATCGGGCGCGGCCTGTCTTTGATCAATATCGCCGCCATCGGCGGGGTGTTCCTGCAACAGATTGCGACCGGCGCGCTGATCGCGCTGTTTCCGGCGCAAATGGTGGATGGGGCGCGAATCTATCCTGCGGAAGCCTATCAATTCGTCTTTGGCTTTCTGGCGCTGGAAATTGTCGTCGCATGCCTGGTCTACAGCCGTATCCGCGATCCGCACCCCAGCCGAAATAACTGAATCTAAAGGGCTTTCTAAAAATTTGCTCGCAGGTGCAAAAAACTCTTGCAATCTTTGTGGCGCCGCAGCATATTGAGTATGCGCGATGGCTTTGCTGTCGCCGATGCCCTTCTTGGGCGTTTCCTCCCTACGACTTGGGGCCGCTTGCATCGCAAGCGGCCTCCTTTCTTTTTGGGGGTTGATTTTCGTTTAAAAAAACTCCGCTCAAGATAGCTTTGATCCGGGACGCTATAGTGATTTCGACTTGAGCTCATCTTAATATGTTATCGCTGCTACGGCGGCAGCCACAGTCGGCGGACGCTAAAATCGGAGATAATGCCGTAGAGTCAGCGCCTTGTAGATTGTATCCTCGTCTTGGACAAGTGAATCTAAATAGCGACACTCATAATTTGAGTGTCTTTGTGTCCTCAAAAATCAGTCAGCAAGGTTGAAATTTTGACGCCGGGCGCGCATATGAAGGGTGTTCGGTGCGTTGCGCCGGACATGCCCTTCTTGGGCGTTTCCTCCCTAGACTTGGGGCCGCTTGCATTGCAGGCGGCCTCCTTTCTTTTTTAAGGCGGTGCGGCCTGTTACTCGGCGGCCGTCCGGTCAGCCCCCTGCCCGTGACGCATGCCAGCCGCAGTATCGTTGCCCAGCTTCGCCAAAGCGCCCGCCATAATCGCCATGTCGCGGGCCACGCTCTCAAATGACAGGGTTCTGGTCATGGTGCGCTCATCCATGTAAAGCGCGCGATTGATCTCGATCTGCAACGCGTCGCATAACTGGCTGGCGGCGCCGAAGTATTCGGTGATGTAGCCGCCTGCATAAGGCTTGTTGCGCAGCACCCTGTATCCAAGTCCCCGCAAAATCGTCTCAGCGCAATCGACATAGATTGCATCGCAACTTGTCCCGTAGCGATCACCGATCACAATATCGGCACGTGTTTTGTCGGAGCCGCTGAGCGCGGGACTGGCGGAGGGCATGGAATGGCAGTCGAGCAGCACCGCCTGGCCATGGAGCTTGCGGGCGCGCGCCAGCAGCTCCCGCAGCGTGCGGTGGTAGGGCTTGTAGAGCGCCTCAATGCGCGCCATCCCCTCCACGACGTCAAGCGGGACGCGATAGATGTCCTGCCCCTCGGATACGATTCGCGGGATCGTGCCAAGCCCCCCCGCCACGCGGATCGAGCCGGTATTGACGAAACCCGGCAAGCGTCCGTTGAACATGCGCGGATCCAGCTCATAGGGCTCGCGGTTCACGTCCACATAGGCGCGCGGAAAACGCGCTTTGAGCATGGGCGCGCCAAAAGCCAGCGCGCCGGCGAACAATTCATCCACGAACGCATCTTCAGATCGACGCAGAGCCAGCGGCGAGAGCCGGGAAGCGGCCAGAAAGCGCGCCGGATAGACACTTCCCGAATGGGGCGAGGACAGCACCAGCGCACTGAGCGGCCCGACCGGCTCCAGCACGAGCAGCGGCGGATCAAGCTCGGGCGCGAAGGCAGGCGCGGCCTCAAGGCGTTCCGGCGATGTCATGAACGCTCCGTTGCAGGCGAGTGGCAAGTAGCGAGCAGGCAGCAGGCCCCTCATCCGCCCCTTGCTGACGCAAGAGGCGCCTTCTCCCGGTGGCGGGAGAAGGCGCCGCGCAAAGCGTGACGGATGAGGGGTGCTGTTCCGTACTGCCTACTGCCTTATCCTCACATCATGCCGATTCGATGCCCCGCTGTCGAGCGCAGCCTCACGCGGCACAAGCTGATCGCATGGCTTGGCGTTTCCTTCCTTTTAACGTTGCGGTGAATTGCGCGCCCGTCCTTCACGTCTCGTTAAACACCGCGATGCTTTATGGGAGCAACGCCTCGCGCCGGGGCTCCGAATCTAGTCAAACTGGTGTTCCGAAATGAGAATTCTGCTCGCAGAAGATGATAACGACATGCGCCGCTTCCTCGTGAAAGCGCTTGAAAACGCGGGCTACGACGTCGCCTCGTTCGACAACGGTATGTCGGCTTATAACCGGCTGCGCGAAGAGCCTTTCGAGCTTCTGCTGACCGACATCGTGATGCCGGAAATGGACGGCATCGAACTCGCCCGCCGCGCCACCGAGCTTGATCCCGACATCAAGGTGATGTTCATCACCGGCTTTGCCGCCGTCGCGCTCAACCCCGACAACAACGCCCCCAAGGACGCCAAAGTGCTGTCCAAACCCTTCCATCTGCGAGACCTCGTCAACGAAGTGCAGCGCATGATGGCGGCCTGACCGCAGCATAAGTGGAGAACGCGTTTTCCGCCTTGCGCGGAAGACGCGCAACGCTTATAGCAAGCCCATTCCGCCGACGGTTCTCCGTCGATATCGGTTCGTTGGACCGGGCGCGTAGCTCAGCGGGAGAGCACTTCCTTGACATGGAAGGGGTCACAGGTTCGATCCCTGTCGCGCCCACCACTCCACTTTCATAACATTCTTTTCGCTTAGCTAAATCCGTCAGTTTTTGAGAGGCGGGAGCTGAGACTTTTTCGTGCGCGTGCGGAACGGTTCTGTTCAACTTATCGCTGCGGAAAGTTGCGCGGGTGACGTTGCGTGAGCTTGCATCTTCAGCAAGAGCGCAGGGTGAATCTGTAAATAAAAAGTCACATTTTTTATTTTTTATTTACTTTAGTGTCGATTTTTTTACGGTAATCTCCGGAAAATCGAGGATCGCGAGGCATGAATCCTGATATTGCACAAATCATGTGGGACGCTTACCGAGCGCAATCGGACGCAACAGCCTCTGATCGAAACCCGCAGCCAATCTGGGATGCTCTGGACTCTGGAACCCGTTTGCGATGGGAGGCCGCAGCGCTTGCCGCAACGTCTGCATTGACGAAGCCGTTGGCAACTGATCACGCGGGGCGATATTCCTGCGATTGCCTGATGCCCTGCGCCTTAAAAGACTGCCCGGGGTGGGCGCCTCGGCACAGATGAACAAAGCAACATGGCCCTCTCAAAAGTAAAGCTCACGCCTATAGCTCAAGCTGAGCCCATTTTGGGTAAGTAACTTAGTAAAATACAAACGTTAGCTCTTGAAAAATATCGGGGCCTGCGCAATTCTATGGTTACGTTTTGGGTGTTCTGCATTACCTGAAGCGCAACTTTGCAGCGGCGGTTTGGGCTTCAGATTTCCCCTTTGATCATCCCCCCCTTTGATCAACCCGCCAGCGCTATACCCCCCGTGCGCGGCCGTGCAGGGGGGGCTTTTCTAACTAGCCCTTGAAAGCTTCAGCCGCCTTCTTGATGGCGTCTGAAATCGCCTGCACTTGCGCGCCGCGCCGTTTGGCTGCCAACCGTTTTTCAAAACGCCGCGCCGGATTTCGTACGCATGCAGGTTTTGACCAGCCGCGATCGAGCAGTTAACCGGTCAGCGTCGCATTGGGATTGACGAACGGGAATTCGGGAACGCGCACGTCGAACGACACGCGATCCTGATCGAGGAAACGCAGAATGCCACGCATGCGCCCGGAGGGCGTGGCCAGCGGACAACCAGAAGCGTGGGTGAAAGAATCCTGCGGTTTGATAATCGGCTGGCCGCCGTTAACGCCCGATCCATGAATTTCATAAAGCTTGTTGTTCTCGTCGTGCACGATCCAGTGACGCGAAGTGAGATAAATCTTCACGTCGCCGAGATTGTGGATAACGATATCAAACGACCAGTAATAATACTTCTTGTCGGGCTTCGACCGGTCCTCCTGATAAACCGGGGTAACATCAACCTTCACGCCGCTTGTGGTGGAACTGTACATGACGCAACGCCTTCGAACAAAAACGGTTCCGCTATAGTGTACCGAGCGTCGGTAGGAGGCAAGCTTTACAAAAAACTTGCAAGCTAATTCATACGGATGAAGCTTAGCAAAGAGGGCGACAGGCGCACCTAGATGTCGCGACCGTCCACGTTCGGCGCGAGCTGATCGACCAGCGTGCGCACGTCCGGCTGCCGGGGGTGAACGTCGAGCGCACGGCGCAATACCTCCAGCGCGCGCTTGTTGAAGCCCGATTCATGCAGGACTGAGCCCAGATCCATCAGTGCGGCGAAATGGCGAGGCTCAAGCGCCAACGTGCGCCCGAGATCCTCAACGGCGCCGCCTTTGTCGCCGCCCAGAAAACGCGCGTTCGCCCGCATGCGCCACGCCTCGGCCCATTCAGGCTCAAGCGCGACCAGCCGATCCAGAATTTCTTGCGCGACCGCTGAATCCTTCTCCTGAAGCGTGGCCCGCGCCCGGCTCATCAGCAAATCAGCGGTGTCTGAACTTGAGCGTAGCCATACGCGCTCGATGGCGCCGGCGATTCCCGCCCCCTCCTCGACGTCTTGCGCCTTGGCGAGGCGCTCAAACAATTCATCGAGCACGCGCTTGCGGCCAGCCGCTTCGTCCACCGGGGGCGAGAGGGGAATGGACGCGGCGGCGGGCGCCCGATTCTGGGCCGATTGCGCCAGTGCGGGTAAAAACCCCGCGAGCGCAAACAAGGCGGCTAAGAGTTTCAGGGCGACGGACACTTTCATGAACGACACTTTAAGCCGCGTTCAAAAAATGCGCAAACAACAAAACCCCGACCACAAGGCCGGGGTCTTAAAGTTAAGCAAACAAAAGTCAAATCAGCCCTGACGCGCCTTGAAGCGCTTCTGGACCTTGTTGATAATGTAGACGCGACCCTTGCGGCGGACCAATTGGTTGTCGCGATGGCGGTTACGCAGCGACTTCAAAGAATTACGGACCTTCATCTCTCGTCCCCGGAGGTTTTGGCTAAACAGAATGTCGGCGGAGCAAGCCCGCAACCGAACGTGAGCGGTCTATGCCCGATTTTTCCTCCCGGATCAATGGAGAAAGGGAATAGGGAGTGGGGACAAGGGAGAAGCCCCCCATCCGTCACGCTTCGCGCGCCACCTTCTCCCGCCGGCGGGAGAAGAGAAGAAAGAGCTGCAGCTGGCGGCGCCTCTTTTCTTCCTTCTCCCCTTGCGGGAGAAGGTGCGCCTTGCGTCAGCAAGGGGCGGATGAGAGGTATCCCCAATGCCCACTGCCTACTCGCTAATCGCTACTGGCCTCCTCCAACTAACGAGCCCCAATGACCCTTTCCCCCCTTGCATCCAAAATCGCGCAGGCGCGCCGCACGCATACGCCCTTCCTGTTTGAGCCTGCGCTGGCGGTTACAGAAATGGGCGCCGCCTACCGCACGCAGGCGCAGGTCGCGCACGCTTTGGGGACAACAGTCGTCGGCTGGAAGGTGGGCTTTGCGCCGGATGGAGGAGCTCCATGGGCGGCGCCGATTCTGGATTGCGACATGCGCGAGAACGGCGGGACGCATCCCTTGCCACGAGGCTCCGCAGTGAAGATCGAAGCCGAACTTGGAATTCGCCTTGGCCGCGACCTGCCGCCGCGCGCGCTTGCCTACGTGCGTGAAGAGATTCTCGACTCGATCAACGAAATGTTTGTGGGGATTGAGCTGATTGTCAGCAGGTTCTCAAATGTGGCGGAGGCTGGTTTCATCAGCAAAGTCGCCGATTCGTTCAGCAATGGCGCCTATGCAATTGGCGCGCGCACAGATTCGTTTCGCAATCTGGATCTCGCCCGCCTGCGCTGCCGGCTGGCGGTGGACGGCCAGGTGTTCAACGACCGTCTTGGCGGCCATTCGGACGGCGATCCGCTGATTCCGCTCATTGCGTGGGCCAATGCGCAGGCAGATTGTCTAGGCGGCCTGCGGGCCGGGCAATTCGTGACGCTGGGCACGCTGAACGAGCCCGTCCCGATGGATCGCCCCGCCCGCATAGAGGCCTTCCTCGAGGGAATCGGCGAGGCGTCGCTGAGGCTTGTGTGATTGTGTGCGCCCTTCCCTTTTCCCGCGCGCGGGAAAAGGGAAGCAAGCGGGCTCTATTTCTCCGAGCCCGTGAACGCGATGCGCAGCATGTTGGTGGCGCCGGGCGTGCCGAAGGGCAGGCCAGCGACGATGACGATGCGGTCGCCGTCCTTTGAGAACATTTCGCGGTTAGCGAACTTGCCCGCCCGCTTGGCCATGTCCTCCATGTCGCTGGCGTCTTTGGTGACGATGGGATGCACGCCCCAGACCAGGGTCAGGCGGCGCGCCGTGTCGCGATTGGGGGTCAACGCCAGAACGGGCGGCTTGGGGCGCTCGCGGGCGATCCGGCAGGCGGTGGAGCCTGACGATGTCCAGGCGCAAATCGCGCGCAGGTCCAGCGTTTCGGCCACGCTGCGGGCGGCGTCAGCAATCGCGTCGGCGCCGGTGGCTTCCGGCGCGCTGCGTTGCGAGCTGAGGATCGCCCGATAATTGGAATCGTTTTCGGTCTCAACCGCAATCCGGTCCATCGTCGCGACCGCTTCAAGCGGATATTGCCCGGCGGCGCTTTCAGCCGACAGCATCACGGCGTCCGCGCCCTCATAAACAGCGGTGGCCACATCCGACACTTCGGCGCGGGTGGGCACCGGCGTTGTAATCATGCTCTCCAGCATTTGCGTGGCGACCACGACTGGCTTGCCGAGGCGGCGCGCCATGCGCGTGATGCGCTTTTGCAGGCCGGGCACTTTTTCGACCGGCATCTCGACGCCCAGATCGCCGCGCGCCACCATCAGCGCGTCGGAAATCTCCATGATCTCGTCAAGCCGGGCTATCGCCTGCGGCTTCTCGATCTTGGCGAGCACGCCCGCGCGACCGCGCACGATTTTCTTCACTTCCGCAATGTCTTCTGGTCGCTGCACGAACGATACAGCGATCCAATCAACGCCCACAGCCAGCGCGGCGTCGAGATCGCTGCGGTCCTTCTCCGTCATCGCCGACATCGGCAACACGGTGTCGGGCAGGCTTACGCCCTTGCGGTTCGAGATTTTCCCGCCAACGTCGACGATGGCCACAGCGCGATCAGGCGCAGCCTCGATCACATGCAGGCGCACCTTGCCGTCGTCAATCAGCACGACGTGGCCGGGCTCCAGCGCGGCGAGGATTTCGGGGTGGGGCAGGCGCACGCGCGTCTGGTCGCCGGGAGCGGGATCGCTGTCGAGCACAAATGTATCGCCGCGCACCAGCGTGACGACCGTGTCTTCAAACTCGCCCACGCGCAGTTTGGGGCCTTGCAGATCGGCCAGAATGCCGATGGAGCGCTGATGCTTCTTCTCAATCGCGCGGATAGTCTCGACGCGCTCGCGCAACAGCTCGTGGCTGGAATGGCTCATGTTGATGCGAAACACATCGGCGCCGGCCAGAAACAATTGTTCAACGATGGCCGGGTCCTGCGAGGCGGGCCCGAGGGTGGCTAGGATTTTCACACGGCGATGGCGTCTCATAAGGCGATCAGCTTTCTCTTGTTATCTTGTCGTCTACCTTGGACCCTGCGGCTGGTTGGAATCGCTGAGCTGGACGGTCCAGTTCTTTGCGTCCTTGCCGGTGTCCACTTCAAAGAAGCCCGTGCGGTCATAGCCGCGCACGAGGCAATTTTCGCGGCCCTCAATGCGAAATTCGCGGTCTCGGGTGCACATGAAGGCTTTGCCCTTCCACTCGCCGCCGCGCTCGTCCATGCCGTAGACATAATAGAATTGGGCGGCCAGAGGTCCGCGCAGCAGCGTCTCGCAGGCACCGCTTTTCAGGTTCCACCAGCCTTCCGTCACCCAGCCCTTGCCGTCGGTGTAGGAAAGCGCGACGCTGACGCGGGTGGTGGCATTGTTGCACAGACGCAAATCGGCCCATGCCGCGCTTGACGACAGGCAGGCGCCGCCGCAAAAAGCTGCGAAGGCAAGGCGCTTGAAACGGGGACGGCTGAAAAGGCGTTTGAACATCGGTTCCGTCGTCGCAAAAAATCGAATCACCACGTGAAGCAGGCGCACGTATTGATCGGAGCGCGCGGCGCCGCTGTCAACGCGCTGCAAAATCTGTAGCGCGCGAAGCTGGCGGTAACATGACATTCTTTTTGTCCGCGTTCGGACTGGCGAGCGCGCCCGCATGCGGCTAGGTTGTGGCTGTGCGCGATTTGTCTCCAAACACGGCTCCCCCTTTCGCCCCGCTCGAGGCCATAGAAGGCCGCAGCGATGCGGGCGTATTGTTTCTGTGTGATCACGCCAGCAATGCGCTTCCCCCCGAATACGGCGATCTGGGCCTGCCGCCGGAGGCCTTCCAGCGTCACATCGCCTACGACATTGGCTCGGCTGGCGTAACGCGGGCTTTGGCGGCGCGCTTTAACGCTCCCGCGCTGCTCACTCGCTACAGCCGCCTCCTGATCGACCCCAATCGCGGCGCCGACGATCCAACGCTGGTGATGCAATTGTCCGACGGGGCGGTGATCCCCGGAAATGCGTGTGTGGATGCCGCCGAGATCGCCCGGCGCACAGCGCTTTACTGGACGCCCTACCGCCAGAAAGCAGGCGCCTTGCTGGACGAGATGAGCGCTGCAGGCCCGACGCCCGCCATCGTCTCGCTGCATTCATTCACGCCCGTCTGGCGAGGCTCCCCGCGTCCGTGGCGGATCGGGCTGTTGTGGGACAACGACCCGCGCATGGCCCAGCCGCTGCTGGAGAGGCTGGAGACCGCCGGGCTGGAGCCGGTCGGCGACAACGAGCCCTATGACGGCGCGCTGAAGGGCGACACTTTGTACGATCTGGCCAGCGCGCGCGGGCAAGCCCATGTGCTGATCGAGATCCGTCAAGATTTGATCGCAGAACCCGCCGGGCAGATCGAATGGGCGGGACGAATCGCCGACGCGCTGGCGCCTGTGCTGGCGCGCGAGGGCGTCCACAAGATTGAGCATCACGGAAGCCGCGCCGACGCCCGAAGCCAGCGCAATCACCTCAGGAGACGCACATGAACATCGACCAGCAGACCCAGACCGAGCTTGAAGCCGCAGCCTTCCGCCGCCTGCTGAACCATTTGCGCAAGCGCACCGACGTTCAGAACATCGACATGATGAACCTGACCGGCTTCTGCCGCAATTGCCTGTCGAACTGGATGAGGGACGCAGCCGATGAAAAGGGGCTCGGGCTGGAAAAGGAAGACCTGCGCACGTTTGTCTACGGGATGACGTATGAGGAATGGAAGGAAAAGCATCAGAAGTGAGCGAGTGGGGAATAGCGAGTAGGCAGTAGGAAGCAGGGAGAGACGCGGGGTCGAGATTGCGCCCGCAATAAAATGTATAGCGGGGATTACCGGCGGCCCGGCTTGACCCGTGCCCGCGCGCGGGGCAAGCCTCTGGTCAAAGCGGGCGCGGCCCGTGTTCACACACTAGGTCAACTCATGGATTCCGCCACCGTCAACGCCTCGCACCTGCGCGCCTTCATCGAGCGCATCGAGAAGCTCGAAGAAGAGAAGAAGGCGATCGCCG
>CAMCUC010000039.1 GCA_945878875.1 Rhizobium sp. Q54
CCGAACTGGACGCGCCGCAGCACGCGCGAGACCAGAGCCGCCAGCGCCGCCTCCAGCCCACGCGGCGCCGAAGCTGCGCCCCGCGTTCCTTCATCGGTGTTCATCGACATGAGTATCGCCTCAGGATTCCGTGCGCGGGATGTTGGTGACGGGGTTTTCCGGCGGCGGCGGACGCTCTTGCAATTTCACGCCCTTGAGCCAGAGTTTCAGCGCCTCCCAATGAATCCCCCCGATAACTTTAAGACCCAACAGCGGATACGCCAGACATGCCCGCAGCAGGGCGCCATCGTCAAGCGGAACGCGACGCGAGGCGTGCACAGCGGAAATCAACGCGCCCTGGCCGTCCGAAACGTTGATGGCGACGAGGCAATTGGAGCCCGGCGGCTCGATACGGAAATCGTAAGTCAGGTCCATGCCGTTGAAGGGCGACACGTAGAACCGCTTGCCGCAGAACGCCCGGACCGATTCGCCCGTGCGTGCAGCGCCGGACATCACATAAGCGTGACGCTGGCCAAACGTGTTGTTGACCTCGCACACGACAGCCTCAAGCGCGCCGCTGCGCAGATAAACGAAATAGACGTTGAGCGGATTGAACGCATAGCCAAGCAGGCGCGGCATGGTGAGCAATCGCACGGGGCCGCCATCGATCGCAAAGCCCGCCTCGCGCACCATGCCCTCGATCTGCTGCTTTAGCGGCGCATCTTTCGACAATCCGTAATCAGCCTCGCGGAACGAGAAAAGATTGAAGCGATTGCGCGAGAACAGGCGCAGGCGGGCGTCGAGCGCGGGCGCCTCGTCAAGGTCGATCAGGATCGAGAAAATGCTGTAGCGCAATTTATGCCGCTTTGGCCGCAACCGCCGGTGCATGACCGCGCCCAGATAAAGCGCCGAAGCATCAGCCATCAGGCGAACTCGGCGGCGGGTCGCAGAACAGGCGGCGGGCCGACGAAAATGCGGCCCGATTCATTGGCCACGTTCCACGGCCTGCGCACGCCGCCCAAAGCCTCGGCGACGGCAAGGCCCGATTGCAATCCGTCCTCGTGAAAACCAGCGCCCATCCATGCCCCGCAAAACCAGGTGTTGCGCACGCCCTGAAGCGACCAGACCTGAGGCTGGGCCGCAATCGCGCCCTGATCGAACAGCGGATGCTCATAGGTCTCGACGCGATAGACGAGATCAGCGCGCGGCTCGATGGCGGGATTAAGCGTCACGAACAGATCTGGTGCGCCGGGCAGAGATTGCAACCTGTTCATCCAGTAAGAGACCGCCGGCGCCTCATTGGCGCCGGTCCCCGTGCGGGCGAGATAATTCCACGCCGACCAGACCGCGCGACGACGCGGCATCAAGGCTGGATCGCGATGCAGGATGGTGCGGTTGTTTGTGTATTGAAAAGCGCCCAGCACTTTGCTCTCGCGCTCATCAGCATCCCCAAGCATACGCACGGATTGATCGGCATGGCTCGCCAGTACAACGTGATCGTAGACCTCCCGCCCGCCAAGCGCGTCCACCACAGTCACGCAATTGTCGCCGCGCAGAATTTGCTGAACGGGCGTGGCCAGCCGTACTTTGTCACCAAGCAATGCGGCGATCTTATTGACGTACATCCGGCTGCCGCCATTGATCGTGCGCCAGGCGGGCCGCGTGCCCAGATTCAACAATCCATGATTGTCGCAAAAGCGAATGAAGGCGGCCGCCGGATAATCGCTGACGCGGCCTGCTGGCGTGGACCAGATCGCGGCGGCCATTGGATAAAGGTGATCTTCGCGAAACGCCTCGCTATAACGACCGGAATCGAGATATTGACCAAGCGTCTGGTCGCCAAGATCGCGTTTTATATCACGCGCGGCGTTGCGATAAAATCGTACAAGATCGGCCAGCATCATCCAGAAACGCGGACGCACCAGATTGCGCCTCTGGCCGAAGATGCCGGAAAACCCCGTGCCTGAATATTCAAGCGCGCCATCATTGGCCGAGACCGCAAACGACATGTCCGTCTCGTGGGTGGCCACGCCCAGATGATGTAGAAACGCGATCAGATTGGGATAGGTGCGCTCGTTATAGACGATGAAGCCAGTGTCCACGGCGGTGCGCTGCGATCCGTGATCGACAAACACCGTATTGCTGTGGCCGCCCAGACGGGGAGAAGATTCGTAAAGAGTGACGTCGTGACGGCTGGCGAGAAGCCATGCAGCAGACAAGCCCGAAATCCCGGAGCCTACGACGGCGATCCGGAGCGGGCGGGGCAAGACATTCAAGAGAACCTCACGAAAAAAACAAGCAGTGAATTCGCCACAAAACATGTCATCGTGCAGCTTACGAAACGCTTTGTTAGCCGGATCACGGATGGTTGGGCAATCACGCGTGATGATCCGGCGCCGCCAATCGTCCGTATTTTAGCAATGTGTGGCTATCTCCCACCCGTTTTAGCCCGGAGAAGAGCAAATGCTGATTCCCCTGCTTCTGGCAGCCGCTTTCCTCGTCGTGGCCATGACATTCGCCTGGTATGTGCAGCGGCGCACGGGCAATTCCGGCTGGATTGACGCCACCTGGTCGTTCGCCGTGGGGCTGGCTGGAATCAGTTTGGCTTTGAGCGCGGGTTTTGGTGCCCGGCAATTGCTGGTGGCCGCACTCGTCGCCATCTGGTCGCTGCGGCTTGGCGGCTATATCGCCTTTCGCAGCGCAGGCGCGCCGGAAGACCCTCGCTATGCGGCCTTGATGGAGGAATGGGGCGAGGGCGCCTCGCGCCGCCTGTTCCAGTTTCTGCAAGTGCAGGCGCTTGCAGGTCTCATTCTGGCCTATTCGATTTATGTCGCTGCGCTCGATCCAGAGCCTGGCCTGCGGGCGCTTGACTGGGCGGGCGCCGCCTTGTTCGCATTCGCCTTGCTGGGCGCGGCGCTCTCTGACGAGCAATTGCGCCGGTTCAGGGCGGACAGCGCCAATCGCGGCAAGATCTGTGATCGCGGCCTCTGGAGCTGGTCGCGCCATCCCAATTACTTCTTTGAATGGCTCGGTTGGGTCGCGTTTCCGCTCATCGCGATCAGCGGCGGTGATTTGATCGGCCTGACATCTATCGCCGCGCCGATTTTAATGTACGTTCTGCTCGCCCATGTTTCCGGCGTCCCGCCGCTGGAGGCGCATATGAAGCGCTCGCGCGGAGCCGGCTTCGAGGCATATTGCGCGCGCGTGAACGTGTTTTTCCCCGGTCCGCCAAAAACCTGATCTTGCTTAATCCCCGGAGCCTTTGATGAGCCTTATCTCCGCCGCCGCCCATCTTGTTGAGCGCGCCCCGATCCCCGATGCGCTGCTCCGGCTCGGCATTGAATATCTCGTCAGCCGCACGCGGCGCCGGCTCGCCGCGCTGCCTGCCGATTTTGAAGCGACGTTCGCGCAGGAGATGCGCGATTATTCCATCGCCCTGAACACTGAGGAAGCCAACGCGCAGCATTACGAGCTGCCTGCGGACTTTTTCGCCATCGTGCTCGGGCCGCGCCGCAAATACTCTTCCTGCCTCTATCCCACAGGCTCCGAGACGCTGGCGGAGGCGGAAGTCGTCGCGCTGGAAGAGACGATGGCCCATGCAGCTTTGGCGGACGGCCAGAAGATTTTGGAGCTTGGTTGCGGCTGGGGCTCGCTGAGCCTCTCGATGGCGGAGAGATACCCCAATGCGCGCATCACCGGCGTTTCCAATTCCCATTCGCAGCGCGCCTACATTATGGGACAGGCGCAGGCGCGCGGACTTTCAAACATCGAGATCATCACCGCCGATATGAACGTGTTCGAGGCGCAAGGCCCGTTCGACCGGATCGTATCAGTGGAAATGTTCGAGCATATGTCGAACTGGGACAAGCTGTTGCGCAAGGCGCGGGGCTGGTTGTCGCCGGACGGGCGCATGTTCATGCATGTCTTCACCCATCGCGCACAGCCCTATCGCTTTGAGACCGAGGACAAAGAAGACTGGATCGCCCAGCACTTCTTCACCGGCGGCATCATGCCAAGCCACGGCCTGATCGCCCGCTTTGGCGAGAGTTTCAGCGTGGAGGAAGAATGGCGCTGGAGCGGAACGCATTATGAGCGAACCGCCCTGCAATGGCTGGAGAATTTCGACGCCAATATCGAGGCCGTCTCAAAGCTGATGGCTGAAACTTACGGCCCCGACGCGTCGGTGTGGACGCGTCGCTGGCGCCTGTTTTTCCTCGCCACCGCTGGCCTGTTTGGCCATCGCGGCGGCGATGAGTGGGGCGTCAGCCATTACCGGCTGAAGCCCGTCGCTGCTTAAGAGACCGGCGGGGTTGCGAAGGCGCGGGCGATTATATAGCCCGCGCCAGCGGTCACAGACGTCAGGACCGTGCCCCACGCCATATCGACGAGTGTCAGCGTCGTCGTCCACGCCTTCAGCGTCGCGTGGTTGGTGAGATCATAGGTGCCGTAGCAAACTAGGCCGAGGAACGCGCCGTAAGCCAGCGCCGTCATCACCGAGCCAGAGCGAACCGCAGGCGCCACCGCAAAGACCTGAATCGCCAGCACGTAAAGCAAATAGAACACAATCGCAGGCGCAATGCGGAAGCCGTCGAGCAGAATGTCGCCCAGGATCGGCCTGTAGAGCGCCCTGCCCATAAACGTCAGCCAGAATGCGTCAATCACCAGCATGACGACGGCGGCGCCGCCATAGGACAGGATCCAGAATTTCATCAGCGAGCGCTCCATTTTGTAAATTGGTTACGATTATCGCCTTGGAACGGATCAAAGCAATGGCGCCTCGAAACTGGGCGCAGGCTCATAATCGCTGATGATGATGGGGGTAAGGCTTTGAAGATGCGGGGTTAAGACCCCTCATCCGTCGCTTGCTGACGCAATCGACACCTTCTCCCGCAAGGGGAGAAGGAAGGCTCAGTGCTCTTCCTTCTCCCCTTGCGGGAGAAGGTGGCGCGCAACGCGCGACGGATGAGGGGTGCCTCAACACCACAACCCCCTGTTCCACAACGCCTTCCCCACCATGGCACGTCCGCTGCATTGTCGCCTGCAAGCGCAAGAGCATCCCCTCATCCGCGCTTATGGAAACCGCCAACACAAGGAGCCCAGCATGTCCGAGCCGATCTGGAACCAGTTTCTCACCGAGCGCGACAAACAAGTCTTCGGCATCTCCGGCTATGGCGCACGAGGCGGCTTTGGGAAGCGCCCTGCTTTGCTGGTGATCGACGTCAATTACGCCTTCTGCGGCGACAAGACTGAGCCGATCCTTGAATCCATCAAGAAATGGCGCAATTCCTGCGGCGAGGAGAGCTGGCCGGCGGTCGCGGCGATCAAGTCGCTCATCGACAAGGCGCACGAGAAGGAATTGCCGGTCATCTACACGACCGGAATTCGGCGCGACGATAATTGGGATTCGGGCTCGTGGAGCTGGAAGAACGCGCGCGGGCAGGAGCGCCCCACGGTCGCCGTGACAAACGTGGACGGCAACCGCATCGTTGACGAGATCGCGCCCGGCCCCAAGGACATCGTGATCTACAAGCAAAAGCCGTCGGGCTTTTTCGGCACCAATATGGCGAGCTATCTGCAATTGCTGGGCTGCGACAGCGTGATCCTCACCGGCACGACAACGTCGGGCTGCGTGCGCGCGACGTGCCTTGACGCATTCAGCATGAACTTCCGCGTCGCGCTGGCCGAGGAAGGCTGTTTCGACCGCTCGCAAGCCAGCCACGCCATCAACCTCTGCGACATGAACGCCAAATACGCCGACGTGGTGAAAACCGCTGAAGTGCTGTCGTTCTTCGACACGCTGCCGCTGGGCATGTTCGACCTGCCCAAAGGTGCGCCAGTCGCCACGCTGCCCAAAGCCGTCAATTTTTGAGGAGGACGATATGGACAATTCGACAGGCGGCGCGCGCATCTGGGATCAATATCTCACCGAGCGCGACAAACAAGTGTTCAAGACCTCGGGCTTTGGCGCGAAAGGCGGCTTTGGCAAACGCCCTGCTCTGCTCATCATCGACGTGAGCTACGGCTTTTGCGGCGAAAAACCGGAGCCAATCCTCGACTCGATCAAGCGCTGGAGCAATTCCTGCGGCGCGGAAAGCTGGGATTCCATCGCCGCGATCAAATCGCTCGGCGAGGCGTTTCGCGAGCGTAAGTTGCCGGTGATCTACACCACCGGCGTCACGCGCGAAGATGGTTGGGACATCGGCTCATGGGCGTGGAAGAACACGCGCACCGGGGAAAACACGCCCAAGCCAAACCAGACGCGCGATGCCAACGAGATCGTGGAAGAGATCGCGCCGCAGCCGCAGGACCTCTTGTGCCTGAAGCAAAAGCCCTCCGGCTTTTTCGGCACCAACCTTGCCGCCTATCTGCAATTGCTGGGCGCCGACAGCGTCATCGTCACCGGCACCACGACATCGGGCTGCGTGCGCGCAACGGTGCTCGACGCCTTTAGCCTCAACTTCCGCGTCGCTGTTGCGGAAGAAGGCTGCTTTGATCGTTCGCAAGCCAGTCACGCCATTAATCTGTGCGACATGCATGCAAAATATGCGGACGTTGTGCCCACAGCCGAAGTCATCGCCTATGTGCAGACGCTTGGCTACGACCTGTTTCCCAATCTGCCCAAAGGCGCAGCGACGGCGCCAGCCTTGAAGCTTGTCGCAACATCGAAATAGCGGCATGGCGATTGCTTTGATCACCCCGACGGAGCGTTTCCGCCGGGGCGATGCACCATGATTATGGACGTTCGCGGTATCGAGATTTTCCTGGCCATTTGCGAGAATGGCGGCCTGACGGCAGCGGCCAACAGCCTTGGCCTGACGCAGGCGGGCGTGTCGCAACATTTGCAAAAACTTGAGCGCGAAATCGGCATCATCCTGATGGATAGCACTGTGCGCCCGCCGCGCCTGACGCCGGGCGGCGAATATCTGCGCAGGCGCGGGCGCGCTTTAATGGGCGAGCTTGACGACATCCGCACCGGCATCTCGCGCTACCAGCTCTGCGACATTCCGCAATTGCGGCTTGGCGTGATCGAATCCGCAGCCAGTGCGCTGCTGCCGCAACTCGTGCGGCGCCTGTCGCGCAGCGTCGGCGCATTGTCAGTGACCAGCGGCACGACGCACCCGCTGCTGCCGGAATTGCGCGCCGGAGAACTCGACCTCGTGCTCACCAGCGAGCAGGTGGACGATGACGACGTCTTTTGCTGCGAGCCGCTGCTGGCCGAACCCATCGTGATGGTGCTGCCCAAGGACCGGCCAAAACCGCGCGATTGGGAGGACATCGCGCTGCTGGCGCGCGAACTTGAATTTATAAGTTACGGCTCGCGGCGACGGCTTGCGCGCATCGTCAGCCATCAATTCGCGCGCTTTGGCATTGAGCCGCGCGGGCATCTGGAGTTCGATTCCTCCGTCGCCCTGTTCGACATCGTCTCCAGCGGCGCCGGCTGGGCCGCGACGACGCCGATGTGCATGCTGTGCGCCGGGATGAGCGAAAATGATTTGCAAATCGTCCCGTTTCCCGACGTGACGCCCATCCGCAGCATCAACGCGATCTGGATGCGCGAGCGCGAGGACACCAGCATTCACATGGTAACGGACATCTGCCGCACCATCTTCACCGAACTGGCGCCAAAGCTCGTTCGCCTGTCCGGCGGCATGGGTGGGCGGGTGCAGGTGTTGAGCGAATAGCTGTTGAGGGGGTCTTAAATCCCACAAAGACTCTGTGCCTGTGCCAGCAAGTCCCCGTCAACCAAACTATCCAGCAAGCTAAAATGATTGGCGCCCGCCACAACCAGCGGCGCCGGTGCGCCCCAAGCTTGCGCGACCTCCAAAGACTGGCGCCTGAACTCGTCGCTTTCGGCCCCGCCGACGGCGACCGCAATGCGCGTTCCCGCACGCGGGCGCATGTGGATCGGCGACAGGGCGCGCGCTTCCTCGATGCTGCGCAATCCAAGCACGCGGCCCATGGGGATGGGGAACAGCGCTTCCAGATCGACCACGCCCGACAAAATATGGGCGGAGGCCAGCGGCGGCGCCAGCGGATCGGCGGCCATATAGGCGGCCAGATGTCCACCCGCCGAATGCCCGGCTACGTGCAGCCGCGAAGCATCGACGCCCAAGGCATCAGCCTCATCCACGATGAAATGCAGCGCGGCGCGCACAGGGGCCATGATCTCGCGCAGGGGCGTCTCCGGCGCCAAAGGGTAATCAATATTGGCGATTGCAAACCCGGCGCGCAGCATGCCCGCGCAAAATTGCGCATGCTGGTCCTTGGTCGAGGCCTGCCAATAGCCGCCGTGGATGAACACCCACACGGGCGGGCGCGCCACGCCTTCGGGGCGATAAAGATCAAGAATCTCGTCGCGATGGGGACCGTAAGCGATGTCGAGCGCTTGATGTTGCACGCGCGCCGCATCGCCGTCGCGCGTCCATTGCGCAAACACTGCGCCCATGTCCGGCACCTGTCCGCGCGGGCTCATCTGACGTCCAAGTTCGGCGACGCCATAGCCGCGAAAGACTGGATCGCTTGAAGGCGCAGTACCCGGCACGCTGGCGAACGCCCGCACGATCACCTCATCGCCGCTGGCGAACTCCACCCGCACAGGCGGGCGAAACCCGGCGCAGATTTCGCGCCAGGCCCGGTCCACCTCGCGCCGCGCCGGATGGAGCGCGGCAGGATCAGACCCGGACCAATGGAGCCCGGTAAGATGGGCGGGCGCCGCCCCTTGCGCGGCCAGAGCGCCCATTGCCCGCGAAAGCGCGGCTGACAATGCGGCGACGCCGGCGCCCGGCGCGCGGCCCTCGACGATTATCTCAGAGGCCAACCCAGCCATTCACCTTCTCCCGATCCCGATCCAGCGCCGCGCCGTCGCCGCTCCACACGGTGCGACCGCGCTCGATCACGAAATGCCGGTCCGCAAGGCGGCGCAACACGCCAACGTTTTTATCGACCACCAGAATGGATTGCCCCTCGCGTTTCAGCGCTTCAAGACAGGTCCAGATTTCGGCGCGGATTACCGGCGCAAGCCCTTCGGTGGCTTCGTCCAGAATGAGCAGTTTGGGGTTGGTCATCAGCGCCCGGCCAATCGCCAGCATCTGCTGCTCGCCGCCAGACAGCGTGCGCGCCCATTGCGCATGGCGCTCGCCAAGGCGCGGGAACAGCGCGACGACGCGCTCCAGATTCCACGGATTGGCGCGCTTGAACCGATCCGCCGCCGTGGCGATGAGATTTTCGCGCACGGTGAGGTTCGGGAAAATCTGCCGCCCCTCCGGCACGAGCCCTACGCCCAGCCGCGCGACCGCTTCCGGCGCCCGGCCCGTCACGTCGGCACCTTCAAATTGAACGCTGCCGCCGCTGGCGGGCAGCAGGCCCATGATGGTCCTGATAGTCGTCGTCTTGCCCATGCCGTTGCGACCCATGAGCGTGACGAACTCGCCTGGCCCTACATGCAGCGAAACGTCAAACAACACGCGGCTGGCGCCATAAGCGGCCTGCAATCCCTCGACCCGGAGCATCAGGATTCCCCCTCGCCCAGATAGGCGGCGCGCACCTGCGCATCGGCCTGAATGTCGGCGGGCGCGCCGGATGCGATGATGCGCCCGTACACCAGCACCGAAATGCGGTCCGCCAGCGCAAACACCGCGTCCATATCGTGCTCGACGAGCAGGATCGAGACGCTCCCCTTCATGCGCTTCAACGCCGCCACCATGGCGCGACTTTCGGAAGCGCCAAGGCCCGCCATCGGCTCGTCCAGCAGCAACAGGCGCGGCCTGGTGGCAAGCGCGACCGCCAACTCAAGCTGCTTGTGCTCGCCGTGTGACAACTCGCACACAAGCACGTCGGCGCGCGCGCCAAGCCCCGCCGCATTCAGATATTCGCGCGCAGGCGCCCGCAGGCTGGAATCCTCGGCGGCCCGCTTTAGAAAACGGAACGAATGCCCCTGCCCGGCCTGCACGGCGAGCGCAACGTTATCAAGCGCGGTCTGATCGCTCAGCAATTGCGTGATCTGGAACGTGCGCGCAATCCCGGCCCGCACGCGCTTTGGCGTGGAAAAGCCGCCAATATCGGCGCCGTCGAAATGGATCGCGCCCGCATCTGGCCTGATCTCGCCCATGAGCTGGCCGATGAACGTGGTCTTGCCGGCGCCATTGGGGCCGATGAGCGCGTGGATTTCACCCGGCAAAACATCCAGCGACAGATCGTCGGTCGCGCTGACGCCGCCAAAGCGTTTGAACAGGCGCTGCACGCGCAACAACGGCTCAACCATTGGAGCCTCCGCGCAGCAATTTCCACAAGCCGGACAAGCCCCCGCGCGTGAACAGGATCATCAGCACCAGCAGCGGCCCAAGGATAACTTGCCAATGCTCGGTGAAGGCCGCCAGCTGTGATTCCAGCAGGATCAGCACGGCGGCGCCGGCGGCTGGCCCCAGCAGCGTGCCCGCGCCGCCAAGGATCACCATAATCATGAACTCGCCAGATTGCGTCCAGTGCAGCATGTCGGGGCTGACGAACCGCGCGTGATTGGCCATCAACGCGCCCGCCAGCCCGGCGCCCATGCCCGAAATCACGAAGACGGCGAGCTTGTAGCGATAGGTCGAAATTCCAATCGCCGCCATGCGCCGCTCGCTCTGGCGCACGCCCGCCAGCACCGCGCCAAAGCGCGAGGCGACAATGCGGCGCAGCAGCGCAAACCATGCAATCGCGATGACGAGGCATATCCAGTAGAACGTCGCGCCGTCGCGCGTGTCGATCAGCGGCAGGGAATTGCGACGACGCACGATCAGGCCGTCGTCGCCGCCATAGGCTTTCAGCGCGACGAAGAAGAAAAAGATCATCTGCGCAAACGCCAGCGTAATCATGATGAATTGAACGCCGCTGGTGCGCAGCGATAACGCGCCGAACACCGCCGCAAAAAGCCCGCTCACGAGAATGGCGACAGGCAGCGTAATCAGCATTTGATCCGTGCCAAGCGGCAGACCAAACAAAGGATCGCCGCTGACGTAATGGTTGTAGAGGATGCCCACGACATAGCCGCCGACGCCATACCACGCCGCATGGCCAAAGCTCACGAGCCCGCAATAACCCAGCGCAAGATTGAGGCTGGCGGCGGCTATAGCCAAGATGATGATGCGCGTGGCGAGCGAGACCAGCGCCGGTTGCTCGAACATGTCCGCCAATTGCGGCAGCACGGCGAGAACCACCAGAGCCAGTGCGACAAGCAGAACGGAGCGCACGTTTTTGCGCGGGGCCATCGCGCGTTTCAACGGATCATCCATGAGCGGGCGCCAGACCTTGCGGCTTCACGAGAAGCACAATCGCCATCAGCATATAAACGCCCATTGCCGAGAGGCCCGCAGCCAAAGCGTCTGCATCCGGACCAGCCATGAGTTGCCGCAAGACGCCGGGCAGATAGGCGCGCAGCATCGTGTCCACCATGCCAACCGCCAGAGCGCCGATGAAGGCGCCGCGCACCGAGCCGATGCCGCCGATCACGACCACCACGAAGGTGAGGATCAGCACCTGCTCGCCCATGCCAACTTGCACGGACAGGATCGGCCCGGCCATGACGCCCGCCAGCCCCGCCAGCATGGCGCCAACGCCAAACAGCAGCGTATAAAGCAAGCGAATATCAACGCCGAGCGCGCGCACCATTTCGCGGTTTGTCGCGCCCGCGCGGATCAACATGCCAAGCCGCGTGCGCGCAATCAAAACGTAAAGGCCGATTGCCGTGGCCAGCCCCACCGCAATCATCGCGAGGCGATAAACCGGATAGCGCACAATGCCGCCGATCATCACCGAGCCTTCGAGGAAATCGGGGATCTCCACAAACAAAGGCTGGCGGCCAAACAGGATCGTCGTGAGCTGGTTGAAAAACAAAATAAGCCCGAAGGTGGCGAGCACCTGATCGAGATGATCGCGCGCATAGAGCCTGCGCACGACGAGATATTCCATCAAAACGCCAGCTATGCCTGCCGCCGCAAGCCCCGCCGGGAAGGCAAGCAGGAACGAGCCTGTTTTGGCGGCGACTGCGGCCATTGCATAGGCGCCGATCATGTAAAGCGAGCCATGGGCGAGATTGATCACGCCCATGATGCCGAAAATCAGCGTCAGGCCAGCGGCGAGCAGAAAGAGCGTAACCCCGAGCTGGACGCCATTGAGCGCCTGCTCCATTAGAAGCGACATTGGTGAACCTGTGCGGCGGAAAGTTTGTTTTGTTTGCGAGGCCCTCCCCGGACATCATCCAGGGAGAGCCAAACCGCACTAGATCTTGCAGCTCTTCGCATAAAAGTCGCTGTGCGCCTCAAGCACTTTGCCCTTGGTCACGATGCCGAGCTGGCCGTCGGCGCCTTTCTCGACCTTCAGCGCATGCCAATCGTTGATCGGGTGCTGGTTGGGGCCGAACTTGAACGCGCCGCGCACGGACTGGAAATCAGCCTTGCGCATGGCGGCGCTGAACGCGTTCGTATCCTCCACCTTGCCGCCCGTCGCCTTCAAAGCGGCGGCGATGGCGAGCGCGGTGTCATAGCCCTGGCTCGCGTAATAAGTCGGCATGCGGTTATATTTTTTCTGGAACTCGGCAACGAACTTCTTGCTCGAAGCATTGTCGAAATCGCTATTCCAATGGCTGGAGATATTGACGCCAAGCGCCGCGTCGCCAATCGCCTTCAGGATGACGGCATCAAGCGAGGGCGCGGCCACGACCATCGGAACTTCGGTCAAAAGACCAGCCTGCGCATATTGGCGCATGAAGGCGATGCCGAGGCCGCCGGGGTGGAACTGGAACACGACTTCAGGCTTTGCAGCGCGGATTTGCGCCATTTCGGCGGCAAAATCGGTCTGGTCGAGGCGGGTGTAGATTTCGCCCACAACGTCGCCCTTGAAGAAGCGCTTGAAGCCCGCGATTGCGTCCTTGCCGGCCTGATAATTAGGGGCCAGCACCATGGCTTTCTTGTAACCAAGGTTCGTGGCGTTCTGCCCGGCGCTTTCGTGCAGCGTGTCGTTCTGCCATGAGACGACGAAGTAATTCTTGTGGCATTCCTTGCCCGCAAAGTTCGACGGACCGGCGTTGGGGCTGACGTAGATGCCGCCGTTGTCGAGAATGTCGGGCACAGTGGCGCCGGCGACATTGGAGAAGATGATCCCGGTGAGCAGCTTGATCTTCTCGGTCTTCATGAAGCGCTCGGCGATTTCCTTGGCCTGACCCGGCTTCAACGCGTCGTCTTCGACCAGCAATTGCACCGGCGCGCCGCCGAGCTTCCCGCCTTCCAGCTCAATGGCGAGATTGAAAGCGTCGCGCACGTCCTGACCCAGATAACCGCCGGGGCCAGACAGCGTCGTGACCATGCCGATCTTCAGCGGCTGCTGCGCCAATGCGGGACCAGCGACGAGAAACGCCAGCACCGCAGCAGAAATGCTATTCTTCAACTTCATTGCAAATCTCCCGATCAACCAAAACGAACCACAGCGACACGCTGCGGGATTAGAGTTTCACCCAGCCTTCCGGGGGTTTTTTACCCGGATGCAGCGCGCCGCAATTGGGGCACGTGCGCTTTTTCTCGTCAGCGAAAAACGCCTCGTACAGAGGCGGTAAATCGCGCACGATATTCTCCACCGAAATCTCGATGCGATTGAGCAGCGTTCCGCACTCAAAGCAATACCATTCGAAGCCGTCCTTTGAGCCCGCCGGGCGCGGCGGCTCGACCACGAGGCCGATGGAGCCTTCCTGCGGTCGCTGCGGGCTGTGTCGCACATGGGCGGGGAGCAAAAAAACTTCGCCCTCGCGGATCGGCACGTCGTAGAATTTGCCGTCGTCCATAACTTTAAGGACCATATCGCCCTTGAGCTGATAGAAAAATTCTTCCGAGGGGTCGTCATGATAATCGGCGCGGGCGTTCGGCCCGCCCACCACCTGCACAACCATGTCGCCGTCTTCAAACACCAGCTTGTTGCCGACGGGCGGCTTCAGCAAATGCTTGTGCTCGTCGATCCATTTCTGGAAGTTGAACGCTTTCAGCCGACCTGATTGCATGATGCGATCCTCTTTATGGCGCCAGCTTCAGGCCGCAAGTCTCAAACGCAGCGCGCGTTGAATCTTTCTCGGCCTGCGTCAATTGCAACATCGGGCGGCGCACCGGGCCGCCGCTTTGTCCCAGCAGTTCCTGCCAATATTTCGAATGGGCCTGCGGCTTTTCCTTTGGCACCGTGTATTTTATTGCATGGCGTACCGGCTCAAGGCTGTCGCGGATTGCGCGCGCCTCGTCAATGCGGCCTGCAAAAGCAAGATCCGTATAATCGCGCATGCGGCGATCATATCTTGTTTGCAAAAGATAGGGCGGCGCGGAACACAGATAAAGCTTCCAGCCGAGCTCCACGATGTTGTCGAACCATTCGTCTTCCGACGCCGTGGAGACGATCAGTCGGTCGCCCGCAAGATGCGTGAGCTTTACGTACATCTCGCGCGGCACGCTGTATTTGATCGCCACGACATTGGGAATATCAGCCAGCCGCGCGCAGAGTTCAGGGCTCATGAGATAGCCGGAATCGGGATGGCTCCAGAGCGCCATGCTGATGTTGATGCGCTCGCCGATATATTTGTAATAGGCGTAAAGCGTCTCGTCCTGGCCCTTCAAAAAGTGCAGCACCGGCGCATGAACCACGATGCTTTGCGCGCCGATACTTTCTGCATATTGAGCCAGCTCGATCACCACGTCCATGTTCTGGTCCGAACACGACATGATGGCGCCGGCCTTGCCTGCGGTCTCCTCCATCGCGATGTCCATGAGGCGCTTGCGCTCAGGCAATGAGAGCGAAAAGAACTCGCCCTGTTTGCCGGCGATGAACATTCCGTCGATGCCCAGATCGTTGATCCAATGGCGCAGATTGGCGCGCAGGCCCTGCTCGTTGATCGTCATGTCGGGATTGAACGGGGTCAAAGCCGCCGCCCAGATACCGCGCATATGCTCGCGCGCCCAGTCCTTGGCGTCGAGCCGATTATAGCCGCCTGTCATACCCAACGCCCAACATCTCCGTTCAGCTCCGCCCGTATATATAGCCCAGCCGTGGCGCGAACGGAAACGCCCGCGTGCGGCCCTATATACAAAGGATGGGATCATCCGCATGAGCTTTGCCATCGCCACGTTCAACGTCGAAAACCTCGGAGCGCGTCCGGGCGATGCGCCTGATTCTGACGCGCGGCTGGCCGCCTTGCGCCCCGTTCTGGCGGCGCTTGCAGCCGATATTCTGTGCTTGCAGGAGGTGAACGCGCCCCGTCCCGATCCGCAAGGCGCCCGCACCTTTGGTTCGCTTGATCGCCTGCTGGAGGGCACGCCCTATGCACATTTTCACCGCGCCGCGAGCACGCGGCCCGGCGCCGATGAGCCTGCAGACGTGCATAACCTTGTCATCCTGTCGCGTTATCGGCTCACAGGCATCAGGCAATTGCACCACGATTTCGTGCCGCAATGGGACTGGATTTCCCCCGGAGAGCGTGAGCCCGTGCGCGCAATCTTCGACCGCCCGATCCTGAGCGCATGCGTGCAGGCGCCCGGCGGTCCTGTGCATGTGCTCAACCTGCATTTGCGCGCGCCGCGCGCCGCCCATCTGCCAGTGGAAAAATCCGCAGGCCGCTGGCTGACCAGCTCAGGCTGGGCCAAGGGCATGTATCTGGCCTCGCAATTGCGGCAGGCGCAGGCGCTTGAGGCGCGGCTGTTCGTGGAGGCTGTTTTCGACCGCGAGCCCGATGCGCGCATAATCGTTTGCGGCGATTTCAACGCGGATTCGTTTGAGACGCCGACGCGGATTTTATGCGGAGCGCCCGAGGACGGCGAGGACGAGGCTTTTCTAAAGCGACGGCTGGAACGGCTGGAAATGCGTGCGCCTGTCGGGAAACGCTTCTCGATCATCCATGGCGGACGCAAGGCTTTGCTCGATCATGTTCTGGCCTCGCAAAATCTGGCGCGCCTGTGCGGCAGCGTCGAAATCCTAAACGAAGGGCTGGTGGACGAAGCCCATGCGCCGCAGGGGTTTACCGGCTCGCTGCACGCACCGGTCGTGGCGCGCTTTGCCTAATGACTTGCGGCGGCCAGCAACGCTGCGCGCTTCTTGTCGACGAGGCGCGTGAACAGCGTGATCCATGGCGAGGGATCGTCCTCGCGCATATCAAGCCTGCCGTTGCCGTAATCAACGATCATGGCTTTCACCAATCCCTCAAACTCGGCTTCGACTGCATCGACCTGCGTCAGCGTGCGCGCTGCATCAAGCCGCTCGACCAGCCCCGCAAGCCGGAGCCCGAGGCTTTTGCCCGGCGGCGCCTCGCGCAGGCCCGCCCACGCCAGAAAGCCGGTGATGGAGGAGCCCAGAATGCTAAGGCCAAACAGCCCCAGCCAGATGTAATCGCTATAGGTCTCCAGAAACGTCCGCGCTTCGTCGTTCACCAGCGCCACCACGCCCGCATGCGGCATATAACGGCGCTGCTCGTCGACAGGCGGCGTCTCCACAGCGAAGGCGTTGTCGTCAACACGGCGCAAACGCGTGCGCGCTTCCAGCAAGGCTGCCGCCAACCCCGTGATCGTGGACTCGGGCGTCGTCTCGCCTGCTGCGATCTCATATGTGATCGCGACGGTGGCGAGCGCAGCGACGGGGCGCGGCGGCGAGCCTCCCAGCACGCCCGGCGGCAATTCGCTGGCCTCAAGGTCGCGGTAGCGGAACGCCAGCGCATCAGGCGCAGGAACGCCTGTAAAAACGAGAGGAATCTTCTCGCGCTCAACAATTTCGGCGATCAGGCGGCGTATTCGCTGGCCAGGCCATGCCACAAACACCAGCGCATCCACCTGACCGGAGGTTAGCGCGCCGCCAGCCTGCGAGAAGGAAAGCTCCCGTAAATCTATTCCGTCAGCCTCCCAATCTTCGCCCACCGCGTAATGCTGGAGAATGCGTCGCACCAACATGCGGTTGTCGTCGGAGCCGCCGCGCACCACGCCAACCGGGCGTCCCATCAGGCTGGAGATGTCGGTGTATCCGCTGTCGGCGCGCGCCACGACGAGCACATGCCGCTTTTGCACAACGACGACGGAACGCGCCTCAATCGACGTGGTGTCATCGCTGCGCACGAGAGCCAATTGCACCTCGCCAGCGTCCAGCGCTTTGGCGGCGCTGATCGAATCAGACCTCGGGACAATCTTCAAGCGGAACGGCTGGCGCGTCTCGATCATGGCGCGGGCGAGCGAGCGCATGAATATCATTTGCTGCGAGCCGTCCGGCCCAACGGCTATTTTCAACGTGCGTGGCTGATTGGACACGAGCCATATCAGCAGCCCTACAGCCGCCATTCCAAGGAAAGCGGCCACCCATCGCAGGACAAGTTGCTGCTTCAACCCCGGAACCCTCATGTGATGGCCCTCATCTGCGCCTCTTTGGACCGATCCTCAATGTGGTCGCCCCTGTAAATAGGGAAACGACCAGACGAAAGCAGCAGGGGCGCATGCGCGTGGCTTGCTGTACTGATTAAAACGCTAGGGCTCGACCATACACGAAATCATGCAGCAGCGCACCAAAGGATAATCCATGAACCCGAACGGCCATGTCGCCCTCGTCACCGGAGGCGCTTCAGGATTGGGCGAAGCGACGGCGCGACGCCTCGCGCAAGCCGGCGCCAGGGTCGCCATTGTTGATAGAAATTTTTCATTGGCGGAAGCGGTCGCCCGAGACATCGGCGGGAGCGCCTATAAGCTGGACGTGACGGATAGCGCTGCCGCCGAGGCGTTTTTCGTCCAGCTCGCACAGGATATGGGCGTGGCGCGAATACTCGTCAATTGCGCCGGACTGGCGCTGGCCAAAAGGATCGTCGGCCGCGACGGCCCGCACGGGCTCGATGAATTTGCCAAAATCATGAACGTCAACGTGATGGGCAGTTTCAACATGCTGCGCCTGGCCGCCGCCGCCATGATGCAGATCGAACCTTTGGCCGACGGCGAGCGCGGCGTCATCGTCTCGACCGCCTCCTGCGCCGCCTATGACGGGCAGATCGGGCAGGCAGCCTATGCCGCCTCCAAAGGCGCCATCGTCGCGCTGACGCTGCCCGCCGCCCGCGAGTTCGCGCAATTTGGAATCCGCGTTCTCTCGATTGCGCCGGGGCTTTTCCACACGCCTCTGGTGGCCGCCCTGCCGCAGGCGGCGCAGGATTCGCTGGCAGTCGCCATCCCCTATCCCGCCCGGCTTGGACGCCCGGACGAATTCGGCCATCTGGTGCTGCATTGCGTTGAAAACATTTACCTGAACGGCGAGACGATCCGCCTCGACGGGGCTCTCAGGATGGCGCCGAAGTAAATGGACCGCGGGCTTCCAGCCCGCAAAACGGCGCAAGCCGTGGATTTACTTCGCCAGCGGGAGACAAACGAAGCACGCGGGCTGGAAGCCCGCGGTCCAAAAGGGCACCACAAGCCGTGGGTTTCCGCCCACCCCTTGAATTTCTATAAATCAATCGCACCTAGACGCCCGGGCGCAGGCTGGCTATGCCTGTGACATGGGGGCCCGGTAGAAGGGCCGATTGAGGGGGAGAACAGCCATGGTGCTCGTCGAGACGCGCGCCCTCGTAAAACAATTCGGGGCGTTCACCGCCGTCGACGACATAAGCTTCAGCGTTAATCGCGGCGAAGTCGTTGGTTTCCTTGGCCCCAACGGGGCTGGCAAGTCTACAACCATGAAGATCGTCGCGGGCTTTCTGGAGCCGACGTCCGGCCAGGCCTTCATCGCCGGGCATGACAGCCGCGAAGATCCAATCGCCGCCCGGCAGCGTTTGGGCTATCTGCCCGAAGGCGCGCCGGCTTATCCGGATATGACGGTGGGAGCTTTTCTGGAATTTGTAGCCGCCATGCGCGGCCTCTCGCCAGCGCGCGCCAACGAGCGGCTGGCCGAGCTGGCCGAACGCATCGACCTGGAAGAAGTCTGGAACCGGCGCATTGAGGCGCTGTCCAAAGGCTTCAAGCGCCGCGTCGGCATTGCGCAAGCGCTGGTGCATGATCCCGACGTGCTGATCCTCGACGAGCCAACCGACGGTCTCGACCCGAACCAGAAGCATGAAATGCGCGAGCTGATCCGCACGCTGGCCCCTACCAAGGCCATCGTCGTCTCCACGCATATTCTTGAAGAAGTGGAAGCCATCTGCACCCGCGCCATCGTGATTGCGCGCGGCAAGATGCTGGCCGATTGCACGCCCGCTGAACTGCTGGCCCGCGCACCTGCGCGTGATCCCGAAGCCCATCAGCTTGTGCGCACCACGCGACTTGAAGACGCCTTCCGCCACATCACGCTCGAACAAGCAGGATCGTGATCGCCATGAACAAAGTGCTCCTGATCTTCCGCCGCGAGTTCGCCGGCTATTTCGCCACGCCGCTTGCCGCCGTTTTCCTCGCCGTGTTCCTTGGTATCGCATCTGGCATGACGTTCTTTGTCGCGGGTTTCTTTGACCGCGCGCAGGCTGATATGTCCGCGTTTTTCCTTTGGCACCCATGGCTTTATCTCGTTCTCATGCCCGCCATCGGCATGCGCCTTTGGGCCGAAGAGCGTCGCTCGGGCACGATTGAATTGTTGATGACGCTCCCGGTTCAGCCGTGGCAATTGGTGCTTGGCAAATGGCTTGCCGCGTGGGTCTTCGCTGGTCTTGCGCTAATGCTGAGCACGCCGCTTTGGATCACAGTCAACGTGCTGGGCTCGCCGGACAATGGCGTGGTGCTGGCCTCCTATATCGGCTCATGGCTGATGGCGGGCGCGTTCCTTGCGATTGCGGCCTGCATTTCCGCGCTCACCAAGAACCAGGTGCTGGCGTTCATCGGCGCCGTGGTTGCGGGCTTTGTGTTCGTGATGGCGGGCTTTGATCTGGTGCTGTCGGCCGTGCGTCCATGGGCGCCGGAAATCGTGGTGCAGGCAGTGGCGTCGATGTCGTTCATCGGCCATTTCCAGCGCATAACCGATGGCGTGCTTGAGGCGCCCGCGCTGGTGTTCTTCGTGTCGCTGATCGCCTTCGCCCTCTGGCTCAACGTGCAGGCGCTTGACGCCCGCAAGGCTGCGTGAGGACAACATGAAACAGAAATCATCCCTGACCACGGGCCGCCTTGTCATCGCCGGCGCCGTTCTTGGCGCCATCGTCTTTGGCAGCGTCAACATCATCAGCGCACAATTGCTGCGCGGCGCCCGCATAGACCTCACCCAGCAAAAGCTGTTCTCGCTGTCGCAGGGCACGAAGACGTTGATTGGACAAGTGCAGGAGCCGATCCGCTTCCGCTTCTTCATGTCGACGGGCCTCACCAAAGAAGCCCCGCAATTGGCGGCTTTCTCGGCCCGCCTGCGTTCGACGCTTGATGCGTATGTCGCGGGCTCGAACGGCAAGATCATTCTGGAGACCATCGACCCCAAGCCCTATTCCGAGGAAGAAGATCGCGCAGTCGCCTTTGGCATCAGCCCGATCCGCTCGGCCAATGGCGACCGCATGTTCTTTGGGCTGGCGGCCACCAATTCGACCGACGGCAAAGCGACGATCGCCTCGTTTTCGCCTGATCGCGAGGCATTTCTTGAATATGACCTGACCCGCCTCGTCTCGGAACTGGGTCGCCGCGGCAAACCTGTCGTGGCGCTGATCGACGGCCTTGGCCTCTCGGGCAATCCGCAAATGGGCGCCCGCGAGCAGCAGGTGCTGACGCAGATGAAGCAATTCTTCGACGTTGCGCCGGTTGAAGGCGACGTTGAGAGCCTGCCCGAAAACACCCGCGTGCTGATGGTCGTGCATCCGCAGAACCTGAGCGAAAAGACGCTCTACGCCATCGACCAATGGACGCTTGGCGGCGGAGCAACGCTCGTATTCGTCGATCCCCATGCCGAAAACCAGGCCGGCCCGCGCGGCCAGCCGGCGGCTGATTCCTCGTCCGATTTCGCCAAGCTGTTTACCGCCTGGGGCGTAGGCTTCGACAAGACCCGCACGGTCGCCGATCCCAACTTCGCCTTGCAGACCGAGCGCATGATCGACGGGCGCCCGACGCCTATGATCAACCTGCCGTGGCTGGCCTTGCGCAACGAGGGCTTGCAAAAGGACGAGGCCATTCTCGCTCAATTGGCAGCAGTCGTCGTCACCACCGCTGGCGCGTTTGAGGCCAAAAAAGACGGCGTGACCGTACGCCCGCTGCTCACTGGATCGCCCGGCGCCGGCACGTTGCCGGTTGAGCAGACCAAGGAGCGCACGACGGACCTGCGCAAGCTGCTGGCCTCCATCGAGCGCAAGGACGCCCCGCCAATCGTTGCGGGCCGTCTGAACGGCGCCATTGAAAGCGCCTTTCCCGCAAAGCCTGAAGGCTCGGCCCTCAAGGGCGATCATGTGAGCAAAGCCACGAAGCCGCTCAACGTCATCCTCGTTGGCGACGTCGACATGCTGATGGACCGCAATTGGGTCCAGCGCCGCAACGTGATGGGCTCGGAGATGGCGCAGGCGTTCGCCAACAACGGCGATTTCGTCATCAACGCGGTGGAGCAAATGATCGGCGGGTCTGCGCTGGCGGATCTGCGCGGTCGCGGCGTCTCGTGGCGGCCCTTCGAGCGCATCCAGCGCATGGAGGCGGAGGCCGACCAGCGCTTCCGCGCCAAGGAACAGGCCCTCCAGCAGAAGCTCAAGGAAACCGAGCAGAAGCTGTCGGAACTGGGACGCGGCGGCAAGGAAGGCACCAACGAAGTGCTGACGCCGCAGCAGCTTGAGACCATCGAGAAGTTCAAGTCCGAGCTTCTTGGCGTGCGCGAGGAATTGCGCGAGACGCAATTTGCGCTGCGCAGCGACGTCGATCAGCTCAAGAAAATCATCACCGCGATTAACGTTGCGGGCGTGCCGTTGCTGGCGGGCCTGATCGCGCTGTTCTTCGCTTTCCGCCGTTCGCGCCGCGAACTTCCCACCAAACACGACAAGAACGCGTGAGGCTTTAGCGATGAACAAGAAGCAGATCATCGTCCTCGCCGCACTGGCGGCGGCAAGCGCGGCCGCGACGCATTTTACGCTGCGCAGCGCCCCGCAATCCATCGCGTCCGACCGTCGCGGCGAGCGGGTGTTTCCCGCTCTCCTGCAACGCGCCAACGATGTGACGAGCATCACCATCCGCGACGAGGACAAGGCGTTCACAGTGGAGCGTCGCGACAACGGATTCTTCGACAAGGATTCGCGCTATCCCGCTCGCCCCGAAGCGTTCCGCGACATGGTGGCTGGCGCAGCGACTCTTGCATTCGAGGAAAGCAAAACCGCCGATCCCGCCCGCTACGGCGACCTCGGGCTGGCGGACGTTGGGCAAGGCGAGAAGTCTGGCCGCGAAGTCATTATGCGCGACGCAAAGGGCGAGGCGCTCGCCAACGTGATCGTCGGCAACCGCGACAACACGGTTGGCGGCGCGCGCGGCGGCATGTTCCTGCGCTTCTCCAACAATCCGCAAAGCTGGCTGGCGCGCGGCGAATTGCGCGTGCCCGCCCCCTATGCCGCATGGTTTGAAATCAATCTCATCAATTTGAACCGTGACGCGCTCGCAAAACTCGAATTGCGCGGCGGCGGGATGGACGAGGTGACGATTACCTCCGAGCCCAAGGGCGCGGAATTGAAGCTGACCAACGAATTTGAGGGCCGCGCGCCCGACAGCGGCAAGCTGATGCGCCTGTCGTTCATGGTCGACCCGCTATCGTTTCAGGACGTGCGGGCGCCCACGGCAGAGCCGGCGCCGGATGCGCGCAAGCTGATTGCCTACGCCCACAACGGCCTGAAGATCACCGTCACCAGCATCGGTCCGGTGACAGACGGCTGGGTGAAGATGGCGGTGGAGCCGACCAGCGAAGAGTCCAAAACGCAAGCCGCAGAGCTGGCGCCAAAGATTCACGGCTTCGAGTTCAAGCTCTCCAAGAATGACAGCGACATGCTGGCATGGGGCTTGATGGATTTTACGAGCGAGCCCAAGAGCTGACGGCTTTTCAGCGCTGACCCTTCCTTCTCCCCTTGCGGGAGAAGGAAGGGTTTTGCGTCAGCAAAAGCCGGATAAGGGGTAATCTTCGAGCGTTGCAAGGCCCCCTCATCCGTCGCGCGTTGAGCGCCACCTTCTACCGCGAGGGGAGAAGGAAGAAAGTGCTGCGGCGCAAGGGGTTTTATACAACCAGCGCCTCGCGCCCCCGGATCATGTCGGACGCTTTGTCGGCCATCATGATCACGCAGGCGTTGATGTGCGCGCCCACCATATCGGGCATGGCGGAGGCGTCGACCACGCGCAGATTTTCCACGCCACGCACGCGCAATTGCGGATCGAGCACGGCTTGAGAATCTGTGCCCATTTTGCAGGTGCCTGCGGGATGGTGCGCGGTGATGGCGGCGCGGCGCAGATAGGCCTCGATCTCCTCGTCCGTGCGCGCGTTGGCTGTGGCCTTGGTCTCCTCCCCGCGATAGGGATCGAGCGCCTTCTGGTTCGCCACTTCGCGCGCCAGCTTGAAGCCCTCGCGCAAACGCGGCAGGTCGTTTGGCTGCGAGAAGAAATTATAGACGATGCGCGGCGGCGCCAGCGGATCAGCCGAATTCAGGAGCACTTCGCCACGGCTTTCAGGATGCAGCAGGCAGGGGCGAATGCCAAAGCCGTCAGCGTAAGGCTTCTTGACGCCCGGAAACCAGATGCCCGCATCGCCCGGCAGGCCACGGAACATGAACTCTATGTCGGGCACGGCCAGCTCCGGCTTGGTGCGCAGGAAGGCGTGCAGGCCGCCGGGCACGACCGTGCCTGCTCCCTTGCCAAACAGATAGGCCTGCACCATCGCCCATGCGATGCGGTCAAACCGCATCGTGTCGCGGAACGGAGAGGCGTTCTGAGGGCGCGTGAACATCATCATCGCCGCCAGATGGTCTTGCAAATTCTTGCCTACTGCCAGATCGGCGATGGGATTGATGCCCATGCTTTTCAGGTGATCCGCCGGGCCAATGCCCGACAGCATCAAAAGCTGCGGCGTATTGAACGTGCCGCCCGCCAGAATGACCTCGCGCTCGGCGCTAGCGCTCACCTTCATGCCGTGATGCATGTATTCAACGCCGCGCGCTGTTTTGCCGTCCATCACGATGCGGGTTGTGAGCGCGCTCGTCTCGACGCGCAGATTGCGGCGCTTCTCGGCGGGGCGCAGGAAGGCATTGGCGGTGGAGGAGCGGCGACCGTTGCGGATCGTGTACTGACTGCGGCCAAAGCCCTCGCCCTCTGCGCCGTTGTAATCCTGCGTCACGGGAAGCCCGGCCTGTTTGGCGGCGTCAACCCATGCGGGAAACAGCGGATCGTCGGTCTTGGCAAATTCAGTTCCAAGCGGGCCGTCGCCGCCGCGAAACTCATCTGCGCCACCTTCCCATGTTTCGCAATTGCGGAAATATGGCAAGCAATCGGCATAGGACCAGCCGGTCGCGCCATTGCTGGCCCAGCGGTCGTAATCGCCGCGATGGCCGCGCGTATACGCCATCACGTTGATGGAGGACGAGCCGCCCAGCACCTTGCCGCGCGCGGCCTCGATGCTGCGTCCGCCCAAAGCTGGCTCTTTATCGGTGTGATAGCCCCAGTCGAACATCGACCATTCATGCATCTTGCCCATGCCGAGCGGGATGTGGATGAAGGGATGCCAATCGCGCGGGCCGGCTTCCAGCAGCAGCACGCGCACGCCTGGGTCTTCGCTGAGGCGATTGGCCAGCACGCAGCCGGCGGAACCTGCGCCGACGATGACGTAATCATAGGTTTGAGATGCCATCGCGAGTAAAGCTCCGTCCCTTGGGTTTGTTGTTAATTGGGTCCTACAACGCGCGCGCCCGCGCGTCCATTGCGTTGAAAGCTGCGCTCAAGATGAGACGCTGGCGCCGCCAAAACGCTCGCGCCAGCGCGGGATGACGTCCTTGTTGTAAACGTTGTCCGGGATGCCGCCCGCCAGCGCGGTGAGCACCGAGCGCAAAGCCCATGTAATGCCAGGGCGCAATTCGCCGCCCTCGCTGAACGAGGCCGAGTGGGGCGACAGCAAAACCTTGTGGCCCAGCGACCGCAGGGCTGAATCCATCGGCAGAGGCTCTTCCTCGAACGCGTCTATCGCCGCCCCGCGCAGACGCCCGGCCTGAATGGCGCGCGCGACGGCGGCTTCCTCGATCACCTTGCCGCGCGCGGTGTTGATGACGTGCGCAGTCGGCTTCATCAGCGCGATCTGCTCGTCACGCAGCATGTAGCGCGTTTCTTTTGTGAGCGTGACGTGAAACGACACCACGTCCGATTCGCGCAGCAGGGTCTCGTAATCAACCGATTTCACGCCAGCCAGCAGAAAGTTGGCGGGCGGAATGTGGGGATCGTGCGCGATGACACGCACCCGCCACGGCGCCAGTAATTGCGCCACGCGCGTGCCAATGCGCCCCAATCCTACAAGGCCAATCGTAATTCCCGGATAGCCGTCTGCGCGGGCGCCGAGATAAGTTGTGCCGTGTTGCGGCTCGCGCCATTTGCCGGCCCGCACGTCTGCATCGCGCTCCATCGCTTTCTTGAGCATGGCGAGGATCATCATCATCGTGCTCTCGGCCACGGCGAAGCAATTGGATTCGGTGGGCGCATGACACACCATGATTCCAAGCTCGGTGGCGGCCTCCGTATCCACGTCGTCAACGCCAACCGTATATTTGGCGACGATCCGCAAACGTTGCGAGGCTTCCAGCACACGCCGCGTGATCTGCGTATGGCGGATAGAGGTGCCCATCAGCGCCACGCATTCGCGCGCAGCCTCCACCAGTTCGTCCTCGTGCGATCCGCGCGGGAATTGCCATTCCTTCTTGCCCAGAGCGATTTCGCAGCCACGCTCACGCAATTGCGCCAGCACGTCTTCGGGCTCCTCGCGCGGGGCGAAGATGAGAACTTTGGAATTGGGCATTGTTTCCTCGCGTGTCGCCGCATTCAGCGGTCTTCATTGCGCATAAATGTGAGCTAACGGAGCAAGCGGGTCAAGACGCGCAGCGGCGCTTGCGGAAAGCGCAAATCGTCCTGTAGATTGAACGCATAAGCGCCACGCACAAAAACACCCGGGAGAAACACATGAACGCCCCCGCGCACAATTTATTCGAGGTCGTCCCGCTGAGCCAGCACATCGGCGCAGAGATTCGCGGGCTCGACATGTCGAAGCCGCTCGATTCAGCCACCGTCAAGGCGATCTACCAGACATGGCTCGATCACACCGTCATCATCTTCCGTGGGCAGAAGCTGACGCAGGAAGACCATCTGCAAGCCACCAGCTATTTTGGCGAGCAGGGTCACATCCGCCGCCCGCCCAAATACTTCCCGCCCGGGTTTGACCGCGTGGCGCCGGGCATCATGTTCATCTCGAACATCCGCGAGAACGGCGAGCCCATCGGCGCGCTTCCCGATGGCGAGATGATGTTCCACCACGACATGATCCACTCGGAAATCCCCGACAAGGGCACGCTGCTTTACTCGATTGAAATCCCCTCAACCGGAGGCAACACGCTGTTCGCCAGCGGTTACGCAGCCTATGAGACGATGGACCCAGCCTTGCGCGCCAAACTCGAAGGCCGCAACGCACTGCATCATTACAATTACGGCTCAACGCAAAAGGGCGACGGCAAGGGCACGGAAGCCTATGGCCGCGCCGCCCATCCCGCCATTCGCACCCATGAGGAGAGCGGCCGCAAGTCGCTCTACGTCAACCGCCTCATGACCGTGGGGCTGGAAGGCATGAGCGACGAAGAGGCCGCGCCGATTCTGGAGGCCGCGTTCGACCATTGCGAGAAACCGGAGTTCGTCTATTCGCACAAATGGCGTGTCGGCGATTTGTTGCTGTGGGACAACCGCTGCTCAAGCCATGCGCGCGAGGATTTCCCCGCCAACGAGCGCCGGTTGATGCTGCGCACCACGGTGCAGGCGAGTGTTAAGCCGCATTTTTAGATAAGAAACCCCTCATCCGTCGTTTGCTGACGCAAACGCCACCTTATCCCGCAAGGGGAGAAGGTGGCGCGCAAAGCGCGACGGATGAGGGGTCTTCGCACACACATCCAGAGGACAC
>CAMCUC010000040.1 GCA_945878875.1 Rhizobium sp. Q54
CGCCTGATGGTCGTTAGGCGGATCGTTTTTTCGTTTTCCCACACTTTCCGTGCGTCGCGCGCTTGCTCTGGCGCGTAACGCGGTTCAAACTTGAAGTTGACTGACGAATCGGATGGCGGCGTCCGAGTTGGCTCGTGCAAGGGTTTGGGGAGCTCGAGCTTCTCCCAAGAACTTGCGGGAACCGTCCTGTCGCGCGTGTAGACCCAAGGTTTTAGTTGCGATGAATGCATTTCCCTCCCCGGCGAATCATACAGGATCGGGCGATCCTGCTCCCGATCCGTCTATGGAGGAGATACTGGCGTCCATTCGCCGGATTATCGCAGACGATCAGGGATCTCCGCCACCCGCTCGTCCATTTCGTCCGTCTGCGCCGGGTCCCGCCGCCCCGCCTTATTCGCCCGCGCCCCAGCATTCGCGCGAGGCAGCGCCAGAGCCTTTCACGATTGATGCCGAAGTCGTGACGCAAGCTCATGCACCACAAGCTCACGCGCAACCGGCACCCCAGCAATATGCAGCGCCGCGAGCTCCCGCCCAGCCGCCGCAATATGCGCCCCAACATTTTCCTCAACCAGCGACTGAGCCGCAGCCTGCCTGCGCAGCGCCTGCGCCCCAGCCCGCGCCCGTGGCGTTCTCTGCACCAGTTGTCGCCAATAATCTTCCCGCGGAATCAGCCTTGCTCTCGGCGCAGGCCGACGCCAGCGTGGCGGATGCTTTTGAAGCGCTGACCCGCAGCATGATGCTCCAGAACTCACCCTTCATGGAGGAGACGGTGCGCGATCTGTTGCGCCCCATGCTGAAGCAATGGCTCGACGATAATCTGCCGCCGCTTGTTGAGCGTCTGGTGCGCAGCGAAATCGAGCGCGTGGCGCGCGGCGGGCGCTGAGGCGCTTATTCATCGCCAGATCGTTGACATTCGGGGCCGCGTTACCTAACCCGCAAGCTCCTGTTTCATAACCAATGCGGGCGTGAGAAACGCTGGCGTGCGGAGCGCATTTCCCATGATGGACAAGACCTTCGATCCGGCCGCCGTTGAAGCGCGCGTGAGCGCGATGTGGGAAGCCTCGCAGGCATTCCGCGCCGGACGGCCTGACCGGGCGGACGCGCCCACGTATTCCATCGTCATTCCGCCGCCCAACGTCACCGGCTCGCTGCACATGGGCCATGCGCTCAACAATACGTTGCAGGATATTCTGTGCCGTTTCGAGCGTATGCGCGGCAAGGACGTGCTCTGGCAACCGGGCACGGACCATGCGGGCATCGCCACGCAAATGGTGGTTGAGCGCCAATTGGCCGAGCGCGGCGAGCCGGGCCGCCGCGACATGGGGCGCGAGAAGTTTCTGGAGCGCGTGTGGGAATGGAAGGCCGAGAGCGGCGGCGCCATCGTCGGCCAGCTCAAGCGCCTCGGCGCCTCCTGCGATTGGTCTCGCGAGCGCTTCACGATGGACGAGGGCCTGTCGAAGGCCGTCGCCAAAGTGTTCGTCGAGCTTTATCGGCAGGGCCTTATCTACAAGGACAAGCGACTCGTCAATTGGGACCCGAAATTGCTCACCGCGATTTCCGATCTCGAAGTGGTGCAGACCGAGACCAAGGGCCATCTCTGGCACTTCAACTATCCGCTTGAAGGCGAGACCTACGATCCTGAAAACCCGGCCACGTTCATCACGGTGGCGACCACGCGTCCCGAGACGATGCTGGGCGACAGTGCGGTCGCGGTTCACCCCGAGAACGAGAAGCTCGGGCATCTGATAGGCAAGAACATTGTGCTGCCGCTGGTGGGGCGACTCATTCCTATCGTCGGCGACGAATACGCTGACCCTGAGAAGGGCACCGGTGCCGTGAAGATTACCCCGGCGCATGATTTCAACGATTTCGAGGTCGGGCGCCGGCATGATCTGCCGCTCATCAATATTTTCGACGCCGAGGCGCGCCTCGTTCTGGCCGAGAGCCCGGCCTTCCTTCAAGGCGTTCCGCAAAGCGACGAGCTTGCCGCCACTTTAGCGGCACTCGACGGCAAGGATCGCGGCGCCGCCCGCAAGTTGATCGTGGCGATGATGGAGGAGCGCGGCTTCTGCCCCAAAATCGAGCCCTATGCCCACACAGTGCCGCACGGCGACCGCTCGGGCGTGGTGATCGAGCCGTGGCTGACGGACCAATGGTACGTGGACGCCAAGACGCTGGCGCAACCCGCGCTTGAGGCGGTGCGCAGCGGCGCCACGAATTTCGTGCCGAAGAATTGGGAAAAGACCTATTTTGAATGGCTCGACAACATCCAGCCGTGGTGCATCTCGCGCCAGCTCTGGTGGGGCCATCAGATCCCGGCGTGGTACTCGCCCTGGGGCGAAGTTTACGTGGCCGAGACGGAAGATCAGGCTTACGCCATCGCGCTGGCCGACGGCGTTGAACGCGGCGCGCTAACCGCAGACGAGGCCGAAGCGCTCGCCAGCGATCCGCAGCGTCTGGCCGATATGTTCCACCGCGACGAGGACGTGCTGGATACTTGGTTCTCCTCTGCGTTGTGGCCGTTTTCCACCATGGGCTGGCCGGAAGGCGGCGAGGACGACCTGAAGCGCTATTACCCGACCAGCGTTCTGGTGACCGGCTTTGACATCATCTTCTTCTGGGTCGCCCGGATGATGATGATGGGCATGCATTTCATGAAGGAGGTTCCCTTCAAGGACATTTACATCCACGCCCTCGTCCGCGACGAGAAGGGCGCCAAGATGTCGAAGTCGAAGGGCAACGTCATTGATCCACTGGTGCTGATCGACCAGTTCGGCGCCGATGCGCTGCGCTTCACGCTGGCCGCCATGGCCGCGCAGGGGCGCGACATCAAGCTCGCGACCAGCCGCGTCGAGGGCTATCGCAATTTCGCGACCAAGCTGTGGAACGCGGCCCGCTTTGCCGAGATGAACGGCTGCGCCCGCAGCGCCGACTATTCGCCTAATGGCCTGAAGCTGACTCTCAACAAATGGATCGTCGGCGAAGTCGCCACCGCCGCCGACGACGTGACGCGCGCGCTTGAGGCCTATCGCTTTAACGACGCCGCCAATTCCGCCTATCGCTTCGTCTGGAACGTGTTCTGCGATTGGTATCTCGAACTCGCCAAGCCGATCCTGCAGAGCGAGGACGGCCCCATAACCGATCAGTCCGCCAAGGAAGAAACGCGCGCAACGGCGGCGTGGGTGCTCGATGAGATCGCGCGCATTCTGCATCCATTCATGCCCTTCCTCACCGAGGAATTGTGGGAGATCAAGGGCGCGGAAGGTCCTGCGCGCGAAGGGCCTTTGACGCTGGCGCAATGGCCCTCGCATCCCGGCTTGCAGGATTCTGACGCGGAAGCCGAGATCGGGCTTGTTGTCGACCTCGTGTCCGAGATTCGCTCGGTTCGGTCCGAGATGAACGTGCCGGCGTCATTGCAAATGCCGCTGGTGATCGTGGGCGCCGGCGCAGACTTGCGCACGCGGTTGTTGCCGTGGAGCGACACCATCGCCCGGCTGGCGCGGCTGTCGGATATCTCGTTCGCAGTTCAGGCGCCGCCGGAATCGGCGCAAATGCTGGTGCGCGGGGCAGTTGCCGCGCTGCCGCTGGCTGGAGTGATCGACGTAGGTTCTGAGCGCGCCCGCCTCGCCAAGGAAATCTCCAAAGAGGAGAAGGAGGTGTCGAAGGTGGATTCCAAACTCGGAAACGCCGACTTCATCGCCCGCGCGCCCGAGGAGGTGGTGGAGGAAAACCGCGAGCGCCGTCAGGGATCGCTCGACCGGATCGCCCGCATGAAGGGCGCGCTGGAGCGCCTGGGGTAGGGCGCCCATCAGGACCGCGGGCGTCTCCGCCCGCATCTTCCTTTGGTTCTATTTGAACAGCACGAGGCTCAGTGCGATCACGGCCATGCCGACCAGCATGCCGTAGACCGTCTCATGCCCCTTGGAATAGGTGCGGGCGGCGGGCAGCAATTCGTCGAGCGCCAGAAACACCATGGCGCCGGCGATGACGGCGAACACGGCGCCAAACACGAACGGCGTCAGCACGCCCGCCAGCAGCACATAGCCGATAATCGCGCCCAAAGGCTCTGCGAGTCCCGATACAAACGTCGCCAGAATCGCTTTGCCGCGCGAGCCGGTGGCGTAATACACCGGCACAGCAATCGACACGCCCTCGGGGATGTTGTGGACCGCTATCGCAACCGCCAGCGCCAGTCCGACTGTGGGATTGTCCAGCGTCGCGAAAAACGTAGCCAGCCCCTCGGGCAGATTGTGGGCGGTGATCGCGAGGGCAGCTAGCAGGCCGACGCGGGCCACAAGCTTGCGGTTCGCGGCCTCCGTCGCGTCCATCTTGCCTGAGTTTTTGACCGCATCCGGCAGCTCGCCGCGCGCCAGCTCCTTGGCTGCGGCGCGCACGTCCGCCTCGCTCATGCCGGTGTGCGGATTGGGGATGAAGCGGTCGATGACGAACAGCAGGCCGACCCCGGCGAAAAAGAACAGCGTTGCCGTCCCATAGGCCGCTTGCGGCGCAAGCGCTTGCGCGAAAGAGACCTGAGCCTTGGCGAAAATCTCGACCAGCGAGACATAAACCATAGCGCCGCCAGAAAAGGCGAGGCCGAATGACAAAAGCCGGGTGTTGTTGGCTTTGAAGAAGACGACGAGAACGCCGCCGAGCACCGTCGCCATGCCGGCGCCGAATGCGATTGCCAGAGCCGTCCAAACAGCGGGCGAGAAAAATTCATCGGTCATGAGACGCAAGTCACCACTGAAGCAGGCGGGCGTCAAGACCTAAATGCAACTAATTCGCAAAAGCATCTTGAATGCCTCTGTTGCAGCTTCGCCACAGGCCGGGAATCATTCATCGGCGCTGCTATGTGGCCGCCCAATGTGCCGCGTTTGTGCCATAAATCGAGCGCTAGTTCGGATTGCAAAGCGCCTAACGCAAGCGCGGACTTAGCTTTTATCAGGGTCTCGAATGGTTCCGCGTGGTCTGAAAAATTCGGTCGCGACTTCGTCGTCAACGGCTGCCTGCGTGCGTGTCGCTTTGGTTATGCTGGCCGGCGTGTCGGGAATCGGGCTAGCTGCGGGAAGCGCGCAAGCGTTTGATCCTGCCGCCACGCGCAGCCAAAGCGCGGCGGTTGCGCCCGATCCCTTGTTCAAGGACCCCCGGGCCGCTCTGCGCAAGGGGATTGAGGGCTATCAGGCGGGTAATTTCGCAGCCTCCGTGTCTGCTCTCAAATACGCAGCTGATGGCGGCCAACCACTGGCGCGCTGGAAGCTGGGCCAGATGTACGCGAGCGGCGACGGCGTGCCGCATGACGATTACAAGGCCTTTCAATACTTCTCGCAGATAGTGAACGCCTTCGATCAAGATATTGCAGATCCACGCGAAACGCCGGTTGTTTCCAGCGCGTTCGTGTCCATCGGCGTTTACAGGCTGAACGGGATTCCAAACTCCGCCGTCAAGCGTGATCCCCAACGCGCGCTTGAGATGTTTCACTATGCCGCGACCAATTTCGGCGACGCCAACGCGCAATTCAACCTCGCCCGCATGTATCTTGACGGCAATGGCGTCCCCCGCAACGCCCGGCAGGCGGTGCCATGGCTGAACTATGCCGCCGATAAAAACCACACCGAAGCACAGGCTCTGCTTGGCGATATTTTGTTCAGTGGTTTTGCCGGCATGCCGGTGCGTCGGGCGCTGGGGCTGATGTATCTTACGCTGGCGCGCGAGGCTGTGAGCGAAGACGCCAAGCATCGCTGGATCGTGGAGCTTTACGAGCGGGCCGTCGGGTCAGCCACCGACAAGGACAAGCAAATGGCCCACGTCCAGCTCGGGCAGCACCTGAACCGCCGCGCCCGCTAGCTTTTCCGCCAATCGGGTTTGCCAGCGGCGATTTGCGTTCTCCAGGCGTAGAAGCTCGCGTAGCGGGCGCCAGCCGGGTGCGCCAGCGCCGTCCCAATAGCCTCGTCGATCTCGGGCTCGCGCCGTTCAATGGCTGCTAACGCGCGCTGATGAAGATACAAAAATTCTGTAAAATCATGATTTTGCCTCGATTTTCTCGCGTGAAGCGCGAAGATTTGGCCCTGTATTTCGCCCGATGGGTCAAAGTAATCCCCTAGCGGCGCGAACAGGTGGTCCTGCGCCCGGCTTGCTGTCTCTGCGCAGGCGAGCATCGGCAATCCGCAAGCATGGGTGAGCGCCAGCAGCTTTTCCGCCTCGACCAAGCTTTCTCCCATGATCGAATAGTCAAAGCGCTGCATCGAGCCCATGTCGCCGACCAGCGATTGACCGACGCTGATCCCGACGCCCAGCCGCAAAGGCGCATGTGCGCGGCCCTCCCGCGCCGCCGCTTCCGCCATCGCGCCATTGAGACGCGCCATGGCCTCCACCATCGCCAGTGCCGCCGCGCAGGCCTGATCGGGATGATGGGGGCTCGCGACCGGCGCATTCCAGAATGCGGTGAGGCCGGCGCCCTGATAGCGGTCGAGCGTTCCGCCATTGGAGAGCGCGGCGCCGGTGAGGGATGTGTGCAGCCAGTTCAGCAGGGCGACCATGCCGCGCGGGTCATGCCGCTGCGCCCGCTCGGCAAAATCAGACAGGCCGCAGGCCAGAACGCTCGTCTCGCGCATCTCGCCGCCTAGTCGCAGCTCCGAGGGATCGCCCGCCAGACGTTCCACGGCCGATTGCGCCAGATGGCGCTGGAAGGCGTTACGCACAAAGTGCTTGCCTTTCTCGGAGCGCCTCCGGACCACCAGCGCGGCGCACAGCCACGTCGCGGCCAGTGACAGGCCGGGCAGAACGGGGTCTATCAGCATTTGCGCGCGCAAATAGAGAAGCCAGCTCGCTTCCGCCTGCGTGGTGATGATGAGAAGCGCCGCCAGCCCGGCCGTCAGTGGCCGCAGGCGTCGAGCGGCGAGGGCGATCATGGCGCCGCCCAGCAGAATGAGCGCGGTTTCCGCAATCGGCCCCCAGCGCGGACGGGTCAACCACGCGCCGGTCAGCGCCTGCTCAAGCAATTCCGCATGAAGCTCGACGGCGGGCGTCGCGGCGCTCAGGGGCGTAGCGCGCATGTCGGCCAGCTCGCTGGCGCTTGTGCCAATCAGGATGATGCGGCCCATGATCTCATCGCGGTGGACGTCCCCGTTCAAGATTTGCCAGGCTGGAATGCGCCGCTGCGCCTGCGCACCGGCGAACCAAAGGCGCACGGAGCCATCGGGCTCCGTGGGGATTTCAAAATCGCCGATCTTCACCGAGGCGATGCGCGTTGCGCGGCGCCAGCTAGTCTCATTGGGGGCGATGACGGTCGCCACCAAAGAGTCGATACCAAACGCCAGCCGCAGCGCTTCCGCCGTCAGCGAGGGCGCCACCGCAACGGCGCCGCCAGCAGGGCCTACAGCCATCAGCAAGGGCGCGCTGCGCGTGACCAGATCGGCGTCAGGCTCGTAATTGATCGCACCAAGCCCCTTGGCCGCAGTGCGTAACGAGGGCTCGGGCGGGATCATCCCCGAAAAGCGCCGCAATGCGGGGACGGGGTCGGCGCCCTTTATCGTGGCGCGCGATTTCAGCGGCGTCGAATCCGTCGGCGTTGTCGTCGTTGCAAAGCCGGCGACGATGGAAGCGCCCTCAAACGCTTTCTGGAGCGGATCAGCGGACAAATCGCGCCGCGCTGAAAGAGCGGCGGCCAGAATCTCGCGTTCCGGCAATTCGGGCAGTTCCGACAGAAGCGCAGCGTGCGAATAGCGGTCGGGCTCGGAAAACAGCATGTCGAAGGCGATCACGCCCGCGCCGTTGCCTTTCAGCGATTCCACCAGCTCGGCCATTTGCCGCCGGGGCCATGGCCACGGGCCGAGGCGCGCCAGCGATTCATCGTCGATGTCCACCACGCGAACCGGTGTGCCATAATTCCACCAGCGCGGCTCCCAGCGCTGATATTGATCGAAAGCCAGATTGCGCAGCCGCTCGACGCCAGGCGCGCCCGACAACAGCATAACGATAGCGATTCCGATCACAGCCGGAGCCATGATCGTCAGCCAGTCCGCAAGCGCCCGCAGCCGCGATTCAAAAGGATCTGTCCGCGCAAGCGTCTGAAGCCGAACGTCCGGAGCTGGCTTGTCCGCCTCTGGCTTCATGATGCGCTCAGGCCAGATCGATGCGGATGGGCACGTGGTCGGATGGCTTTTCAAGCGCCCGCAGATGGCGGTCAATCGTTACGTTCGTCAGGCGGTCGGCGGCTTGCGGCGAGAGCAACAAATGGTCGATGCGGATGCCCTCGTTGCGGCGCCACGCACCCGCCGTGTAATCCCAGAACGTGTAGGCGTCGTTCGAATCCGTCACTGCGCGCAGGGCGTCTGTAAATCCCAGCGCCACCAGCTCACGAAAAGCTGCGCGGGTTGGTGGCAGGAACAGCGCGTCGTTGAGCCAGGCGCCCGGCGACTTGACGTCGCGCGGCTCGGGGATGACGTTGAAATCGCCCGCCAGCACGAGGCGCTCTTCAAGCTTCAAAAGCTCCTGCGCATGAAGGCGCAAGCGCTCCATCCACGCCAGCTTGTAGGCGTATTTCTCCGGACCGCCATTGCCGTTGGGCAGATAGATCGACGCTACGCGCGTGATCCCGCCATCGTGCGAGACGACGGCCTCGATATAGCGCGATTGCTCGTCCGCCAGATCGCCGGGCAGGCGGGTTTCGCATTCGATGGGATATTTCGAGAGGATCGCGACGCCGTTGAACGTCTTCTGCCCGTGCGTGGCGACGTTGTAGCCAAGGCTCTCAATCTCGGCGCGCGGAAACGCCTCGTCGACGCATTTGATTTCCTGAAGGCAAACCACGTCGGGCTGCGTCTCCTTCATCCAGTCAAGCAAATGTTCGAGGCGCTGGCGCACCGAGTTGACGTTCCAGGTGGCTATTCGCAAGGGGTCCGTCCAGCTCTGCTGACCAAGGGTCGTGCTTCATAGCACAAAGGAGCGTTGGCGGGGCAAGGGGGCGTTCTATAGACCGCGGGCTTCCAGCCCGCAGCCCCCGCTCTGCGTCATCTCGGCGACGGCCGGGGCCCACGACAGGCCATTGAACGCGCTGCCTTCTGTGGATGGCGGCCTTCGCCGCCGTGACGTGCTTGAGGCGCCCATCATCCCCAGCGGCGGCTGGCCCACATCCATTGCTCTGGGCGGCGGCGGATGCTGGCCTCGATCTCCCGATGCAGAGCAATTGTAGCCGCCTCAATATCGGCGGCGCGGTCCGCTGTTTCCGGCACGGGAATCTGCCGCAGGCTGACCTGAAACCGTACGCCCGGCAGCCGGACGATTTCCACCGCCAGCAACGGTGCCCCGGTTGCGCGCGCAGCCAACGCCGGAAACGACGAGCTGGGGGCGGGGCGGCCAAAAAATGGTACGTTCAGCCCGTCGCTGACGCGCAGATCCGCCATGGTGGCGAGCACGCCGCCGTCCCGCAGATGTTTCAGGGCGCGGCGCCCGGCGGAGCCCTGTTTGGGCCACAAGCCGCCAGCGTAAAACGGCGCCCGCAGGCTGCGCACGTATTCGTCCACCAGCGGATTTTTCAGCCGCTGATAAATACCGCCCGCTGATCCGCCGGTGATACGCAGCACGGCTGCGCCCAACTCCCAATTGCCCTGATGGGGCGCGGCCGCCACAAAGCGCCGATCCGCCGGCATCGCGCAGATAGAATCCTCGTCGATGTGGACGCGCCCGCTTTCCACAATCTCGATCAGGTGAAAGCTTTCGGCGAACACCCGGCCCAGATTGTCCCACATGTCGCGAGCGATAGCCTCGCGCTGCGCCAGCGTCATGTCCGGATAAGCTTGCCCGAGATTTTCCAGCGCCCGCTTGTGGCGCCTGTCGAGCGGGGCGATCCGGCGCCAAAGCCACCCGCCAAAGCGCGATGAAAGCTCCAGCGGCAAGACGCTGAAAAGCCCCGCGACCAGCCGGAAGCCCGCGTATTCAAGCCAATGTTGAAAGGTGGTTCTGGTCTGCATCTGTCCCGCGCCGCAAGCGTCTGCGTGATGCGGTCTGGGGGCGGGTAAGTCAAGGCGGTGGCGGGTGAGGGCGCTTAACGTCTACCAGGCGCTTAACGTCTACATTGACTCCCCAAGCCCCCGCGCCTACCCACGCGCATTCTTTGCTGCGGAGTTCCGCGTGCCTTTTTTCAAATCCATCGCAGCTCCCGTCGCAGGCTTCCTCGCGCTCATGGCGGTCGGGCTTTTCGCCCCAGCGCTGGGCCGCGTGCTTGATCTGGCGCTGCCTTTCTTCGGGCTCATTCTACTGGGCTTCGTGTTTGGCAAGGCGATGGACATTCCCGAGGCGGGGCTGGCATGGATGCACGCCTTCATCGTCTACCTTGCTCTCCCGGCGCTTTTCTTCAATCTTATCTCGGTCACGCCGTTGGCGGAGCTGGCCAATTGGCGCTTTATCCTCATCACGTCCGCCTGCACGCTGATCGCCTTTGTCTGCGGGTTTGGCATCGGCTGGTACGTGAGCGGCGGCAAGATTGAAGACGCCACGATGCAGGGCGTGGCGGGCGGATATTCCAACGTCGGCTACATGGGGCCGGGGCTGACGCTGGCCACATTCGGTGCCGCCTCCGTCGCCCCCACCGCGCTGATCTTCACCTTCGACAGCGCGATCTTCTTCACGCTCACGCCGTTCCTGATGGGGCTGGCTGGCGGACGTAAAACGAGCGTGCTGGGGACCGCTTTCAGCGTTGCGCGCAAGGTGTTTCTGCATCCCTTCAACATCGCGATTGCGTTGGGCGTGCTGGCGGCCTGGGCGCAATGGCGCCCGCCCGTGGCGCTCGACAAGATGGTGGCGTGGCTGTCTGGCGCGGCGGCGCCTTGCGCGCTGTTCGTGATGGGCGTGACGGTGGCGTTGCGGCCTGTCACGAAGTTTTCGCCCGAGGCGCCAGCGTTGCTCGCGGTGAAGCTCGTGATTCATCCGCTTATGGTGTGGAGCGCCCTGACGCTGGCGGGCGGCATGAGCCAGGTGTGGATCTACACCGCCGTGCTGATGGCCGCGCTCCCGCCTGCGCTCAACGTGTTCGTGATCGCGCGCCAATACGATGTTTACGTCGAGCGCGCCTCAAGCCTCGTCATGGCGGGCACGGTGGCGTCCGTCATCACAGTGACCGCGCTGCTTTACGCATTCTCGGCGACGCCCTGACGCATGACAAGCGGCGCGCCGCGTTGCGGCATCACGCCCTCGCGCATGGCCAGCCGTCGCAGCGGGCCGAACTGGCGCAGCGCATGAAGCCCGGCACCGCGCAAAACGTCCACCGGCGCAAACGGCGACAGCAGGGCGCGGTTCAGCGTGTCGACTCCAAAGCTGCGTGAGGCCACATCCCCGCCGCGCAGGCGGGAATAGGCGTCGAGCGGGCCAGCGGCTCCGGGATCGTCTGCGTCGCTAATAGCCTGCGCCAGATGGGCCGCGTCGCGCAGGCCAAGGTTCAGGCCCTGCGCGCCAATCGGCGGGAACACATGGGCGGCCTCTCCCACAAGCGCAAGGCGCGGGGCAGTGAGCGTGCGTGCCGAAAGTCCCTCCATCGGCACCGCGCCAATGGGCGTGAGCGGGGTCAGGGTGCCCAGATAATTATAGGTCAGCTCCGAGGCCTCTTTGGCGAAAGCGTCCGGCGCCAAGGCCTGCCTGCGGCGCGCCTCGCTGGGCGTCATCATCCAGACGAGGCTCGAGCGATGGGGTGCGTCATCCGTGCCCGGCAGCGGCACGAAGGTGCAGGGGCCTTGCCGGGTGTGAAACTCGGTTGAGATTTCCATGTGCGGGCGCGTGTGACCAAGAATCGCGGTCAGCGCGATCTGCGGATAATCCCAGTTCTGCGTCTGGATGCGAGCGTCGCGCCGCGCGATGGAACGCCGCCCGTCCGCGGCGACAATCAGTTGCCCCGTGAACGCGCCCTCGTCAGTCTCGACGCGGACGTGGTCGGGCTGGAAGTCATAGGCTTTGCCCAGCGTCTGCGTGATGTCGACCTGTCCACGCTCGGCCAGCAGCTCGGCCATGGTGGCGACCAGCAGGCTGTTCTCGATGTTCCAGCCAAAAGCCTCCAGCCCGATTTCACCCGCATTAAACAGCGTCGGCGGCGCCCGGAAGATTGAATCGGTGATATCGACGATCCGCATGCCGCGCAGACGCGCGCAGCGTGGTGCGATGCGCTCCCAAACGCCGAGCGCCTCGAGAAACCGGATCGAGCCGTCAAACAAAGCGACCGTGCGCGAGGCGCCGCCCACGTCCGGCTTGCCGATGACGCGCACGCTGCGCCCCGATTGGCTGATCGCCAGCGCGCTCGCCAGCCCCGCCGCCCCGGCGCCGGCGACGATGATGTCGGTGTAAGTGTTCATGGAATAAGTTTTAGGGCGGATGCGTGCGGAAAGCGAGGGCGGGTGTGGCGAACCCCTCATCCGCCCCTTGCTTACGCAAGGCGCACCCTTCCCCTTACGGGAGAAGGTGCGCGCGCAGCGCGACGGATGAGGGGGGTGCCCTCAGCTTTCTTTGAACCCGTATTCCGGGATGCCCTGTTCGGCGCCGTAATACTTGTAGGGCAGGAACTTGCCGGACAGCGTGAATTGCACGCGGTCGCCCTTGGGGTTGGCGAGGCGCTCCATCTGGAAGTCGAAGTCGATGGCGGACATGATGCCGTCGCCGAATTCTTCTTCGATCAGCGCTTTCCACGCGGGGCCGTTCACCATCACCATTTCAAAGAAGCGATAGATCAGCGGGTCGGTAGGGGGCATTTGCGAGCCGCGATGGGGCACTTCGTTGAGCATGCGCTTTTCGACTTCCGAGAGGCCGAACAATGCGGCGGCTTTTTCGGCCAGCGGCTTGACGAGCTTCATCTGGCCCAGAAGCGCGCCGACGATCATCACGTCGCTCATGCCGCCGATTTCGGTCGTGATGTGCTTCCAGGTCCAGCCCTTCTCGCGCTTGATGTCGAGAATCTTTTCGGTGAGTTCTTCGCGCTTCATAATCTGCTCCTGTTGAAAGTTAAACTCAGGCGACCTTGCGGGTTTCGCCGGGGGTCAAAGGGTTGTCGGCGCTTGGCCGCACGGTCGGCGGATGGCGCTTGTCGTAGCCTTCGGGCATCTCGTCCTTGAACGTCTTCGACCTCGTGACGAGGAAGTCGATCAAATGGTTCCGCAGCGGGTAATAATCGGGCGAACGATGCAGATCGACGCGGCGACGGTCGCGCGGCAGCGGGTTCTCGACGATTTCCGCAATCATGGCTTGCGGACCATTGGTCATCAGCACGATCTTGTCGGCGAGATAGATCGCCTCGTCGACGTCGTGCGTAATCATGAACGCGGTCTGCCCGGTCTCCACGCAGATGCGGCGCACCTCGTCCTGCAACGCGCCGCGCGTGAGCGCGTCCAGAGCAGAGAAAGGCTCGTCCATCAGCAGGATCTTGGGGTCGATGGACAGCGCGCGGGCGATGCCGACGCGCTGCTTCATGCCGCCGGAGAGTTCGGCGGGCTTCTTCATTTCGCTGCCTTTCAGGCCCACCTTTTCAATCGCGGTCATGGCTTTGGCGGCGACTTTTTCAGCGCTCCAGTCACGCCATTTCGACGAGACGGCGTAGGAGACATTGCCCAAAACCGTGCGCCACGGCAGCAGAGCATGGCTCTGGAAGATCACGGCGCGATCCAGCGACGGGCCCTCAATAGCGTGGCCGTCGACCACGGTCAGGCCGTCGTCGGGCAGCTCTAACCCGGCGAGGATGTTGAGCACGGTGGTCTTGCCGCAACCGGAATGCCCGATAATGGCTGAGAACTCGCCGCGATTCATCGAGAACCAGAGATCCTCGAAGATGGTGGTGCTGCCGCCGCCGGCCTTGGGATAACGGCGCGCGATGGATTCAATCGAGATGAATTTGCTCACAGGATCATTCCGGATAAGTGACGGCGCGGGCGACGCGCGCGAGGGTCTGGTCAAGCGCCATGCCGACAAGACCGATCAGGAGAATGGCGACGATGACGTTGGTGATCGACAGATTGTTCCATTCGTTCCAGACGAAATAGCCAATGCCGGTGCCGCCAACGAGCATTTCAGCCGCCACGATCACAAGCCATGCGATGCCGATGGAAATGCGCATGCCGGTGAGAATGGTCGGCGCCGCCGCTGGCAGGATGATCGTGAACGCCTTGCGTAGAGGGCGAACCTCCAGCGTGCGCGCCACGTTCAACCATTCCTTGCGGGTGGCCGAGACGCCGAAGGCGGTGTTAATCATCATCGGCCAGACCGAGCAGATGAAGATCACGAAGATCGCGGATATCGAGGAATCCTTGATCGTGTAGAGCGCCAGCGGCATCCAGGCGAGCGGTGAGATCGGTTTCATCACCTGAATGAAGGGATCTAGCGCGCGGTTCATCAGTGGCGACATGCCGATGAGAAACCCCACGGGCAGAGCCACAAGCACCGCAAGCGCATAGCCCAGAAGAACGCGGCCCAGCGAATAGGCGAGCTGGATTCCAACTCCCTTGTCGTTGGGGCCGCGATCATAAAACGGCTCTTGCAGATGCTTCCAGATCTGCGCGCCCACATCGAGCGGGCCGGGCATGGCGGACTTGCCCTGCGTGGCGGCCATGCCCATCAGGCGCGCATATTCAGGATCCATTTGCGTGACGCTCGCCTTGCCCTGAACGCCTATATGCCAAGCGAGCATAAAGACGAAAAAGATCACGGCTGAGAGGAGCGCCCCGCGCGCGTTGAGCGACGTTAACATGCAATCCTCACGTACGCTTGATGGCGAAGCTATTGAGATAAGCCTCTGGCTGTGCGGGATCGAACGCCTTGCCCATGACGGAGAACGACTTGGTGGTGGTCGTGGGCGGCGTAAGGCCTGCCTCCTTCATCAGTTTTGCGGCGTCGGTGGCAAGGAACACCTGTTTGGCGAGGCCCTGATAATCGACGTCGCCCTTCACCTGTCCCCAACGCTTCATCTGCGTGAGAATCCACACGGCGAAAGATTCCCACGGGAAGGGATCAAACTGAATCCGGTTGGCGTCTTTCTTCACGGAGCCAAGACCATCCGCGTAAACGCCGGTGAGCACCTGCTCCAGCACGATCTGCGGCTGGTTGAGATAGTTCGGCGGAGCGATAGCGGCGGCGATTTCCTTGCGGTTTTCCGGCTTTGCCGCGTATGCCGTGGCGTCGATGATGGAGCGCATCAGCGCGGCGTAAGTGTTGGGGTTGCCGGTGATGAATTCCTTGCTGGCGGCAAACGCGCAGCACGGGTGGCCATCCCACAATTCCTTTGAGAGCAGGTGAATGAAGCCGACGCCGTCATAGACCGCGCGTTGATTGAAGGGATCGGGCGCAAGGAAGCCGTCGATATTGTCCGCGCGCATGTTGGCGACCATTTCGGCGGGCGGCACGGATCGGATCTGCACGTCCTTGTCGGGATCAATGCCAGCTTCCGCGAGGTAATAGCGCAGCAGATAATTATGCATGGAGAAATCAAACGGAACGGCGAATTTGAAGCCCTTCCAGTCTTTGGGGTTGCGCTTGTCCTTGTGCTTCATGGCGAGCGTGATCGCCTGGCCGTTGATGTTCTCAATGGCGCTGAGCGCGTAGGGAATCGGGTTCGAGCCCACGCCCATGGTGATGGCCAGCGGCATCGGCGCCAGCATGTGCGCGGCGTCGTATTCCTTGTTGAGCGTCTTGTCGCGAATGACCGCCCAACCGGCGGTCTTCATCACTTCAACATCAAGGCCGTGTTTCTTATAAAAGCCAAGCGGGTCGGCCATAATAATAGGCGTGGCGCAAGTGATGGGAATAAAGCCGACCTTCAGCGCCTTCTTCTCGAGCGGCCCGCCTTGCGCAAACGCCTCTGTCGCAGCGCCAATCGGCAACATGCCGGTAACGGCGGCCGCAGCAGTGGACCAACCGACGGCGCTCAAAAAGGCGCGACGCTCCGCATCTACCGGGAACATCGCGCGCATAACAGCAGACGTGACGACGCGCTCATAACGGGCCTCGTCAGGCGCAGCCCCTGTCTCCACCGCGTCAGCCTTGAAGGCGCGCTCATGGGCCGCTTGCGAGGAATGGGCGCCGCATGAACAACCTTTGTTAAGGCGCATGCCGGAGTCGAAAGGATTGCGGAACATGGTCATTTGGCGCTCCCGTTTGATGTCGCTGTGGACGTCAAAGCAACGGGCATGCCAAAGGTCTAATACGCCTGCACGCGAGGTGGACGCTGCGCAAAGCGTCATGCTGCATGTGCGATAAGCCGGGCTTGATAAGTTTTATTGATGCAGAGAACAGGCAGCGGCGCCCATTCTATAAGCAGTCAGCGCAACGTGCCGCGCAATGCGGCGCCGCGAAGTTGAGCGCTCTTCCTTCTCCCGCATGCGGGACAAGGGTTTAAGTGCAGCGCAGGAGGCGATTGCGCGCCTCTTCGACGCTGGACACATAGGTCGCCAGCCCGCGCCCAAGTCCCGCCCGCAGCAATCTTCGCGTGACGCTCCTCGAGGTGCCCGCAAAGTAGACGCGGGCTCCGGCCTTGCGCGCCTTCTTCACGAAGCCGAGCAGGGCTTGCGCGCCGGTCTCGTCGGCCAGCGGCACGGCTGCGAGGTCGAGCACATAGGCGCGCGGCGGCTTCTCGATCTGCTCGATGATGGACGCCACCTGACTGGCGGCGCCGAAGAAGAACGGCCCATTGATGCGATAGACGATCACGTCATGGCTTTCTGCGCCCTCATAGGGGCGGCGCGGATCGGCCTCGTCGGGCTGGTCAGGAGCAAACAGCGGCGCGTGCGTGTGCGTCGTCACTTCGACCATCTGCGCCATGCGGTGCATGAATAAAACGGCGCCCATGACGACGCCAACCGCTATGCCCTCGGTTAGGTCGCGCAGCACGGTTACCGAGAACGTCGCTACCATCACAGCGACTTCCGCCCTATCGCCGCGCAAAACGGCGACGATGGCGTGCCGTTCGATCATGTTCCAAGCAACGATCGCCAGCACCGCAGCGAGCGCGGTCAGCGGAATCCAGTTCGCCAGCGGGGCCGCTAACACCATGAACGCCATCAGAAACAAAGCGTGCAATATGCCCGCGACCGGCCCGTGCGCGTTGGCGCGAATGTTGGTCGCCGTGCGCGCAATCGTGCCGGTGACGCAGAGTCCGCCAAACAAAGCGCTGGCGATATTGGCCCAGCCCTGCGCCACCAATTCGCAATTGGAGCGATGGCGCCGACCCGTCATGCCGTCGGCCACCACGGCTGAGAGCAGCGATTCCATGCCGCCCAGAAACGCCAGCGCGACGGCGGCGGGGATCAGATCGAGCCACAACATCGGGCTGACAGAGGGGAATGCGGGCGCCGGAACGCCGCTCGGGATGCCGCCGAATTTCGTGCCGATGGTCTCGATGGGCAGGCCAAGCCCCCACGTCGCTATCGCGCCCAAAGCCACCGCCGCCAGCAGGCCGGGAAAGCGCGGGGCTAGCCGGCGCAGGATCAGGATCGTCGCCAGACAGAGCGCGCCCACGACAGCCGCAGCCCAATTGATCGTGCCCGCCGCGTTCCACAAGGCGGCGATCTTGGGGATCAGCGGACCAGGCTCGGCGGCCAACGTCAGGCCGAAGAAATCCTTGATCTCGGCGGCGAAAATAATCACGCCGATGCCCGCCGTGAAGCCGATTGTGACCGGGTAGGGGATGTATTTGATGTATATTCCAAGTTGCAGATAGCCGATCAGCAACAGCAGGCAGCCCGCCATGATGGTGGCGGCAAGGAAGCCCTGATAGCCGTGCATACCGATAATGCTGGCGACCAGCACGATGAAGGCGCCAGCCGGTCCGCCGATCTGGAAGCGACTGCCGCCCAGCGCCGAAACGATAAACCCGCCGATCACGGCAGCGATCAGCCCATGTTCGGGCTTGGCGCCGGAGCCTGTAGCGATGGCCATTGAGAGGGGCAACGCGACGATGGCGACCGTGAGGCCTGCGATCAAATCCGCCCGGAATTGGCTCCAGCCATAGCCCTCGCGCAGCACCGTCACCAGCTTTGGCGTGAACATGTCGCGCTGGCTGGTTGCTCTACGGGTGACCTGGGTGCTCATGTAGTCCAACCTTTGTCGCGACTCGTGCGCGCGTCTCAAGCTGGCACCTGCGGGTTGATAAAGCTATCGCTTCGTCTCAAAGTGCGCGCATGGCTGATATGCATTTTATAAAAGGGACGCGACCATGGTGAAAGCAGTCGTCATCCACGAGACCGGCGGGGCGGACGTTATGCGCATTGAGGATGTGCCCGTGGGCGCGCCCGGTGCTGGCTATGTACGCGTGCGCAATCACGCCATCGGGCTCAATTACATCGATACGTATTTTCGCGCCGGCGCCTACAAAACCCCCACGCCGTTCGTGCTGGGCAATGAAGCCGCTGGCGAGATCGTGGAGATCGGAGCGGACGTCGAGGGCTTCAAGGTTGGCGACCGCGTTGGCTACACGTCTACGCTTGGCTGCTATGCGCAGGAGCGCGTGATCGGCACAAACGTTCTCGTGAAGCTTCCCGACAGCATTTCCTACGAGACCGCTGCAGGCATGATGCTGAAAGGCCTCACCGCGCAATACCTGCTTCGCCGCACGTTTCCGGTGAAGGCTGGCGACACGATCCTCGTGCATGCAGGCGCTGGCGGCGTTGGGCAATTGCTCTGCCAATGGGGCAATTCGCTGGGCGCAATCGTGATCGCCACCGTCGGCGGGCCGGAGAAGGCGGCTGTGGCCAAAGCTGCGGGCGCGCACCACGTGATCGACTACAAGTCCGAAAACTTCGTAGAGCGCGTAAAGGAAATCACGGGCGGCAAATTGTGCGACGTGGTCTATGACGGCGTCGGCAAGGACACGTTCCCGATGTCGCTCGACTGCATTCGTCCGCTTGGGATGTTCGTCTCGTATGGGAACGCCTCGGGGCAGGTGGACGCGTTCAACATCACGCTGCTGGCGCAAAAGGGTTCGCTGTTTTGCACGCGCCCGACGCTCTATACCTATATCGCAAAGCGCGAAGATCTCGACGCCATGGCCGCCGACCTCTTCGCCATGGTTGAGTCCGGCAAGGTGCGCATTCCGATCAACCACACTTATCCGCTGGACGAAGTTGTGGCCGCCCACAAGGCGCTTGAGGGGCGCCAGACGACCGGCGCCACGGTGCTCATTCCTTAACGAGGGCCCCAAATGCGGCCAGCGCCCGGTTCCGGCCAGTCGTATGGTCGACGACCGGCGCCGGGTATGTTTTGCCCAGCCGCACGCCTGCGTTCGCCAGCACGTTTGCGGGCGCTTCCCAAGGCTTGTGGATGAATTTTGCGGGCATGTTCGCCAGCTCCGGCACGAAGGCGCGCACGTAGTCGCCTTCTGGATCGAAGCGCTCGCCCTGCAGGATCGGGTTGAAGATACGAAAATAGGGCGCTGCGTCCGCGCCGCTGCCCGCCACCCATTGCCAGCTCGCCGGATTGTTGGCCGGGTCGGCGTCGCACAACGTATCCCAGAACCATTCTTCGCCGACGCGCCAGTCGATCAGCAAATGCTTCACTAGGAATGACGCCACCACCATGCGCACGCGATTGTGCATGAAGCCGGTGCGCCAGAGTTCGCGCATGCCTGCGTCCACAATCGGATAGCCGGTGTTCCCGGTCCGCCAAGCGCGTAAAACCTTTGCGTCTGGCACGCCCCACGGGAAGGCGTCGAAGCGCGGCTGATAATTGCGGGTCGCAAGATTGGGATTGTGAAACAGCAGGTGGAAGGCAAATTCGCGCCAGCCAACTTCCGATAGGAACTTTGAGATCGGCTTGGCCAGCGCCGGTTTGTCAGCTTCCAGATGGCGCGCGGAATGCCAGATCGTGCGGGGGGAAATTTCGCCAAAGCGCAGGAACGGCGACAGCCGCGAAGTCGAGGGCCTGTCTGGCCGGTCGCGCTCATCGGCGTAATTGGCGAGGCCCTGCTTGAAGAAGTCTTGCAAACGGGCGCGCGCGCCTGCCTCGCCGGGGGACCACTGGGCGCGCAACCCCTCTGCCCAATCGGGCTTGGTGGGGAGCAGGTCGAGCGCCTCCAGCGTCGTGCGCTTTGGCCCGCTTTTGGGCCATGGCGCGCTCGTCAGCGCCTTGGGGGCGGGCAGGGGCGCCGGGATATCGCCCAGAGCCTGCGACGCGCGCCAGAACGGCGTGAACACTTTCATCGGCCCGCCGGTCTTGGTGGTGACTTCCCATGGCTCGCGCAGCAGATGGCCGTTGAAGCTGGCAGGCTCAACGCCCGCCGCGCCGAGGTCTTTCTTTACCTGAGCATCGCAGGCGATTTGCGCGCCGCCATACCTCCGCGTCCAGTAAACGGCGCCGGCGCCAAGGCTTTGCGCGAATTTCGGCAGGTCCTCATGATCGCCCGCTATGACATCGAGGCGGGCGCCTATTTTCTCAATTGAGGCGCCCAGCGCCGCCAGCGAATGATGAAGCCACCATTTCGAGGCAGCCCCCAGTTCCCGGCCGGAGGAGCGCCCGGCATCGTAGACATAAAGACAGATAACGGGCCGCTTCGAGCGCCGGGCGGCGTCCAGAGCCGGCTGATCGGCCAGCCGCAGGTCGTCGCGAAACCAGACGATTACTGGCGCGTCAGCAGCGGGATTGGGCATGCAGGCTCCATGGGGAGAAAGGAAATTGCTAGCCTTATACGCTGGAAATAGAGGAGTGGATGCCCCTTTGGACCGTGTCGCCACGATATCGTGGCGGCGACGGCCGCCATCCACGGCAGGGATTGAACTCACCGCCTGTCGTGGGTCCCGGCCTTCGCTGGGATGACGTACGCGGTGGCTATGTGCCCGTCCGGAAGTTGGCGGTCCAGAGAAGCTCCCGCTATTGCCCGCGCTTGGCGCTCGTGGCGAAGCGCACGGCCTCTTCGGCGGCTCGGAACAAAGCTGTCGCCTTGTTCACGCATTCTCGGTGCTCGGAGGCGGGATCGGAATCGTATACGATTCCTGCTCCTGCCTGCGCGTGCATGAGGCCGTCCTTGACGATGCCGGTGCGCAGGACGATGCAAGTGTCCATTTCGCCAGAGGCACCGAAATACCCGATGCAGCCGGCGTAAATCCCGCGCTTGTCGGTCTCCAGCTCGTCGATGATCTCCATCGCGCGCACTTTTGGCGCGCCTGAAACCGTGCCTGCGGGGAAGCCTGCACACAGGGCGTCGATCGCGTCGCGGCGCGGATCGAGCTGGCCCTCGACGTTGGAGACGATGTGCATGACGTGGCTGTAGCGCTCGACGAAGAATTGCCCGGTGACTTCCACGCTGCCGATTTGCGACACGCGGCCAACGTCGTTGCGACCAAGATCAAGCAGCATCAAATGTTCGGCGCGCTCCTTGGGATCGGCCAGAAGTTCTTGCGCCAGAGCCTCATCTTCGGCGGGCGTCTTGCCGCGCCAGCGCGTGCCGGCGATGGGGCGAATGGTGACTTTGCCCTCACGCACGCGCACCAGAATCTCGGGGCTTGAGCACACGATCTGGAAGCCGCCGAAATCGAGGTAGCACAGGAACGGCGCCGGGTTGACGCGGCGCAAGGCGCGAAACAGCGAGAACGCGGGCAGTTCAAACGGTGCCGTAAAGCGCTGTGAGAGAACGACCTGGAATATGTCGCCCGCCTTGATGTATTCCCTCGCCTGCGCAACCATTTCCAGATAGCGCGCTTGAGGCGTGTTGGAGACAGGGGCGATCGCCGTCGACAGCGGATCGACGACTGGCGGCTTGTGGGCCAGCTTGCCTTCCAGCACAGTCACAATCTTGTCGATGCGCGATTGCGCGGCCTCCCATGCGGCGCGCGCATGAACGCCAGCGGCGGGGCGCACCGGGGTTACGATGTGCAATTCGTCGCGCACGGAATCAAACACCACCATCAGCGTCGGTCGGATCATCACCGCGTCGGGCACGCCAATCGGATCGGGCTTTGCGGGCGCCAGGCGCTCCATCTGCCGTACCATGTCATAGCCCAGATAGCCGAACACGCCCGCAGCCATCGGGGGCAGCTCGTCTTGCGCTTCTATGCAAGATTCGGCGATCAGCGCCCGCAAGGCGTCGAGCGGTTTGCCGGGGCAGGGCTCGAACGCATCCTGCTCCGTCAACGCCTGCCGGTTGATTTCGCTTTGCGACCCATGGGCGCGCCAGATCACGTCGGGGTCCATGCCGATCATGGAATAGCGGCCACGCGCTGCGCCGCCTTCCACGGATTCGAGCAGGAACGTGTTTGCGCCGCCTGCTGCGCTCAATTTCAGATAGGCGGCGACGGGCGTTTCAAGATCGGCGATCAGACTGGCGGCGATGAGGCTCGGGCGTCCGGCTTCATAGGCGCGCGCGAAATCCTCATAGGCTATCGGTGTCATGAGCCTGTCCGCGCCTAGTTTTGTTGACCGCCGACCGCCATACGTACGGCTGACTCGTTGATCTTGACGCCGAGATCGTCCTGCGCTTTTGCCACGAATTGCGCCAGAATGTCTTCCGTCAATGCTTCGCGCAGACGTGGCGCCAGCGCCGTCAGCGTTGCGCTTTCAGGGTCATAGGGCGGTACGAGTGAATCCAGAACCTTGAACACGATGCGCTCTGGGCCGATTGCGGTTGAGGCCGCAGCTCCCGTCGCAATCGTGAACGTGCGCACGACGGCTGCGAGCGGCAGTGTCTGCGAGCCCGAGCGCTTCACGTCGTTGGCGAGCTGCACGTCCAGCCCGACGCTTTTTGCGACGGCCTCTATGGCCTCGCCGCCCTCGATGCGCCTGACCAGCTCCTGCGCCTTGCGTTGCAGGGCGCGTTCGGTTTCGTCCTGCAACCAAGCGGCGGCGACGCGTTCGCGAACCTCGATGAGCGCCGGATCGCGCGCAGGCTCGATGCCTGCGACCTCAAACCATGTGTAGCCGTTGTCGCGCGTGGTCAGAAGGTCGTTGTCGACGCCGATGTCGGAGGCGAAAACCGCGCGCAACAGCTCTGCGCCCTCAACCAGTCCGGCGACTTCGGCGCCATTTTGGTCGCGACCATTCTGGTCAACAGCCTCGATCACGCGCGCCTTCAATTTGGCCGCTTCAGCCGCCTCCGCAAGCGACTTTCCAGACGTGCGCTGATTTTCGATCACGTCGCGGATCTTCTGTATCTCGTCGCGCGAACGGCGCTCCGCCAGCTCGCGCTTTACGATTTGCGCGACCTCTTCAAACGGTTTCACCGATTGCGGATCAACCTTCGATACGCGCAGCAAGACGAAGCCGAATGCTCCTTTTACCGGATCGCTCACGGCTCCTTCCGTCAAAGCAAACGCGGCCTGCCCGATGTTGGGATCGGCGAATTCGGCCCAGGTGAGGGCGCCAAGATCAATGTCTTTGTCGGCGAGGCCGCGCTTTTGCGCCAGCGCGTCGAAGGTCTCGCCGTCGGCCAAAGATTTGCGCGCGGCGGCGGCTGCGGCCTCGTCGGGATAGATGATTTGCTGGACGCTGCGACGCTCGGGCACAGTGAAGCGCTGGCCTTTGACCTGCTCGTAAAGCTGGCGGGCGTCGGCATCGGTCACGCGGGCGGGATCGGCGACGCTGGAGGGCGCGACGCTCAGCACAATGATTTTGCGATATTCCGGCGTGCGGAAGCTCGCCTTGCGCTCTTCATAAAACACCTTCAGCGCGTCTTCATTTGGCGGCGGGATCTCGCCGGCGGCGGAAGCGGGCAGTGTGAAGAACTCTACGCTGCGGGTTTCCGAATCGAACTGGTGTACGGCTTCAAGCATCGCCAGCGGGAGCGGCGCATCGCCAGCGATCGACAGCGCCAGTTCGCGGCGCAGATAGACCTGCCGCTGCTCCTGCACGAAGCGGCCCTCGCTCGAATATCCGGCCTCGCGCAGGGCGTCATTGAAGCGCTGACGCTCGAACTTGCCGGTAGGGCCTATGAAGGTCGGATCGTTGACGATGGCTTGCGCAATGTCGCGCTCGGCCATGGCGAGGCCCAGCGAGCGGGCGCGCTGATCGAGGGCGGCTTCAGAAATCAGGCGCGAGAGCACCATTCTGTCCAGGCCGGCGGCGCGCGCCTGGTCGTTGGTGATGGCGCGCCGTGATTCCCGTTGCCAGTTTTGCAATTGGGTCTGATAGGCGGTGCGATAGGCCTCGGTCGATATTTCGACGTCGCCGACCTTCGCCGCCGAACTGACGCCGATGCCTCGGAAAATATCTCCAATACCCCAGACGGCGAAGCTCAGGATCAGAAACCCGAACAGAATTCCGAAGACCACCTTGCCGACAAGGCTCTTCGACGCCCGGCGTATGCCTTCAAGCATGTTTGTCTCGTCCGATTCCAAAAGACGGGCGGAAACCCCCGCCCCAAACAGGTATGGTTTTCCATAGCCTTTGCGCGGCGCTTTGCATAGCGCGCGCTCTCTGATAACCGGCGTTGGCATAAACCAGCGGGAGCGAAAATGGCCAACAAACCTCACCCAATTGTTGCGGGAAACTGGAAGATGAACGGGCTGAGCGCCTCGCTGGCGCAAATCGAGGCCATGGCGCAAGGCTATGACGCCCCGCTTAAGTCTCGCGTTGAATTGCTGATTTGCCCGCCCGCGACGCTTGTCGGAGCCGCAATCGCGACGGCCGCCGGGCGTCTTTCCATCGGCGGGCAGGATTGCCACCAGAAAGCCTCGGGCGCCCATACCGGCGACGTGTCCGCCTCTATGCTGGCCGATCTTGGCGCGACTTTCGTGATCGTGGGCCATTCCGAGCGCCGCACGGACTATGCCGAGTCGAGCGAGCTCGTGAAGGCAAAGGCGGAAGCCGCGCTGGCGGCTGGATTGATCGCGATTCTCTGCGTCGGCGAGACGGATGCCGAGCGCAAGGCGGGGCGCACTCTGGACGTGGTGGGCGCGCAGATTGCAGACTCGCTGCCCGCTGGCGCGACCGCCGCCAACCTCGTGCTGGCCTATGAGCCGGTGTGGGCGATTGGCACCGGGCTGACGCCGACGGCGGCTGACGTGGCTGATGTTCACGCCTTCATCCGCGCCGAACTTGCGCGTGCGCTCGGGGCGGAAGGTGCGGGCGTGCGTATTCTCTACGGCGGCTCGGTGAAGCCCTCAAACGCGGTCGAGCTGATGGGCGTGGCCAATGTAGACGGCGCGCTTGTGGGCGGGGCGAGCCTGACCTCGAAGGACTTTCTGGGTATCGCTGCGGCCTATCGCTAGAGCCGCGATTCAATCAGATCGAGCGCGCTCTCCAGCGCCGCGCGGCGCACGTTCGCGCGGCCATTATCTCCGTAGCGCATCTCGACTGGCACGGTTGGCGCGCCCGCTCGTGCGCTGGCAAAATGCACCAGTCCCACAGGCTTTTCCGCGCTTCCGCCGCCCGGTCCCGCAACGCCGGTGATCGCGATGGCGATGTCGGCTTGCGAATGGGCAAGCGCGCCCTCTGCCATTGCGCAGGCTGTTTGCGCGCTCACGGCGCCGTGGGTTTCAATTAACTCTGCGGGCACTCCCAGCATGTCGTGCTTGGCTGCGTTGGAATAGACCACAAAGCCGCGATCAAACGTCGCCGATGAGCCGGGGATTTCGGTGAACAGCGCCGCGACAAGCCCGCCGGTGCAGGATTCGGCGGTTGCTATTTTCAGGTTTTGGTCGCGCGCGCGCTGCAAAATGCTTGCTGCGCGGGCGATGATTGCTGGTTCAAAGATCATGCGGGTCTCTGGGCGAGAGGGGAAGCGCCATGATGTCGCTTCCCGTTCAATTGTCGATGATCTTGTCGCGCGCATAGAGCGCCGGGAACAGCTTCACCCACAGGCCCGCCAGTACGATGGTCACGATGCCGCCGATGACGATGGCGTTCGCAGCGCCAAACAAGGCTGCGCTGGCGCCGGCGCGGAACTCGCCAAGGTCCGCCGAGCCAGAGATAAAGATCGAGTTCACGGCGGCCACGCGACCGCGCATTTCATCAGGCGCCTCCGCCTGCACCATCGTGTGGCGAATCACGACGCTCACAGAATCCGCCGCGCCGACGACAAGCAGAGCCAGCATCGACAGCCATATCAGCGACGAAAACCCGAAGACGACGATGGCGAGCCCATAAATACCAACGGCGATCAGCATCTTGCGACCGGCGCCCGAGGTAATGGGATAATAGGCGATCGCCGCGCTCATGGCGATTGAGCCGATAGCGGGGCAGGATCGCAGCAGGCCAAGCCCCAACGGTCCCGCCTCCAGCACGTCCTTTGCGATGATAGGGAGCAAGGCGGTAACGCCGCCAAAAAGGACGGCCACCAAATCAAGGGCCACAGCGCCAAACATCACCGGACGCGACCACATGAAGGTGAGGCCGACGGAGACGGTCGCCCAGCTGATCGGGCCGCGTCCCGTGCCGGGAGGATCAAGCGGCGTGCGGATCATGCACACCATCAGCGAGGCCAAAGCAAAGCAGCCTGTGGCTGTGAAGAAGACGACATTGGGGCCGCCGATATAGAGCAGGCCGCCAATCGCGGGGCCAGCAACCGTTGCTACCTGCCAGAACGAGGAATACCACGTCACTGCGTTGGCGAAATGGGTGCGAGGCACAAGGCTTGGTGTGATCGCCTGCGAGGCCGGATTGCCGAATGCGCGGCCGATTCCGATCATGACGACGGAGACATAGATCAGCCAGAGCGGCGCTGACCCGGACAATACGGCAAACGCCAGTGCGCCCATGCCCAGAGTGCAAAGGCCAAACGACAGCGCCACCACGTTACGACGGTTGTAGGTGTCGGCGACATGGCCGGTGAGAAGGGCGAAGGCGATGGAGGGCAGGAAAGCGGCAAGGCCCGCAAGGCCAAGCGCCAGCGCACTGCCAGTG
>CAMCUC010000041.1 GCA_945878875.1 Rhizobium sp. Q54
TCACTAATGCCTAGGCTATAAATCTTGGCCGTATCAAAATAGATGGCGGGTTCCATCCAATCCAACCCCTCTCGAGAGAAGAATGGCCGGCTAAACAACGGCCTGCCCGAGCAGCATAATTGATCATGTTTATAGATGCTACGCTAAGACCTTTGGGTACACCATCTTGGCTGCCTTTTTAGCGGCCTTCTTGGCTACCACTCGTATTAGTAAGCCCGATTATCAGCGGCTCAGCTCACCGTTCTCCAAGCTCCCGCAGGAAGACCCCTCGTCCTCCCCAGATCTCATGGCCTGTTGCAGACTTGGTCAACCCTGCTGGCGTTTGGGCTGACTGTAGAGGGCCTGTATGCCGACAGCCTACTACCACCCAGAAGCTACAACTCCTCTCATTTAGCAAACCCATTCAAATCCCTGACAACCCAAGCTGATACTAGCTAGCTATTGCAAACAGGGAATAACCAAGCTCACCCTGTGTTAGCAATGGCGACCTCTTCGTTGGGGCGACCAACAGATCGAAGCTTGCCTCCAGAGGGCAGCTCAACAAGGCGATCATTCCCCGACAGCCCACTAGTAGACCCAAACGCTCCTAACGAGCGCTCGCAGTCCCCCTGTAAGCCTCGTCCACCTAGGCCAGCCTATGTTCACCCCCTAGTCAGCCCTTGGTCGCCATTGCTGACCCATGCGGAGAGGGAGGTGAGGTGGGTTGGCTGAGGGTTAGCTTGGGTCAACCCAAACTTACCACGTCCATTAGCAGCATGTTGAAAGACGCTTTCTAGCCCCCTCTCTTTTGGAAGGACTTCAAGTTGAGCATAACCATTTACGATATGCCTACCGGCTACCCAGCTAATATAGGATTTTGAGACATGAAAAAGGGAACTGAAGGCGCCACTACCTTCGAAAATGTGAAGATCAATCAGATCGTCCGGGAAGCGAGTTTTCAGGTACGGAACAGGATCGATCCTGCAACGGTAAAGAGATATGCGGACCTAATGAAAGCTGGGACCACTCTTGCGCCCATCAAATTGGCTCGAGTGGACGGCATGCTTCTTCTTGTGGATGGCTGGCATAGATTGCAGGCACATGAGAGCCTCGGGCGAGGTTGGACTCACGCGGAGATTGTTGAGAGCAATCGGCAGAACGCTCAGTGGCTGGCGGCAAGCGCTAATCTTGCCCACGGCCTGCAACTCAAGCCAAGCGAATATCGAAACGTTTTTTGCGCATACATGACCACTCGTCAACACGTTTATGGCAGGGGGAGGATGCAATCCTACCGTGAAATTGGAGTAGCGCTTGGAAGACCACACACAACCATTAGAAACTGGATGCTGAAGGACTTTCCAGAGATTGCCAGCAAAATGGGCAGCGATGAACAACCCGAAACAGGTGGATTGCGTACAGAGATAACACCCGAAGTGCCCAAAGCGGAAGAATACCTGTCCCTATTAATCCAGCTCTTTCAATCTTCTGCCGACCCAGAGTTCCGAGGGTCTGTCATCGGATTGGCTCGGGAGACATTAGCTGACATGGAGGCGAGCGGTGGATGGAACGAGCCCCCTCCCGTGCCTTTCTAGCAAGAGGTGTTCAAATTGAACACTACTAGGCAACACAAATTTCAGTATCAAGCTCATACTAAAGGCTTTCTCTGAATATGCGGCCGGTTCCAAATGCTGAAAAGGATGGCCGTCTTGCTGGATATGTCAACATAAGCCCCCTAGAAGGACAAGACCTCACCTCTGCGCATCCTGAGGATTAATTATTCTGGGTACCATGTTGGGGTACTCTTGGGTACCACTCAACAAAAACGACGACCTAACCCACTGATTTTGAACAAATTTAAAGCTAGAATTTTGATTGGCTGGGGGACCTGGATTCGAACCAAGATTGACCGAGTCAGAGTCGGTAGTTCTACCGTTGAACTATCCCCCAAGAGAGCCGCGAGCGGGCGGCCTGTCTGGCAGCTTCAAGGCGGCGCGGGGTGAGCCGCGGGGCCTGTCAGCGCTCGGTTCTTAATGCGATAGGGCTTGGCGTGTCAACATCGAAGCTGGTCTGGCGGGGCGCTGGCGTGCGGCGCTTTGGGGCTTCTCGTTCTTTTGCTGGCCTTGGCGCCATTGTCGGCGCATGCTTACATTACTGTTTGACGTGCGCCCGGTTTTGGGAATCGCGGCGCAATGGAGTTTCATTTGTCGAGGGATTGGACGGAGGGGTCCGGCGCGCCGCTCGCCGGGCCGCCGGGGAGCGGGCGCGCCCCGGATTTAAACGGAGAAAGTTTCCAGCGCCCGGCCTATCGGGCGCAACAGGACACCTATGCCGCGCTCGATCTTGGCACCAATAATTGCCGGCTGCTGATCGCCCGCCCCACTTATGACGCGTTTCGCATCATTGACGCGTTCTCGCGCATCGTGCGGCTGGGCGAGGGGCTTGGCTCCTCGGGTCGGCTTGGCGAGGCCGCCATCGTGCGCACGCTGGGGGCGCTGGCGGTTTGCCGCGATAAAATGCGCGCCAAGGGGGTTACCCGGGCGCGGCTGATCGCGACCGAAGCCTGCCGGGCGGCGGAAAACGGCGGGGAGTTTCTCGCCCGCGTCACTGACGAGCTGGGCGTCGATCTGGAAATCGTCGACCGCGAGACCGAGGCCCATCTGGCGGCCGCGGGCTGCGCTGCTTTGGCGGACAAGGACGCGCGCTCTCTGGTGCTGTTCGACATTGGCGGCGGCTCCACCGAGATTGTGTGGTTGGCCAGTGGCGAGAACGGCGCCTCGCTGCGTGATCGGGTTCGGGTTTGGGCGTCGCTGCAAATGGGCGTGGTCACGCTTGCTGAAAAGTTCGGCGGCCATGACGTCGATTTTGCGGCCTTCGAGGCCATGGTCGCGCATGTCGGCGCGGCTTTGGCGCCTTTTGTTGAAAAAACAGCAGGCGAGTCGCGCTGCGACCGGTTTCATCTGCTAGGAACATCCGGCACGGTCACAACTCTGGCCGGCGTGCATCTGGGCCTGTTGCGTTATGACAGGCGGCGGGTGGACGGTTTGTGGATGTCCGATGTCGAAATCGAGGGTACAGTGAATATGTTGCGCGGCATGAGCTATGAGCAACGGGCGGCCAATGGCTGCATCGGCCATGAGCGCGCCGATTTGGTGCTCGCGGGCTGCGCCATTCTGGAGGCGATCCGCCGCGCTTTTCCAAGCCAGCGCGTGCGCATTGCGGACCGTGGCCTGCGCGAGGGAATTCTGGTGCAATTGATGAGCGCGGACGGCGTCTGGCGGCATGATCCCGTGCGGGAGATCGCGCCATGAGCGCCCCCAAATCCCCCGGCGCCAGCGGACATGAAGGCGGCCGCTCGCTCAAGATCCGCGTTAAAAGTGCGGGCAAGCGTACGCTCTCCTCCAAGACTTGGCTGGAGCGACAGCTCAACGATCCCTATGTGGCGCGGGCGCGCGCAGAAGGCTGGCGCTCGCGCGCTGTCTATAAACTGATTGAGCTGGACGAGCGCTACAAGCTGTTCAAGCCGGGGCAGAACATCATTGATCTGGGCTCGGCTCCGGGCGGCTGGGCGCAATATGTGGCCAGGAAAACGCTGTCCGCCAACGGCAAAAGCAAGGTCGTGGGCATCGACCTGCTGGAGATTGAAACGATCTCGGGCGTTGATTTCGAGGTGATGGATTTTCTCGATCCCAAGGCGCCGGAAAAGCTGCGCGTCAAGCTGGGCGGGCTCGCGCACGGCGTGCTGTCTGACATGGCGGCCAACACCACCGGCCACAAGAAGACCGATCATCTGCGCATCATTCATCTGGCGGAGCTTGCCGCAGAATTTGCGCGTGAGATCACGCTGCCGGGCGGGTTCTTTGTCGCAAAGGTGTTTCAGGGCGGCGCGGAAAACGATCTGCTGGCCGCGCTGAAACGCGATTACGCCATCGTGCGCCATGTGAAGCCCAAAGCGAGCCGCGCGGATTCGGCGGAGCTGTATGTGCTGGCGACTGGGTTTCGGGGCGGGACTTTGGCTAGTAGCGAGTAGGGAGTAGGCAGTAGGCAGTAGGCAGTAGGGGTAATCTTCCCATATTCGCTACCCGTCACTACCCACTCCCCCTTATCCTACCTCCCCAGCGTCTTGCGCACATTCTCCACCACGTCCTTCGGCGTTGCGTACAGCCTTGCGATCAGCTTTTCGACGTCGTCGCCGGACGTTGGCGTGATCTCGATGCGCAGGCGCTTGGCTTCGGCCAGCAATTCGGGATCGGCGAGCGTGGCCATGAACGCTTTGCGCAGCGCGGCGGCGCGGTCTTTGGGGACTTCGGCGGCGACCACATAGGGGCGGCCCAATACGTTTTGCGAGTAGAACAATTCGAGCGCGGCTTTGTCGGCGTCCGATTTGACGAGCTTGCCGGTGACGGGCACGCCGCGCGCGTTCAGGGCGGGGGTTCCGTCCATGTCTTCCTGCGCGACGATGTTGAATTTGTTGTCTTCAAACAGGGTTGGATATTGCACCGAGAGCGTGGACCATGCGAGGCCGCAGGCGCCTTCCACTTCGCCGCGCTCCATCGCTAGCGTCACTTCGCGCGAGCCTTTATAGCCGCGCACCACTTTGAACTTCATGTCGAGAAAGCGCGCCGCCACAACGGGGAAATCAACATTGGTGCCGCCCTCGGCGGTGGCGCCAAGGATAATCTCGCGCGTGCGGGCGTCCGCATAGGTCTTGGCGGGAGCGTCTGTGCGGAAGGCGCAGGTGTAGACTTCCCGGCTGGCCGAGCCAAGGTTCTGGAACTTGCTGGGATCGTGCTTGATGCGCGTGGCGTCGCCAAGCAGCGGCTCCAGCATCGCGCTGGCGTAGATCGCGCCGATCTGGGTGCCGTCTTTGGGCAATACGGTCGCAAGCTGCGAGGCCGCCGCATTGCTGCTGGCGCCGGGCAGGTTGGAGGGCGTTACGTTCGGGGCGCCGGGAATGTGCTTGCCAATATGGCGCGCTATGAGGCGGCCATAGGTGTCGTAGCCGCCGCCCGGCGCTGCGCCGATGATGATGGTGACGGTGCGGCCCTTGTAGAATTCCGCTGCGTCCTGCGCATAGGCGCTTGCAGGCAGGGCGGCGCCGATGGCGATGAGCGCGCCTGCTGCGGCGCGGATGGTTCTGTGGGGCATGTCTCTCTCCCGGTTTTGATTCTCGGCAGATTAGCATGGGATCCGGCAGCAGGCAGTAGAAGGATCCCTCATCCGCCGCGCTTTGCGCGCTACCTTCTCCCGCCCGCGGGAGAAGGTAGCGTTTGCGTCAGCAAACGACGGATGAGGGGTATCTTTTTCTACTCGCTACTCGCAATTCCCCCTCCCATTCATCCTCAATCTTTTTGCTTAATTCAGACTACGATTGCAGGTCCATGTGTCGCGCGTTACGCTTTTGTTAAGCAAAATACGAATGCCTGATCTCCCCTTTTAATTTTTTTTGAAATCATTTTGTTTGCGAGTAGCTCAATGCGTTCTGCGATCAAGCGGCTTTCCCTAGACACGAAAGGCTCTTTCGGCATTTTGCTGGGCCTTTTGCTTTTGCCGATGACGTTGAGCTTGTTGATGGGTATGGAATATTTCAGGCTTGTTGAATTTCGCGACAAGCTCGATTCCGTCGCAACGCAGGTCGCCATTGCGTCTGCTGGCGGGAAGGAGCGCTCCGAGACGCAGCGTCTTTCTGATGGGCGGTTGTTGCTCACGCGCGTCATGGCGCAGCACCAACTTAACGCTATCGGAAATACTGGAACCGTGGTCGTCAAGGTCCGGGGCGGGGAAGTCACATCAACCGTCAAGCTGGAAGCGGTCTACAAATACGAGTTTGGCGCCATGCTGGGGCGATCCGACACAAAGCTTGCCGTGGAGCGCACCATCAAGCAGCGCAAGCCCGGCGCCAGCAGCGGCGGCAAATCCAGCCTTCCCGAGGGCGTCCTCCCGGACTTCGACGATTCCGAAGACTTGCCGGACACCTGGTCTTATTAGGCGCGACCGCCCTTTGCGCCCGGTCGCCCCCGTGCTATGTGCCCGTGCCAACACGGCGCGTGGAGAGATTCCCGCGCCTCTCCGGTTTTAGCGGGCGTCCCGCTCGAGGATTTGGCACCATGTCCGCTTTCGCCCGCCCTCCCATCATTGAAGCCCTGACCTTCGACGACGTTCTGTTGCGGCCCGGTCATTCGCTGGTCATGCCCTCGATGGTGGACATCCGCTCGCGGTTGACGCGCGACATCACGCTGAACCTGCCGATTATCTCCTCGGCGATGGATACGGTGACGGAGGCGCGGCTCGCCATCGCCATGGCGCAGGCGGGCGGCATCGGCGTCATCCATCGCAATCTTGAGCCTGAGCAACAGGCCGAAGAAATACGCCGCGTGAAGCGCTTCGAGAGCGGGATGGTGGTTAATCCGATCACGATTTTCCCGGACGAGACTCTGGCCGACGCTCTGGCGCTGATGGAGCAGCATCGCATTTCCGGCATTCCCGTGGTCGAGCGCGGCCCAACTGGGCGCCCGGCAAAGCTCGTCGGCATTCTCACCAATCGCGACGTGCGCTTTGCCGACAATCCGTTGCAGCCGGTTTCCGAGTTGATGACCAAGAAGCTCGTGACCGTGCGCGAAGGCGTTACGCAGGACGAGGCGCGCCGCTTGCTGCATCAGCACCGCATCGAAAAGCTGCTGGTGATTGACAACGACGATCGCTGCGTCGGCCTCGTCACCGTCAAGGACATGGAGAAGTCGATCCAGCATCCCAGCGCCTGCAAGGACGAGCAGGGGCGCCTGCGCGTGGCGGCGGCCTCCACCATCGGCGACAAAGGCTTTGAGCGCGCGATGATGCTGATCGACGCGGGCGTGGATTGCGTGGTGGTGGACACGGCGCACGGCCATTCGCAGAACGTGCTCGACCAAGTGTCGCGCATCAAGCGCGTGTCCGGTAAGGTGGCGGTGATCGCCGGTAATGTAGCGACCGGCGATGGCGCCAAGGCGCTGATTGATGCGGGCGCAGACGCGATCAAGGTCGGCATCGGGCCGGGCTCCATCTGCACCACGCGCATCGTGGCGGGCGTCGGCGTGCCGCAGCTCACCGCGATCATGGAGGCGGCGGACGCAGCGCGCGCCGCAGGCGTGCCGGTGATCGCCGACGGCGGCATCAAATATTCCGGCGATCTGGCCAAGGCGATTGCAGCCGGCGCCGAATGCGTGATGGTCGGCTCCCTGCTTGCGGGCACGGAAGAGAGCCCTGGCGAGGTGTTTCTCTACAAGGGTCGCTCGTTTAAGGCCTATCGCGGCATGGGCTCGGTCGGCGCCATGGCGCGCGGCTCGGCGGATCGTTACTTCCAGCAGGACATCAAGGACGAGATGAAGCTGGTGCCCGAGGGCATTGAGGGCCAGGTCGCCTACAAGGGGCCGGTTGGCGCCGTGCTGCATCAGCTCGCCGGCGGTCTGCGCGCCTCTATGGGCTATGTCGGCGCGCCAAGCGTGGCGGAGTTTCAAAAGCGCGCCAGCTTCGTGCGCATTACCAGCGCGGGCTTGCGCGAGAGCCATGTGCACGACGTCGCGATCACGCGCGAGAGCCCGAATTACGGCGGCGGTATTTAAGCTGATCTAGCTGTTACTCGCACCTGACAATCGCGCATTCGCCATGCGCGTGAACGAAGCGCGCAGCAACTCCAGCTTGCGCTTGCCTTCGGGGTCGTCGAGATCGTCGCCATAAGCGACGCGCTCGATGTCCTTGCGGATTTCATCCAGCTCCTCTTCCGTCAAATGCTCAATGCCGATGAACTCGTTGCGTGCGTCAGACACCGCGCGCAGCAATTCATCGAGTTTGGCCTGAATGGCTGCGCCGTCGCGATTTTGCGTGTTCTGGATCAGGAACACCATCAGGAAGGTGACGATGGTGGTCGAGGTATTGACCGCCAATTGCCACGTATCTGAAAAGCCAAACAATGGCCCGCTGGCCGCCCACATCATAATTGTCACACAACAGATCACGAACGTCAGCGGGCGCCCGGCGGCGCGCGAGACGCCATTGGCGAATCGGGTGAAGAGATGTTCCATGCGCTGCTCTCTTGTTGACTGCGAATTGTCAGCCTAGGCGCTTCAGGCCTCGTTTGCATCAGGCTTGCGCAGGGTCTCCCGTCACTGCATGATCGCTCTCAAAATAGGGAGAGAACATGCGCGGACCCAATGACGTTGGCGGCCTTGAGGCTGGCCCGGTAGATCCCTCAACGCACGAATTGGCGTTCTGGGAGAAGCAAATCGACGGTTTGCGCGGCGTCATCGGCGCCAAGCGCATCGTCATAAGCCACGAAAACCGCCGCACCATCGAGCAGCTTGGGCACGACGTGTACGAACGCCTGTCCTATTACGAGCGCTGGACGGCCTCGCTCCAGCGCCAGATGGTCGACAAGGGCATCCTCACGCAGGACGAGATCGACGCCCGCGTTGCGCAGGTGCGCGCGCGGCTTGCCGCAACCGGCGAGCTGGAGCTGAGCCACGAGGAGGAAGCCAAATGCCGCTAGAGCGTTTTACCGAAGGCGACGTCGTGCGCGTGCGCGAGGATTACCCCATCGGCCATTTCAGAACGCCGGTCTACATTCGCGGGAAAACAGGTGTGGTGACCCGCCGCTTTGGCGCCTTTGGTAATCCCGAGACGCTGGCGTTCAACCTGCCGGGCGAGAAAAAGCACGTTTATGAGGTGCGTTTCCGCCAGTCCGACATCTGGCCCGATTACAAGGGTTCGGCGCGCGACAGCGTGCATATCGACTTGCAGGATAATTGGCTTGAGCAGCCCTGAGGAGCAAAGCATGAGCCAGCATCATCACGACCATGACCATCATCATGACCACGAACATGCGCACGATCACGCGCACGGCCACGAGCATTCGCCGACGCAGCCTGACGACAAGGTGCATTCGTATTATCAAATCCTCGGCGTCGCGCTGAAGGAATTGCTGATCGAAAAGGGTGTGGTGACAGCCGACGAAGTGCGCGCCGCCATTGAAGCGCGCGATATGATTACGCCCGCCCATGGGGCGAAAGTCGTCGCTCGCGCGTGGGTCGATCCTGCGTTTCGCGAACGGCTGATGAGCAACGCCAACGTGGCGGTGGCAGAGCTCGGTTTTCCGATGAACACGACAGAGCTTGTCGCGCTGGAGAACACCGACGACGTGCACAACGTCGTCGTCTGCACGCTGTGCTCGTGCTATCCGCGCGAACTGCTGGGCCTGCCGCCATCCTGGTACAAAAGCCGCGATTATCGCGCCCGCATCGTGCGCGAGCCGCGCGAGGTGCTGGCCGAGTTTGGTACAAGCGTGTCCGACAGCATGGAGCTGCGCGTGCATGATTCTACCGCCGACCTGCGCTATCTCGTCGTGCCGCAGCGCCCCACTGGCGCGGAGAGCTTGAGCGAAGATGAGCTGGCGGCGCTGGTCACGCGCGATGCGATGATCGGGGTGGCGACGGTGCGCGTTTAGCTCGTCAAGCGCGCAGCGCGTCCTATATAGGCTGGATGAGTCACGATTCAGCTTCCATCGACAACGCCTTGTGCGGGCCGCTGCTTGGCGGCTCGCACGAGCCCACGTTTGCAGGCGCGCCCTCGTTTATGCGGCGACGCTGGAGCAAGGATTTAAGCGAGGCTGACGTCGTCGTCTGGGGCGTGCCGTTTGATTGCGCGACCTCAAACCGTCCCGGCGCCCGCTTTGGCCCCGCCGCTATCCGTCGCGCCTCCGCTATTTTCGACGGCGATCCGCAATATCCTTCAAAGCGCGATCCGTTCGCCAGCCTGCGCGTGATCGACGCTGGCGATTGCTTCTTCGAATACGAACACATCGGCCAGGCGCCCGCGCATATCGAGCGGCAGGCGGCGCAGATCATTGCGGCGGGGCGCCATCTCGTGACGCTGGGCGGCGATCATTTCATCACACTGCCGCTGCTGCGCGCGCACGCCGCCACGCACGGCCCGCTCGCGCTGGTGCATTTCGACGCCCATCAGGACACGTGGGCCGACGACGGTACGAAGATGTCGCACGGCACGTTCGTCACCCGCGCCGTGGCCGAGGGGCTGATAGACCCCGCGCGCTCTATCCAGATCGGCGTGCGTACGATGGCGCCGCATGATTACGGCATTGAGATTCTCGATATGGACATGTGCCTTGCGCTGGGCGTGGCGGGCATTGCCGCACGCACGAAAGCCCGCGTTGGCCCCGGCGCCGCCTACCTCACGTTTGACGTGGACGCGCTCGATCCAGCCTTTGCCCCGGGAACAGGCACGCCGGTTGCGGGCGGATTGTCGAGCGCCGATGCGCTGGCGATCCTGTGGCGGCTGGGGGAGATTGATTTTCGCGGCATGGACGTGGTCGAGGTCTGCCCGCCGTTCGATCACGCCGACGTGACGGCATTGGCGGGCGCCAGCATCGTGCAGCGCTATCTGCAATTGCTGGCGGGTCGCTTGAGTTTTTCCTTTCGCTGACGCCGCGCGCCTATTACGAGAGGGGAATTATCAAGCGGAGCATCGGTTATGGCGAGAGTGTTCATCGACGGCGAGGCTGGCACGACGGGTCTTTTGATCCGCGAGCTGCTGGCGCTGCGCGCCGACATCGAGATCGTTAGTATTGATCCGGCTAAGCGCAAGGATTCCGGTGCCAAGGCGGAGCTGATGGCTGGCGTCGATTGCGTGGTGCTGTGCCTGCCCGACGACGCGGCAAAGGAAACCGTGGCGCTGGCCGATGGGCTTGGCGCCCGCGCGCCCAAAATCCTCGACGCCTCCACCGCCCATCGCATCGCGCCGGGCTGGGTCTATGGCTTTGCAGAACTGGCTGCGGGGCAGGGCGATTTGATAGCCAACGCAAGCCGGGTCGCCAATCCCGGATGCTACGCCACCGGCGCCATCGCACTGTTGCGCCCGCTGATCGAGGCGGGGCTGATCCCAGCCGATCATCCGGTCACGATCAACGCAGTGTCGGGCTATAGCGGCGGCGGCAAGTCGATGATCGCGGATTACGAGGCGCGCCGCTCGCCTGATTTCGAACTGTACGCCTTGGGTCTGGAGCACAAGCACATCCCGGAGATTCAGGCCTATTCGAAACTCGCCCGCCGCGCTCTGTTCGTGCCCTCAGTCGCTGATTTCAAGCAGGGGATGATCGTATCAATCCCGCTGCATCTTGATCTGCTGCCGGGATCGCCGTCCGGATCGGATCTTGAGGCCGCGTTGATTGCGCATTATGGGGACAGGGGTTTCGTAAAGGTGGTCGCGGACGCCGCGCTGTCTTTAGAGGTCTTCAAGCTGGAGCCTGAAGCGCTGAACGACACAAACGCCATGGAGCTGCGGGTTCATTCCAACGATGCGCGCAATCACGCAGTGCTGACCGCGCGGCTGGACAACCTCGGCAAAGGCGCCTCGCGCGCCGCCGTGCAGAATTTGGAATTGATGCTGGGGTTGTAAGGGAAGCAGCCCGGAGCGTGGGCTTTAAGTACACGCGCGGACCTGACTGCGGCTTCAGCCCGAACACGTCATGGTTGAGAAGGCGGCTATCAACGGCAGGCCATGAGCTCGCGGCCTGCCGTAGATCCCGGCCGTCGCCGGGACGACGCGGAGCCTAGCGGCTGAGCCCGTAAAGCCATGGCTTCCAGCCCGCTCTGCGTAAAACGAAACGTATACGCGACCTGCGCGTTGAGCCTGTGAATCAGAGTTGAGCACAGGGAACGTCGGATGGGCGCGATGTCGCAACCGGTGCGCGGGTGCCGGGCGTTTTTGTTTGTTTGCGTCGCAAGCTGCGCTATCAGCGTCGCGGCCCCGTCAGCGCAGGCGCAAAGCCTGTTCGAAGTTCTGTTCGGCCGCCAGTCTATTTTCGCGCCGCCGCCGCCGCTTTATCAGCCCGGTCTTGAGCGCCGCGCGCCGCCGCTGCGTCGCCCGCCCGAGCATGCGATCACGCCGCGCCGGGTTCAACCTGTTGACGCAAAGCCCGAAAAATACGCGCCGCCGGAAGTTATGCCCGGCCCGCTTGGGCAATTCCTGCGCGATCCCACTTTGCGACGCGGCGATGTAGTGGCGACGTCAAAAGGCCTGATGGTATTTCGCGGGCAGGGCGGATCCCGCCACAGCGAGCGCGATTTCGTTGCGCTGTCGAATGCGGCTGGTTTTACCGCCGGAAACAAGGCCAACCTCGTAGCGCTTGAGCGCGCGCTGAAGTGGGTACATACGACGCAGCATGTGGGCGAGCGGCTTGCCGCTGACGATCGGGTGGCGGCGGCTCCTGTCGTGGCTCAGGAAGAGAAGCAGCGCGGGCGGTAGTAGGCTCAGTGGCTGCGTTTCTTTGGACCGCGGGCTTCCAGCCCGCAGGGGCGCCAGCAGGAATAAGCGCCCTTGCATCCGGCAGCAAGGATCGGGCTGGAAGCCCGCGGTCCAGGTTTTACTTCGTCGGCGCGGTCATCAGCTCGCGCGCGCGCTCGATCACCTTTGGCGGTGCGTTCAGCATGGATTCCGCCACGACCTGCGCCTGTTCTCCGGTGGTCGGGCTGAATTCCATCTTCACCTTGTCAGCTTCCGCGATGAACTCGGGATCTTTCATCATTGCGTCGAAGCCCCGACGCAGCGCGGTCAGGCGGTCGGCGGGCACGCCCGGCGTCGTGACGACGGCGCGCGAGATGCCCATGTCGGACGAGACAAAGCGCAGCACTGCGCGATCTTCCTCGTTCTTGGCCAGCTCGTGCATCAGCGGCACATCGGGCAGATCCTTCGCCCGCTCAAGCGCAACCTGCACCAGAATGTAGATCTTCTTCTCGGCCAGCCAATGAGGATGGGCGCTCTTCCACGATTGCCACGAGTTCGAGCCGCGTCCGCCGACTTCGCCTTTCTCCATCGCCAGATTCACGTCATTGCCGCCGGGATAGCCTGCCACGATCTTGAACTTCGTGCCCAGAATAGCGTTCATCGCGGCGGGATAAAGGGTGGACGTTGAGGCTGCGCCGGGCGCGCCGACGATGAGTTCCTTCGTGTAAACGTCCTCGATCTTCGTAATGCCCGTGGTGTGCCATGAATTGATGACGTTAGGCGTCGATGTGGTGTTGCCGATCCAGCCAAATTCGCGCACGTCGAATTGTACGGCTTTGTTCCCGATGGCCTGCAGCGTCGGCATATTCTGGAAAATGGTGTGCAGCACAGTGCCGTCGCGCGGGGCCGCTTTGGCCAGAAAATTAGCCGCAGCGATGCCAAGCCCGCCGGGCATGTTGCGCACGACGATGGAGGGATTGCCGGGGATGTGCTTGTTGTAGTGCCGCGACATCAGGCGCGAGCGCAAATCGTAATCGCCCCCCGGCGATGTCGGCACGATGTAGTCAATGGACTTGCCGCGCCAGAATTCTTCCGGCGTCTGCGCAAAAGCCCCAAGGGGAACGGCGCCAAACGAGATTGCGCCGAGCGCCAAAGACAAAGCAAAACTGGATAAACGCATGTTTCCCTCCCAAGATCGGCGTTGCGATCATCAGATCTTTGGGACCTTGGAGGCGGACGCGGCGGATTTCAAGCTTTTCCGGCAAATTGAGGGGCGCGTGGCTGGACGCGATTGCCTTGCCCCCCTAGTGTCGGCTCGCGCGGGGGCTGGCGATGCCGGGGCTTTGTTTTTACGAATTCTTCGCAGGCGGAGGCATGGCGCGCGCGGGCCTTGGCCCCTCGTGGACCTGTCTGTTCGCCAATGATTTCGACGCCAAAAAAGGCGCCGCTTACGCAGGAAACTGGGGCGCGGACGATCTGCGCATTGGCGATATTCACGGCTTGAAAAGCGGGGATTTGGCTGGCCGCGCCGATCTCGCATGGGCTTCGTTTCCCTGTCAGGATTTATCGCTGGCGGGCGCGCAGGCGGGGCTGAAGGGCGTTCGTTCCGGCGCCTTCTACGGCTTTCGCGATCTTGTGGCGGGGCTTGCGCGCGAGGGACGGGCGCCGCGCATATTGGCGCTGGAGAATGTTGTTGGCGCGCTCACCTCCAACAAGGGCGCGGACTTCGTTGCGCTCTGCACAGAATTGCGCAACCTCGGTTATGTGTTCGGCGCCATGACGATTGACGCTGCGCGCTTTGTGCCGCAATCGCGCCCGCGTCTGTTCGTGATTGCGGTGCGTCGTGAGATCACACTGTGTCCCAGCCTGATTTGCGATTTCCCGCATGCAGATTTCACATCGTCCGCTTTGCTGCGCGCTTATGAATTGACGCCAGAGAACATGCGCCGCGACTGGCGCTGGTGGGCGCTCCCGGCGCCCGCTGGCTCCAACCTGCGGCTGATTGATTTGATTGAAGCATCGCCCGCCGATGTTGACTGGCATAGTGACGCGCAAACGCAGAAGCTGATGTCGCTGATGGATGGCGTCAATCGCGCCAAGCTCGATGCAGCGCTGCAAAGCGGCGAGCGCAGCATCGGCGCGGTTTACCGGCGCACGCGCATGGATGCTGCAGGCAAGAAAGTGCAACGCGCAGAGGTGCGTTTCGATGGGTTGGCGGGATGCCTGCGCACGCCGGGCGGGGGCTCGAGCCGACAATTCATCCTCGTCGTGGAACATGGGGCAGTGCGCTCGCGTCTGCTGTCAGGCCGCGAGGCTGCGCGGCTGATGGGATTGCCGGATGATTTCGCTCTGCCGCAACGCTATTCCGACGCGCTCCACCTGCTCGGCGACGGCGTTGCGCCGCCCGTCGTGCGCCACCTCGCGCAACATCTTTTCGCGCCATTGCTGGCGGCGGGGGCGCGGGCTGATGCTGCTGCAAACGCGGCGGAATGAACCCGCCTGAAACCACCCCCGCCCGCTCCGCTATCATGCGGGCGGTGCGCTCGCGCGATACGGGGCCGGAGCGTGTCGTGCGGGCTTTGCTGCGCTCGTTCGCGCCGGGCTATCGTTTGCAGCGCAGGGACATTCCGGGGCGACCGGACATTGCTTACGTCGGCGCAAAGCGGGCGATCTTCGTGCATGGTTGTTTCTGGCACGGGCATGATTGCGCGCGCGGCGCCCGTGCGCCCAAGACCAATGCGGATTACTGGCGCGCCAAACTCGCGCGAAACAAGGCGCGGGATGCTCTGGCGCTGCAATCGCTCGAAAACCTCGGCTGGCGGGCGCTTGTGGTTTGGGAATGCGAGCTGAAAGACCGCGAGGCGCTGGCGCGCAAGCTGCGCGCCTTTGTATGCGACTAGAAGCGGGTGTCGAACGAATACGCCATCGATCCGCCGAAGCTGAACTGGTTGAGCGATCCGAACGCTTTGGGTACCGGGCTGTCGGCGGCGGGGCCTATGAGTCGATCCCAGCGGGCGTAGCCGGTGGCGGCCCATTGTTGCGAGAAGCGATAGCTGAGCGAGGCGGCTGCGCCGGCGGAGCGAATGCCGCCATCGGGCGAATAGGCCTGCGTGATGGTTGCATTGGCCAAAGCCTCCGCTGCGCTGACGCCGAAATAAGCGCTCATGTTGTCGCGGCTGGCGACGACGAGGCGCGGGCCTGCGGCCATCGTCCAGGGGCCGTAGCGATGCACGCCGTCGGCGGCAAAATCAGCGACCACGCCCTCATGGCCACGGAAGCCGTAGCGCACGTCCACGCGGGCGCGGGCAAATTCCGCCGGCCAGAATTCCATGAAGGCGCCGCCCTCAACCGTCCACGGCACATTGCGCAGGCCGGTCAGCTCGGGATGATCGGACGATTTGCGCGCGCCGACATAGCGAAACGAGGGACCGGCGCGAAAAGCGCCAAGATCCAGCAGTCCGAACGAGATCGCATCGTCGGGGGCCGAGAAGCGCTGCGGCGAGCCGGGGCGGCGCAGCGAGAGCGAAGGGTAGGGGATTGCGCGCAGCTCATCCGAGCCGGGATATTTTGGAGATACTCCAACATTGCCCTTCACTGTCACTGTCCAGTCGCCTTCCCACGGCATTTGCGCGCTGGCGGAGCCAACCAGAGCGGGAAGGGCCAGAAAACTGACGATGAACTTTGCGCGAAATGACATGCTCTCTCCTGAACGGCCAAGTTTTACCCGGGTCGTGAAGTTATTGTTTAGCATCAAGCTGCCCATTTCGCCAGTGGAGAGCGCCGCCTTGTGCGTTCCGCAGCAGCGCCGATCCAGCTAGTGTACGTCCATGCTTAACGCCCTTCCTGCTTCAGCTCCAGCTTTTCTGAAAGTCGAACGCTCCGTTCTGGGCCGCGCCTGGCGGGATCGTCTCGATCCCAAGGGCAGGGCGCTGGCCGAATCGATTGTGCAGCAACACGGCCTTCCGGACGCTCTGGCGCGGGTGCTTGCGGGGCGCGGCGTGTCCTGCGAGGCCTGTATCGACTTCCTTGAGCCAACCTTGCGCACGCTGATGCCCGACCCTTCCACCATGTCGGATATGGACTTCGCCGTGGCCCGTCTGGTCCATGCGGTGCAGCGCGGCGAGATTGTTGCGATTTTTGGGGATTACGATGTGGACGGCGCCTGTTCGTCGGCTTTGCTGTCGGAATTCCTCACGGCATGCGGGGTCGAGAGCATCATTCATATCCCGGATCGCATCTACGAAGGGTATGGCCCGAACTCGGAGGCGATTCGCGCGCTTGCCGAACGCGGCGCCAAGCTTCTGGTGACGGTGGATTGCGGCGTCACCAGCCACGAGCCGTTTGAGGACGCGCACAGGCTCGGGCTCGATGTCATCGTGCTCGATCACCATCAGGCGCCCGAGCATTTGCCGCGCGCTCTGGCCATCGTCGATCCCAATCGTCAGGACGATCTGTCGGGCCTTGGCAATTTGTGCGCGGCGGGCGTGGTGTTCATGACGCTGGTGGCGCTCAACCGGGCGCTGCGGGATGGCGGATTCTGGAACGCGAACCGGCCTGCCCCCGATTTGCTGGCGATGCTTGATCTTGTGGCGCTGGCCACGGTGGCCGACGTCGTGCCGTTGCAGGGGCTCAACCGTGCGTTCGTGTTGCGCGGGCTTGAGATCATGCGCCAGCGCGGGCGCCCCGGCTTGCGGGCCTTGTTTGACGCCGCCGGCGCCAATGGTCCCCCGCGCAGCTATACGCTGGGATACCTCATCGGGCCGCGCATCAACGCAGGCGGGCGCATTGGCGACGCCGCTTTGGGCGCCAAGCTTCTGCTGCTGCGCGATGACATTGCAGCGCAGGAAATCGCCGCGCAATTGAACCAGCTCAACAAGGACCGCCAGATCATCGAGGCTGGCGCCGTGGCCGAAGCCGAAGCTGAGGCTTTGGCCGAGATGGGGCTGGGGGACGGCGGCGCGGTCATCGTCACGGCGGCGGAGGGCTGGCACCCCGGCGTCGTCGGGCTGGTGGCGGCACGGCTGAAGGAGCGCTTCGGGCGGCCTGCCTTCGCGGTTTCGCTTTCGGGCCAAACCGGCGTCGGCTCCGGGCGTTCGATTCCCGGCGTGGATCTGGGGCGCACAGTGCGCGCGGCGGTGGAGGCGGGATTGCTGGTGAAGGGCGGCGGCCATGCGATGGCGGCGGGCCTCACCATCTCCCTCGATCAATTGGGCGGCTTTCGCGCCTTTCTGGAGGAGAAGCTTGGCGCCGCCGTCGAGATCGCGCGCCGCGAGCGGGCGTTATCCATTGATTGCGCCATCACCGCAGGGGGCGCCAAAGCGGAACTGGTCAACGAGATTGAGCGCGCCGGACCTTTCGGCTCCGGCAATCCCGAGCCCGTGTTCGCGCTGGCCGGGCATAAAATCGCCGATGCCTCGGTGGTGGGCGCCGGCCATGTCCGGCTGCGGCTCGAATCGGGCGATCGTTCGCGGATCGAGGCCATAGCCTTTCGCGCGGCGGATGGGCCTTTGGGGCAGGTGCTGCTCGGGGGGCGGGGCGAGCGGATGCACATTGCGGGCACGCTGGCGGTGGACAATTACGGGGGTCGCGAGCGCGTGCAGATGCGGGTGCTGGACGCCGCGCCCCCTTCGCCAGGAACGTGATGTCGCAGATGCAATCTGTGCTTGCCAATACGCAAAGGCCCGCCTATACCGGCCTCGCCTGCAGGCGGTTCCGCAACCGTTCGCTGTGCTTGCGACCTTCGTCTATCGGTTAGGACGGCTGCCTTTCACGCAGCAAAGAGGGGTTCGACTCCCCTAGGTCGCGCCATTCGCGTACAAAACCACGAACATTTCCGAAGCCGCCTTGGCGGCCGGCGATAACGTTTGCGAGTGACGCCTTTTCACCGATAATCCTGATCACATCGTCATCGACTTCGATCGCTGAGATGACCGAGCGCAGATAGGCTTTTCGAGCCTGAATGTCGCCGCTATCGAGTTTCTCGTGCATCAGGGCGGAGAAGGCTGCCAACCGCTCCGGGGTGATTTCCACTTGGCTGCGGGTTTGTGTCGCGATGCGTTCGAGCGAGGCCTGCGCGATGTCGCGTTGGGTCTTCAGCGTCTGAACGCGCTCCTTCAAATCAGCGTCGAGGTCGACCACGCCCTCTTCAATCGCCCGGTAGAGGCGGGCGAGTTGCTCCTTCTCCTGAACGATCTCGGCTTCGAGCGCTTTGCGGCGGTCGACGACCGCCTGCCCTTGCTGGGAGCGACGCTCCATGATGGCTCCGAGGATCCTGGCGAGGCGTTCGGGGGCGAGTAGCTGCTGCTTGACGTTCTCGAGTACCAAGGCGTCGAGTTTGGGCATAGGGACGTGGCGGCCCTTGCAGACTGACTTGCCTTTCTGGTGGCAGCCCGCGCAGCTGTAATAGGTGTAGCTCTTCTGCCGACGCGCCGTGCCAGTGCGCGTCATGCCGGCTCCGCATGTTGCGCAAACGGCAAGCCCGGTGAGTAGGGTCGGTCCGTTGACGACGCGCGGAGGGGTTGTTCTGGGATTGTTGGCGGCGAGCCGTGCCTGAACATGCTCGAACAGATTCACCGGGATGATGATCGGCACGGGGATGTTGACGATGTCGGCGGGATCATGGGGTACGCCGGTGCGCGAGCTGCGCACGCCATAGGGCCATTTGCCGGTCGCATAGCAGGCATTCTTGAGAATGCCATGGACGGGCCCTACGCCAAAAGCCGCGCCAAGCCGCGTGCGATAGCCATGGCTGTTGAGCCATTTGCAGGTGTCCTTGATACCAAGCGGGCCTGACGCGCCAACGCCTGTGCAATAGAGCTGGAAAATCAGGCGAACGGTTTCGGCCTCGACGGGATCGACTTCAAGCCGCTTCTTGATCTTTGCGCCGCGGCGTTCCGCCTCATAGATGCGGTAGCCCAGTGGCGGGCGCGCGCCATTCCAAAAACCCTGCTTGGCGGATTCGCGCATTGCGCGCGTGACGTTCTTGCCGTTCTCACTGGAGGTATACTCGTCGAAGATGCCGATGATCTGGCGCATCATGTTCTGCGAAGGGTCGTCGCCGGTCGGCTGGGTCATCGAGATGACCTCGACACCGTGCTTGCGCAGGCGGCGGATGGTCAGCTCCATCTCCGCGCCATTGCGATAGAAGCGCGAGAACGAGTGGACGCAGATCACGTCAAAGCGCCGCGCGCCGGAGCCGGCCTCTTCGAGCATGCGCTGGAACACAGGCCGCTTGTCGTCTGTAGCTGAGGCGCCGGGCTCCACAAACTCTGTGACGACCTCCCAGCCTTGCGCCGTGCAATAGCGGGTCGTCAGATCGCGCTGCGAGGGAAGCGATACGTCGCCGGCGGCCTGCCGACCGGTGCTGACGCGCAGATACAGCGCTGCGCGTTTCTGGGCGGCAAGGGCCGGGGTTTGTCGGTTGAAAGCCATGCGTCAGTTCCTTCCCGCAGATTTTGGTTCTGACAGCAAAAGAGAGGTCGTTTGCCTGAGGCTAGCGCAGGATCTTGCCGATGTCCTCGCCCAGCAGCCGCAGAATAGCTTCGATTTCCGCTTCCGAGACGGGGCGATCGGGGCGCAGTTCGCTCGCGACCGCGAATCTATGATCAGCCTCGACGCGACGAGTGGCGTCTTCGGGCATGGTGTGTGGCTGCGGGCGCGCGGTGTCCATGACCTAGACAGCGTGCAAAGCCTGGCGCAGCCCGATCCCGTAGCCGCTTCAAACTGAGTTGAGGTTTTGGGTTGCGCCGCCTGCATCCGATCAACCCTTCGCCTTTTTGGGGGTAGGTTGGATCATGCGCTCGATCACCTTCTCCACCCCTTTGGCGTCGATGCCGCAGGCTGGCAGTACGGCCTCGCAGAGCCGCACGAAGGGACCGGTCTGCGACCGGCTCGCCTTGCGCCTGATGATCTCGGGGGCGGACTGCGCCAAGCACGTCACAAGGTAGAGGCGGGCGAGGTTGGCCTTGCTACCACCCCGGTTGAGCCTGTTCAGATCGACCCAGGTCTTCAAGGGTGCGTGCAGCCTTGCGATGATCGCCGGGACAAGCTCGGCTCCGTATTGGATGGCGAGCGCTTCGCGGGCCGGCTGGGTCAGTGACTCGATCTGTTCGACGCTCCGGATTCCGCCCGCTGTGATGCACTCCTGAATAGTCCTATCCACTTGGCGAGGCATGCGGTCTTGACCCAGCGCATCGTTCATCGCCGCGAACGTGAGCATGGCGCCGACGGCGCCTAGGAACTCGCTGGGGAAATGGCCGATGTGTTTCGCATGCTGGCGGCAGGCGTTGTTGAGATCTGCAAGCGCCTTCTCCACGAGCTTCAAACGCCGCACGATTTCGGTGCGTTCGGAATAAACGCGGTTGGCCTGGTGGTCAGCGAGATCGGCATGGACGTGCTGCAGCGTGATGCGAAGATGAACGACCTGCGTCGTGCTCAGCTTCAATCGCCGACCGAGTTCCGTGAGCGTCGCTTCATCCGGGAGCTCGATGGTCTCGCGCGCCGGGGATTTCGCGGATCGTTTGGCGTGCGGCGTTTTCGCGACGGGGGCTTTCTTGCGGAGCGTCATGGCTTGTTCTCCTCAGCAAAGAGCACGGCGACATAAGTGCGATGCGCCTGCATCGCGGTCGCCTGTTGATAATATTTTTCTGTCGTTGCAAACGTGCGATGCCCTAGCAGCGGCGCGGCGACCCGGACGTGCTCCGGATCGGCGATCGCCAGCGTCGTGGCCGCCGCGTCACGAAAGAGATGCGGGTTCAGCGCCGCGCCGAACGTCGCTTTGGTGCGCGCGCGGATCCGATCGTAGATCGCTATTTCGGTCATTGGCGATCCGTCGGTGGAGACCCAGAGCAGATCGCCGACCGGCTTGGCCCAGCGTCCCGTCAGGCTCGCCAGATGGGGACGGTGCGTTTCCAGATAAATCATGAGGGGCGCGACCAGATCGTCAGGCCACAGCGTCTCATGCAATTGGTGGGTCTTTGTTTCGGTTTCTTCGAGAACCAGCAGCCAGGCGCCGTCGAGGTCGATCAGGTTCACGCCGAGCGTCAGGCGGGCGAGGTTTTTGCGGCGCAGCGGCACTAGCGCCAGAAAGGCGATCAGCAGTCCGTCGCGATGCATGGTCGCTGACTGGCGCGGCGTCAGATCCTCATCCGCCGCTTCATCGATCAGCCGCAGACCGAGATCGAGCAATTCTTCCGAGAGGCGCAGGTGCGACTTGTTGCGCACCGGGCGATGCCGGCTGCGGATCTTTGACGCGATCCGGTTGATGAAGCTCCAGTCACGTGCGGGCCCCATCACCTTGGCGACTTCGCCGAGCTCCTGCAGGCGCGCGAGGATCGTGCCGGAGCCGTTGCCCAGCGCTTGCAGTTCGCCGACATAGGCGTAAACTCGCTCGGGCGTGATGCGGGCTTCAGGCAATTGCGACACCGCCTCAGCATCGCGCACAGCCAGGAAAGTCAGCCAGCGCCCGTAGCCCTTGACGGCCTTGTCGTTCGACGCCCTCGCATGCTGAGCGCGGCTGCCGCCGTCCTCAAGAGCCAACAGGTCCACAGCCTCGCAGGCCGTGCGCCACAGTCGCAGATCCATCTCGGGCCAGGACGCCAGCGGCAGGCAGGCGCGCGGGGGGGCTTGCCGCGCCCGTAAGGGCCGCCGCTCATGTGTCGCCTCCAAACTTCTTGCTCTTGATCAGCGTGGGGTGCTTCGTCTTCGCGCTCCCCTCAAGCGCACGCCGACGCTCAGCGATGACGGCGGCGAAGTGCGCGCCCGCCGAGCGGGTTTCCGCGCCGGCATAAATGCTGGTCGTGGTCGCAATCGATCGATGGCCAAGAACGCGGCGCATGACCTCGTACTGGCCAGGCCGAGCGTCGAGGAAGATCTTGCCGCCGGCGTGCCGGAAAAGGTGCGCGTTGAAGGGCATCCCGGTGTAGCGGAACACCGCCTTGGCGATTTGCGGCGCAAGAGTGCCTGGCTGTTTGGGCGCGCCGTTGGCCCCGGGAAACAGCGCGTCGCTGGGACCCTTGAGCAGGTGGGGGCGATGCGCGCGCACATACCACGCGAGGATCTCGACGGTTTGCGGCGGCAGTTCGAAGTCGATGGGTTCCCCGTTCTTCACGTCCGCGTCCGCCACGATGAGATAAAGGCGCTTGCCGCGGCTGACGAGATTGTGCGTCAGGTCGAGAGCGGCGAGGTTCTTGCGCCGGATCGGGGCGGCTTGCAAAAGCGCAATGGCGGCGGCGATCTGCGCGGTGACCGCCTTGAGGCGCGGAGAGCGCTTGTCCTTGTCTACGTCCTGGCGGATGCGGTCGGGCAGCCCCAGAAACCGGGCGACGTTTTCGGCCTCGTCAAGCGGGCGCAGGCGCTCGCGGTTCTTGGCCGTCATGCCGCGCCTCGGCGGCGTGAGGTTCGACACGATCCTTTTCATTTTGACGACCGTCGCCTCGTCAGCTTTGACCCAATGCCGCGCCACGTCCTTCAGAAAGCCGGCGATCTGGCCGACCATCGGCGACGTCTGGCCGCCATGCCGGGCGAGGAAGAAGCGCAGGAGCGCCTGATAATTTGCCATCAAAACCAGATCGGCGAGCGACAAGATGTGCTCCGTCTTCACGCCGCTGTGCGCAAGCGCCGAGGCCGAGACTTGCAATTGATAGGCGCGGGTCTTGAGGGTCGCCGGACGCGCCGGACGGGCGGGGCCGTCACCCGACAGGTCGTGGCCCGCCAAGCGGGCGAGATAAGCGTCCGCGTCCTGCTTCAGGCTGGCTGGAAAGGTCGACCACGGCAGGAGATAAATTTCACGCTTTTTCGGGCGGTCGATGACAAGGGGCGGCCAGCCGTTGACCTCGCGCTGGCAGGCGTTCCACATCCAGGTCAGAGCGTCCCAGGCTTTTTCCGGCTCGCCGCGCAGGCGATCGTTGCAGATCGCCTGCCTGTAGGCGTCGAGGTCCGCCATCGCGACCTTATCGGGGCCGATCCCTGCTTGGCTGAGGAAACGCAGGAGCGGCAGAAGGCGATACCGCCGATCCACGCCAAGGCCGGTGACGAGGGCGTCCCAGGCGGGCAGCAGCGGTGACGCGCTGCGCCCCGGCATCATCGGCTGCATCAGCGCTAGCGCGTTGCCCAGCAGCGATTTCATATTGGCCCAGCGGCCCTTGGAATGGCCCAGAGCCTCGGGCGAGAGACCATTGAGTCGCCGGCGCAATCCCGCCACGTCAGCCGCGATCTCCTCAGGAGCGCCGCCCAGCGCCTTGGCAAGCGTGCGGACCGCCGAGCGCATGTCCTGCTTCTGGCGGACCGTCAAATCGGCGCATGAAATCAGGGCGATAAGGTCGGCGAGCGAGGCTCGTGAGGGTTGCGTGAGCGTCATGCGGGGCCTCGTGAGGTCTTGGGTAGACGGGCGTGCTAAATCGTTATTACACTGTTTATAACAACAACGCGGACTACAGCGAACTGTACTAACGAGGCCGCCAACTAAGCTTCCCATGCTCCAGAATACGTCAATGATACGAGAGATTTAGCCGGAATACGCACCGACCTCCCGACACGGCAGGCCGGAAGGCCCCCGCAGGCGATCTGGCGGCGGATCGTCTTCTGCGAGACCCGAAGCCAGGATGCTGCCTCGGCCACGGTCAGGAAGGCTTGATCTGCGAGGTCTGGCGCGCTCGATGTGCGTGCGCGATCGATCGTGCTCTCGGCGGTCGCCCAGGCGGGAATAGGGCTTAAAGCGGGTTTGGAGGTCGGTAAGCTCATGCCCCGACGATCAGCCGAATGCGACCCTCTCGACTATCCCGGAAGCTACGAAATTTGAGGAGAGCAAATGGGGCGGATAAAATCAGCACGAGCCGCCTCTCTGACCACCAGCCGGTCAGCACTCCCCCGAACCGTTCTCGACATGCCGTGCCCTCTAAAGCTGGGCGGTCTCAAATTTGAAGTGCACCAATCGACGGGTGAACTTGCCCTTGTTTGGCGTCTTCCAAGGCTGGGCGATTATGCGCGTGTCTTTATTCCTCGCTAGGCTCCTTTCTTTCGACTTTCCCGTTGGCCTCGAACGTCATCGGGCTGACGTGGACCAGCGTCGAATGAAGCCGCCTCCCGGCGGCTCAGCCCATCCACCATCACCGCTCGTCGTATCCCGGCATAGAGTTCCATTGTGAACATCCTTCCAAGCCCCTCCATGCCATCCAAAGGCATCAAGACGGCTAACAGGACCGGTACACTTTTGCGTCAGCTCCGCTGCTGAATCCGCTCTGTGCCGATACATTGATGGCTTCTACAATCCGCGCCACCGAGATTCTTCTTTGGTATACAAATCGCTAGTATCATTCGAAGCTGAAATGGCCATCATAGAGTGAAAGCCTCTCCACAGAATACGGGCAAGCCCAGGCACCTTGGTGGGGTGTTCCTGCCGACAACAAATGGTTCGCCCGACTAATGATTTCGGATCTTATCGCGGTGCAGCTGGAAAAGCTCGACATCGCGCCTCCAAAGGTCAGCACCGAAGCTATCGGGGAGATGCTGACGTTACGTGAGCAATTGTTGAAGGACTGGCCTTAAGATGTCTGACGCAGCCTGGACTGTTCAAAAAGGTGTTGAGTACGCCCAGCATGATGGCGTGTCGCTACGTGGCGATCTTTATCAGCCGAGCGGCGAAGGCGTTTTTCCAGCGATCATCGCGGTCCACGGGGGCGGGTGGCAAT
>CAMCUC010000042.1 GCA_945878875.1 Rhizobium sp. Q54
GCCCTCAACCGTCTGCTGCAGGCGCATTTGCAATTTGGTGCGCTGGTTCAGCGTCTGCAAAAGCTCGATGTTTTGCCGCGACAATTGCAAATCGATGCGGGTACGGATGAGGTCGGCGGCGCGGGCGGTGCGGCGGGCCAGATCCTGCAGGGCCGATTGCATGCTCTCGCAGGTGCGCAAGGCGGGCGTGAGGCGCGTCACCAGAAACGGCCCCACCTTCGAGCGCTCGTCAACCGAGCGTTCGCCAAGGCGCGCAAGGCGATCCTCGACGATGGCGCCGTAAGCGCGCGCCGCCGCAAAGCGATAGGTGCTGGACGTGATCTCGGCCTCGATGCGCCCGGCCGTTTCCGTCAACTGCAGATAGAGCGCCTCGGTGCTCTCGGCGATTTGCTGATCGGCGAGGCGGCGGGTGAGTTCGCCCAATAAAATCTCGGTGTCGCGCACCATGGCGCCGACCTTGCGGGCGATGGGCAGCGCCAGCAGCGCGAGCATGCGATAGGTCTCGAACTCCAGCGCCCATTGGGCGGTCGCTCCGGTCTCGCCGGGGGACAAGTCGCTGCACGACAGGGCTATATCGACGATGCCGTTGGGATCGGCCTGAAAGCTCGTCTCTATAAGCGCCCGATCCTTGTTAACCAGCGAGGCGCAGGTAAAGCCGCCGATGGGCTTTGGCGCAGAGCCGGGCGCGCCGCGATGGATGGCGAGACGCAGGCTGGTGACAAGCGGGCCAGGCTGGCCCTCCTGCAAGCGGGCGCGTGCGCGCTCGAACGAACGCTTTGGGACGCCGCGCGAGATGAACGTGTAGGTGACGAATTCGTTGTGCCGCTCCCAGCGCGCCTCAAGCCCCTGCCAGTCAAAGTGCAGCGCCCGTGCGCTGGGGCTTGGTGGCTCGACGCCAGCCTCCGCGCAGAGCGCGGAAATCAGTTCATGGTCGCGCCCGGCATATTGCGCGTCGAACACGAACACGAAGCGCGCCACGCAGGCTTCCCCGGCAATGCTGAGCGAGGGGCGGGCGTGCAATTCCTCCAGAGCGGCGGCGCGCGCGGGATGCTCGACGAAGCCCTGTGCGCCTGTGTCGTTTGCTGTCATCGCGCCAGACTATTTGCGTTTGTCGCCAAGATCAAACATTCCCGATCAAGTGTCCTGATCGCATTGCAAACTTGCGCCCGTGTCTTCGATGATTATGATCGCGGAAAATTTGGGATCAGCGGTGCGATTCCATCCCCACAAAAAACCTCCGGGCGGACAATCCATTGAGCGAGCAAAAGTCAGGCGATCCCAAACCCGAACAGGGAGGCCGCCCGAAATCGCTTGCAGCCCCTTATGCCGCTGGCCTTTTCAGCATGGGGCAGGCGGAGCTTCTGACATTTCTTGTGCCGCTCTGGGCCGTGTTGCAAGGCGCCTCTCCGGCTGAAATAGGTCTGCTGGTGGGCGCAAAATCCTTGCTCACGTTTTTCCTCGCCATCCACGGCGGCGCGATGATGGACCGGCTTGGCACGCGCCGCGTGATGCTGTTTTTTACCGCGACGACCGGGTGTCTGGCTGCGCTTTATCCGTTTTTGCCGTGGCTGCCGGTGATGGTCGTCCTGCAAATGATGATTGGCTTCGCCAGCAATATGACGTGGATCGGCGCGCAGACGATGATCGCGCAAGTCACGGGCGGGGATCCGGCCAAGATCGGGCGGTTCAGCTTCTTCTCGCGCATCGGCAACGTCATTGCGCCCGTTTTGATGGGCTTGTTGTGGGATTTTGCCGGGCCGACGGCGGCGTTCTTTGGCGTGGCGTGCTGGTCCTCGTGCATGTTTTATGCGGTGTCCAAGGTCGAGAATCCGCAGGCGCCCAGCACTTTGATCGGCAAGATTTCGCTGCGCGACGTGCTGCCCAAGCTCAGCGATTACACCGGTTCGATCAAGCTGGTCCTGATTCCAGCCGTCGCCTTCACGCTGGCGATCTCGTTCACGCGCCACGCCACGAATGCGGCGGAGAATTCGTTCCTCATCGTCTATCTGCGTGAGCTTGGATTCAGCGGAACCTTGATCGGCGCAATGTTCTCGACCGCTGAAGTGCTCAATGGCATAGGCTCGCTGTTTGTGGGCCGGTTCTCGAATCGCTGGCCGATTCCGTGGCTGATGATCGGCTTCACCGCCGTCTCCATCATCCTGCTTGCGATCACGCCTTTGCTGGGCGGCGTGTTTGTGCTTCTGGCTCTGGCGCAATGCGTGCGGCGTATGTCGGAAGGGCTGGTGCAGCCGTTGATGTTCTCGCTGCAGGCGCGCGCCGCGCCGCGCAATCTGCAGGGCGCCATCGTCGGGCTACGCGTCACCAACAATCGCCTGGCCTCTATCATCACGCCGATTTTCATGGGGCTGGTCGTGCAGGCCTTCGGCATTTCTACAGGCTTTTTCGTCACCGGCGGCGTCTTGCTGTTTGGCGTTTTGTGTCTTGTAATCGTCGTGGCGCGCTCGGACTTGAACAAGAGCTGATTTATTTGGCGACGTCCTCTCCCGGCACATGAGTGCGTTCGCCCAATGCGTCGCGCACCCAGAGCATCTTCACCAGTACGAGCGCGGCCACTGACGCCGGGGCCGCCAGCAGGACGCCGGACAGGCCAAACAGTAGGCCGAAGACAAGGATGGAGAACAGCGCCAGCGCGGGCGGCAGATCTACAGCCCGGCTCTGAATGATCGGCGTCACCACATTGCCCTCGATCTGCTGCAACAATAAAATTGCACCCAGCGTCCAGGCAAATGTGGTGAGGTCCATCGTCAGCGCGAACACCAGAGCGGGCAAAGCGCCAATGACCGGGCCAAGATAGGGTACGAAATTTGTCATCGCTGCGATCAGCCCCAGCGCCAGCGGAGAGGGTAGGCCGATCCACCAGAAAGAGAGGCCTGCGATTGGGCCCACGATGAGCATGGTCAAAAGCTGGCCCCCAAACCAAAGCCGCAACGCCGCGCCGGTGACGTTCATGGCGTCGCGAATCCGCTCATGCTGGTTTTGCGAAAACATTTTCACGAGGCCGCTGCGGTAGAGGCCGGGATCTGCGGCCAGATAAACGGCGCCCACCAGCACAAGCGCCAGATCGCCAAGGCCGTCGATCAGCGTGTAACCAAGGCTGGCGGCGCGCGTGAGCACGCTGCGCCCGCCGCCGCCGCCGGACAGCGCCTCCTCAAGCGCGAAATTAGCGTCAAGAACGCCGATCTTCTCGCCAATGGCGTGAACCGCCTGCGGCAATTTCTGAAACACGTTTGAGAGCTGGCCGCCAATCTGCGACCCAAATACGACCAGAAATCCTATCAGCAGCGACCCGACGATCAGGCTGGCGGCGGTCAGCGCGATTTTTTTGGAGATTCCCGGCAGGCGCATCAACCCGTCGGCGAACCAGTCGAGCAGGGTCGCCAATAGAATGGCGGCGAAGATCAGCGGCAATACGCTGGCCGCAAGCCAGATTCCATAGACGAGCGCAACCAGCCCGATCACGATCAACGTGCGGCGCACGAACCGCCATTCGGTCGCGCGCGCCTCCCGAAGGGGTTCATCCATGCCGATCATCTCCCAATGTGCGGAGTTCATGCCGCGGGTTTTGAATTCCGGCAGGGGTCTGTGCGTTCCCTTGCCGCGCCAACAAGTGCGTGCAAGCGTGCGCTTGCTCTTGACGTGGCGGGAATGGGAGGCGAGTAAACAATCCATGAAAATTGATTCGCGCCGCTCCTTCCTCAAAGGCTCCGCTTGCGTTCTGCCGGCCGCTTTCCTGGGCGCCTGCTCGCCCGCCAGCCAGTCCGCTTCCAATCTCAATATGTCCGCCAGCGCTTTTCAGGCGCTTTACGGGCCCAAGCCCAATGAGCGTTTTCCGCTCGAGGCACTGGATCTTGGCGAGATCAACGAAGATTTGCTCCGGCGAGAGGTGAGCTTTCGCGGATCGGAGCCGCGCGGGACCATCGTTGTGGATGTGGCCGCGCGCTATCTCTACCTGGTGACCGGCAATGGCCGCGCCCTGCGCTATGGCGTGGGCGTTGGCAGGGCGGGTTATGATTATCGCGGAGAGGCGATCATCGGGCGCAAGGCCGCATGGCCGGGCTGGACGCCGACGCCCAGCATGATCTCCGACAACCCGGCCAAAAATCGCCCCTGGGCGGGCGGCATGCCCGGCGGGCTCGAAAATCCGCTCGGTGCGCGGGCTTTATATCTCTACAGCGATGGCGCCGACACGATGTATCGCATCCATGGCACCAACGAGCCGTGGTCGATTGGTCAACCAGTGTCGAGCGGCTGCGTGCGGATGCTCAACCACGACGTGATCGACCTGTTCGACCGCGTGCAGCAGGGCGCCCGCGTCATCGTGCGCAACACCGGTCGCGCCCCTGTGCGGGCGCCTGCTGTTACGGCGGCTCTTTAACCGACAGTTGAGCGCTCCCCCTGTAAGCTGCGCTACAACATTTGGCTTGGCGCTTTGCCCGTTGTAGACAGCGGCATGGCTGCTTTAATGACTTCCGAGCCCGATTGTCCCGCCACCCGCCTCTCCGGCCTGCGCACGCTGCGTCTGGAGCGGGAGGGCATAGCCGCAATTGAAGCGGCGATGGCCGACGCCAGCACGCTTGGCGGCGCGTTCGATGCAGCGGTGGCTCTGATTGGCGCCGCCGCTGGGCGCACCATCGTCACCGGCATGGGCAAGTCCGGCCATATCGCGCGCAAGATCGCGGCCACCATGGCCTCCACCGGCACGCCCGCCTATTTCGTGCATCCCGGGGAAGCCAGCCACGGCGACCTTGGCATGATCCGCTCGGACGACGTGATTCTGGCGCTGTCATGGTCGGGCGAGACGGCGGAGCTGGCCGACATCACCACCTATTCGCGGCGCTTCAACATTCCGCTTGTGGCGATCACGTCCGGCGCCGAAAGCGCTTTGGGGCGCGAGGCGGACGTGTGCCTGTGCCTGCCAAAATCCGAAGAAGCCTGCCCGAACGGTTTGGCGCCCACCACCTCCACCACAATGCAGCTCGCCATTGGCGACGCTCTGGCGGTGGCGTTGCTGGAGGCGAAGGGTTTTACGGCGCAGGATTTCCGCCGCTTCCATCCCGGCGGCAAGCTGGGCGCGCGCCTCACCTTCGTGCGCGACGTGATGCATGTTGGCGACAAGCTGCCGCTGGTTGCAGCCGGCGCGCTGATGAGCGAGGCGATGGTCGAGATTTCCGCCAAGGGCTTTGGCTGCGTCGGCGTGCTCGATCCGATGGGCAAGCTTGCTGGCATCGTCACCGACGGCGATTTGCGCCGCCACATGCGCCCCGACCTGATGAGCGCGAAGGTTATCGACGTGATGACCGCCTCGCCAAAAGTGGGCGCGCCCGATCTGCTGGCGGTGGAGGCGTTGCAAAACCTCAACAGCCGCAAGATCGCCGCGCTCTTCATCGTTGACGTAGACGAGCGCCCAATCGGCATCGTCCATCTGCATGATTTGCTACGCATCGGCGCAGCCTAATAGGGCGTCGCCGCGATCTTGCCGTCCACGATATGCACGCGGCGATCAGCTTTCGCCGCCAGATCGAGATCATGCGTCACGATCACGATCGCCTTGCGGTCTGAATCGCGCGATGAATCCACGATCCCCCGCATGATCGCCAAGACTTGAGCGCTGGAATGCGTGTCGAGATTGCCCGTCGGCTCGTCGGCCAAAATCACCAGCGGATCATTGGCCAGTGAGCGCGCAATCGCCACGCGCTGGCGCTGGCCGCCGGACATTTGGTCGGGGCGTTTGAAGGCGTGATCGGCCAAGCCTAATGAATCCAGAATCTCGAACGCTCGCTTGCGCATCTGCGCCTCGCTGCGCTTGCCCAGAGCGCGCATCGGCAGCATCACGTTCTCCATGGCGGAAAATTCCGGCAGCAGAAAGTGAAACTGGAACACGAAGCCGAGTTGCGACAATCGCATGGCTGCGCGCGCCTCTTCATCAAGGTCGCGCGTGGGCCGTCCGTTCACCAGCACCTCGCCTTGCGTGGGAATATCCAGCAGGCCCAGCAAATAGAGCAGCGAGGATTTGCCCGAGCCTGACGGTCCGGTGATGGCGACGAACTCGCCCGCCGCCATGGAAAAATCAATGCCCGCGACAAGCGTTGTCGGCGTCACGCCGTCGATGATGCGGGTGATTCCGCGCGCCTCGATCAAAGGGGTCATGACGCGCCCCGGATAATCTCCACCGGCCGTAATGAGGCCGCTTTTCGCGCTGGGAAATAACCCGCTACCGCAGAGGCCGCCAGCGCCACGCCGCCCGCAATGGCGTAATGCAGCGGCGAATACAGGATCGGCAGGCGCGTTGCGTCCATGAAGGGGGATTTGAACTCGACCTGCCCCATGCCCCACGACATCGCAAAGCCCAGCGCCCAGCCGATGACGACGCCCAGCACACCGATGACAAGCCCCTCGACGACGAAGATGCGTCGCACGATTTTTGCCGGCAGGCCAATGCTTTTCATGATTGCAATGTCGCGCGTCTTCTCATGCGTGATGGTGGAAATAATGTTGTACGTGCCAAACGAGGCGACGAGCAAAATAGCGCCCACCACCGCAAACATGATGAAATTACGAATCTGGAACGCCGACATCAGATCTTCATTGGCCTCAAGCCACGACAGTGCCTTGTAGCCGGTCTCCCGCTCCACCCGCAGCGCAATGTCGCGCGCCTCCATCGCGTCAGGCGTCTTGATGCGGATCTCGTTCACAAGCCCGGTCTGGCCCGCCAATATCTGCGCGGTTTTCAGCAGCGTATAGGATTGCGTCTCGTCAATCTGGTTCACGCCCGAATGCGACAGCGCCACGACGTTGGCTGAAACCGCACGCCCCACGCCGCCAACCAGCGTGACGGAATTGCCCACCCTCGCGCCGATTTTGCGGGCAAGGCCGCTGCCCAGAATAATCGCGTTCGAAGTTTTATAAAGATCGTCGAGCGAGCCCGAGACGATCTGCGTTCCAAGTTTCGAGACGTAGATTTCGCGCCGGGGATCGACGCCGATGACGCTGGCCGCCGTGTCGCGCCCGGCAAAGCGCAGCACCGCGCGCGATTGCACGGAAGGGGCGACGGCGCCTGCGCCCCATGCCTCAATGGAGGCGATGATGGCGTAGGGGTTCTTGATGCCGGGCCGCGTGACTGGCGTTGACAGTCCGCGAATTTCCACCGCGTCATAGGCGTCTTGCGAAGGCTGGCGCGGCGGATCGCGGCGCTGGTCGGTGACGGAAATGTGCGGCAGGGCGTCCACGAGCTGCGTGACGAAATCGTTCTGCGAGCCTTCCATCAGGGCCGCCATCATCACCGAGAAGCCGACGCCCGTGGCCACGCCAATCACGCCCACAATGGTTTGGCGCACGCGCGCGCGCACATGGGTGAGGGCGATGGAGAGAACGAGGTTCATGGCGCTTTAACGGGGGCTGCGCGCACCCGCATTCCATCGCGCCAATTGGGCCTCGCGGGGGTCGCTACCTGCTCGCCTTCTTTCACGCCCTCCATGATTTCAATCATCCGCGTGCCGCGCAGGCCTGTGCGCAGGCGGCGCTTTTCCAGACGGCCGTCCTCGACCACGAAGGCCGCGTCGCCCTGCAGCGCTTCGGCGGGCAGCAGCAGCACGCCCTTTTTTTCCTGTGTCACGATATTGGCCTCAACGCTCATGCCGATCATCAGCGGGCTGTCGTCCGGCAGGCTGAGATAGACGCGAAACGTCTTGGTGGCCGGATCGCCCTTGGGCGTGATCTCGCCGACGCTGGCAAGAAGCTGCGTTTTGGGAAAACCTTCTGCGCGTAACAGAACTTTCTGGCCCTGTTTCACGCGCGGCACGTCTTCCTCGTTTACGTCCGAGACGATGCGCATCGGCTTGCGCTGGCCGACCCAGAACAGAACGTCATTGGCGCCGGTGCCTGCGATTTCGCCGATCTCGCCGTCGCGCCGCAGCACCGTGCCATCCATCGGCGCACGCAGGACAAGATCGTCAATGCGCTCTTGTTGGGCGTCTATTCGCGCCTGAAACTCGCGCAGCAAAGTGATCGTATTATCAAGCGTGGTCTGCGGCGCAGCGTTCAGCTTCACGAGGCCCTGTATGCGCGCAACGTCGCCAGCCAGCCGTTCGCGGCGCGCTTCAAGCTCGGCCAGCGTCGCCCGCTCCTGTGAATCGTCAAGGCGCGCCAGCACGTCGCCCGTCTTCACCGCCTTGCCCTCGCAATCGCAAAGATCAACAATGCGCTTGCGCTGCAGCGATATCACCTTGGCCCAGCGCACTGGCTCCACCACGCCGGTCGCGTAAACGATCTCGGCGGCGTCCCCGCGCCGCGCTTCAATGATCGACACTTGCGCAGCAAAGCCCCCCGTCGCGCGCCATGCATAAGCGCCAGCCGCGCCCAATACGAGCAGGAGAATAAGGATTATGCGCGTGCGCGAAGCTGGTTCTTTCATTTTAAAACTCTAGCATTCATGAGCGGGGCTTGTCTTGCGCTGGCGCAAAAGCGATCCTGTCGCCTTGAGGGAGAAACACATGTCTCAATTTAATGCTCCCGGCGCCGCTCCCGAACCCGTCGCGTCTCCAAACGATCTTGACGCCTACTGGATGCCGTTCACCGCCAATCGTGCGTTCAGGAAATCGCCGCGCTTGCTGGTGGGCGCAAAGGACATGCATTACCAGACCAGCGACGGGCGCCAGATCATCGACGGCGCCGCCGGGCTCTGGTGCGTGAATGCAGGCCATGGCCGCGCGCCCATCGTCGAGGCGATCCGCGCGCAAGCGGGCGAGATGGATTTTGCGCCGCCGTTCCAGTTTGGCTCGCCAAAGGCGTTTCAACTGGCGAGCCGCATAGCAGCGCTCGCGCCGGGCGATCTTGACCATGTGTTCTTCGTCAATTCCGGATCGGAGGCGGTGGACACCGCGATGAAAATTGCGCTCGCCTATCATCAGGCAAATGGGCAGGGCGGGCGCCAACGCTTTGTGGGCCGCGTGCGCGGCTATCATGGCGTGGGCTTTGGCGGCATTGCGGTCGGCGGCATGCCGGCCAATCGCAAGGCGTTTGGAATCGGGACGCCCGCCGCCGATCATTTGCCAACCACCTACAACAGGGCCGAGCAGGCTTATGCGCGCGGCGAGCCTGCATGGGGCGCGCATCTGGCGGACGAGCTGGAGAATATCGTGGCGCTGCATGACGCCTCCACCATTGGGGCGGTCATCGTCGAGCCGATGGCGGGATCGACCGGCGTTCTGGCTGCGCCTCAGGGCTATCTGCAACGCCTGCGCGCGCTCTGCGACAAGCATGGGCTGCTGCTGATCTTCGATGAAGTCATCACCGGCTTCGGGCGGCTTGGCCATGCCTTTGCGTCGCAGCGCTATGGCGTCGTTCCCGACATGATCTGCTTCGCCAAGGGGGTGACGTCGGGAGCTGTGCCGATGGGCGGCGTAATCGTGCGCAAGCACATCTTTGACGCTTTCATGAAAGGGCCCGAACATATGGTGGAGCTCTTCCACGGCTACACCTATTCAGCACATCCTCTGGCCTGCGCCGCAGGGCTTGCGGCATTGGCGCTCTATGAGGAGGAAGGCCTGTTCGCCCGCGCACTCAAGCTTGAAGCGAGTTTCGCCGACGCTCTGCACGGGCTGAAGGGATTGCCGAACGTGGTCGACATTCGCACCATTGGTCTGGCTGGCGCGATTGATCTGGCGCCAAGGCCGGACGCGCCGGGCTTGCGCGGCTATCAGGCGATGGAGGAGACTTTCCACCGCCGCGACGTGCTGGTGCGGATTGCGGGCGATTCCATCGTGCTCTGTCCGCCGCTGATCGTGAGCGAGAACCAGATCGGCGAGATCGCAGACAAGGTGGGCGCGGCTATAAAGGCGCTTGCATGAAGCCTACCAGCGCCACGCGAAGCGTTCGTCGCGCACGTCGATATGGGTGACGGAGACGCGGCGATAGCTGCCCACGCCATTGAGGCCGGGCACGGTGCGGGCATAGGCGGCCAGATCGGCGGGCGACACGCCAGCGATGCGAATATCGGCGGCCTTGCACGAGCGATGCAGCGAGCCGCGACGGCCCGTTGCGCGCGCGCCGGACGTGACCAGAACCTCGCCTTTGAAATGCGCGGCGATGGTGTTCAGCGCATAGCGTAATTGCTGCGGAAAGCAGTCGGTTTCGACATTGTCGTAGGCTGCGCGCCAGCGCTGCGCCGGGGCGTTGAGCGCAAGTCCGTTGCTGCTCAAGCCATTTCCCCCTGTGGAGGGCATTGCGCCGAGGAGCGGCAGCGGCTGCCCACCCGAGATTTCAAAACGCGCCGGGGTATAGACGAACGTCAGCTTTTGCGGGGCCGCCGGCTTGACGGCTACCCGTTCCAGCTCGTCGTCGTCTTCATCGTCAGGGATGCCCGCCTCGCGTCGCTCGTAGGCGTTCAGCGAACTGGCGAGAGCCTGGGCGCGTGCGGGATTGAGCGCGCTGGCCGGCGCGGCGGTTTGACCAGCTTGCTCAACCCGCTCGGCTTCTGCTCGGGCAAGGGCGATCAGATCAACTTTGGGTCGGTCGCCGTATTCGGGGCGCGAAGGTGGCCGAGGCGCTTGTTCGGGCGCAATGAATTCGCCCGGGGGCGGCGGCTCTGGTTGCGGCGCGCGCTCGGTGCGGAACACGCTGAACAGGCCCGCCAGGCCGCCGCTGGTTGACGCGAGCCCGGGGCCCGGTTCGGAGGCGGAAGACGCGTAACTTTGCACCTGGGAGGCAAGCTGTGGCGAAGCATCCGAATCAGCGGTCCCGGCCATAACAGACGCAGCTTCTCCCTGTGTGAGGACGAGGGGCTCCAAAAGCGCCGGAGAGCTGGACTTTCCTGCAGGGGAACAGCCGCTTAGCAAACACGCGCCAATGAGGATGCCGATGGGAGACCGCATTCTAAATTCCAGTTGACGCGGCGACCCTAACCATTCCACCCCGGCCGCGTCAACGTTACGTCGCCTTTTGCCTGGCTCAAGATGGTGCTGGCGGCAGAAAACCAGGGAGGGTTTGGCTGGCCCCTGAACAACGGCGATTCCTCGCTCCTTTCGGGACGAAGGAAGAGGCGTTTATTTCCAGGCCTCGAACGCCTCTTCGAACAACCGGTCGCCGGTCGCGCCTTTTTCCAACGTGATCTTGGCTATCCGTCCGTCCGCCGTCCGCAGCGGAAAATCAAACCAGCCGCGCGTTTTCATCGTCTCGATATTGCGAGCGGCGAAGGCGGGCTCGCCGGTGAGGGCGATGATAAAGATATTTTCCGTAATCTTCGCCTGAACACCGGCCAGCGGGTCAACGGCAGGCGTGTTTTCGTTGCGCATCTGCGGCGCGCCCAGTTCCGCCACTGTGGGAAAATCGCCGCCGGGCTCGAGGGCGAAGCGCATTGTCATCGTGTGCGAGGCGCGCAGGGTCGAATCGGTGTTCTTCTCGATCGTCAGCGTTAGCCGCATACGAATTTCGGGCAGGTTGACGTCGGCGCGAATGGCTGGCTGGCCCTCGGCGCCCGAACGCTGGCTCGGGACAAGCCGCCACAAGGTGGATCCGACGTGGGTCGTGATGTTCTGCTGGTCGTTGACTGCAGCCTGAACCAGAAGCGCGGCGCGCTGCGAAACGGGCGGCGCCGCTTGTTCGGGTTGAGCGGGACGCTGCGCCGGTTCGGCGCGGCTGGAGGGCGCCGTCGTCGCTGGCGGCTGGGCTGCCGGTTGCGCAGCTTGCCGATTGGGAGCAGGCGCCTCGGCTCCTCCCGCCCGCTGGCCGATCTTGGTCGATTCGCGATCGCTCGTCTGGGGGCGGGCCAGTGAAAAATCCTCCGCCGGCACACGCAGGCTCCAGGCCAGCCCACCGACGCCTGCGCAAATCAGCAGCGCAAGCGCAACCCAGACAAGGCGACGGTCGAGGCCGTTCGCTTGGGGCGCTCCGGGCGCGGCGGGGCGGCCGCTGTCGCGAACGGCGGCGGCGGGATCAGGGCGAAGGCCGGGCGCGCGGATCGCAACGGCGGGCGCCAAATCTGCGTCTAAATCTGTGTCCCGGCCTGCGTACAGGCTATTGTCCCGGTCTGCGTTCTCGACGGCGGAGAAGCGCTGTTCGACAGCCGGCGCAGGCGATGCCGTTGCGGCTTTGGGCGCTTCGTTCGGCGATTGGGAGCCGGGCCGGGCAGGCGGCAAACTTGCGGGCAGGTTTGAAGGTAAGCTTGAAGGCATGCGTGGGGGCAAGCCCGGCTGCGTGCTCGGAGGCGTGCCCTGAGTCATATCTGCAACCATGCCCGGAACCATGGGCGGCAGCGGTCGCAGCGGCGTGCGGGCGGGGGGAAGATCAGCTCTTGCGGGCGCAGGCGTTTGCTGTGGCGAAGGCTTTGGCGCCTCTGGAGCCGAGGCGGCGGTCCGCTCGGGCTCGCCTGCGAGGGGCGCTGATTCTGGAACCGGCGCCGCTTCGCGCTCAATCCGGGCTATCGCCTCGTCAAGAGCATCGCTCTGGGCGGCGATCGCGGCTTCCTCCATCGGCGGCTGGATGGTGCGCAATTGGCCGAGCAACGCGTTGCGCGCGCGATCATAAACCGCGCGCCGGGTTTCCGGCGAGGACTCAGGCAGCGCAGAAACGGCCCGCGACAGAAGCGGAAAATAGTTAGCCATCGGTGCTTTCAGTTTCCTGTCTTCAAAACTCCGGACTAATCCCTGAAGGGATTATGCACGAGGATCGTGTCTGATCTTTCGGGGCTTGTCGACAGCAGCGCCACCGGCGCTCCAATTAATTCTTCAACGCGACGCACATATTTGATCGCAGCTGCCGGAAGGTCAGCCCACGAGCGGGCGCCGCGCGTGGTTTCCTTCCAGCCCTCAATCGTCTCGTAGACAGGCTCGACCCGCGCCTGAGCCGCCTGCGAGGCGGGCAGATAATCAATGATCTCGCCGTCGAGCTTGTAGGCGACGCATACTTTCAACTCGTCGAACTCGTCGAGCACGTCGAGCTTGGTGAACGCGATCCCGTCGATGCCGGACGTTTTCACGGTCTGGCGCACCAGCACCGCGTCAAACCAGCCGCAGCGGCGCGCGCGTCCCGTCACGGTGCCAAATTCATGGCCGCGCTCGCCCAGCAATTGCCCCGTAGCGTCCTTCAGTTCCGCAGGGAACGGGCCTTCTCCGACGCGCGTGGTGTAGGCCTTGGCGATGCCCAGCACATATTGCACGGCCTTGGGGCCAAGGCCTGAGCCGGTGGCCGCATTGGCCGCCACAGTGTTGGACGAGGTGACGAACGGATAGGTGCCGTGGTCGATGTCGAGCAACGCGCCTTGCGCGCCCTCAAACAAAATACGCTTGCCGTCGCGGCGCAAATCTTCCAGCAGCGACCAGGTGCGGTCCATGTAGAACAGCACTTCCTCCGCAACCGGAGCCAATTCGTCACGGATCGCCTCGCGCGTGATCTCCGCGATGCCAAAGCCGCGACGCAAAGCGTTGTGATGGGTGAGCAGACGATCAATCTTGGCGTCGAGCGTGGCCAGTTCCGCCAGATCCATCACGCGGATGGCGCGGCGGCCAACCTTGTCCTCGTAAGCGGGGCCGATGCCGCGCATCGTGGTGCCGATTTTGGCGCCCGCAGCGGCGGAATTTTCGCGCAAAGCGTCAAGCTCGCGGTGGATCGAGAGAATCAGCGGCGCGTTTTCGGCCACCCGCAGATTGTGGCGGTTGACCGTCACGCCCTTGGCGCGCAGGGCTGCGATCTCTTTCACCAAATGGTGCGGATCGACGACGACGCCGTTGCCGATCACCGACAGCTTGCCCGGCCGCACGATCCCTGAGGGCAGCAGCGAGAGCTTGTAGGTCACGCCGTCGATGACAAGCGTATGGCCGGCGTTGTGCCCGCCCTGGAAGCGCACGACGACATCGGCCTCTATTGAGAGCCAGTCAACGATCTTTCCCTTGCCCTCGTCGCCCCATTGGGCGCCGACAACCACCACGTTGGCCATGATATTTTCGCTCTATTGGGGCGCTTTGGCCCGTCGCAGGAAAACTGACACAAAAAACCCGGCGGCAATCCTGACGGCGCCGGCCGGGTTCATTGCGCGAACGATCTACGCGATTGAGGCCTGCGAGTAAAGGATGGGGTGAGCCGGGGGGCTGGCGCATTGATCGCGTTTTGGACCGCGCGCGGTCCAGATGGCCCGCCCTACCCCCGCCCAACCCGCAGTCCCGGCGCGGGCCGCTCTTGCAGCACGTCGCGGCGGAATCGGAACAGGGCGGCGGGGCGCCCTCCCGTGCGGTTGGAGAATTCGCCCGTGGGCTCCACCACGGCGGAGTTTTCGACAAAACGCCGGAAATTTTGCTTGTGCAGGCGCCGGCCGCTGATGGCTTCGGCTGTGTGCTGAAGCGCAGTCAGGGTGAACGCCTGCGGCATCATCTCGAATATCACCGGGCGATATTTCATCTTCGCGCGCAGGCGGCCCATGGCGGTGGCCAGTATGCGGCGATGGTCGTGGCGCATGGGCTCGCCCAGCGGGCCAACTTCGCCAATCAGCGGACTGGCGCGCCCGTCGCGGCGGGCTTCCTCTACAAGCCCGGCCTCATAGAGCAATTGAAAACGGTCCAGCACGCTTTCCTCGGCAAAGGGCGCGTCTCCAAACAAAATCCGTACCCGCTCGGTGCGCGTCAGGCCGTAGGAATTGGGGGTATCGGGATCGCGCGCCGACCATTTGGCGAGCGCGGGCAAAATTTTCGCCTCGATCATCGCAGGCTTTTTCGCGCGCCGGTCCTCCCATGGGAAGAACGAATACCAGCGCCGGAATTGCGTGATGTCCAGCCCGCTTTCGTCGCCGCCAAGCTGGGTCAGCGCGAGATAGCCCACGGAGACCACATGCGGGTCGCGGTCGTCGGCCTGCGCCTGGCGGCCACGGTCGCCAAACGTGTAGAGCTGCTCGACATAGCCAAGCCGCACGTCGGCCTGCTCGTTAACCCACGCGCGCAGGCCCATTTCAAACGTGCGATGGGCCAGCGGATCGAACGGGCCGGAGGGCAAAGCGGCCTGACCTGCCGAATCTGCGCCTGCCACAAGGATCATCGGCTCGTCGTCGGCCACAGCGACAATGGCCGCCGTGAGGTTGACCTCGACGGGCATGGTGGGTGCGCGGGCGCGATTCTCTTGCTGATCCATTCGCTCAGTCTAGCGCGAGCGCGAAGGGTACGCCCTCAAAACAATCAGCCCCGCGCCCGATGGCGGCGATCGCCGCGCTCATGCGCCCCTGGCGTCCCAGCAAATCATCGGCCACCGCCACCAGCCGGGCGTTGGGCGTTGCTGTTGGCGAGAGCGCACGGATAGATTGCGCAAGCTCCTGTTCGCAGGCTTCGGGTTGTAGCGCGCAAGCCGCGATATAGGCGCCCGCCGTTGAGCGGCTGACGCCTGCATAGCAATGGATCAAAAGCGGCTGCGCGCGATCCCAGGCGCGCACGAAAGCGAGGAATTGCGTGACGTGGCTTTCTTCGGGCAACACATGGCCCTCCAGCGGGGCGGTGATGTCGGACATGGAGAGCTTCAGATGTCGCTCCGGCGCGATGCTTTCCGGGCGCTGCACCATGGATGAATCGTTAATCAGCGTCACCATGAAGCGCGCGCCCGTAGAACTGGCGACCTCGTCAATGCGGGACAGGGCGCAGACTTCTATGCGCGACATGGGTGCCTCATAAGACTGGCGCTTCCATCTCGTCCTGCAATTCCCGAAAACGCTGCAGGAACAAATCTTCCGCGTGGGCTGAATCCATCGGCGCAACCAGCGCCTCGATGTTGCGCATGCCGATTTTGGGCCGTCCAAAGAATTGGTCCGCCTCGTCAACGTCAAAGCCCGCTACGCGCACGGCCTCGATATAGGCGGCGCCTTTATCAGCCTGCTTGACGATGCGCGCCAGCGAGGCGGGGGTGATCGAGGGCAGCGAGAAGCGCAGATGAATCGCCGATTGCAGCCGCGCCTCAACGGTTTTGTAGGATTCGCCGATCACCGCCTTGAACGGCGAAATCATGTCGCCGATCACATATTCGGGCGCATCGTGCAAAAGCGCGATCAGCCGCCAGCGTGCGGGCAGGCCGGGATCGATGGCGGCCACAATGCGCTCCACCAGCACGGAATGCTGCGCGACGGAAAAGATATGCGGCCCCTGCGTCTGCCCGTTCCAGCGCGCTACGCGCGCCAGCCCATGGGCGATGTCCTCGATCTCGATGTCGAGCGGCGAGGGGTCGAGCAGATCAAGCCTGCGGCCTGACAACATGCGCTGAAAGGCGCGCGGAGCTGTGTTTTTGCGAGGAGCCATTAGCGATTTTGTCCGGGTGTTATGCACGCAAGGTTTGCGCAGGCCTGATGCCGGCTGCAATCGACAAGATGATCGTTGACCATGCCGACAGCCTGCGCGAAGGCGTAGACGATGGTGGGGCCGCAGAACTTGAATCCGCGCGCCTTCAAATCTTTCGACAGTCGCCGCGACATCTCCGTTTCCGTGGGCATTTGCCCCATGTGCAGCAGGCTGTTTTGCACCGGGGCACCGTCCACGAAATCCCAAAGATAATTTGAAAACCCCTGTGCGCCCTCAATCTCGATCCACTTTTGCGCGGAAACGATAGCGCCCACGATCTTGGCGCGATTGCGCACGATGCCTGCATCGCCCATCAGCTCCTCGACCTTTGCCGGGCTGTAGCGCGCGATGCGCTCGGGCTCAAAATTATCAAACGCTTTGCGAAACGCCTCGCGCTTGCGCAGGATCGTGATCCACGACAGGCCAGCCTGAAAGCCGTCCAGAATGAGCTTTTCAAAAAGCGCCTGCGAACAGCGCTCCGGCACGCCCCATTCCTCATCGTGATAGGCGACGTAAAGCGGGTCGTGTCCCGGCCAAGGGCAGCGGGGCAGGCCGTCTGTGTGCAGTATGGCTTTGCGCAAAGGTGCGTCTGTCATGGCTCATGTCTAGCGCGGCGGGGCCTTGAGGGGAATGCGCCTATTCTTCCTTGCGCGGCATCATCGGGCGCCAGCCCAGCGCCTCTTTGATGCGCTTTTGCAGGCCGTCGCGCACGCCGCGATAGGCGTCGAGCATTTGCTCGCGCGAGCCCTGCACGGCGGTTGGATCGATGGTGGGCCAATAAACTACGTTAACCGCCATGGTGCGGGTGTATTCCAGCGCAGTGTGATGGGCTTCCGGCGACAGGCTGACGATCAGGTCGAACCCGTCGTCCTCAAGGTCAGCGAACGAATGCGGCTTGTGCTTTGCAATGTCGATGCCGATCTCGTCCATCACGGCGATGGCGAAGGGATCGGTCTCACCGGTTTTGACGCCAGCGGAGGCGATAAAAATCTCAGCCCCGAACAAGTGCCGGGCTATGCCCTCGGCCATTGGTGAGCGAACGCAATTGAAGGTGCAGGCGAACAAAACCGATTGCGGCCTCCTGGCCGCATCGTCGCTCACCGCGCCCCCCCGCTGGTCTGCATGTTTCAGCCCTTCCAGTGCAGGGCCGTAATCAGCGTGAACAGGCGCCGTGCCGTGTCAAAATCGCACTCGATTTTGCCGTCGAGACGCTCGGCCAGCAAAGCCGCGCCCTCATCGTGCAAGCCGCGCCGACCCATGTCGATGGCCTCGATCTGGCTTGGCGTGGCGGTGCGGATGGCTGCGTAATAGCTTTCGCAGACCATGAAATAATCCTTCAGCAGCCGACGAAACGGCGACAGCGACAGGATGTGCTTGACCACCGGCTCGCCATCTGCGCCGCGAATGTCGAAAGCGAGCTTTTTTTCCTCCATCGCCAGATGCAGGCCATAAGGCCCGCCCGAATGATTGGGCAGCGCAAAGCAATTGCATTCAACCAGATCATAGATCGCGATCAGCCGTTCATGCTCCTGATCGGCATTGCCGCGCCCGATGGAGGCTTCGTCCAGCACGATGGAGATCAGCTTGCGGCGCGGATCGGCGCTCTCATCTTCAGCGCCTTCCGGCAATCCGCCGCCAGCTTCTCCACCCTGCATCGCGTCAGCCTAAATTGAGACGGATGGAGACGGAGCGCGCATGGGCGGTGAGGCTTTCAGCCTCGCCCAGCGCAATCGCCGCTGGCCCCAATGCGCGCAGGGCTTCTGGCGTGCATTTCAGGATCGAGGTGCGCTTCATGAAATCGAGCACGCCAAGGCCGGACGAGAAGCGCGCCGAGCGGGCGGTGGGCAACACATGGTTGGAGCCGCCGACGTAATCGCCAATAGCTTCTGGCGTGTGGCCGCCGATGAAAATAGCGCCTGCGTTGCGCACCTTGTCCGCGAGCGCGTCTGCGTCCTCGCTCATGATCTCCAGATGTTCGGGCGCCATGCGGTTCACAAGCGGAATAGAATCGCCGAGCTTGTCGCACACGATCACGCAGCCAAAATCGCGCCAGCTTGCGCCTGCGATCTCCTTGCGCGGCAGACTTGCGAGCTGGCGCTCCAGCGATGCGACCACGGAATCGGCGAGCGTGGAATCGTCGGTCAGCAAAATGGATTGCGCGGCTGCGTCATGTTCGGCCTGCGCCAGAAGGTCTGCGGCGATCCAGTCCGGGTTGGCTGAAGCATCGGCCATCACCAGAACTTCAGAGGGTCCGGCGATCATGTCGATGCCGACGGTTCCAAATACGCGGCGTTTGGCTGCGGCCACGAAAGCGTTGCCGGGGCCGACGATCTTGGCCACCGGCGCGATGGATTTGGTGCCGTAAGCCAGCGCCGCCACGGCCTGAGCGCCGCCGATGCGATAGACCTCGTCAACGCCCGCGATTTTGGCTGCGGCCAGCACCAGCGGATTGATGCGCCCGTCCGGCGCCGGCGCCACCATGACGATGCGGTCAACGCCCGCCACTTTTGCGGGCACGGCGTTCATCAACACGGAAGATGGATAGCTCGCGGTGCCGCCGGGCACGTAAAGGCCCACCGATTCCAGCGCGCTCCAGCGCCATCCCAAATCAACGCCCAGATGATCGGTAAAGCGCTTGTCCTGCGGGCGCTGCTCTTCGTGGAAACGCTTGATGCGCGCGTGCGCAAAACGCAACGCCTCCAGCGCTTTGGTGTCGCAAAGCGCTTGCGCCGCGTCGAGTTCCTCATCGCTCACGCGCATGCTGATCTTGGACAGATCGATACGGTCGAACCTGGCGGAGAGTTCGACAAGCGCCTCGTCGCCGCGCGCAATCACCTGGCCAATGATGTCGCGCACGATATCGTCCACGTCCTGCGAGACTTCGCGTTTCATCGACAGGAAAGCCGTGAAGGCAGATTCGAAACCGGCGTCACGCGTGTTCAGGCGCAGGGGCATAATTGACTCCACAGGGGCGGCTTCGCCCGACATTATCCAGCTTGCTGGTCTTCAACCGGATGGGCTGGCGTGGCTTTGGCCTGCCATCTATCGCCCAGATCGCGCATATGCGCCTCAAGGCATTCGACCTCAAGCCGCAGCGCAGCGCCAGCGGAGAAATTTATCACCACGATTCCCGCCGGGGCGTCTTTCTCCTCAAAGGCGATGCTCAGCACGTTGAGCAGCACCTCAGGGTCGTGCTGTTCGAAACCCGAGCGCGAGACGTGCTTGACGTAATCAAAATGCAGCCCGGTGCGGGCGCGCTCGCAGCGTCCCGCCTCCATGCAGGCGCACCAGTCAAAGCGGGCCGCCAGCAACGCAAAGCGATGGGCGCCAGGCACGAAGGCTATATCGCCGACGCGCACCAGAGCATCCTGCATATGGGCCGACAAGATCTCGAGATCTTCCTGATCGACCGCCAGCAGGCGCAAAAGCTGCGCATCGGCGCATTGCGCGGACGCAATTTGGGGCTTCTCTGGCGTGTTTGAAATATCTGACATGAGCTGATCCTGTCGCACGCAATAGCCTGCCGGAGCGCAGCCAGGCAAATGAATCAGCGCCCGCCCCACCGCCCGGCGCCATTGCTGACATGTAGGATCGCGCCCGCACAATTGCGAGCGCGGCGTCTTTAGCCGGGATCGGACACGCGCTCGATCTGGGCTCCGCAGGCGCCCAGCTTCTCCTCCAGCCGCTCAAAGCCGCGATCCAGATGGTAGACGCGATGCACGGTCGTGTCGCCCTTGGCCGCAAGGCCTGCGATGACCAGCGACACCGAGGCGCGCAGATCGGTCGCCATCACGGGCGCGCCTGTCAGTTGAGGCTGGCCCTCAATAATCGCAGTGTCGCCGTCGAGCCGGATTTTGGCGCCAAGCCGGGCCAGCTCCTGCACGTGCATGAACCGGTTTTCGAAAATGGTCTCGGTAATGTGCGACACGCCGTTGGCCCGCGTCATCAGCGCCATGAATTGCGCCTGAAGGTCGGTCGGGAAGCCGGGGAAGGGGTCCGTGCTCACGTCCACCGGCTCGATGTCGCCGCCATGGCTGCGAATGCGCACGCCATTATCCTCGATTGAGATGTCCGAGCCTGATTCGGCGATCATTTCGAGCGCGGATCCAAGCAAATCGGCGCGGGCGCCCTCCAACAGCACGTCGCCGCCAGTCATGGCCACCGCCATCGCATAGGTGCCCGTCTCGATCCGGTCCGGCAGGACGGCGTGGCGGGCGCCGTGCAGGGAGGTCACGCCCTCAACCTCGATCACCGGCGTGCCGGCGCCGCGAATGCGGGCGCCCATGGCTATCAGGCAATTGGCGAGATCTACCACTTCAGGCTCGCAGGCGGCATTCAGAATCATTGTATCGCCGCGCGCCATAACAGCGGCCATCAGCGCCGTATGCGTGCCGCCCACCGTGATCTTGGGGAAGTCGATCACGCCGCCGACCAGCCCCTTGGCGGCGCTGGCGATAACGTAGCCGTTCTCGATTTTGATCTGTGCGCCCAGGCGCTCCAGCGCCATCAGCAGAAAATCCACAGGGCGCGTACCAATGGCGCAGCCGCCGGGCAGCGAAACCTTCGCCTCCCCCATGCGGGCCAGAAGCGGCGCCAGCACCCAGAAGCTGGCGCGCATTTTCGACACCAGCTCATAGGGCGCGGTCGTGTCCACGATGTTGCGGGCGGAAAAATGCACCGTCTCGCCGGTGTGCGGGGCGTCGCCGGGACGCTTGCCGTCCACCGCATGGTCAACGCCATGGTTGCTGAGGATGCGGTTGAGTTGGCGCACGTCCGCCAGGCGCGGCATGTTCTCCAGCGTCAGCGTTTCGGGCGTCAAAAGCGAGGCGATCATCAAGGGCAAAGCGGCGTTTTTGGCGCCTGAAATGGGAATGATTCCAGAAAGCTTCTGGCCGCCGGTAATGCGGATGCGGTCCATATATGTCACTCCGGCGCTTTGCGCCCGTTCGGTAAAAGTTCATGTTAAAGTTATCAGGGCACCTTAACAGGGCCCGTGTCCGCAATGTTTTGGTCAGCCGCACCCTCGCGCCGCCCGCGCAGGCGCGATTTGCGCCGTTTCAGGTTTTCACGCAAGGCCGCAGCCAGCCGCTCGGCCCGCACCACCCGCGCCGCCTCTGTGCTGCCGGGGGCGTGGGCGCTTGTTTCTGGGTCGGATCCGTTCATGAGGCACCGGGGCGAGAAGCGAGTAGCGAGTAGCGAGTAGGAAGTAGGCATTAGAAAGCTGGCCCCTTTTAGGGATTCGTCGGCGTCGCAGCAACGTGCGCGTCATCCGGGCGTTCTGCTCGCTATTCGCTATTCCCCCCTACCCCTTGCATGCCGCCGGAGCCTGTGGCACAAGCCGCTTCGTCGCTCGCAAGCCATGCGCTTTGCGGCGCAATTGCTGCGGTAGCTCAGTGGTAGAGCACTCCATTGGTAATGGAGAGGTCGACAGTTCAATCCTGTCTCGCAGCACCATCAGCCTTTTAAGTCGCTTTTGCAGGTTGTGCGCCGAAACCCAAAACATTTTTCGGTAATTCTGCTTTCTTTATTCAATTCTGCTTTCTTCTTCACAGAGCATTGATTTGCAATGGTCTTGTCTCGAAGCCCCGCCACAGATCGCCATAAACCTTTTGGTTTTATTTTCCCTCGCCTGTGCGCCAAGTTTCCGCTTGTGCGAATGGATGAACCAAAGGGCTAATGATGACGAGGGGGCAGGAGCCGAAGGGGGCTGACACGCTGGTTCACAGGCAGGCGCGGCTGCGATTGTCGATTGCGTCATTGGAGCGGCTCTATTTCAAGACGTCCGCTCAAACCTCGTTCGAGATCATCGTCTACCTGACCGCCAAGGGCGGCAGCGCTAGCGTATCCTCCCTTTACAAAGATATGGCGGCGACTGAAGTCAGCATCAGAAAGCATCTGCGCGACCTTCAGGAGCTGAACTTCGTTGCGGTCGAGACCGAGCCCTCCGATCAGCGCGTGAAGAACGTCGTCGTCACCGCCAGCGGCATCAAGTTAATGTGCAAATACACGCTCGCGCTCAAAAACATGCTGTCCGAATACAAGGCTCTCAGATAATCCTGTGCCAGAAGTATCTTGGACTTATCTATTATGGACAGGAGCTAATAGATACTTTCCCACAGCCGTCCACAGATTATGGCTTTAAGTTTGTATTAAGAATTGGACAACCCAAAGCGAGGCGGTGAGTGTGCTTGCGTCGGTCAGCTCTGCAGCTCCGGTGCGGCGTCGCTCGCGTGTTTTGCGTTTAGTAAGGGATTTTGGTTGTGGCGGTGAACTTTACTGGTCTGTCCAGCGCCTACGGCGTCAATGCCGACCAAGGTCGACGCTCGTTGAATAACCCGGCTGAGGTCAAGGCGTCAGACGCTGCAGCAGACTTTCCTGCGCTGTCTCAGCCCGTAACGACAAGGCCGCTGGCGGCGTCAGCCAGCGCCGGGGCAAAAGCTTCGGGCAGCGCCGGCGCCGCGTCGCAATTTGCCTCCGCCGTTCAGGATGGTGACGCGGATGCCGCCCGCAAGGCGATGCAGAAAATGCTTGAAGAGCTTGCGCTGATTTCAAGCGTGCAATCCATGTTGAGCCCCGCTTCCGGCGATGCGGACATGGGTCTTTACTCCCCCAAGCGCAGCGCCACCTCCGCCGTTCGCGATCTCCTCGCCAATCCGCATTTCCAGCGTTTGCAGGACGTTCTGGAAGACGGCGATTCCAGCCAGATCAAACAGGCGTGGAGCGAGCTGGTTGGCGGAAAATAGAGTGCGAGAAGCGAGTAGTGAAGTATACCCCTCATCGGTCGCGCTTTGCGCGACACCTTCTGCCGCAAGGGGCGAAGGAAAGGTAGTGGCTACTTCCCTCTCCCGCAGGCGGGAGAAGGTGTCGTTTGCGTCAGCAAACGTCGGATAAGGGGTTCTTCTACTGCCTACCGCCTGCCTCTCATCGCCTGAGCCAGCGTCTCCGAAGGCCGCTCCGCGAACGTGCGGAAATAGGTCTGTGAAAATTCGCCCAGATGGCTGAATCCGCAATCCATCGCGATTGACGTTACGTTGTCGCCGGGATTTGGCTTCGTCAGGCGCTCATGCGCCGCCTTTAGGCGAGTCCGGATGATGTATCCCGTTAGCGAACACATCATCTCGGCCTGAAACAGCACTTGCAAAGTTCGCACGCCGCACCCGGCTGCTTTTGCGACCTCGACGAGGCGCAGATCGTTCTCGTAATGCGCGCGCACATAGTCGATGGCGCGGCTCAAATGCAGCGCATGAGAGGGCGCGGATCGCAAAGACGGCGCAGGCCCTGCAAGGCAGGCCGCCAGCCGCAGCAGCAGCAATTCCTGATGGGTGGCGAGATATTGCGCTGATTTAAGAGCGGGCCCGGCGCCAAGCGCGCGCATGGAGTGCGACCATTGCACGCGAAAATCGCCAAGCCGCGGGAGCGGGTTTTGCGCGCGCTCGCCCCAAAGTGCTTCGAGCCCAAGCTCGCATCCCACAGTTTCGAGCGCTTCAGCCAGCGATGTGCGCTTGGAGTTGAAGAACAGGCCCGCGCTGTCGTCCATATAGCTGCTGCGAAATCCATCCATCGGCGCTATGACCGCCATGCTGGGGCTTACGGTGCTTTTGATGCGGCCGGACTGAAGAACCATCGGCTTTTTGAGAGGAATGAAAATTCTGCAAAACGCATCTCCCGCATTGGAGACGGAATAGCCCGAAAAGCTGGCGGCGACCATCCGCGCGTCGCTCATGTTCATGACGTGTGCGACAGCCGTCCAATCGTTACGCCGGTTGGCGCGCGGCTCAAAATTGTAGGCGCCCGGGTGGCGCGTTTTATGGGCCTGAAAAAAATCTTCAGGCGTATGGGCGATCAAAGTAACGCTTGTGTCTAGTGTTTCAAACAACCAAAGCACCGCCGTTAGTGTTTATAGATTCGAATTATAACTCATATTTACATTAGTCATCGTCAACTTTAGATCAAGTGGCAAGTTTACCTTCGTCGATACGCGT
>CAMCUC010000043.1 GCA_945878875.1 Rhizobium sp. Q54
TCGCCGGCCTGGTGGCTTAGGCGGAGCGCCCAGACCCGATCCCATCCCGAACTCGGCCGTCAAACGCTCCAGCGCCAATGGTACTATGTCTCAAGACCTGGGAGAGTAGGTCGTCGCCAGGCCTGCAAAATACGGATACAGCCTCTTTATGAAAGCTCTGACTGGAAGGTTTTGAGCTTGTCGCTATAACAAACCCGTCTCCGGTTTTCCGGAGGCGGGTTTTTTGTTGGCCTATCTCTCCTCTCATGTGGTCGTGCTAAGATGCTTCTCAATGATTTGCGTGCGCTTTTGCGCTCATGGCGCATTTATCACAGCAATCCCGGGCACGACCGGCGGATGGACGAGCTTTATCGCTTGTTCGTAAAGCCCGGGGATTTTGTGTTCGACGTTGGCGCCCATATCGGGCACCGCACCGCAAGCTTCCTGCGTCTTGGGGCCCGCGTGGTCGCAGTGGAGCCGCAACCGGCGGCAGCAGGATTTTTGCGGGTGCTCTATGGCTGGCGACCACGCGCTAAAATCGTCCGCGCAGCGTGCGGGCGCAGCGAGGGCACGATACAATTGCAGGTAAATTCGGCCAATCCCATCGTCTCCACCGCCTCGCCCGCGTTTATCGACGCCGCTGCGGGTTCGGTCGGCTGGGAAGGGCAGAAATGGGACCGCACTATCGAGAGCCCGCTGACCAGCCTTGATGCTCTGATGCGCGACTATGGTTCGCCGTCTTTCATAAAAATTGACGTCGAGGGGTTCGAGACCGACGTGCTTGCAGGCTTGTCGAAGGCACCGCCCTCGCTCTCATTTGAATTCACCACCATTCAGCGCGATGTCGCAGCTCAGGGCGTGAAGCTTTGCGCAGCCTTGGGCTTCAAATCGTATCAGGCGGTGATCGGCGAGACGCATGTTTTCGCGTTTGACGCACCGGTGGGCGAAGGTACGCTGCTGGACTGGCTCGCCGCGCTGCCGCCGGACGCTAATTCCGGCGACATTTACGCGATGAACGAGGAAATTGCCGCAAAGCTCAGCTCAAACCCTCGACGCCCGGCTTGAGACGCACCGGGATTGTGAGGTAGCGCACGCCGTTAGCTTCGGCTGGCGGGAATTTGCCAGCGCGAATGTTCACCTGAATGGACGGCAGCAGGAGTCTGGGTGCAGCCAGCGTCTCATCGCGGGCTGCGCGCATGGCGACAAATTCGTCTTCACTTATGCCTTCGCGCGCGTGCACGTTTGCGCTGCGTTGTTCGGCGACAGTCGTTTCCCATTTATAGGTATCGCGACCCGGTGCCTTGTAATCATGGCACATGAAAAGGCGCGTTGCGGGCGGCAAATCCATCAGCTTTTTGATAGATCGAAAGAGCTGGTGGGCGTCGCCGCCGGGGAAGTCTGCGCGTGCAGTGCCGTAATCGGGCATGAACAAAGTATCGCCGACGAAGACAGCATCGTTGATCTTGTAGGCTATGTCGGCGGGTGTATGGCCGGGCGTATAGAGAACCTCCGCCTCCAGCGAGCCGATTTGGAAGCGCTCGCCATCCTTGAAAAGATGATCGAAATCGCTGCCGTCCGTCTTCAGGTCCTGTGCGTTGAAGATGGGACGGAAGATGCGCTGTACGTCCTTGATGTGCTCGCCGATGCCTATTTTGGCGCCGGTGCGGGCTTTGATGAAGGGTGCTGCCGAAAGGTGATCGGCGTGGGCATGTGTCTCCAGAGCCCAGACAATTTGCAGGCCCTTTTCCTCTGCTGCCTTCAGCGCGGCTTCGACCGAGCGGGTGTCGACAGTCCCCGAATTGTGATCATAATCGAGCACGGGGTCGATGATGGCAGCCCTCTTCGTCGCCAGGTCCGAGATCAGATAGCTCACCGTGTTCGTAGGTTCGTCGAAAAACGCCTGGATTTGCATTTGACTTGAAAGGCTTGATCCCGAAATCCCCGACATGGCCAGCTCCTTTGCTTTTGATAGACGCCGCGCTTTTTCTGCGGACAGGTATTGCAAATATGGCGGAATAATCTAAATTAGCAATATCTAATTCATTTCGGCTCACACAAGAGGTCCATCCGATGACAAACACGCTGACAAAGATAAGCCCCGAACGCGCAAAGAGTCTCATCGAGCAGGGTGCCGTTCTCGTCGATGTTCGCGAAAGCGAGGAGCGTGCGCGCGAGCATTTGCCCGCTGCGCGGCATTTGCCGCTCTCGAAGCTGAACCAGACCGAGCTGAGCGTTGAAGCGGGACAGCCTATCCTGTTTCACTGCCGCAGCGGCGCGCGCACGTCGGCCAATGCGGCGCAATTGTCCGCCAAGCTGGGCGAGGGCTGTGAGGCCTACATCGTTGAGGGCGGGCTGGACGCCTTGAAGCGGGTGGGCGTTCCGGTCGTGGTGGATCGCAGCCAGCCGATGGAATTGTCGCGGCAAGTGCAGATCGGCGCCGGGTCGTTTGGGCTGCTGGGCACGCTGCTTGGCCTGCTCGTCTCGCCCTGGTTCTTCGCGGTTCCGCTTTTCGTTGGCGCCGGATTGATCTTTGCCGGCGTGACCGGGTTCTGTGGTCTGGCGCGCGTGCTGATGCTGGCGCCGTGGAACCGTGCGGCGAAAGCAGCGTGAAGCCCTGAAGGAGAGCTGAGAATGGGCGTTGGCCTCGAGTTTTTGGCGCTGGACATCAGCGCTATTCAAGCTGCGCTCAGTCTCGCAGCCGGGTCCCTCGTCGGCTTCAGCCTGGGAATGGTGGGCGGTGGCGGCTCGATCCTGGCGACGCCGCTGCTGCTTTACGTCGTTGGGGTCGCCAGCCCGCACGTGGCGATTGGCACGAGCGCGGTGGCGGTGGCGCTGAACGCTTTGGCTAATCTCGTCACGCATGCGCGCAGGGGCAATGTAAAATGGCCATGCGGATTGCTGTTTGCGGGCGCGGGTATTCTCGGCGCCTCTGGCGGTTCGAGTCTGGGCAAGGCGATTGACGGCCAGGCGCTGATTGCTGCGTTCGCCGGTCTGATGATCGCGATTGGCGCGCTGACGCTCGCGCGCAAGGCGCATTTGGGCAAGCCTGCGGCGCGTTTGTCGCGCGCCAATGCGGTGCCCATTGGCGTTGTCGGGTTTGGCGCGGGCAGTTTGTCGGGCTTTTTTGGCATCGGTGGCGGATTTCTGATTGTGCCGGGGCTGATCTGGGCGAGCGGAATGCCGACGCTGTTTGCGGTTGGCACGTCGCTTATTGCAGTTGCCGGCTTTGGCGCGGCCACTGCGGCCAATTATGCGGTGTCGGGGCTCGTCGACTGGCCGGTCGCGATGCTGTTCGTTGCGGGCGGCGCTTTGGGCGGCTTGCTTGGCGCTAAGGCTGCCGCAAAGCTTTCGGTGCGCGCCGGCGCTCTGGATAACGTATTTGCGATCGTCGTGATCGCGGTTGGCCTGTACGTTTTGTCGCGTACGCCTTTTGGCGAGCGACTTCTGGGCGCAATTTCCTGATACCCGGCGATACGTCGCGCGTTCGCTGTGGCTCCCCCGTGCAGTCCGGACCTCCAGATTCCAGTTTGTTTGCTGAACGTACGACGCCCCGCGACGTTTTGCGCGGATGGGAGAAACTTTGGAGTTTCTGTCGCGTTCTGACCAGAGCCTAGCAAGCTTGCGCTTTTCGTTTGCTCTCCCGTGCAACGTGAAAGGGGAATCATGACGCCGGCCTCCGATCTCCTCACCCGCTATTCCAACGATTACGACCGCCGCAAGACGTCGGAAATGTCGTTGATGGAATATTTCGAAGAGTGCCGCGTCGATCCCGATTGCTATTCCGGAGCCCATGAGAGACTTCTCTCGGCGATCGGTGAGCCTGTCGTGATCGACACTGCCAAAGATCCGCGTCTCGGGCGGATTTTCATGAACCGCACCATTCGCTCGTATCCGGCTTTTTCCGAATTCTACGGCATGGAGGAAACGGTCGAGCGCATCGTCTCGTTTTTCCGGCATGCCGCGCAGGGGCTCGAAGAGCGCAAGCAGATCCTCTATCTGCTGGGGCCGGTTGGCGGCGGCAAGTCTTCGCTGGCAGAGCGGCTCAAGGCGCTGATGGAGGTCAAGCCGATCTATGTGCTGAAAGCCGGGGATCAGATCAGCCCGGTGTTTGAAAGCCCGCTGTGTCTGTTTGATCCGCTGATCCAGGGCGATGAAATTGAAAGCCAATATGGCGTTCCGCGTCGGCGTTTGAGCGGCTTGATGAGTCCGTGGTGCCTGAAGCGGCTCGATGAATTCAAAGGCGATCTGTCGAAGTTTAGCGTCGTTAAATTGTCGCCCTCAAGGCTGCGTCAGATTGCAGTCGCAAAGACCGAGCCGGGCGATGAAAATAATCAGGATATTTCCTCGCTTGTCGGCAAGGTGGATATTCGCAAACTTGAATCGCTGGCGCAGAACGATCCCGACGCCTATTCCTATTCGGGCGGCTTAAACCGCGCCAATCAGGGCATTCTTGAATTTGTCGAGATGTTCAAGGCGCCGATCAAGATGTTGCATCCGTTGCTGACAGCGACGCAAGAAGGCAATTATATTGGAACTGAAAATATAGGCTCGATCCCGTTTTCGGGCGTGATCCTCGCCCATTCCAATGAGGCTGAGTGGCAGAGTTTCAAAGCTAATAAAAACAACGAAGCTTTTATTGATCGCATCTATCTCATCAAGGTGCCCTATTGCCTGCGCTCCACCGAAGAGCAGCGCATTTATGAAAAGCTGATCCGCACGTCGGAGCTTGCCGAGGCGCCGGGCGCACCCGCCACGCTCGAATTGATGGCGCGGTTCTCGGTGATGTCGCGCCTGAAGCCGCATGAGAACTCGACCATCTTCTCAAAGCTGCGCGTTTACGATGGCGAGAGCCTGCGCGAGACCGATCCGCGTGCGAGAAGCCTGCAGGAATATCGTGACGTCGCGGGGCCGGACGAGGGCATGGACGGCGTATCGACGCGCTTTGCCTTCAAAGTGCTGGCGGCCACGTTCAATCATGACGCGGTCGAGATTGCCGCCGACCCTGTGCATCTGATGTATGTGCTGGAGCAGGCCATTAGGCGCGAGCAATTTCCAGCTGATGTCGAGAAGCGTTTGCTTGAATATATCAAGGGCGATCTGGCGCCGCGTTACGCTGAATTCATCGGCCATGAAATCCAGAAAGCGTATCTGGAATCTTACCACGATTATGGACAGAACCTGTTTGACCGTTATGTCGATTACGCGGACGCCTGGGTTGAGGATCAGGATTTCAAAGATCCTGACACCGGGCAGATGCTGGATCGCGAATTGTTGAATCAGGAATTATCAAAAGTGGAAAAGCCCGCGGGCATCGCCAATCCGCGCGATTTCCGTAATGAGGTGGTGAAGTTTGCGCTGCGGTCGCGCGCGGCCAACGCGGGCCGCAATCCGCCGTGGACGAGCTATCAGAAAATTCGAGAAGTGATTGAGCGGCGGATGTTTAGTCAGGTCGAGGATCTTTTGCCTATCATCAGCTTTGGTTCGAAGAAGGACAATGAGGCCGAAAAGAAACACGCCGATTTCGTCTCGCGCATGACTGAGCGCGGCTATACCGAGCGGCAGGTGCGGCGGCTTGTGGAATGGTACATGCGCGTGCGGCAATCAGCCTGACGCGAGGAGGGCGCTGCGTGCAGCTCATAGACAAGCGGGTCAATCCTGCGGGCAAGAGCCTGCCAAACCGCCAGCGCTTCTTGCGTCGTGCGCGCAGCATCGTTCGTAAAGCGGTGCGCCACGCTTCCGTTGAGCGCGGGATTCGCGAGCTCGACGGCGGCGGCGTTGTGGTTGTGCCAGCAAGCGGCATCGAGGAGCCCCATTTTCATCGCGGACAGGCGGGCAGGGCGCAACATGTTCTGCCTGGCAACAAGGAGTTTCTGGAAGGCGACCGTCTGCCGCGCCCCACGGGGGGCGCTAGCGCTGGGGGCTCGCTAGCCGGGCAAGGGGAAGGCGAAGATCAATTCAGCATTGTGTTATCAGCGTCTGAATTTCTCGATTTCTTTCTTGAAGACCTTGAATTGCCGCGCCTTGAGCGTCGCAAATTAGCAGCCATGAAAGCCGATGGCGTGCGCCGTGCTGGCTATTCCTCCACAGGTTCGCCCGCAAATCTTGCGGTCCTGCGCACCATGCGCAACGCTTTGGCGCGCCGCACCGCGCTTAATCGTCCGCGCTCAAGTGAAATCATCGAGCTTGAGGCAGCGCTTGACGCGGCGCAAGCGCGTGGCGACGAACAGGCCTGCGCCGCAATGCGTTTGCAGCTCGAGGGCTTACGCGCGCGCAGGGGAGCCATTCCTTATATCGATCCCATTGACATTCGCTTTCGCCGTTTTGAGGTCAATCCGCGCCCTGTCGCGCAGGCGGTCATGTTCTGTCTGATGGATGTTTCGGGCTCGATGACCGAGCACATGAAGGACATCGCCAAACGCTTCTTCATGTTGCTCTATGTGTTTCTCAATCGTCGTTACGAGCAGGTGGATGTCGTGTTCATTCGCCACACCGACGAAGCCAAAGAGGTGGATGAAGAAACGTTCTTCCACAGTCGCGAAACAGGCGGAACGCGCGTCTCCACCGCGCTTGCAGAAATGGCGCGCATCGCCGCTGAACGCTATCCGCTCGATTCGTGGAATATCTATGCGGCGCAGGCCTCCGACGGCGACAACGAGCGCGGCGACAATATGCAGGCGGTCACGCTCTTGCGCGACGCGATCCTGCCGATCTGCCAGTATTTCGCCTATATCGAAGTTGGCGAGCCCGACCATGAACCCGCTATGTCGTCGGTCTGGAAAATCTACGAGAACCTTGGAGAGGTCGGACCCGCGATGCGCCGGGTTTCGACGCGGCAGGAAATCTTCCCCGTGTTCCGCGATCTCTTTCGCGCGCACAATGCGGACGCGACGTCATGAGCGCGCTTCTGTTTGAGGATTTCGACTGGAGCTTCAGCACCATTCAGCGCGTGCATGATGCGATAGAAAAGATCGCGTGCGGCGAAATGGTCTGGAGATATATCCCAACCAGATTGAAGTCATTACGCCTGAGCAAATGTTGGACGCTTATGCAGCGACCGGCATGCCAATTTATTATCCGCACTGGTCGCACGGCAAGCGCTTCGTGCAACATGAAATGCAATATCGCAAAGGCATGTCGGGGCTGGCCTATGAGATCGTCATCAATTCCAGCCCCTGCATTTCCTATGTGATGGAAGGCAATACGATTGCGATGCAGACGCTCGTCATTGCGCATGCGGCGTTTGGGCATAATCATTTCTTCCGCAATAATTATACGTTTCGCGACTTCACAGATCCTGCTGGCATTCTCGACTATCTGGTGTTCGCGCGTAATTTTATCGCAAGCTGCGAAGATCGGCATGGCGTGGCCGCCGTTGAGAATGTGCTGGACGCCGCGCATGCCTTGATGGGGCAGGGCGTCAATTCATCGCCGCGCCGTCGTCGGCCGGATTTGAAAACGGAAGAGGCGCGCTTGCGCGAGCGGCGGATCCACGCGGAGAAAATCCACAACGAGCTGCGGCGCACATTGCCGCGCGGCGCTGCGGCGCCAGCAAAAGCGCCGGATGAGACGCTGGTGCGCAAGCTGCTGGAATTGCCGCAGGAGAACGTGCTTTATTTTCTGGAGAAGAACGCGCCGAAACTTCCCTCATGGCAGCGCGAGCTTCTACGCATCGTGCGTTTGATGGCCCAATATTTTTATCCGCAGCGCCTCACCAAAGTCATGAACGAGGGCACGGCGACGTTTGTGCATTACACGATCCTCAACAAGCTGCACGAGCGCGGGCAGATCAGCGACGGCGCATTCCTCGAATTTCTCACCGCGCACACCAACGTCATCATGCAGCCTGCATTTGATTCAGGCCATTACGGCGGGCTCAATCCTTATGCTCTCGGCTTTGCGATGATGCGTGATCTTGAGCGCGCGTGTCTGGCTCCAGACGAGGAGGATCGTATCTGGTTGCCCGACATTGCAGGCTCTGGCGACCTCATGGGCGCGCTCTGCGACATATGGGCGAACTTTCGTGACGAAAGCTTCGTGCTGCAATATCTATCCCCAAAAGTGATGCGCGATTTCCGCTTGTTCAACCTGCTCGACGATCCCGGCGAGCCCACGCTTCTGGTGGAGGCGATCCATAACGAGCGCGGCTACCGGCGTATCCGTTCGGCGCTCGCGCGCTCCTACGATCTTGGCCATGCGGACCCGCAGATCGAAGTTGCGACGGTCGATCTAGCCGGCGACCGGCGGCTCATCATCCATCACAAGGTGCAGGACGGCGGCTTATTGGCGGAGAAGGAGGCGCGCAGCGTGTTGCGCCATATCGCGACGCTGTGGGGCTATGACGTGCGCCTGCAGGAGGTGGATGCAAGCGGTCGTGTGCTGAAAGAGCACAACGCCTCGCCGTCGCAATGAATCAGGGCAGATAGATCAGCGGCGCAAACCAGCCTGCAACGCGCAGCGCCTCTAACCCATGGCTTGCGGCCAGCGCCAAAAAGAACATCAACGCCTGCACCATAGTGCGCACGACCACGCCGCCGTCAGTTTCCATACGGCCCATTGCGGGCAGTTTTTGCAGCTTCGGAATCCAGCGATGGATGGAGGCGAGATAAGCGTCGAACGTCTGCGCACCAAACTCTGCGCGCAGGCGGCGCTCTTCGATTTTGATGATCCAGTCAAACACAAGGAAGGTTAGCACTGCCAGCAGCGCAGCCAGCGTAACAGAGCCAAACGCAAGCCCCACGCCAAAGGCGCCGAACAGCGTCCCAACATAAAGCGGATTGCGCACCAAAGCGTAAGGCCCGCTCGTCACCAGCTCGCGGCCCTTGCGCCCGCCCACATGCAGCACGGACCACACGCGAATCACGACGGCCGCCGAGAGACATAAGAGCGCGCCCACGAAGATCACAAAGCCCGGCAGACTATAGCGCGAGAACAGCGGCGCGCTGATGGCGATGGGGATCAGCGACAGAACAGCGAGGCCCGCCACCATCATGCGGCGACGATGCTGCAAGCGTCGGAGTTCGTCTGTCGTGATCTCGGGTTCGCTCAACACCATATTCCCCTTGCGCCGAATTTGCCCGCCCTTGCTACAGGGGCGAATGTGCGCACGCAAGGTTTAATGCTCTGGTTTAAGCCTGTGATATTAGAAGAACAGCGAAAGGGCGGCCCGGGAGCCGCCCTTTCCTCTTGCTCGCTGAAAATTAATCAAGCGTCGATGATGTAGACAATGCGGCGCGTATCGGGCTCTACGATCAGAATACGTTGCCCAACGCGAATAGCTCGGTAGGAGCTGAATGTGGGCACGATCGAGAGGATCTCGGTCGGGATTGTGACCAGCTCGACGCTGGAGGGAAGCACCGAGCCCACTGATACCGGCACGTTGATATTCGACGCTTCGCGTACCTGCACCTTCTTTACGACGCCCGTCAGTTTCGTGCGCTGATCGGCGCTGACGTCGACTTTCGTGGCAGCCGCGCCTGTGCTGCCGGTTGTGGCCGTATCGCCGCCGCTGCTTGGCGGCGGCGCCTGCGCCATTGCGATGCTCATTCCAAGTGCGAGCGCGGCAGAGGCCACGCCGATGATGAGTGAATTGCGCATGTCAAAACTCCTCTGGCAAACCGCTCGTTACCGGGCGCGGATGCACAGAGAATGTTTGTCGACGCGATGCGGTTCCCAAACGGCGTCGTCGGTTTAATCCAGCCCCGACAGCTTTCGTGCGTGTTCAATAACAGCTTGCGGCGTCTTGAGCGCACTTCCAATCGCCGCCTCGATATCTTCACCGCTTACAGGCTCAACCGCGATCTTCAATTGCTTTGCTTCCGCCTGAAGCGCAGGATCGGCTAGCGCTTCCATGTAAGCGCGGCGAAGCATTGCAACGTTTTCCTTCGAGACGCCAGGCGGCGCCACCATGGGCCAGGCGATCAGTGCATCCAGCACAAGAAGGCGCATGGCGGCCTTGTCGTCCTCGTTCTTCAATATGTCAGTGACAAGCGGCACGTCCGGTATCTGCGGGTTTTTACGATAGCCAAATTGCAAAAGTATATTGATGCGGTCGTCGCGCAGCCAATCGGGTTTCTGACTGTGGATGGAGCTGTAGCCCCATCCGCAGACTGCATCGAGTTCGCCGCGCTCCATCGCCAGATGAATGTCCGTCATGCCGCGATAGCCTGAGATGATTTTGAACTTGGCGCCGACAAGATCGTTGAGCGCGCTCGCGTAAGTAAACGTGCGCGAGCCGCGGCCGGTTGAGCCGGCAGCAAGTGGGGTTTCCACCACTTGCGCTATTTTCTCGACACCCTTCATCTTCATTGCAACGCAGGTGTAGGTTTCAGACGAAGATGTTCCGATCCAGTTGAACCTGGCCGGATCGTATTTAGCCTCAGGATTGCGGAACATCGGCTCAAGTATAAGCCCGCCGCCGATGGCGCCAATCACTGAGCCATCGGCAGGCGCTACGTTGTAAAGATAGTTTGCAGCAAGAACGCTGCCCGCGCCAGGCATAACCCTCACAACAGCGGGCGGCTGGCCGGGCATTTTGCGGCCCATGTGACGCGACATCAGCATGGACATCGTGTGATAGACGCCGCCGGCGCCAAAGCCTACGATGATGTTCAGCTCTTTGGGCGGCGTTTGTGCTTGCGCTTTGGACGGCGGAAAGAATAACGCGGGTGACAACGCCGCTGCTGCGGTCATCAGCGCAGCCCTAAAAAAATTCGACTTCATTGCCTTCTCCCCGAACAAATTATTATTTACGCTACGCAGCGCTCATGATTGCGCGACGGAGGGACGCTCTGCAAGGCGAAGCGCAAAGTTTGCAAGATTGGGATAAGCCGAACGCCAGTCGTAGTTTGGCTGCGTACGATCAAGATACGAGAGCGCGCAATAGCAGGCGACGTCGCCCAGCGAGAATGCTCCGCCATGCAGAAAAACGCTGCGGCCAAGCGTTAAATTGAGCACAGAAAGCCCCGCGTCGATCTTCTTTGTTTGCTTGACGGTGAAGGCCGGGCCCTTGCGCTTGTCAGCGGGCTCGCGCTCCTCATGGGACAGCGCAACGGCGGCGTCTGTCACGCCGTCTGCGAGCGCTTCCCATTGCTTCACCGCAATACGATTTACAAAATCGCTCGGGATCAGTTTGGGCGCGCCATCGAGACCGTCTACGTATTCGGCGATTACAGGTGAATCAAACAATGCCTTCCCGTCATCGCAGATAAGCGTGGGGATTTTTGCGAGCGGATTAGCCTCTCCCACCGCCGGATCGCCGGCTCCGACTTCAAGATAATCATACTCCATAACCTTTTCCTTAAGGGCGATCACGACTTTCTTGACGTAGGGGCTGCGCGGATTACCGAGGAGTTTCATATTATGTCCTTTTTGTTCGGAGAGCGGCAATATCGGCGCGTTCGCAATCGCGTGCGATTGTCGCTGCGCCAGAGGCATAAACAGTCTCATCGCCATAGATGAAACGACGAGAGCGGAAGATTGGCGATGCGAGCGAACCAAGCTCGAGTTTCATAACGCGCGCCTGTTTGTCGCTCGCGTTAAAATGCTGATGAAATGCCATACTGGGCAGGCCAATCAGAACGCCTGGCGCCCAGTCGGTGCGCTCAAGCGGCGATGAATCGCTATCAAAAGATAGCGAAAAGCCTCTGCCCGACAGGCATAACAAATGCGCCCCCTGCATTTGGCGCGTAGCAAGATCAGCGCTGCCGGACGCAAGTTCCGTTATGTCGCAACCGATCGAGCCAGCCGCCAGTGCAAGCGATGTCTTGCCATCTTGTGCAAGCGGCATGTCCGCTGCCGACGCCAGCAAACCCGCAGCCAACGCCTCGTTCTGGCGCTTGTGCATGGGTGCGCTATTGCGAAACAGGAAGTCTTCGTTGCGATAAAGCGCTATCAGATAGCGCAGATCGTTGAAGCTCACTAGCCTTGCATTGGAGTTCGTACTTGCAATGTGCACGCACGCGGCGTTGACAGGTGCCCCGAAGGCCATGCCCTTCGTCCACTCGATTTCTTTTTTGCTTCCATCTGACAGCGTGACGGTCGTGCGTCCCGATCCTTCCAGAACGTAGATGCATTCCTCATAAACCTTACGAACGGGCGCGGAGGATTTGCCAGCTTGAAGTTGAAATACAAATACGCTTAGGAAATCGCAACGTCCTGTCACATGACACGCAGCGCCATCCATGCCAAAGCGATCCCATGGAGCGAGCTTTATTTCAAACAGATTGATAGCGCGGCCAGTCGCTAACTGAACCCCTTCCGCGTCAATCCAGTCCTGATATGGATCGACCAGATATTTTTTATTTTCAAGAGCTTTTGCGCGCAGATCGATCGGCTGTTCCATCACTTCTTCGCTCCCTCAAAGCGAGTCTCGTCAATGAAAGAGCCCATGCGCGAGTCCACGCCATGTGCGGCTATCTCGTCGAGCCATATTTGATGCACGCGTGAATCCTGATCTTCGTATTCCACCTGCGCGCCACCTTGTTTCACGTCCTTGTCAACGCCCACGTCCCATATCTCGCGCTTCATGGAGAGGAGTGGATAGCGAACTGTGCCAATCTGTAATGCAAGATAGCGCGAGGGATGATCAGCGACGTTGAAGTGCTGATGGAACATCGAATCGGGCGGGCAATAAACGCAGCCATGCTCCCAATCGACGCGGGTGAAATCCTGATCGTCCTCGCGCCACAGCAGCGAATAACCCTGGCCCGTAACGGCAAATACGCACACGCCGTCGAAGTGTCGATGGCCCTTCTTGTAAGTACCTACCGGCATTTCCGACGAATGGGCGCCGATGGTGTTTTCAGTCAGCATGAAGCGAAGGTTAGAGCCGCCGGCGCCTCGTTGCGACCATTGCTTCAGCTCGAAGCCAGACAGGTCGGAGACAAAATTCGTCTCCCATTGATGGCGCCCGGGCGAGATCGAAATAAACTCGCCTTCGCCCATAAAATAATCGGCGCGGCCAATGCGGTCGGGGAAGGGCGTTGGGCAATTAAAGATGAAATCTTCGTCACGAAACCTGCTCATCACAAAGATCATGTTATTAACGGAAGCAAAGCGCGCCGGCTCACGGCCAGATGCGTTAAAGTGCTGGTGCGTTGCATTTAGCGGAATTGAAAACAGGCTTTTGGGGCCCCATTCAAAACTATGTTTAGCGCCGTCCTCAAGTTGAACGGTCGTGGAGCCGTGCCCGGAGATGACATAGATCACTTCTTCGCAGATGTGACGTAGAGGGGCTGACTTTTCTCCCGGCGGCAGTTCGAACGCGAAGATCGAAATATAGTCATCCCGCCCTTTCAGATGACACAAGGCGCCGTTCATGCCGTAACGCGCCCATGGTGCAACAGGAACCTTGCGGATATCTATGCCAAAGTCCTCGATTATGGGCACGCCCTGCGCATGCGCCCATTCGAGATAGGGGTCGGGCAAGGGTCGCGTTGCGTCGCGCATTTTTTAGCTCCTCCCTGAATCGGCGGCCGCTTGTATTGGCTTCGAGTTTATTTTCCGCGCTTGAACGCCGCAGGTCAAGTCAGCTCGTTGCGTTGCTTGCGCATAATGTAATACGTTGCACTCAGGCAATCTCGCTGCACAAGAAAATGGAGGGCGCATGTCCAGGGACTTTAACGATCATTGCTGGAACGACGTGATCGACGACGAAATTCGCGAGATCTATCAGGCTTACCATCGCGAGACGTTCGTTGGTTCCAAGCCCGCCATTCTTGCAATTGATCTTTATAACAAGGCGTATTTGGGTGGAAACCGCCCTGTGCTTGAGGTGAATCGCGAATTTTCCGGCTCTTGTGGTCAGAACGCCTGGCGCGCGCTGGAACCAACGCAGAAATTGTTTGCAGCCGCTCGCGCCGTCGGCGTGCCAGTGATTTATTCGACTCGTCACGCTGATACCGCGGGCGTGCATTCCACCAATCGCCGCATGAAGGGCGAGACGGAAGACCTCTATCATATCAAGGCCGAGCTTGCGCCTGAGCCCGGCGAATTGGTGATCTATAAAGAACGCGCGTCAGCTTTCTTCGGTACGCCTTTGATTGCGCATCTGCGCCGCATGGGCGTCGAGAGCTTGATCATTCTGGGCGAAAGCACGTCCGGCTGCGTGCGCGCCTCAACGGTGGACGCGTATTCTTACGGCTTCCACAACGTGCTGGTCGAGGAATGCACGTATGATCGATCAATGCTGAGCCACAAGGTCAATCTGTTCGACCTTCATAACAAATACGCCGACGTCATGCACGTCGAAGACGTGCTCGCGCATCTTGCCGGGTTGGGGAAAAAGTAGATCCAGCCACGATTGCGTTTCCTCGCATCTGGTCCTAACCTGCCACCAAGGCCGCAAGAGCCGCAGGCGACAAGCCAGACGTGAGGAAACGCGATGCGAGACGAAATGGGCATGAGAATCATTCCGCTTGAGGGCGGCTGTGGCGCTTTGATCGAGGGCGTTGATCTGACGCGTGAGATCAGCGATGCGGAATTCCGTTTTGTAAAGCAGGCCTGGGACGACAATCTCGTTCTGGTGTTTCGCGGACAAAATATCAGCGAAGACGATCAATTGCGGTTTGCTCAACGGTTCGGGCCATTGGGAGACCGCAAGGCGCCGCCCGATCCGTTGCGCGACCGCGCGGAGGGCGTGAAGCAGGTTAACTCCAAGATTCTCCTCGTCAGCAATATCAAGGAAAACGGCAAGCCCATCGGTGCGTTTGGCGATGGCGAAATGTGGTTCCATATCGACTCGGGCTATTCCTCCAAACCTTATCTTTACACGTTCATTTATAGTCTGACATTGCCCTCGACGGGGGGCAATACGCTGTTCTCGAATATGTATAAAGCTGCCGCGGCAGTGCCGCCCGCATTACGCGAGAAACTCAAAGGCCGCAGGGCGCTTCATATCCATGAATACAAGCGCGCAGAGCGCGTGGACCTGTCGCAAGACATCAGTGGTTCCCCACACTTCTGGCATCCGGTCTTCATTCGCCATCCCTCCACCGGGCGCGAAAGCCTTTTTGTGGATCGGCTTATGACGCAGGCGATCGAGGGGCTGGAAGCCGCCGAGAGCGAGGACATTCTTGCGCAGCTCTACGAGATTGGGGAGCGTAAAGAGTTTATCTATGAACACATATGGCAATTGGGCGATCTTGTGATGTGGGACAATCTCGCCACCATTCACGCGCGTACGTATTTCTCACCCGATGAGCCGCGTTTGTTGCGGCGCTGCACGGTTGAGGGTTCGGGCGTTTCCGGCTGAGGGGGGTAGATCATGTCGCAACAACGCATGCCGGTTCTTTCGTATTTTATTTTGCGCAGCACTAAACCTGGAAACTTTACGCGCCTGTTTGGACCGATCACGCCTACGATCAAGCCGGGGTCAGTCTGACCGCGGATTCTGTTTGAGCATGCTGCCTGAGGGTTAAAATCATTCCGGTCGAGAGAACCGGAAGATTGATGGGGGAGACGTTATGAATTGTTTTATGACCGCGAGCGCTGGCTTGCTTGCTGCTTCAATAAGCCTTTTAGCTTGTGCGTCGACAAGTCTTGCGCAGGATTCAAAGCCTATCAATATCGTCGTCGGTTTTTCGGCAGGCGGCGGTTATGACGCTTACGCGCGTGTGTTGGCGCGTCATTTTGGCAAGCACATGGTGGGCAATCCACGTGTGATTGTTCAGAATATGCCGGGCGCCTCGGGGCTGAAGGCCGTCAACTGGCTTAACAACGGCGCTGCGCTCGACGGCTCGGTGATGACGGCCTTCAATCCCGGCCTTATAACTGAATCTCTGCTTGATCCCGCAAAAGTTCAGATCAAGCTGAGCGATTTTGCATGGGTTGGAAGCATTTCTGAAGATTATCGCGTTTGCTATGCGTGGACTGCGACTGGCGTAAAGACGCCCGAGGACTGGCTGAAAAAAGCTGTCGTTAACATGGGGTCGCCGTCGCCCGCTTCGTCCTCGCACATCAATCAGGCGCTGATGAAGAACCTGCTTGGCATGAAGGTGCGGCACGTTCTTGGCTATCCCGGCAGCGCCGAGGAGCGGCTGGCCATTGAGCGGGGCGAGCTAGACGGCGGTTGCGGCGCATGGAGCAGCAATCCTCCGGAATGGGTGAAGCAGCGCAAGATCACGCCGATCATCAGCTTCACGAAGAGCGTTCCAAACCTCGATCAGCCCGTCACTTTCATCCGTGATCTTGTGAAGACCGATGAGCATCGCGCATTGATTGACGTCATTACAGCGCCTGACATTGTTGGCCGCCCGTATGTCGCGTCAAAATCTATAGCTGATGACCGTTTGGCGCTGTTGCGCAAGGCTTTTGACGCTACGGTCGCTGACAAGGACTTTGTCGCGGACGCCACTAAAATGGACCTGACAGTCAGTCCGATGAACGGCGCTGATGCAGAAGCGCATGTGAGAAAAATCTATCAGGCTACGCCCGGGACGATCGACGCGTTAAAGGCTTCGATCAAGTAAAATCCAGACTTTTAGCGCCTGCGTTTTTACACGCAGGCGCTATTTTGCGCGCGCCATTATCGACCGCTTCCGGCGACGCGAGTATATTCCCAGCAACACCGCGGCTATAAAAACAATTCCGGCCCCAATCTCAAGGCCGGGATTGTAGGCGAACGCCGCTCCAAAATAATTGGTCAAAACGATCAGCGCCGAGACGATGGCGATAGCTATCGACCAGGTCGTCCAATTGTCCATCTTGTCTGCTTCTTCACGGGCGCGCAGGTTTGCCGCCGCCCCGCTGCCTGCTGGCGCCCGGTCGCGTTGCGCTTCGACGTAATGATCGCCGAACAGAACTCTTTTATCGTCGTCGGAGAGGTCTGCCATCGCTGCCTCCATCTGGTGAAGCTGCTCTTTGTTAATTGCGGAAGCGGTGTTTTGTTTCCCTTCGCGCTCTCGTCAGTTACAAGATCGCACCCATTTACCGTCGTCAGCGCTCAAGGCGCGCTTGTGCTCAAGCAGTTTCGTGCTCAAGGCTGGCTCGTGGCATAAGAGCGCCGCAGTTTTTTACAGGTTCGCGCCCACATGATTCGTCTTGAGAACATCAGCAAACAAAACGGCCACCAGATCCTCTTTATCGAGGCGTCCGCCGCGCTCCAGCGGGGCGAGAAGGTCGGCCTCGTCGGCCCCAACGGCGCCGGCAAGACCACGCTTTTCCGCATGATGACGGGCCAGGAGGCGCCTGACGAAGGGCTGGTGGGCGTCGATCGCGGAATCACCATCGGCTATTTCAGCCAGGACGTCGGCGAGATGGCGGGGCGCAGTTGCGTTGCCGAGGTTATGGACGGGGCGGGGCCGGTGAGCGAGGTCGCAGCCGAGCTGAAGGCGCTTGAGACCGTCATGGCTGATCCAGCGCGCGCGGACGAGATGGAGGACATCATCCAGCGCTACGGCGAAGTGCAGGCGCGCTTTGAAGAGCTGGACGGCTATGCGCTCGACGGGCGTGCACGCGAAGTGCTGGCGGGCCTGAGCTTCAGCCAGGAGATGATGGATGGCGACGTCGGGGCCCTGTCAGGGGGTTGGAAAATGCGCGTGGCGCTTGCGCGCATTCTGCTCATGCGGCCTGATGCGATGCTGCTCGACGAGCCCAGCAACCATCTCGATCTTGAGAGCCTGATCTGGCTTGAGGATTTTTTGCGTGGCTATGAGGGCGGGTTGTTGATGACCTCGCATGATCGCGAGTTTATGAACCGCATCGTCACCAAGATTGTTGAAATCGACGGCGGCGGGTTGACGACATATTCCGGCGATTATGAGTTTTATGAACAGCAACGCGCGCAAAGCGAGAAGCAGCAGCAGGCGCAATTTGAACGCCAGCAGGCGATGCTCGCCAAGGAGATCAAATTCATCGAGCGCTTCAAGGCGCGCGCCTCGCATGCCGCGCAGGTGCAAAGCCGCGTGAAGAAACTCGACAAGATCGAGCGCGTGGAGCCGCCCAAACGTCGCCAGGTGGTGCAGTTTGATTTTCTGCCCGCGCCGCGCTCCGGCGAAGACGTTGTGAGCCTAAAAGGCGTGCGCAAAAGCTATGGCTCGCGCAGCATTTATGAGGGGCTGGATTTTCAGGTGCGGCGCAAGGAGCGCTGGGCGGTGATGGGCGTGAACGGCGCCGGCAAGTCCACGTTGCTGAAGCTGGTCGTCGGTTCCACGACGCCAGACGGCGGCGCGGTCTCTTTGGGCGGCAGCGTCAAGATGGGCTATTTCGCGCAGCATGCGATGGACCTTCTTGATGGCGACCGCACGATCTTTCAATCGCTGGAGGATTCATTTCCCCAGGCGGGGCAGGGCTCTTTGCGCGCACTTGCCGGTTGCTTCGGCTTCTCGGGCGACGACGTGGAGAAGAAGTGCCGCGTGCTGTCAGGCGGCGAAAAGGCTCGTCTGGTGATGGCCAAAATGCTTTACGATCCGCCGAATTTTCTGGTGCTCGACGAGCCCACAAACCATCTCGACATGGCGACGAAGGAAATGCTCGTCACCGCGCTGTCGCAATACGAAGGCTCGATGCTGTTCGTCTCGCATGATCGCCGCTTTCTGGCAGCGCTCTCCAACCGCGTGCTGGAAGTAACGCCTGAAGGCGTGCAACAATACGGCGGCGGCTACACCGAATACGTCGAGCGCACAGGGCAGGAAGCGCCGGGCTTGCGCAGCTGAGCGCTAAGGCGCCCAGCGCACCTGGCCTGCGGCAGAAACATCGAGCCCGCCGAGTTCTTTGGCCTGCGCTGCAAAGCCAGCCGAGCGCATGAACGCCAGCAGCTTTTGCAATTGCGGGCGAAAAGCGTCGCGCTGGCGCATCAGCAAGTCAAATCGCTCCTGAACCAGCGGCACGAAGCCTGCTCCGCCAGCAAGCGCCACGGCCTCGGTCGCGATTCCAACGTCGCAATGTCCCAAGCGGATCGCTTGCGCTACGTCAGGGCCGGTGGGGACAATCGCGCTTGCGGGCAAATCGTTGTCGCTAAACCCGGCTTGCTTCATCAAGGCTTCGAGCAATTGCTGCGCGCCGGCGCCTTGCGGGCGCATGACAAGGCGGGCCTTGGCTGCAAGCGCATCTCCAATCGTCGCAATCTTGAGCGGGTTACCGGGCGCGACGAGAAAGCCCTGCGTGCGTGCGGCAAACCCGATCAAAACGGAATCATAATGGCGCGTCTGGGTTGAGACGATGCGCACGTTGGCGTCGGAACCCGGCGCGTTGACGTCATGAAAATGAATGGCGGTTGCTATCACCTCGCCATTCAGAAAACGCCGGAAACCCGCCTCGCTGCCCTCCGGCAGCATAGCGATTCCCGCGCGGCACTCCGCAAGCGCCCATTGCAACAGGGGGTCGTGACTGCCGCCCAAGATCGGCGGTGGGTCCGCAGGCGCGAGGCCTGGCGGGCGCGTCATTCCGGCGAGCAGCCAGCGATCAAGCTCGGCGCGGGGGAAAAGCCATTTGCCGCTCACCTTCGTGCATGGAATGGCGGCCTCAGCCACCAGCTCGTAGAGCTTGCGCTCTTTGATCCGCAAGTAATCGGCGGCTTCTGCGGTTGTCAGAAGGGTCAGACCTGCGTTTTCTAGCATATTCACGCGTAATTTCCAAAATTTGACACGTTCGTAGTCAACGTCACATATCGAAGGCGGTCAATATATTTGTGGCGGATATGGACGAACCCAGCGCATTTCAACTCATCCTGAGCGGCGATCCGCAATTGCTGGCCATCGTGCGGTTGTCGCTGTCGGTGACGTTGGCGGCGACTCTGGTTGCGGGCGTGCTGGGCCTTGGCCTTGGCGCCTGCCTTGCGCTGACGCGGTTTCCGGGCCGGCAGGGGCTTGTCATAGCGCTCAATGCGCTGATGGGGTTGCCGCCGGTTGTTGTCGGGCTGCTGGTGTTTCTGGCGTTGTCGCGGTCGGGGCCGCTTGGTTTTCTTGGGCTTCTGTTCACGCCGCAAGCGATGATAATTGCGCAGACGATCCTGATTACGCCCATCATAGCTGCGCTTTCGCGTCAGGTGATCGAGGATTTGTGGGCCGAGTATAAAGATGAATTCACGGCGATGGACGTGCCCGGCGCCATGCGCGTGCGCGCGTTGTTGTGGGATGCGCGCTTCTCGCTGGTGACGATATTGCTCGCGGGCTTTGGCCGCGCGGCGGCGGAGGTCGGCGCGGTGATGATCGTCGGCGGCAATATCGAGGGTTTTACGCGCATGATGACCACAAGCATCGCGCTGGAGACGTCGAAGGGCGATCTGCCGCTGGCGATCAGTCTTGGGATCATCCTCATCGCCATCATGTTTTGTGTTAACGCACTGGCGTGGGGCGTGCGTCAATGGTCGGTGCGCCATGCAGGATAGATGGTCTTACAAAGACGCTGCACCGCAGACGCTTCTCCGGCTTTACAATGCAAGCCTGCGCTATGGCGCCGTCGATGTTTTGCAAGATGTGTCTCTGGAAATCAGCGCGGGCGGGCCGGTTATTTTGATGGGGCCAAACGGCTCCGGCAAGACGTCGCTGTTGAAGCTGATGATGGGTCTTGTGGCGCCAAGCGCGGGCGAGGTTCATTGCGCCCGGAGTCGGGTCTCGTTCGTGTTTCAAAAGTCCGTCATGCTGAGGCGCAGCGTGGCGGCCAATGTCGCGTTTGCCTTGCAGGCGGCGGGGCTGCCTGCCAACGATAAAGAAATTCACGCAGCGCTTGCGCAGGTGGGCCTTTCGTATTTGGCGCAGCGGCCCGCGCGTCGTCTTTCCGGCGGAGAGCAACAGCGCCTGGCTTTGGCCCGCGCATTGTCGCGCAATCCCGCGATCCTGTTTCTCGACGAGCCGACGGCAAGCCTTGATCCCGCGCAGACCAAAGCGGTGGAGGACATCGTGATGGCGAGCGCGGCCTTGGGCGTCAAGATCGTCATGTCCACGCACGACATCGGGCAGGCGCGCAGGCTTGCGTCCGAGGTGTTGTTTCTGGCGGGTGGGCGGCTTGTTGAACGCGCTGCCGCAGAATCCTTCTTCAATCTGCCAGAAAGCCCTGAAGCGCAGCGCTTTCTTGCGGGCGATCTTGTCATCTCACCGGAGGTGAAATCATGAAATCCCATGCTTTCGCAATCATGCTTGGCGCCCTCGCGCTCGTCGGCAATCCCGCTGCCGCGCAGCAACAGTCCATTGTCGTGGCCTCCACCACATCGACGCAGGATTCCGGCCTGTTCGGCCATATTCTGCCGCTGTTCAAAGCCGTGAGCGGCATCGACGTGAAGGTGATCGCGCAGGGCACCGGACAGGCGCTGGACACGGGTCGACGCGGCGACGCCGACGTTGTTTTCGTCCACGCGAAACCGCAGGAAGAGAAGTTTGTGGCCGACGGCTACGGCGTCAAGCGCTTCAACGTCATGTATAATGATTTCGTCCTCATCGGCCCTAAATCCGATCCTGCAAAAGTGCGCGGCGGCAAGGACATACTGGCCGCGCTAAAGGCTGTTCAGGCTGCAGCCGCCCCCTTCGTTTCGCGCGGCGACAAGTCCGGCACGCATTCCGCCGAGCTGGCGCTCTGGAAGGCCGCCGCGCTTGATCCCGCAAGCGCCAAGGCACCCTGGTATCGCGAAATTGGCCAAGGCATGGGCGCCGCGCTCAACACGTCCGGCGCGATGGGCGCCTATGTTCTGTCCGACCGCGCAACCTGGCTCAGCTTCAAGAACAAGGACGCGCTTGAATTGGTAGTGGAGGGCGATGCTCGGCTCTTCAACCAATATGGAATTATACTTGTAAATCCGGCAAAGCATCCAAGCGTAAAAGTCGCTGCCGGACAGGCGTTTATCGACTGGATCATCTCAAAGTCGGGACAAGCCGCCATCAACGGCTACAAGATCAACGGTGCGCCTTTGTTTTTTGCGAATGCAGATTAGTCCGGTCAGTCGACGAGGATAATCAGGTTTTGCATGATGCACGGCGTCCCCACGCCGTGCATAGCTCATGTGTTGATCTGATCGCGGGTTCGCTTCGCTTGCGGCTTTGCAGCAGCGGCTAGTTTAGCGTTGAACGCTTCTTTCATTGATACAGATTACGCTTTTAGACGGCTAAAGGCATTTGGCTGGGGGACCTGGAGCCTAAGTTTTAGGCCTCGCATGTTATTATTATTGTTGATAATCAGACATTTAGTGCTTGTTTTTGGGTACCATACTGGGGTACTTATGGGTACCAGATTCACCCTAAGTAGGTTTAGATATGTCTTTGGATAGACGTTATCTTGAAAAGCATGGCGCTCAGTGGCGCGTTCAGATGAAGGTTCCACTTAGTCTCAGGGCGGTCGTTGGTAAGGCAAAGCTCGTGAGGTCCTTGAAGACGGATAATCTAGCTCTCGCCAACAAGATGCGCTGGTCTGTAGTCGCAGAGTTTAAGAAAGTTCTGGAGGCTGCCGAGAAGGGGCTAACCATGAAAGGCAATGCCCTGCTTGAGGAGGCACTCAAATTCAGGAGAGAGTGGGAGATAGGAAAGGATGATCCACTAGCTTTTGCTGACTTTGATGAGGAAGGGCCGGTTGCCGATAGCCATCAGGTGCTTAGTGGCTTCGCAAGCGATAGAGCTATTGAAATAGCAGAAACGATAGGTCCAGAAGAGGCTTCTTTCTATCATGGAATAGCCACTGGTGAACTAACTCCCCTTGAGATGATGGTGGGCACTTGGTTGGAGGAATCCGGGTGTAAGCCGAGGCAAAAACTAGATTACGCCCGTGCGGTCTCCAAGCTCAGCGTATATATGGCCAACAATAAAAAGTCGGCTTCTATAGAGTCCGTAAATAAGCGTTTTGCCGGAGCGTACGTAAGTAGTCTCGTTGCAGAAAAAGTACATCCTAAGACGATCAACAAGGATGTGTCTGCGCTTTCCTCATACTGGCGTTGGTTGGAAAAGAAGGACTTTGCATCTGCAAACGTTTGGTCACGGCAAAGCGTGCCAAAGCTTAGAACGCCGAAGGGGTTCCAAAAGAGAGCGTATTCAGACAAAGAGTTATTGATCCTTTTGCTGGCTCCCGGTCCCGCTTTTCTGAAGGATGCTATTTTTATCGCTTGTCTCTCAGGATTAAGGATCGAAGAGATTGCTCGGCTAAGGGTCAAAGATGTTTCGTCTAATAGCTGTTTCGATATTGGGCGTGCAAAAACTGGTGCAGGTGAAAGACTTGTGCCTATTCATTCCCAGCTAGAAGAGATCGTCCAGAGAAGGGTCACCAGCAAGCATGCGGATGACTACCTGTTCCATGAATTGCCTACTCCGGACGCTAATAGCGCAATGGAACGTTCTCAGAAAATCAGCAAAGCATTCACTTCGTTTAGACGAAAGCTGAAGGTTGACGACGTTCCGGAAGGAGCAAGGCAATCACGAATTGATTTCCACAGCCTCCGCAGATGGTTCGTTTACACGGCGGGTCAAGCTCTCTCGCAGGGCGCAACAGGTTTTACACCTTGGACAATTGCCCAGCTTGTAGGACATGAGCGGGAGTCCCTCGACTTATCAATGACGATGGGGCGATATCATGGGGACGATAATGTTGACGCACTGCGGTTATGCGTGCAGGCCGTGAATCTACCTGTGAAGATTTAGAAAACAAAC
>CAMCUC010000044.1 GCA_945878875.1 Rhizobium sp. Q54
ATCCATGTGCTGGGACTGGTCGCATTCTTTGGCGGATCATTCGCGTTTTTCTACAAAAAGACTCGGCCGCTGGCCCGCTTCCTCTCGATGCTCGGGCGCAATTCGCTGAATGTGTTCTGCATTGGCTCGTTGCTCAGCTTGTCCGCCCAATCGGCGCGGTTTGCACTGGGATCAACCTTGTGGGTAGACCTGTTTGTGGTATTAATCGGTTTGTTGCTCATGAGCGCAACCGCCTGGGTGTCTGAATGGCGCGCACGATTAAAGTAAAAATGCTCGCGCTGCTGGCGGTTTTCATCGCTGCGCCTTTAAGTGCATTCGCGCAGGTTCCGCAAGACGGCGCGGCGGCTGCGGCACCGCCATCCGTTTCCGCCGCGAATGAGACGGCGGGCGTCCCGCTCCTCCCTCAGCAATTAAGCGCGCAATGCGCTGTTCCAACCAGCGAGATAGCAGCCCCTGCGCCGCTGCCTGCAACGATCGTGCGTCTTGAAGGCAACCAGCCTTTGCGCATTCTGGCCATTGGCTCGTCATCGACATGGGGCGTAGGCGCCACGTCGCGTCGTAAGAACTATCCCTCCCAACTTGAGGCCATGCTGGAGCGCGTGCTCAAGACCGTACCGATTGAGGTCGTGAATCGCGGCGTCTCGGGAGAGACGGCGGAGGCGACCGCTGACCGCCTTCGGATCGAGGCCGCACTGCTGCGGCCTGATCTCGTATTGTGGCAGGTCGGCACCAACGACGCCGTGCAGCGCGTCTCAGTTGAGAGTTTCGAGCGCACCGTGAGCGAAACCGTCGCCCAGTTGCGCAAGAAGAACATCGACGTCGTGCTGGTAGGCTTGCAATACACGCCAAAATACGCTCGCGACGAGCATTATTTCGCCATTCGGGACGCTCTGAAGCGCGTCGCAGCCGAGCATAATGCACTTTACGTGCGCCGCTATCAGGCGATGGAATACATCAGCAAAACCAAATCCAATCTGCAAATGATGGCAGACGACGATTTTCATCTCAACGACCTTGGCTATCAATGCATGGCTGAACACATCGCGCATGCAATGACGGCAAACCTGTTTGTACGGCGCCGCAAGCCGGCAAGCTGAAGCGCGGCGAACAGGCGGCAGCGGGTAGATTTTGGGGAGGCATATCGCGCATCGCGCGCACGTCATCCCGGCGAAGAAAGCAATGCTTCGGGAAACGGCCCGAGAAACGGCCCGAGAAACGGCCCTTGCAAACTGCGCTCGTAAACCGCATCCCTGACGCCCGCGCTTGCCTGTTGTGAGTCCCGGACATGCCGGGATGACCGCAACACGTTTGAACACACTCACCAATAACCACTCCCTACTCCGTGCTCGCTACTCGCTAAAGCCTATTCCCCAACCGCTGCATCTGGTCCCCATGTTTCTTGCAATCCCTTTTCCGATCATTGATCCCGTACTCATCGAGATCGGCCCTATCGCCATTCGCTGGTATGCGTTGGCTTATATCTTCGGCCTGCTGGGCGGCTGGGTTCTGGCGCGTGCGCTTGTGAACAGGCCTGCGCTGTGGGGCGGCGTTCGCCCGCCCGACGCCTCCACGCTAGACGATTTGCTGGTGTACGCAGCCTTTGGCGTCATTTTGGGCGGGCGTCTGGGCTATGTGCTGTTTTATAATTTCGATTATTTCCTGAGCCGTCCGCTGGAGATTTTTGCGCTCTGGCAGGGCGGCATGGCGTTTCATGGCGGGCTTGCGGGCGCTGCGGTCGGGATCTGGCTGTTTGCCCGCAAAATTGGCGTGAACCCGCTCACCGTCGCAGATCTTTGCGCGGCTGTCGTGCCGATCGGGACTTTTCTCGGCCGGGTCGCCAATTTCATCAAGCCGGAATTGTGGGGTAGACCGACGGACGTCGCGTGGGGAATGGTTTTTCCAGGCGCAGGGAGCGAGCCGCGCCACCCGAGCCAGCTTTATGAGGCGACGCTGGAAGGCCTCGTTTTGCTTGTCGTTCTGCTGCTGATTGTGCGCGCTGGCGGCTTCAGGCGTCCCGGCCTTGTCGCTGGAGCGTTTGGAATCGGCTATGGTGTTGCGCGGATCGCAACCGAATTTTTCCGCGAGCCGGATCCGCAATTGGGATTTCTGTTTGGCGGAGCAACAATGGGCATGTTGCTGTCGCTGCCGCTGATCGCGCTGGGAATTGCGCTCGTATTTCGCGCGCGCAGCCGCCCGGCGCTGGAGACAAACGTTTGACGGAACTGGCCAACGAGATTCGCGTCATCATCGACACCGAAGGGCCGATGCCGTTCGACCGGTTCATGGAATTGTGTCTAGCGCACCCCAAACATGGATATTACATAACCCGTGACCCTTTCGGCGCCGATGGAGATTTTGTCACCGCGCCCGAGATTTCGCAGATGTTTGGCGAGCTGATCGGACTCTGGGCCGCCCATGTCTGGAGCACGATGGATTACCCCGAGCGCTTGCAGCTCGTGGAGCTGGGGCCGGGGCGCGGAACTTTGATGGCGGACGCTTTGCGCGCCTGCCGCGTTGCGCCGGAGTTTCTGGCGGCTATCGAAGTGACCATGGTCGAGACCAGCCCGATCCTGCGCGAGCGCCAGCAAGAGGCTCTGGCCGATTGCGGCGTTCCTGTCTCTTGGGCTTTTGGGCTTGACGATGTTCCCGAGGGCCCGCTGATCGTTATCGCCAATGAGTTTTTTGACGCGCTGCCGGTGCGCCATTTCGTGCGCGCGCATGACGGCTGGTGCGAAAAGCTGATCGGCAATGGCGCGGACGGACGCTTCTTTGCCGGCATGGCGGCCAATCCCGAGCCGCTGATCCGCGCCGATGCGCCGCTTGGCTCCATTCTGGAGATCGGCGCCGTCAGCCATCAATATATGAACGCGCTCGCCATCAAGATCGCAGAATTTGGTGGCGCGGCTCTGGTGATCGATTACGGCCACACCCAGACCTGCCTTGGCGACACAGTGCAGGCGCTCTGGCGGCACCAACCGATCAGCCCGCTTGAGGCGCCAGGCGAATGCGACGTCACCGCCCATGTGGATTTCGCCTCGCTGGCGCGCGCCGCCGAAGCCTCGGGCGCATTGGTGAGCGGGCCGGTGAAGCAGGCGAGCTTCCTCACGCAGATCGGCCTGCACCATCGCGCAGACGCGCTGAAGCGCCGCGCCGATCCCGCCCAAAGCCTCGACATCGACCGCGCTTTGGCCAGACTCACCGCGACCGAGCCCGAAGCTGGCGCCGGCGGCAAGCCGGTTCCGGGCATGGGCGCCCTGTTCAAGGCGATGGCGATCACCAGCTCCAACGTACCGCCGCCGCCCGGCTTTGAACCGGATGGGTATTAGAATGATGCAAGATTTGACGCCAGCCTTGCCCGCGATCCGCTCCGCCCTGCTCGAATCGCGGGGAATCGCCCATTCCTTCTTCACCCGCCAGGGCGGCGTCAGCGAAGGCGTTTACGCCTCCCTCAACGGCGGCGCGGGCTCGGCAGACGATCCGGAAGTGGTGGCGCAAAACAAAAGCCGCATGGCGCTGGCGCTGGGCGTGCCAGCTCAAAACTTGCTCATCCCCTATCAAATCCATTCCGCGCAGGCAGCCAGCGTCGATGCCTCATGGACGCAGCGCCCTCATTGCGATTCTGTCGTGACCGCCACGCGCGGGCTGGCTTTGGGCGTCACCGGGGCCGATTGCGGCATCGTGCTGTTTTGCGATCCCGGCGCGCAGGTGATCGCCGCCGCCCATGCAGGCTGGAAGGGCGCGCTGGAGGGCGTGCTGGATGCGACGCTGGAGCAAATGGAGCGGCTGGGCGCCTCGCGTCCCGCCATTCGCGCAGTGCTGGGGCCGACGATTGCGCAGGCCTCCTATGAAGTGGGGCCGGAGTTTGTCGCACGCTTCAAGGCGCAGGAGGCAGGCGCAGCGCGATTTTTCGTTAGCGGCGCAAGCGACCGCGCGTTTTTCGACCTGCCGGGCTTTATCGGCGACCGATTGGCGCGGGCAGGAATTGGCGCATTTGAAAATCTGGGCCTCGACACATATTCGGACGAGGCGCGGTTTTATTCCTACCGGCGATCAGTCCATCGCAGGGAGCCTGATTTTGGTAGGCTGGTGGCGGCGATCGCTTTGCCGTGACGGCGCGTTCGACTTGGTGGTTCGACTTGGTAGTTCGACTTGGTAGTTCGACTTGGTAGTTCGACTTGCGCTGAAGCGTGCGAAACGCCATGTCTTGTGCAGATCAGTCATCAGCCTTCCGGGAACCAGAACAATGCCCCAGACCCGCAGCCCCTTTTTTGACGATGTCGCCCGCCTGATGAACGACGCCGCAGGCGTGGCCTCTGGCGTGCGGCGCGAAGTCGACGTGATCGCCCGCACACAGATCGAACGCTTGCTGGCGGGGATGGACATGGTGCGCCGCGAGGAGTTCGAGGCCGTGCGCGACATGGCTATTCTCGCGCGCGACGAAAACGAGAAGCTGGCCGCGCGCATCGCGCAGCTTGAGGCCAAAACGCAAAGCGGCGCCTGAGCGCTGCGGCAAATTGACTCGGAAAGCCCCCTATTCACAGCCAGAGCGTTGCAACCCTGTGGACGAGGCGCGCCGGGCGGTGGACGCCTTAAGGGGAATCCGACACTCTCCGCGTCGCTAGAGCAAACCGACGCGGCGCTACACAACTGATTCGACGACTGGAATCGATTGGGTGACAAACGTGGGAAGGCTTTCGCAGCTTGCCGTTCAAAACGTCAGGCTCGCTGCACCGTCAGGCCCAGGTACATGACATTCACCGCTACTGAACCCGCACGCTCAGAACACCCGGTCGACGTCGTCGAGCGCGTCGCCAGCCTTAAATCCTGGATCTTCGCGCGCGAGGCCGACGACGAAATTTCGATCACCGTCACCGGCGGCTGGACCGATTACCAGATTTCCTTCACCTGGCTTGAAGACGTCGAGGGGCTGCATCTGGCCTGCGCCTTCGACCTGAAGCTGAACGAGCGCCGGCGCCCGGAAGTGCTGAACCTGATCTCGCTCATCAACGAGCAGATGTGGGTCGGCCATTTTGGCCTGTGGGAGGACGAAGGCGTCGTCCTCTTCCGCCACACGCTGCTGCTGACGGGAGGCGTCGAGCCGACGCTGGACCAGTGCGAGGCCGCGCTTCAGGTTGGCGTGAGCGCTTGCGAGCGTTATTTCCAATCGTTCAATTTCGTTCTCTGGGCCGGAAAATCAGCCAGCGAGGCGCTGACCACCGCGCTGTTCGAGACCCACGGCGAGGCGTAAGCCGCAACCAAGGCTCCTGTTATGACCGCGACCATATTGCCGCAATCCCTCGTGCTTATTGGCGCTGGCAAAATGGGCGGCGCGATGCTGCGCGGCTGGCTCGATCTGGGCGTGCCTGCAAAATGCGTCATGATTATCGAGCCCTACCCGTCCGATGAGCTTGCCGCGCTTTGCGCTGCAACAGGCGCAAGCCTTAATCCCGCAAAGCCTCCGCAGGCGCCCGATGCTCTGGTGCTGGCGATCAAGCCGCAGACGCTCGACGCCGCCGCCCCGCAGATCGCCCCGCTTGTGGGGCAGAACACGCTGATCGTCTCGATCATGGCGGGCAAAACCATTGCAGACATTGGCGCCCGCCTGCCCGCGAATGCAATTGTGCGGGCGATGCCCAATACGCCCGCCGCCGTGGGGCGCGGCATATCCGGCGCCTGCGCCAGCGCTGGCGTCAGCCCCGACCAGCGCGCCATGGCGGACGCGCTGCTTGGCGCCATCGGCCAGGTCGAATGGCTCGATGACGAGGCGCTGATCGACGCCGTAACCGCCCTTTCAGGCTCTGGCCCGGCTTATGTATTTCTGCTGGCCGAGTGTATGGCGCTGGCGGGCGAGAAGGCGGGCCTGCCGCGCGAGACGGCGCAGCGACTGGCGCGCGCCACCATTGAGGGCTCGGGCGAGCTGATGTTCCGCGAGCCGCAGACTGCTCCGGCTCAATTGCGCGTCAACGTGACCTCGCCCGGCGGCACGACCGCCGCCGCCCTTGAGGTGCTGATGGGCGCAGAGGGCCTCGCGCCGCTGATGGAGCGCGCCATCGCCGCTGCAAAACGTCGCGCTGGCGAGCTTTCCGGCTGATTCAGGCTGATCTTGCCCGCCGCCGCCGTTTCCGCCCTTTGAAAGCGCTTCCTGTCGGCCTAGATTAAAGATCAGAAGTCGACGCTGGAGAGCACCATGTCTGAAGCATCCGCCAATCCGGAAAGCGCCGCCGCCCCGCGCGATCCGCGCACGCGCATTATCGACGCGCTGATGGAGCTGGCCGCCGAGCGGCAATGGGAGGACATTACTTTGTCCGAATTGGCCGAGCGCGCCGGCGTCAGCCTGTCGCAGTTTCGCGATTGCTTCCCCTCGAAAGGCGCTGCGCTCGCAGGCTTCTCGCGCATGATCGACAAGAAGGTTCTGGACGACTCCAGCGCCGATCTGGCCAATGAGAGCGCCCGCGACCGCCTGTTCGACGTATTGATGCGCCGGCTCGACGCGATGGCGCCCTACAAGGAAGGCGTGCGCGGCGTGGCGGAATGGGCGCGCCGCGATCCCGTCAGCGCGCTGGCGCTGAACGGGGTTGCTCTGAACTCCATGCGCTTCATGCTGGAAGCCGCCGGTCTCGACAGCGAAGGCCCCCTGGGCAATATCAAACTGCAAGGCCTCGTGCTGGCGTGGGGCCGCGTGCTCGACGAATGGCTGCGCGACGAAGAGCCGGGCCTCGACCGCACGATGGCGATGCTCGATACGGAGCTGGCGCGCGGCGGACGTATTCTGGCCCGCCTCGACGACGTCTGGCGGGTGGCGAGCCCGCTGCGCACATTCGGCCGCGCACTGTTCTCGGGCGGACGCCGCTACGACGAACGCATCCGCGAACGCTGGCAAAACCCCCGCGACGCAGCCAGCCGCGACATGGGCGCAGATATCTAAGCGCCAGCCCCAATCACTACTAACTACTAACTACTGCCTATTCCATACTCGACACTCGCTCAACCCGCAGGCCCCATGTACTCGAAAATCACACACGAGATCGAAGTCGCGGTTGAGCCGCAATATCTCGCTGACCAGTCGAGGCCCGAGGCCGGGCGCTGGTTTTGGGCGTATACGATTACGATCCGCAATCATGGCGCACAGAGCGTGCAATTGATGGCGCGTCACTGGCGTATCACCGATGGCAATGGCAGGCTGGAAGATGTGAAGGGACCGGGCGTGGTCGGCGAACAGCCAACTTTGGCGCCTGGAGAATCGTTTTCCTACACGTCGGGCTGTCCGCTGCCCACGCCCTCGGGCATTATGGTGGGCGCTTATCGCTTCGAGGATCAGCACGGAGTGGGATTTGACGTGGACATTCCGGCGTTCTCGCTCGACAGTCCGCAAACCGGTCGCGTCATCAACTAGAGCCCCCCATTATGTCCCAGCCTGCGCGATCGCCTGTAGACGACCGGCGGCTTTCGGACGCGGTGGATATGCTCGCCCGTCTGGTTGCATTCGACACTGAAAGCTCGAAATCCAATCTTGAGCTGGTCGCCTTCGTCGAAACTGTTTTGCGCGCGCACGACATTCCGTTCGTGGTCGTGCCGAATGCCACTGGCGACAAGGCCGCAATCTTCGCAACCATTGGCCCGATGATCGACGGCGGCATTGTGCTGTCCGGCCATACCGACGTCGTGCCTGTGACCGGCCAGACATGGACGAGCGATCCGTTCACGCTGCGGCGCGAGGGCTCAAGGCTTTACGGGCGCGGCGCCACCGACATGAAGGGCTTCGATGCGTGTTGCCTGGCCATGATCGAGGAATTCAAACGCGCGCCGCTGAAAAAGCCGATCCATATTTTGCTCAGCTACGATGAGGAGACGACCTGCGCCGGGCCGCTCGACACCATCGCCCGCTTCGGGCTCGATCTGCCGCGCCCCGCCGCCGTGATCGTGGGCGAGCCGACGCTGATGGAGGCCGCTGACGTGCACAAAAGCGTCGCCACGTTTCGCACCACAGTGCGCGGGCTTGAGGCCCATTCCTCCAAGCCCCACCTTGGCGCCAATGCGATTGAGGGCGCCGCCGCGCTGATCCACGATCTTTATAATTTTGCACAAGAGCTTGCAGACGGGACAAGCGGGCGCGACGAACGCTTTGATCCGCCAACATCCACGCTCAGCGTCGGCGTGATCGAGGGCGGATCGGCACGCAACATTCTGGCGCGCGAATGCATGTTCTACTGGGAGTTTCGCGGACTGCCCGGCGCCCCACAGGATCTGGCTTTGCGCAGACTTGAGGGTTACGCGGAATCCGTCGTGTTGCCGCGCCTGCGACGATTTGCACCAGAAGCCAGCATCGAGACGCTGGTCGAGGTCGAGGTGCCGGGACTTTGCGCCGAGCGCGACTCGCCTGCGCAGACACTGGCGCTGAAAGTGCTGCGCGCCAACCACACAATCGCGGTGCCTTACGCGACGGAGGCCGGGCGTTTTCAGAACGCGGGCCTGTCCACCATCGTCTGCGGGCCGGGCTCCATCGACCAAGCGCACCAGCCCGACGAGTATATCGAACTGGATGAGATGGCCGCCTGCCTTGGCTTTTTGCGCGACCTTTCGGACGAACTCTGCCGATAAGGGGTGCGTGTTTGGCACGTTCGCTCTATATTAAGCCCATGAACGACGCTCTTCACGATGTCCGCGACGATAACGAGGCTGCTTTTGCGCGCACAGCAATCCGCGTAACGCTGGCGGGCTTTGCGTTGATGGCTGTAGCTGCGGCGCTGATGTGGACGCAGTTTGGCCCCGGCATGTTCGTTGATCTTGCCACCGCCGTGATGAATTGTTTCTGAGCCTGATCGTCAAAAGGAAAACCTTGTGCAACGCCGCCTGATCGTCCCCATCGTCTGTCTCGTGCTGGGCGTGCTGATGCTCGGCGCCACCGCATTTTTCACGCTGCGCGACCGCTCGGTGTCCGTACCCGTCACCGCAACCATCGGCGGGCCGTTTGCGCTGATCGACCACAACGGCAAGGCGATCACCCACCGCGATCTTGAAGGCCGGCCCACGCTGATTTTCTTTGGCTTCACCCATTGCCCGGACGTATGCCCGACGACGTTGATGGAGATCAGCAAAGTGTTCGAAGTACTTGGTCCGCAGGCGAAAGTCGCAGCCCTGTTTATGAGCGTAGACCCCGAGCGCGACACGCCTGCGCTGCTGAAGGATTACGTTTCAAACTTTGACAGCCGCATCATCGGCGTAACCGGCCCGCGCGAATCCGTCGACGCTACGCTGAAGACGTTCCGCGTGTTCGCGCGTAGAACAAAGGGCGAAGGCGATTCCTATTCGGTCGATCATTCTTCGCTCGTCTACCTGATGGACAAGCAAGGCCGCTTCGCCACCGCCTTCAACCTCCAGCAATCGCCCGAGCAGGCGGCAAGAGCGCTGAGACCGTATTTGTAAGTAAGGGAGTAGGGAGCGATGAGTCGGGAGTAGGCCGTAGGCAGCAGAAGAAGGCCACTCACCCGGCTTTTGCTAACGCAAACGCCACCTTCTCCCGCAAGGGGAGAAGGTGGCGTGCGAAGCGTGACGGATCAGGGGTATCTTTCCCCACTCCCCTACTCACTGCCTCTCCTCCAACGCCTTCGCCATCCTCTTGCGGCCCGGCGCCATGAAGACGAACACGGCGAGGCACAAGACCGCAGCCAGCGCGAAGGCGAAGCGCAGGCCGTAGAGGTCGGCCACCACGCCAATCACGACAGCCCCAATGGCGGGCGTACCGCGAAATATCAAAAGATAGAGCGCCATCACGCGGCCGCGCATGCGGTCTTCGACGCCAAATTGCATCAGCGCCTGGATCGACGTCGACATGACGTTGATGCTGAAGCCCGCGACCACGCCAAAGGCCACGCCGACCCACATGTTCTGCGTCGCCACAAAGCCCAGCGTGCCAAGCGCCGAGCCCAGATAGCCAAGGATCGCGACGTTCGATAATCCCGCCAGCGCGCCGCGCGAGGCGATGTAGACGGCGCCCGTCATCGCGCCAAGACCCACGCTCGACGTGAGCCATGCGAGCCCGGTCGGCCCTGCGTTAAACACGGCGCCGGCGAAACCAGGCAGCATTTCCTGCAACGGGCGCACGGATACGGATGCGAAAATCAGGATGATGAGAATGGGACGAAGACCGGGATGATGAAAGGCGTATTTCATGCTGTCGGCAACGTCGCTAAACAGCGCGCCGCGCCGCACGCCGCTGCGATCTGGCGGGGGCAGGCGCAGGATCAAAAGCGCTGCAAGGCAGAGGCTTGCACCCGCCACATGGGCGATGAAGACGCCGAACACGCCCCACACCGGAATCACAAATGCCGCAATGGCCGGGCCGATGAAACGGTTAGAATGATAGGAGGCTGAATCGAGCGCAATCGCGGACGGAAAATCCACGCGCGGCACGGCGGCGGGAATGATGGATTGTCGCGCAGTTGAATGGAACGGATAGATCACGCCCGCCAGCACAGTGAGGCCGAACAGGATCTCAATCGTCATCCAGCCCATGTACGTGAACAGCGCCATCAGCGCGGCTTGAATCAGCAGGCCCAGTTGCGCCAGACGCATGAGCGGCAGCGGGTTGACGCGGTCCGTCCACGCGCCAGCAATGGGCGCAAGAATGAGCATGGGCGCAAGGTCTGCCGCAGCGATGATCCCCAGCCAAACGGAGGAGCCCGACAGCTCCCACGCCAGCCAGCCGGCACCCACGCGCTGCATCCAGCCGGTGGCGTAGTTGGGAAACAATCCCCCCTCGAAGATCGCATAATTGCGATGCGACAGGCATCGCAGGATCGGCGGCTTCGAGGAGGTTTCGGCCATAAAACGGTTGCGCCTTTACAAATCCAGCGTCGCGGGCGCGAACAATTCATCAACGCCAACGCGCCGATCCGTGAGGCCCTGCTCATGCACGTATTGCGAGATTGTTTCAATCACGTTGCGCGTTGAGCGCAGGCCATAGGATTTGGGATCGGCGCCAAACATTTTTGCGGCGGCAGGCTCGACGAGGCCGCACGAGACGTAATCCTTCAGCGTTTTCTCGGCGACGCGCTCAACCTCGTGCTTGGCGTTCATGAACGCGTGATAGATATTCACGCCCGCCCACGGATATTTCTCATGCAGCTCGCGCTTGATGACCATCGCGTGATTGATAGGATAGATGCCGGTCTTGCGGAAATAGCGCGTGGATTCTGCCACGGGATCGGGAAACAGCGGACGGCAAACTTCCGAGATGTCAGCGGTGCTGCGGTCTACGAGATTGGGGACGTTGAGATAGAGCAGCGCGCCATCGAGCTCGCCTTTCATCAGCATTTCGCCAAGGTTAGTGGAGAGCGGAATCTGCTTGATGACGACGCCCTCTGGCGGCTGGAAACCCGTTGAGCCGCCGTGGCTTTTGTCGGGATTACGCTCCATGTGCCATTCGATGTCGCGCGCGTGGACGCCAAATTCATGCTGCAATATCCCGCGCGACCAGATCGCGGACGTCTGCTGATATTCAGGCACGCCGATGCGTTTTCCCTTCAGGTCTGCAGGCGAGTTGATGCCGCTGTCGCGCCGCACCATGATGCGGGTGTGGAAGAACATGCGCGCGGTGTAAATCGGCAGCGCCACAAAGCGGTCGTCGCCTTTCGAGACCGCGATCAGCAGCGACGAAATCGACATTTCCGACACGTCAAATTCTGCAAATTTCAGCTGGCGCCAGAACATTTCCGACGGGTGCACCACGGTTGGCATAAGCTTTATGCCCTGCGGTTGGTGGCGTCCTTCAGCGATGGGACGTGTGCGCTCGTTTTCAGAGAGCGCGATGGAAAATTCGAGCGCGTGGGCCGTCATATTGCCTCCCGTTTGTTGCTGTTGCGCAGGCTTATTTCAGATTACCATTTGGGAACAAGTTCACCGCCAAACGCTTCCCGCCAATCGTCCTCAACCTTCATGAAGCCGTCGTAGGGGCGCACGCCGCTTTGCGCTTTGGGATCGAGGCCGCGCGGAGGCTTGCCGTCGGCCACGTCCTGAATCGCCTCCAGCATGATGCGGCGCATGGCGACAATCGCCTTGTCGGACGAGCCAAGATGCTCAAGCGAGCGATCAACGATCGGCCCCATGCCTTCCTGCAACGCCATGTCCTGCGTATTGATGCCCTTGATGCCGGTGAAGGTTTTGGTCTTCTGCACGGCGCGGTCGATAAAATAATCGTTGGTCTTGTTGGCTTTCAGCCTGAACGTGCCGGGGATCATCTCGTGTGGTCCGCGCCCGTAAAAGGTCTCGCGCTCGATGACGTTTTCTTCCGTGAACTTTGAGTGTTCGTCATAGGCGCAGGCCCAATTGTAGACATAGGTCGTGGTGTCGTCGATGGGGACCCAGATGTGGCCGTTCAATTCTGGAAACTCGCGCTTCTCGCCACTGAACATATGGATGCCGCCGCGAAATTGCTGGAACGGCATGCCAAAATGATAGATGCGCACATAGGCGCGCCCATCGCCCAGATTGCGATGCGAAGTGTAGTAATAGCCATAGTCCGTGCGCTCCACGTCAAGACGCGGCGAGCGATCACGCTGGCGCATTTCGTTCTTGTCGCCCAGCTTGTTGTTGTGCGCGAAGGAGGAATGGGCAGTGTCGAGGCCACCTTCCATCGCCTGCAAATAATTGCAATCTTCAAACGTCTTCGAGACATGCCGATGGGAGGGCGGCGCGCGCATCCATTCGTAATCGGGCGCGGGCGGCTGCTTGTCCTTTGGCCCCATATAGGTCCAGATCAGCCCTCCCAGCTCCACGCATGGATAGGCCTTGATCTTGACGCGCGCTTGCAACGGTGTACCTGCGGGCTCGGAGGGCATGTCGACGCAATCGCCGTGTCTGTCGAATTTCCAGCCGTGATAGACGCAGCGCATGCCGCATTCCTCGTTGCGGCCAAAGAACATCGGCGCGCGGCGGTGCGGGCAATAGGCATCCATAAGGCCGACGTCGCCGTTGCTGTCACGGAATGCGATCAGGTCTTCGCCCAGCAGGCGCACGCGCAGCGGCTCGCCATCGCGCTCAGGCACTTCGCTGGCCATGCAGGCGGGAACCCAATAAGCGCGAAACAAAGCACCGCCGGGCGTGCCGGGGCCGACGCGTGTGATTCTTTCATTGTCTTCGGGCTTGAGCATTGCGAGCCTCCCTGTATTTTTTGTCGTTCACGACTTGATAGACCTGTTGGCGCCAGAGCGCCATAGGGGCCGCTTGCGCCCTCGCGAAGCGGGCGGGTTTCCTTTAATGTGGACGAATCTTGCGCAAGGGCGCGCAGCGTTGCGCCGCATAAGACTGCCTCAGGGAGAGTTTCGCATGCTTCGATGGTCCATCGCGACGGTGACGATGGGGGGCACGCTGGAGGCCAAGCTCGCGGCCGCGGCCCGTGCCGGTTTCCGCGCGGTTGAGATATTCGAGAACGATCTCACCTTCTTCTCCGGCAAGCCGCGCGATGTGCGCACGCGGGCGCAGGATCTTGGTCTTGATATCGTCGCGCTTCAGCCGATGCGCGATTTTGAGGGTATGCCCGAGCCCTTGCGCGCCCGCAATTTCGAACGCGCGCAACGCAAGCTCGACCTCATGGAGGAGCTTGGCGCCGACCTGCTGTGCATCTGCTCCAACGTCCACGAAGATGCTTTGGGCGAAGTCGAGCGCGCAGCTGATGACCTTGGCGAGCTGGCCGACATGGCCGCTTTGCGCGGCTATCGCATCGGCTATGAGGCGATGGCGTGGGGACACCACGTCAAGGACTGGATGCAGGCGTGGGACATTGTGCGCACGGCTGATCGTCCCAACCTCGGGCTTGTACTCGATTCCTATCATATCTGCGTGCGCAACAATCCCATTGCGCCTATTGCTGAACTCCCCGCCGACAAGATCGCGCTGGTGCAAATTGCGGACGCCCCCGCGATCCTGATGGACCCGATGTCGCTGTCGCGCCACCATCGCTGCTTTCCGGGACAGGGAGATTATCCGCTCGATGACTTTATCGAGGCGACGATCAAGTCCGGCTATCGCGGACCTTTGTCGCTGGAAGTGTTCAACGACCAGTTTCGCGGCGCCCCCGCCAGCGCGATTGCGCTGGATGGCATGCGTTCGCTGCAAGCCGCCGGAGAGCGCCTCGATGCGCGGTTGATGAAAGCTGGAATTGCGCCAACGCAAATCAGCACGCCATTGCCAAAGGCGCCGGTCATCTCAGGCGTTGAGTTTATTGAGTTCGTCACCAGCACAGCGGAATCGCCGCGTCTGGTCGCGCTTTTGCAAGGCATGGGCTTTGCCCGCGTGGCGCGGCATCGCTCGAAGGACGTCGATCTTTATCGCCAGAACGATCTCAACATCGTGCTCAATCGCGAGCAGGAGGGGTTCGCCCATTCCTTCTATCTCGTGCACGGCACGTCCGTCAGCGCGATGGCGCTGCGCTTTGACGATCCCAGGCGCGCGCTGGAGCGGGCCAATGCGCTTGGCGCGCCCACTTATCATGGCCGCGTGGGGCCGGGCGAGGCGGTAATCCCGGCGGTGGCGGGCGTTGAAAACAGCCTGATCTATTACATGAGCGAGCGCCCCAGCGGCGGCGGGACGCCGAGCAATTGGGACCGCGATTTCGTGTTCGTGGAAGAGCGCACGCCCAAGGGGCCGCTGGCGACCATCGATCACATGTCGAACGTGGTGCGCCGCTCGGAATTTCTGTCATGGGTCACGTTTTATAAATCCGTGCTCGGGTTTGTGGACGAACCGCAGGTGGAGCTGGCCGATCCTTACGGCGCATTCTACAGTCGCGTGATTGGATCGCCCGACAAGAGCGTACGCATACCCATCAACATCGGCGACGGCGGGGCGACGGCCGCCGCGCGTTTCCTTGAGACGTTCGGCGGCGGCGGCGTTCAGCAGATCGCATTCTCCACCAGCGATTTATTCTCGTTTGTGGAAAGCGCGCGCGCCGCTGGCGTGGAGTTTTTGTCGATCCCGAATAATTATTACGAGGATCTGGGCGCCCGCTACGATCTGGCGCCAGAACTCATCGAGCGCATGCGCGAGCTTGGCGTGCTCTATGATCGCGCAAAGGGCGGAGAATTTTTCCATATTTACACGAAGATGTTCGACGAGCGCTTCTTCTTCGAAGTGGTCGAGCGGCGCAATTACGATCTGTTTGGCGCCGCCAACACGCCGGTGCGGCTGGCTGCACAGGCCAATGAGCTGGACGCAGCGGCGTGCACCCGGGCGAGCTTTGGGGGATAGATTCCGTAAGGGGCTGTTAAGATCAAGGTGCGAACGTCCTCATCAGACGAGGGCGATTGCAAATATGCATACGGATGGTTTAACCCCTTCGCGGGGCGTATGGGCTTGCCTTGGAGTCGTCACGGCGCTGGCCTGTCTGGCGGTCGCGGCCAAGGGGTGGACCGTCGCACTGGACGACGTCGCGCTGATCATTGGCGTGAGCGCATTGTTTATCTGCATCGGGGCTGCCTACGCGCGCTGGCGTTCATCGCCCGCCATCTCCGCCGCTTGCGGCGCCCTGGCTTTTTTCATCCTCTCCACCGCAGCGCTCGCATCGTTGAGCTATATAGGGGTCAGCGTCGGGCGTCCGCTTGTGGATGCGCAATTCGCGCGGCTGGACGCTGCGGCAGGCTTCGACTGGAACGCCCATCTGGCGGCGGTGCTCGCACGGCCGTGGCTGGCGCAGGTTATGACGCTGGCTTATTTTTCCTGTCAGGCGCAGTTCATGGTCGTGATCCTTGGGCTTGCACTGGTTGACCGAAAGGCGCTCGGCGAGTTCATGATTCTTTACGCGGCGACCGCTGCGATCGTGGTCGTCGTTTCGGTCGCGCTGCCAGCGGCGGGCGCCTATATTCACCACGCGCCGGACCCAAACCTGCTTGCGGGACTGCCAGATCAGGAGGCGGGACGTTGGCACATGCGCGATTTTACCGCCCTGCGGGACGGCTCGTTCCAGCACCTTTCCATTGGCGGCGTCGAAGGTCTCATTACTTTTCCCTCGTTCCATACGGCGCTTGGGGTTCTTTTCGCCCGTGCATTGTTGCGCCTGCCGTATCTAGGCCTCGCGGGCATAGCCCTCAATGGCGTTATGATCATCTCAACGCTTTCGATCGGCGGGCATTACCTTGTGGACGTGCTGGCCGGCGGGGGAATTGCTCTTGCGGCGGTAGCGGCGCTACAGGCCGCGCGCACGGTCGCAGTCCCCGCGCCGGGGCGCGGCGGAGAGGCCTGTCCAGCTTGAAGCCCGTCGGCCTTAACGCCCTGCTGCTTTTGCTGGACCCAACGACGCCGCCCCGCTAAAAGATCGGCAATTCCTTCCACCTCCAGATCGAGGCTCATCGCCTATGGCGCGCCAATTCGTCTATCACATGCAAGGCCTCTCGAAGACTTGGCCGGGCAGCGGCAAGAAGGTTCTGGACAACGTCCACCTGTCCTTCTACCCGGACGCCAAGATCGGCGTGCTCGGCGTCAACGGCTCGGGTAAATCCACGTTGCTGAAGATCATGGCCGGGTTTGACACCGAATACAGCGGCGAGGCGTGGGTGGCCGAGGGCGCCCGCGTCGGCTATCTGCCGCAGGAGCCGCAGCTTGACGAAAGCCTCGACGTGCGCGGCAACGTCATGCTTGGCGTCGCGCCCAAGAAGGCGATCCTTGATCGCTACAACGAATTGGCCATGAATTATTCGGACGAATCCGCGGACGAGATGACCCGTTTGCAGGACGAGATCGAGGCTGCCGGTCTTTGGGATCTCGACAGCCAGATCGATCAGGCGATGGAGGCGCTTGGCTGCCCGCCTGACGATTGGGCGGTGGACCGGCTTTCGGGCGGTGAAAAACGCCGCGTGGCCCTGTGCAAGTTGCTGCTCGAAAAACCTGAGCTGCTGCTGCTCGACGAGCCCACCAACCATCTTGACGCCGAGACGGTGAACTGGCTTGAAGGCCACCTGCGCCAATATCCCGGCGCCATTCTCATCGTCACCCATGATCGGTATTTTCTGGACAATGTGACGAGCTGGATTCTGGAGCTGGATCGCGGTCGCGGCATTCCCTATGAGGGCAATTACACCGCTTGGCTGAGCCAGAAGCAGAAGCGGCTTTCGCAGGAATCGAGCGAAGATAAAGCCCGCGCCCGCGCGCTGGAGGCGGAAAGCGAGTGGATCGCGTCTTCTCCCAAGGCCCGTCAGGCCAAGTCGAAAGCGCGTATTGCGCGCTACGATGAATTGCTCGCCAAGCAGAACGACAAGGCGCCGACCAGCGCGCAGATCGTCATTCCCGTGGCCGAGCGTCTGGGCCAGAACGTCATCGAGTTCGATCACCTGTCGAAGGGTTTCCAGGACAAGCTGTTGATCGACGATCTGTCGTTCAAGCTGCCGCCGGGCGGCATCATCGGCGTGATCGGCCCCAACGGCGCGGGCAAGACGACGCTGTTTCGGATGATCACCGGACAGGAGGCGCCCGACGGCGGCAAGATCGCGGTGGGCGAGAGCGTGCAGCTTGGTTACGTCGACCAGTCGCGCGATTCGCTCGACGACAAGAAGACTGTCTGGGAGGAAGTGTCGGGCGGCAACGACATCATCTATCTGGGCAAGCGCGAGATCAATTCGCGCGCCTATTGCGGCGCCTTCAACTTCAAGGGAGCCGACCAGCAGAAGAAAGTCGGCATGCTGTCAGGCGGCGAGCGCAATCGCGTTCATCTGGCCAAAATGCTCAAAGCCGGTTCAAACGTCCTGCTGCTGGACGAGCCCACCAACGATCTCGACGTCGACACCCTGCGCGCGCTGGAAGAGGCGCTCGGCGATTTCGCCGGTTGCGCGGTCATCATCTCGCATGATCGCTTCTTCCTCGATCGCATCGCCACCCACATTCTGGCCTTTGAAGGCGACAGCCATGTGGAATGGTTTGAAGGAAACTTCCAGGATTACGAGGAAGACAAGAAGCGCCGCCTTGGCATAGACAGCGTGATCCCGCATCGTTTGAAGTATAAGAAATTTGCGCGGTAGCAATCAGGAAAGCCCTTCTCCCCGTGCGCTCGGAGAGAAGGGCTTATATTTTGTGCGCGACCTTCCCCAGCGTAATTAATAACGACTCAACAACAAGCGGCTAAGTTGGCGATACGCAATCTCGCGTTGAGCCTGGCTACATGCGCGCACCCAACACGATAGATTTCTGGCGCGGAATCGCGTTGTTGGAAATCCTCGTCAATCACATTCCCGGCAACAGCCTTTCGCGCTTTACGCATCGGCAATATGGCTGGTCGGACGCTGCGGAAGTGCTGATTTTCCTCGCCGGACTGGCGCTCGCCATGCGTTGCGGCAAGGGGGCGCCGGGCGGCGAATGGCGGCGCGTTTTCAACATTTATGTTTGGCACGTCGCTTTTTCGCTGATCCTGATCGGCGTCTATTACATTGCGTATCTGAACGGCCAATCCGCCATTCTGAACGACAACCGCACCATGCTGCCCAATGCGGAAACCTTTGCGGGCGTGCTGCTTCTGTTCCATCAATTGCGCTATTTCGACATTCTGCCGCTTTACATTGTTTTGTTCGCGATGGGACCGCTGATCGCCTGGCTCGCGCGGCGCAGTCTTGTCGCGCTGTTGTGTTGCTCCTTCACTCTATACGCGGCCACCCGCATCTGGGGCTTTGGCGTGCCCGCATGGCCGGGGACCGGCGTGTGGTATTTAAACCGTTTGCGTGGCAGGCTCTATTCGTGATCGGCTATGTGTGCGGCGCAAGACGCGAGGGCCTCGCGCGCCTGATGGAAAGCCGCGCACTGTTTGTGGCTGCGTGCATCGTTCTGGTGGTCGCCTTCGTCGCGATGCTGGCGGGCGTACCCAATGAGCGCGTGCATGAGCGAACGGCGGCGGAGCTGGCGTTCTGGGGCAAGTCTTCGCTTGGCCCCGCGCGCTTGCTGCACTTCCTGGCGCTGGCGCTGGTGGTTGCGCGCATGGGACGCTTTATATTGCCGATGTTTCCGCTGGCGTGGACTTACGGCTCGATGCTGGGGCGCTACGCGATGCCGACGTTTTGCTTTGGCGCCCTGTTCAGCGCATTGGCCCAGATTGCCAGCAATGCCGGCTGGCGCGGCATCGCGTTCGACGCTCCGTTTTTCCTCGTCTCTGTCTCCATACTGCTCGCAATCGTGTCGTTTCTGCGCGCAAGAAGGGGGCGAGCCTTCATGGAGCCTCTTCCCGCGCGCGGCAAGTTCGAGGCGTTCGAGGTTTCAAAGCCGGATAAAAGCGCCAGCCGGCCTGTAAGCCGGGTTCTGTAGGGCTGCGCCGCAAGCAACGCAACGTGACGGCCATTCCTCTGGGACAATCGTTACCGACCGCCTCAAGCAACCAACCCGGACGACAACCCGGAGCGGGCCCAACGCCTTGCGGCGCTGTGTCGTCCCTATTTGGTCTTGCTCCCGGTGGGGCTTGCCATGCCGCGCCCGTTGCCGGCCGCGCGGTGCGCTCTTACCGCACCTTTTCACCCTTACCTGCCCGGAAGTCTCCCTCCGGCAGGCGGTTCAATCTCTGTGGCGCTTTCCCTGGGGTCGCCCCCGCCGGACGTTATCCGGCACCGTTTCTCCGTGGAGCCCGGACTTTCCTCTGTCGCAAGACAGCGGCCGTCCGGCCGACTGGCCATTGGGGGGTAAGGGTTGGCGCCGGGCAGGTCAAGCAAACAAAGGTCTCGGCAAGCTGCGAGGGATTGGGAACCTTTAGCGCATGCGAGGGTTGACGAAAGCGCAGCCTGCAGGCTTGATCTTATCTTTGCCCGTTTTTCGTCATGCGCTCGGGCGCATCTCTGGAGGATCTTTCATGAAGCCATTTTTGTTGGCGGCCGCGCTTGCGACTGCACTTCCCCTCGCAGCTTGCAACACCCCGCAGCAGCGTGTTGGCGGCGGCGCCCTGATTGGGGGCGCGACAGGTGCCGTCATTGGCGGCGCCGCGACCGGGCGGGCTGGTGGGGCGCTTGCGGGCGCAGCCATTGGCGCGGTCGCGGGCGGAGCCATCGGCGCAGCCACGTCGCCGCGTTGCGCCCGCGTCGGGTATGATCGATACGGCAATCAGGTTTGCGTTCGATATTACCGTCAATCGCGATATTATCGCTGAGCTTTCAGAGCGGCGAAAGTCCTGCCTGAAAAGGTCAGGCTTTCGCGTTTTGCACGATGTGCTAACGCTGACCCATGCGCGCGTTTGAGCCTGATTCACGACTGGTTGGAGATGTTGTCGCCTCGCCCCACCATGGTGCGCGGATCGGCTGCACCGCGCCCGATGCCATCGTGCTGCATTACACCGGCTTGCCCGGCGGCGAGCGGGACGAGGCATGGCGCCGCGATCCGGGTGGCGAGGCGCTGAAATGGCTCTGCGATCCGCGCTCGCAAGTGTCCGCCCATTACCTCATTGAAGAAGACGGCCGCATCATCCAGCTCGTGCCCGAAGCGCGCCGCGCCTGGCATGCGGGCCTGTCCTCATGGCGCGGCGCGACCGACGTGAATTCGCTTTCCATTGGCGTCGAGATCGTCAACCCCGGTCATGCCGCAGGGCTGCCGCATTTTCACGAACGGCAGATCGACGGGGTGATCGCGCTTTGCCGCGATCTCATAACTCGCCACAATATTGCGCCCGTGCGCGTGCTCGCCCATTCCGATGTCTCGCCCGGTCGCAAGGTAGATCCCGGCGAGCGCTTTCCATGGGCCGAGCTGGCGTTCTCGGGGGTTGGTCATTGGGTCGAGCCGGCACCGCTGGAGGACGATTCCCCGCTTGTCTTTGGCGAAGAAGGCCAGCCTGTGCGCGCCTTGCAGGCGATGCTGGCACTTTATGGCTACGGCCTGCCGCTGACCGGCGTCTACGACAAGACAACCCGCGATGTCGTGGCCGCCTTCCAGCGCCATTTCCGCCAGCAACGCGTCGATGGCGCCGCTGACGTCTCGACTGTCAAGACGCTGCATGAGGTGTTGATGGGGATCCGGGACTAGGCTGGAGGGCGTACACGATCAGCAGCGGCACCTCTTTCTTCCTTCTTCCCTTACCGACGAAGGCATCGTTTGCGTTCGCAAACGACGGATGAGGGCTTGTCTTCACTCCCTGCTGCCCATGTCCCTCCTTGCAAAACTCTGCGGCTCGTATAAACATATCTTTATGTCGAACTTGCCCCGCCGCCATACCGAGATCGCCTCCTTCGATGCTGTGCTGAACGCGCTTGAGGCAGCGGGGGAAACCACGCGGCTGCGGTTGCTGGCTCTGCTGGCGGAGGCGGAGATTACGGTTTCCGAACTGGTCGCCATTTTGGGCCAATCGCAGCCGCGCGTTTCGAGGCATCTGAAATTACTCGTCGAAGCGGGCCTGATCGAGCGCCATCGCGAAGGCGCTTGGGCGTTTTTCAACCTTGCCCCCAATGGCGCGCCCGCCGCGCTCGCCCGCCAGATTTTGAGCCGGATCGACGCCGCCGACCCGGTGTTGACAGCCGACAGGTTGCGGCTAACCGAAATCCGTCAGGCCCGGGCGCAACAGGCCGCCCGCTATTTTGCCGAACAAGCTGCCGATTGGGATCGCATCCGTTCGCTGCACGTTCCCGAGGCGGACGTTGAGGCCGCGATTGGTAAAATCGTGGGCGACGGCCCACTTTTTGCCGCGCTTGACGTGGGAACGGGCACCGGGCGCATGCTGCAATTGCTCTCGCCGCACGCCGAGCGCGTCGTCGGCGTCGATCTCAGCCCCGCCATGCTGGCGGTGGCGCGGGCGAGCGTCGAGCGCGCCAATCTGCGCAATGTCCAGCTTCGTCAGGGCGACATCTACGCCCTGCCCGTCGAGCGCGACGCCTACGACCTCGTGCTGGTGCATCAGGTTTTGCACTATCTCGACGATCCGCTGCGGGCGCTGAAGGAGGCTGCCCGCGCCATGCGTCCGGGCGGACGGCTTGTGGTGGTGGATTTTGCGCCGCATGCGCTGGAATTCCTGCGCGAGAGCCACGCCCATCGCAGGCTTGGCTTTGAGCGGGCGGAGATTGAAGAGATACTGCTCGAACTTGGCCTCGACATTCTGCCCGGCCGCGACCTGAAAGCGGGCCGCGCCGACAAGCTCACCGTCTCACTGTGGGTCGCCCGCGATCCGCGCGTCGTTTCCGATTTTCTGCCCAATTCATTGGAGCTTGCCTGATGCTTGACACCCTCCGCCCCAGCCGCGCCGGCGCGCCGCCGATCAACGTGTCGTTTGAATTCTTCCCGCCCAAAAACGAGGAGATGGAGACGGCGCTCTGGGGCTCAATCGAGCGTCTTGCGCCGTTGAACCCGAGTTTTGTCTCCGTCACCTATGGCGCCGGCGGCAGCACCCGCCAGCGCACGCATGCAACGCTCGCGCGCCTGATGAATGAGACCAGCCTGAAACCCGCCGCGCACTTGACGTGCGTTGGCGCCAGCCGGGCCGAGATCGACGAGGTCGTGACCGGCTATCAGGGCATCGGCGTGCGTCATATTGTGGCCTTGCGCGGCGATCCGCCGGGCGGCATCGGCACGGCGTTCGCAGCCCATCCCGAGGGTTACGCGACCTCCACCGATCTGGTGGCTGGCGTGCGCAAGATCGGCGATTTCGAGGTCAGCGTTTCGGCCTATCCCGAAAAGCATCCAGAAAGCGCGACCTTCGATCAGGACATCGACGTTCTGAAGGCCAAGATCGACGCGGGCGCCACGCGCGCGATCACGCAATTCTTTTTCGAAAACGACATGTACCTGCGCTATCTCGACCGCGTGCGCGCCAAGGGGATCAATATCCCGATCCTGCCTGGCCTCGTGCCGGTGCAGAACTTCAAGCA
>CAMCUC010000045.1 GCA_945878875.1 Rhizobium sp. Q54
CGGATGCCGCCACGAGGCGCCCGCCAGTCAAAGCCAATGGCGGCGCCAGACTGGACGCGGCCTCATCGTTCAGGACGCCATAGGGTCGATAAACCACCATGTTATTGGCCTCCGCCTCGCCGACGCGCCTCGTCAACGCGTCGTAGGCCTCGCCAAACAGCGGCGGACGGTGAACCGGGTCATGAGCATCGGTCGCGACCACATGCACGATCCCCTCGTCAAGCATGCGCTCGGCCCAATAGCGCGGCCTCACACCGAAGCGTCCGGTGATCGAGCCGGCCGTAATCTGCATCCAGACGCCAGACTGAAACAGTCGCTTGATGAGATCGTAATTGCGATCAATCCACGTCAAGCGCTCCGGATGCGTGAAAACAGGCACGTAACCTGCCGACATCAAATCAAAGACGAGCGCCTCAAGACGCGGCGGCGCAACATGATGGGGCGTCTCCAGCAGCACATAACGCGAACCGTTGAGCGACAGGGCCAACCCGGACCGCAGGCGCGCTACAAGATCGGGGGCGACATGAACGTCGGCGCCAGCCACCACCTGCAAGCAGATGCCCGCATTGTCTATTTCCGCCTGAAGAGCCTCGACGCGCGCGCGCACGTCAGGCCCTTCATTGTCGTATACGCCCGGCGTCATGTGCGGCGTGCAGGCAACCACAGTCACGCCCTCTGCGACGGCGATGCGCGCCATCTCCAGCGACTGACCCACATCCCGGGAGCCGTCGTCAATGCCCGGCAACAAATGACAATGCAGATCAATCAAGTCGTCACCTCAAATAATAACTACTGGAATAATAGGTTAAGCTCATGAAGTCAATAAGGTTCAGCTCAAGAATCCCCGTCATTCGGCGTATTCAAAAATGCGGCACCAAGGCTTGAACGCAAAGGCTTAAGGAGGACATCACGGTTGTGAAGCCTCCGTTTCGCACAAGTGCGATGCTATGATCTGCTGAAAAAGAAAAGGTCTTGAGCTTATCCACAACTGGCCCAACCTGCCCGTATGGACTTAACCACTGGACATGCTAAGTAAAATTTCATGAAAACAGCGCTCATCACCGGTATTACAGGGCAAGACGGGTCGTATCTGGCGCGGCTGCTCCTTGACAAAGGCTACAAGGTTTTCGGCGTCAAACGCCGCTCCTCAAGCCTCAACACGCAACGCATCGACGACATTTACGAGGACGTCCATCAAACGGACGCCCGTCTCGTGCTGCATTACGGCGATATGACGGACGCGACGAACATCATTCGCATCGTGCAGGAAACGCAGCCGGACGAGATTTATAATCTCGCCGCCCAAAGCCATGTGCAGGTCAGTTTCGAGACCCCCGAATACACCGCAAATTCAGACGCTCTTGGCGTGCTCCGCATGCTTGAGGCGATGCGGATTCTCAAGTTGGACAAAACCCGGTTTTACCAGGCCTCGACATCGGAATTGTATGGCAAGGTTCAGGAAACACCGCAGAGCGAGCGCACGCCGTTCTATCCGCGCAGCCCCTATGCCGCGGCTAAACTCTACGCCTACTGGATCGTGGTAAACTACCGCGAAGCCTACGGGATGCACGCCTCAAACGGCATTCTGTTCAATCATGAAAGCCCGGTGCGCGGCGAGACGTTCGTCACCCGAAAAATCACGCGCGCCGTCGCCGCCATCCATCATGGCCTTCAGGACCGGCTCTATCTCGGCAATCTCGACGCCAAGCGCGATTGGGGCCATGCGCGCGATTTCGTCGAAGGCATGTGGCGCATGCTGCAACAGGACGAGCCGGACGATTACGTGCTCGCCACGGGAATCACCCGCTCGGTTCGCGAATTTGTCGAACTCTCCTTCGCCCACACCGGCGTCAAGATCGACTGGCGCGGCGAAGGCGTTGACGAAAAGGGCTATGATGCCGCCAATGGGCGCCTGCTAATTGAGGTTGATCCGCGTTATTTCCGCCCGACGGAAGTCGATCTTCTGCTCGGCGACCCGACCAAAGCGCGCACAAAGCTGGGTTGGGCCGCAACCAGCACGCTCGATGATCTCGTCGCAGAGATGATGCAAAGCGATCTGATCGAAATGGAGAAGGCGGCGCGCGCAAAATGAACCCGAGCCCTTTCGATCAAAACCCCTTCGACCTGCGCGGCAAGCGCGTCTATGTGTCGGGCCACAACGGCATGGTCGGAAGGGCGCTCATGCGCCAGCTTGCGTATGAGGATTGCGAGACCGTTACAGCCGGGCGCACAGAGCTGGACTTGTGCGATCAGGCTGGCGTGCAGCGGTTTTTCAGCGACCGCAAGCCGCAGGTCGTCATCATAGCCGCTGCAAAAGTGGGCGGCATTTACGCCAACGATACGCGGCCGGCCGATTTTCTCTATGACAATCTTGTGATGCAGACCAACGTCATCGGCGCGGCGCTGGCGCATGGCGTCGAGAAGCTGACGTTTCTGGGCTCGTCGTGCATCTACCCGCGCCTCGCGCCGCAGCCGATGCGCGAAGAAGCGTTGCTCACTGGCCCGCTTGAGCCAACCAACGAATGGTATGCGATTGCAAAGATCGCAGGCGTCAAAATGTGTCAGGCGTTCCGACGCCAGTACGGCGTCGATTTCATCAGCGCCATGCCGACAAATCTCTACGGCCCGTTTGATAATTTCGACCTCGCCTCGTCGCATGTCCTGCCAGCGCTGATGGCCAAGGCGCATCAGGCGAAGGTTGCGGGCGCGCCGCTTCTCCCTGTCTGGGGGTCTGGCGCGCCGTTACGCGAATTTATGCACGTGGACGATTGCGCACGCGCGATCCTGTTCCTGACGCGCAATTATTCCGGCGAATCGCACATCAACGTCGGCTCGGGCGAGGAAGTCACAATCCGCGAGCTGGCGCAAACCATCGCCAAAGCAATCGGGCTTGAAGCTGAACTGAGCTTTGACGCCACCAAACCCGACGGGGCGCCGCGCAAGTTGATGGATTCAAGTCGGCTGCTGGCGATGGGCTGGCGCCCGCAGGTCACGCTCGACGAGGGCCTCGCCTCGACCTACGAATGGTTCCTTGAGAACGTCGCAGCTTGAGTTAACCTTAAAGAAAACTGCTCAATGGCCGTCCTTCGTCATGAGGATGGTGATACATGCGCATGTTTCAAATCGACCAGTTCAGCGAACACGCACTTGATGCTCTGCTGCAGGGCGTCATTTACGACGCGACGCGCGAGGAGCGCATCATGATGCTGTTCGGCATTCTTGATAATTTGTTGAAGCGCGCATCGCTGGCCAGCCCTGACGAGCGGCTTGAGTGCGTTCATCTGGCGGTGGACGTCGTCAACTTCCTTAAGTGCAATCTGGGCGTTCACAAAGACCCGCTCTTCAATTCCGCCTACAAGAGGTTCTACACGACGATTCATCGCAAGATCGTCGATGCCTACAAGAGCGGCGTCGGCGAGGAATTCGAAGCTATCCGCGCGTCGGTCGCCAAGCTCACGAGCCCGCCGTTCTCAAAGGCGTTCTTCTCGAACTTCACGCGCGAGGTCGCCATCGACGACGACGAAATCCTCCGCTTCCTGCTGTCGCCGAACGCCAAAAGCGCCGTACTTTCCGCTCGCTCCTGCTCGCCAGCACGCTCCGCCCAGCAGGTCTGAACTCACGCTGTACCGGCATAAAATTTGCTGACGCTTTGCCGCAAGGCGAGGCAAATGGTTGATTTTGCGAGTAACATTTTGAGAATGATGACGCCGGCCCAGCCCGGCGGCGTCGCGTATGCGCAAAAGGCGTTCAGCGAATTCGATCGCAACAGCGACGGCGCCATTGCAGCGTCCGAGTTCCTGAAGGTTTTCGCCACTCTGGAGATCACCAAAGACCGCGCGCCGCCCGGCTCCAGCGGGATCGCGCCGACCTATTACCTGCGCCCGACGTTGTTCGACGTGACGCTGTTCCCCTCCTATGGGCGCAATTACGCGATCAGCCTCTATCAGGCGCAAGCCATGCTCGGCGCTTTGGACGGCGACGGCGACAATGCCGTATCTCTTGCCGAAATGACCAACTACGCCGCCGGGCCGCCGCCGTCCGATCCAGACGACGCCGTTCCGCCCGCCGAAGAGATAGGGCCGCCACAGGAGCGCGCGGCCGATCTGATGGCGCAATATGACCTGCAGAAGAAGGGCTATATCGACGTTGGCGACGTCGTATCGGTCTGGCTCGCCAATCCTGAGCTTGGCGCAATTGCGGATGCGGGTAACGTGATCGACGCCTGGGACATCGACCGCGACGGCGCCGTGACGCTGGAGGAAGCCGAGCGCGGCTTTACCGCCATGGATGCAGCCGACGCGGTTCTGGCGCGCTTTGGCGATGAACAGGGCTTTCTGAGCCTCAATCTCGCGCCTGAAGCGCTCGCCGAACTGGGCGTGCCTGCCGAGACGCTCGCTGGTTGGGACAAAAACGACGATGCGCTGCTCTCGCGACGCGAGCTGATCGAGGGCTTGCGCTTGCAGATGGCGCCGCCCGCCGGGCTTGACGATATGGACGCGCAGACGCTCGCCGCCGCCGTTCTCGCCCGCTATGACGCGGACCAATCGGCCACGATCAACCAGAGCGAATTCGCCAGCCTGATCGGCGATGTTGGCATTGCAGCCGGGGATGCGGGCGCCTATTTCGCCAATTGGGACGACGACGGCGACGGCGCGATCACCGGCGAGGAATTGCGCGCAGGCATCGACATGATCCAGCAGGCGCGCAAAATCGTCGCCGATTACGATGTCGTCGGCAAAGGATGGTTCGACTTGAGCGACATTCAGGCCGCCATCGACGCCAATCCGGCCGAACCTGACGCGCCGACTGCCGCTGAAATCATGGCCTGGTGGGATCTCGACGCCGACGGGAAGGTGGACGTTCGCGAACTCATCACCGGCCTCTATGCTGGCGGATCGGTGAAAGACGGCCCGGAGACCGAGGCGACGTCAGGCACCGCCTGAGGCAGCGAGGACAGCATGAACAAGCGTGGGTACATAGCCTTCATGGTCTTGCTTGTGCTGCTGATCGTGCTGCAAGAAATGTTCGGCTCGGCCCCGCGCGTGACGATCTGGGACGTCTGGGAGCGGATTAAGGGGTGAGGCTGGGGGAATGGTGGGCGGTGACGGTCTCGAACCGCCGACATCCTGCGTGTAAAGCAGGCGCTCTACCAACTGAGCTAACCGCCCAAGGGACTGAAATCAAGAGCCTTCGTTTACGAAGGCTCCATGCGTCAAATCGCTTGCTTGCGCGTTCTAGCCGGTCAGGCCCGCGCCCGCAAGTTGCATCGCTTCGTCTTTGGCGCTGCGGCGCGCGTCCGCATCATTGACCGCATTGCGAATGAGGGCCAGCGCGTCATGCAGCACCTCTAGGCCCGCCCCGCGCTTGACGGCCTCGGTCGCCAGATGCCGACGCCACAGCCGCGCGCCAGGCATGCCATTGAACATTCCCAGCATATGGCGCGTGATATCGGCCAGCCGCACGCCCTCGTCCAGACGCGCCGCGATATAGGCTTCATAGGCTTCAACGACGCCAAATTGATCGGCGGCGGGGGCCTCCTGCCCAAACAAAACGGGATCGACGCCAAGCAGCAACGCGGGATGGTGATAGGCCGCGCGGCCGACCATCACGCCATCGAGAGCGCTCAATTGACCGGCGATTGCGGCCATATCTGTAAAGCCGCCGTTGATCGCAATCGGAAGATCCGGAAAATCGCGCTTGAGCTGATGCACCAGCGGATAATCGAGCGGCGGCACGTCGCGGTTTTCCTTGGGGCTCAGCCCTTGCAGCCACGCCTTGCGCGCATGGACGATAAAAGCGTCGACGCCAGCCTCCACGCACGCCTGCGCCATCGCCCACAGCGCCTCGCGCGGCTCCTGATCGTCCACGCCAATGCGGCACTTCACCGTCACCGGGACGTTCACGACCGCCTTCATCGCCGCCACGCACTCGCCCACAAGCTGCGGCGAGCGCATGAGGCAAGCGCCGAACGCGCCGTTCTGAACGCGGTCCGAGGGACAGCCGCAATTGAGGTTGATCTCGTCATAGCCGTAATCGGCGCCGATGCCTGCGCATTGCGCCAGCGCTTTTGGCTCGCTCCCGCCCAATTGCAGCGCAACCGGATGCTCAATCTCATTGAAGCCAAGCAGACGGTCGCGAGGCCCAAACAGGATCGCGCCCGTCGTCACCATCTCGGTGTAAAGCAGCGCCCGCGCGGAAAAATGACGATGGAGGGCGCGGCAATGCCGATCCGACCAGTCCATCATCGGCGCAACGCTGAAGCGCATGCTGTTGAGAGTGCTCATCTGATCCTTCAATACGAAGATGGACCGCGGTCATCCAGCCTGCAAGCGTGCCGTAGGTCCGCTTGCCCCGCAGCATTCAATGCGCGTGATCGTCCTCGTCCGGCGGCGGCCCCATGGCCTCGCGCATGGCGAGGGGAATCGCGGCCTTCAGCGCGTCCACCTGCTGCCCGCCAGCTTGCGGGGAAAGAGCGGCCACATCAGCCAACAGCTTCTCCACGGTCGCCTTCGTCAACAGCCCGTGCAACACAAGCGTGGACAGCACATTGGCGATCGTGGCGTTCAGCGCCTCCACGCGCGATTCAAGCTGCACGATTTTTTCTTGTGGCGAATCCATAGCGGCTTCCCTGTTTGCAAACATGCCCTGCATATAGGGCATGCGGCGCGCGCGAGCTATCCGCCTGCGAAGGGATAGGCTGCAAAAGCGCCTGCGATCGCGGCCACAAACAGCGTACAATCGTGTAGGCCAAGCATGGTCCTGTCAGGCGCGGCCTCTTGATGCAGCCAGATCGTGGCACCGCTTGTGGCGAGCGACCAACCAATCGCCACCAGCACAAGCGCCGCCGTGAAGCCCACCTTTTCGCCAGCTGCCATGAATATCAAAAGCGCGACCACGATCAGCGACAATCCGGCGCCCGCTATCTTCCGCGCGCTCACGCGCCCGGCAAGCGAACCAAGCAGCAAGGACGGCGCATACATCGCTACGACATGCCACGCAATTGCGCCCATGACTCCAGCAGCGCCGATACCGCAACCGATCATAGCGAACGGCGCCGCCAGCATCAGCAGGCTCATGGCGAACCACGCCAGCGCGGCGATAAACGTCGGCGCAAACATCGCGGGTAAATCACTCGCAGGCAGAGCCTGAAGCGGCGTCGCCACCGGCAATCGACGGGATGAGAATGCAGCCAGACACAACGCAACAAATTGCGCCGCGCCCGCCGCCAAAGCCGCGCCGACGTAAAGCGAGGCTGAAAAACTTGCGGCATAATCGGCGATTGCAGGCCCTCCAAAACCCGCAAGAGAGCCTGCGCCAAATACAAAGCTGATGGCCAGAAAACGCTGCGCCGCAGTCACGCCTAACGCCGCTTCATGGCGATAGAACAGGCTGAACCCCTGCGCCACACCCATCCAGAAAGAGCCCAGCAACAAAGGCAGAAATGCATTAGCCGACAGAGACCACGCCATCAACAAAGCGCCAGCGATACCATGCGAGGCGCCAAGCGCGAAGGACACGCGCCGACCAAAAGCATCAAGCAGAAACGAGGCTGGAAAGGTCGCAACAGCAGCCCCAAGCAGCATCGCGATCAACGGCGCGACGGCAAAAGAAGGCGTTGGCGCAAGCAGCAATCCCGCGAGCGGAGCCAACCCAAGCACGAGAGATTGCGACAACACGGACACCGCAAAACCGCCTGCAAGAGAAAGCAATCCACGCCATTCCCCCGCGACCGGCGCGCCGGCGGGACAAAAGCAAGACAGCCTGCCAGCACGCGCAAACACCCGCTCCGCTGAACTCATTTCTGAATGTCCTCATCAGACAGGATGCGCCACGCGGGGCCTTCCATGTCTTCATATTGACCAGCGCGCAGCGACCACAGGAAAAATGCAAGCCATGTCGCGCCCAAGAGAAGCGCCAGAGGCACAAGGTAAACAAGCACGTTCATGGCCGCACCTTTCCAAACGTGAGACGCTGCAGGCCGTTTTGCGCTTGCCCGCGCGGCGGTGGGTTAGCGCGCAATGGCACGCTTGGGCGCAAAGCGTTGGCCGTCACTAATATCGAAGAGATCGACATCGCGGCGGCGGCGATCAACGGCGTAACGTGACCCGCAATCGCCAGCGGCGCCGCGATGATATTATAAATTACTGCAAGCCATAAATTTTGACGCATCAATGACCGGGCTTTGCGCGCAATGTCGAGCGCAACAATGACTGGTTGCAGCTTGTCGCCAAGAAACACCGCATCGGCACGGGCGCGCGCAATATCCACAGCATCTATCGGCGACAACGACGCATGGGCGCCAGCCAAAGCGGGCGCATCGTTTAGGCCATCGCCAATCATCAAGACACGCGCGCCGCCTAGCGTGAGCGCTTGAATGGCAGAAATCTTTTCATGCGGCTTCACGCCGCCGCGCCAATCCTCGACGCCAAGCCGCTGCGCCACAGGGCCAACCGCCTCCGCGCGGTCACCAGACAGGATGGACACCGCGCACCCGCGCGCGCGCAATGCCGCGACGACGAAGATTGCGTCCGTCCGCAACGCCTGCCGCACCTCGAGCGCTGCAACCCGCGAACCATAGCGGATGAACAGAGTCGATACGTCCGCCTCCACATTGGCTGAATTACAATTAGCATCGCAAAAATTTCTTGAGCCAAGCCGCGCCTCTACACCGTCAACCCATGCGCTGACGCCGGCACCGGTGCTCTCCTGCGCATCGGCAAACGGCGGCTGCTCGACGCCGCAGGCAGTCACGGCAAATGCCAAAGGATGGCGGCTTGAACGCGCCAGACGGGCGGCAAGCGCAAGCAAATCATCAGGAACTTCGCTTGCATTGGCGACCCGCTTTAGCGGCAGCGTCAACGTGCCGGTTTTATCAAACACCACATGGTCAATCTCAGAAATGCGCTCAAGCGCATCTGACGCATTGAGGTAGACACCTGCACGAAACAGTCTCCCAGTCGCAACAACTTGCACTGCGGGCACGGCGAGCGCCAATGCGCAGGGGCATGTGATGATAAGAACGGAGATCGCCGTCACAAGAGCAAAATGCACATCAGCGCCGACCAACGACCAGAAGACAATTGTGCCAAACGCCGTGACATGCACAAACGGTGAGTAAACAGAGGCTGCCCGATCCGCCAGCCTGCGATAATGCGATTTGGACTCGCTGGCTTTCTCAACGAGGCGTTTCACGTCGTCAATCAAAGTGCTTTCACCCGCGACCGTCACGCGCAGCGTGAGCGCCCCTGCCCCGTTGAGCGAGCCCGCCCAAACCTGCGCGCCTTTGCCAATCGCGCGGCGATCCGTCTCGCCCGTAATCACGCTTTCATCGACATCCGAGGCACCCGACAACACAAAAGCGTCCGCAGGAATGCGGTCGCCCGCGCGCACCAGCACGCGATCACCCGCGCGCAGCGCAGCAACCGGCACGCTGACGCTGCCGCCCCCACCATCGAGCCGCTGGGCTAGTTCGCCCTTCAGCGCGGCTATATTTGCAGCGGCGGCGCGCATCTTGATGCGCATGGCCTGATCGAGCGCGCGTCCTGCAAGCAGGAACGTGAGCAGCATGGCGGCGGAATCAAAATAGGCGTGGGCGGCAGACGTCCACGTTTCATAAAGCGACATGCCGAGCGCCAGAATAATTCCAAGCGAAATCGGCGCATCCATATTCAGTCGCCGTGCCCGCTGGCCTGCGATGGCGCTGCGATAAAACGGCTGTCCCGCATAGGCCGCGGCTGGCATAACTAAAATAGCTGACAGCCAATGAAAGAAATCGCGCGTTTCGCGATCAATGTCGCTGACGGCGCCTGACCAGACCGAGCCCGAGAGCAACATCACGTTCATCATCGCAAAAGCGGACACCGCCAGGCAGCGCATCAGCCAGCGCATGTGCTCAACGTCTTCGCTGTCAAGCTTGTGCAAATCAAACGCATGCGCGCGATACCCGCGCTCGCCCAAGCATTCGATGATCTTTTGCGGAGCGGATACTGCGCTGCGCCACGACACCGACAAGCGGCGGCTGGCGACGTTGAGGCGCGCAGATTCAACGCCCGGCAGCGAGAGCAAAGACCCTTCAATATCGTCGATGCATGCGGCGCAATCGGCACCCTCAATGGCGAAATCCATCGACAGCACGCCATCGGCGGTGCTGCGCGCAAAGTGCGAAAGGTCTATCGTCTCAGCCATAATGATGCTTAATCCTTGACGCTGATCCGCTCGTGGGAACGGAAGAGCATGTCTTGCCCGGAGCGCATTTCAATCACCAGATCCCAACCGCCTGCAGGCACTTCTGCAATCGCGCTCCACGCGCGGGTGCTCTCGCGTGCAAGGGCAAAACTACGATCCTGTCGTGAATCTGCAGGATGCTCAAAGCGGGCGAAAGCCTCAAGATCGTCCTGCGTTCCCGCATCCCCGCGCTCGATTCGAATTGACGAGCGCCCCGCCTCCACGCGTTTCAATTGCGCATCAATAACCCAGCCGCGCGCGTTCTGCGCGCGCACCGCAGCCAGAGCGCGATCATGCGACATGCCTGCGATGTAGGCGTTCTTGGCCTCGCGCCCGCTGAACGTTTTGATCGCGAAGCCAAGCAGCACCATGTTGACAGCGATGATAGTGGCGAAGAACCCCAGCAGCATGAACAAAACCATGCCGCCGGTTAGTTTGCGCCCCTTTACGTCCAGTTCAGTTTCCGCTGGCAAAAGGCTCATGCTCATTTCTCCGGCACTATAAATAGGTTTTTCGCCATGGCGGCTCGCCCTGTCTCAGGATTGCTCGCCACAATACGAATATCATGACGACCTGGAGTCAATTCATCGCGCTTCATTGTGATGAGCGCCCGCAACTCGCGGCTTTGATCGGCGCCGACGTCAATAAAGATTTTGCCCTGTTCGTCAATCTTGGCGCCTGCAATATCAAGCTGCGCACCCGGCAGTCCGCTCACATGAACATGGAAACGTTTGGGCTGCAATTCCTTGTTGAGCAGACGAAGCGTATAGGCGTTGCGAATGCCGCCCTCGCTCAGGCGCACATAGACGGGATTACGATCATGCAGCACGGATATTTCTATCGGAATGCGCGTTACAAGCGCGTACAACATGATCGACCCGACGATGGCGATCACTGCAGCGTAAAGCAAAGTGCGCGGTCGAACGATGCGAACGTTCAACGCCTCAAGTCCGCTCTGGCGGCGCTGCACGTTGATGTCCGTATCGTAGCCGATAAGCCCGGTCGTGCGACCTATCTTCGTCATCACATTGTCGCAAGCGTCAATGCAAAGACCACACTGGATACAATCAATCTGCAAGCCGTCGCGAATGTCGACGCCCGTCGGGCATACGTTGAAACATTGATTGCACTCAACGCAATCGCCCGCAGGCTTGCCTTGTTCACGCAAAGTCTCAGCCTGTTTGACGGAGGCGCGTGGCTCGCCGCGATCATAGCGATAGGTGACGTTCAGAGCATGTTCGTCCGTCAACGCCGCCTGAATGCGCGGCCACGGGCACATGTAGATGCACACCTGTTCGCGCATGTAGCCGGCGAAAAAATACGTCGTGACAGTAAGAATGCCTATCCAGACATAAGCGATGTAGGGCGCGGTGAATGTCACGAGTTGCATGACGAGCGTCGGCGCGTCAGTGAAGTACAGCACCCATGCGCCGCCGGTCCACCATGGGATCATCAGCCAGATCGTATGTTTGGCGACAGCATCGCGAATACGGCCAGGAGTCCATTTGCTCCTGCCCTTCAGCATCCGTTCGCGACGGTCGCCCTCGATCACGCGTTCAATGGCGAGAAACAGATCCGTCCAGATCGTTTGCGGGCAAAGATAACCGCACCAGATACGGCCGGCGATTGCGTTCATTAAAAACAGCGTAAGCGACGCTAATATCAAAAGCCCGGTGAGATAATAAATTTCCTGCGGCCATATTTCGATGAAGAAGAAATAGAAGCGGCGATTGACGAGATCCACCAACACCGCCTGATCGGGCGCATAGGGTCCGCGATCCCAGCGTACGAACGGCAGCAGGTAATAAATCCCAAGCGTGACGACGAGGATCGCCCATTTCATTCGACGAAAATAACCATCGACGCTTTGCGGATAAATCTTCTTTCGTGAGGCGTAAAGCGGCGAGGAGACGCCTTCAGCCTCCAGCGCCGCCTCGCGTAATTGCTCCTGCTTCACGCTCATTTTTAACGCTCCTGTTCGCGTTGGAATATGCCAATGCGAACATCGCTTCCACTCAAGGCACCGTTTTGACGCCGCCCAGGGACTGCACGTAAACCGAGAGCGCCTTGATCGTCGTGTCGTCAAGACGGCCGTTCCACGCGGGCATCATTGATGCGCGACCGCGCGCCAGCGTCTGAAGAATGCTCGCCTTGTCGGAACCAAACAACCAGATGCTGTCGACAAGATTGGGAGCGCCAAGCTCGATATTTCCCTTGCCCCCGTCGCCGTGACAGGCTGCGCATTGTTCGCCAAAGAGCCTGTCGGCCAGCGGTTTGTCGTAAGTGTTCTCTGTCGTCAATCCGCCGAGCGCGCGCACATGGTTGACGAGCTGGCCGATCTCTTTGGTGTTCAGAATTTGGGCAAACGCAGGCATGATTCCGATGCGAGTGTCGGGATGGGTCGAGCGTATGCCGTATTGAATCGTTTGCTGTATGGCCTCAAGCGAGCCGCCCCAGATCCAGTCGTCATCGTTGAGATTTGGGAAGCTGAACGCGCCGCCGCCGCCTGCGCCATGGCAGGGCGCGCAATTATCGCCGAACGCAGCCCTGCCCTGCGCCAGCGCAAACGTGCGCAAGCGTTCGTCTTTGGTAATTTCAGAGAACGAGGCTTTTTCCAGCGTGCTCGTCATCGGCGCGCGTTGCTGCGTCAATTGCGCAAGCTCTTGCGTCACTGCGCCACGCGACGTCCAGCCCGCTACACCCGGCGTGTGGCCCGAGATCAGCGGGATCGCGGGATAGACGATAATATAACCAATCGCCCAGACGATTGTTGCGTATAAAATATACAGCCACCATTTCGGCAGCGGCGTATTCAGCTCGCGAATTCCGTCCCATTCATGGCCGGTCGTCGCCGTACCCGAATGGGCGTCGATGTCTTCATGAGGAGCGCCGGACATAGCTTAATCCTCGTTCAGGGGAATGTTCGCGGCCTCGTCGAACTCCGATTGCTTCGAAGGCCACAAGGCGTACGTTACGATGAGCGCAAAGGTGATGAAAACAGCCGCGAGCGAGATCGTCTTGGCTTCATAAAAAAAGTTTTCCAGAGACATGTTCTCTCCTCAACGCAGGTTTGCTTTGCCGTCGTAGATTTTGAAGTCAACGAGCGTTCCAAGCATTTGGAGATAGGCGATCAGTGCGTCGGCCTCGTTCACCGGACCGTTGAGCCCGCTGAACTTGCGCGATTGCGCTTTGGGATAGCGTTGCGCGAGGCCGTCAGCGTCCGCTGCATCATTGGTGGCTTGCGTCACCATGTCTTTGGCCGCGTTCTCGATCATCTCCAGCGAATAGGGTTGTCCCTGAAACGCAAGGACTTTCATGTCCATCTTGATTTCATTGACGGCGACTTCCGTCTTCCCGAGCCAAGGGTAGGCCGGCATGATAGAGCCCGGCACCATGCTGCGCGGATTATCAAGATGCTGCTTGTGCCATTCGTCAGAATATTTGGCGCCGACGCGGGCAAGGTCCGGGCCGTTGCGCTTTGAGCCCCATTGGAACGGCTTATCGTACATGCTTTCAGCAGCCAGCGAATAATGTCCATAGCGCTCCACTTCGTCGCGCAGGCTACGGATCATTTGCGAATGGCAATTATAACAACCCTCGCGCACGTAGATGTTGCGGCCAGCGAGTTCCAGCGGCGTGTAGGGCCGCATGCCCTCCACTCTTTCAATGGTGCTCTTCAGATAGAAGAGCGGCAGCACCTCGACGAGGCCGCCAATCGAGATCACGACGAGAACGCCGATCAGCAGGAAAATGGAGTTCTTCTCGAATATCTGGTGTTTGCGCCAAAGCGACATGTGTTTCTCCTGCCCGCTCAATGCGCTGTTGCGAGCGCGCCGCCGGGGACGCGTTCTTGTTCTGCCGCAGGCTCGACTATCGTGCGGTAAATGTTCCAGCACATGATCAGAGCGCCGATCAGGAACAGCACGCCGCCCAAAGCGCGGATGATGTAGAAGGGGTGCATCGCCTCAACGGTTTCGATGAATGAATATTCAAGGAAGCCGAGCGAGGTATAGGCGCGCCACATCAGGCCTTGCAGAATGCCAGCCACCCACATCGAGGTGATGTAGAAGACGATGCCAAGCGTCGATATCCAGAAGTGCCAATTAACGAGGCGCAGCGAGTAAAGCTGCGGCTTGTTCCACAGCCACGGAACAAGGCAATAGATGGCGCCGAACGAGACGTAGCCGACCCAGCCCAAAGCGCCTGAATGCACGTGGCCCACGGTCCAGTCCGTATAGTGAGAGAGCGAGTTGACGACCTTGATTGACATCAGCGGCCCTTCGAACGTCGACATGCCGTAGAAGGCGATGGAGACGACGAGCATGCGTAAGACCGGATCGGTGCGCAGCTTGTCCCAGGCGCCAGACAGCGTCATCAGGCCGTTGATCATGCCGCCCCATGAGGGCATCCACAGCACGATGGAGAACGCCATGCCCAGCGTCTGCGCCCAATCGGGCAGCGCGGTGTAGTGCAGGTGATGCGGACCAACCCACATGTAGAGGAAGATCAGTGCCCAGAAGTGGATGATCGACAGGCGGTACGAATAGACGGGACGCTCCGCGCGCTTGGGCACGAAGTAATACATAATCGCCAGAAAGCCTGCGGTGAGGAAGAAGCCGACCGCGTTGTGGCCGTACCACCATTGCATCATCGCATCCTGCACGCCCGACCAGACAATGTAGGATTTGGGCGAATACAATGAGACCGGAACAGTCGCGTTATTACCCAGATGCAGAACAGCAATCGTGACGATGAAAGCGATATAGAACCAGTTCGCCACATAAATATGGGGCTCTTTGCGCTTGGCGATGGTGGCCAGAAACACCACCAGATACGTCACCCACACGAAGGTGAGGAACAGATCCGCATACCATTCCGGTTCAGCGTATTCTTTGCTCTGCGTGACGCCCAGCAGATAGCCTGTCCCTGCGATCACGATAAAGAAATTATAGCCCAGTACGACGAACCAGGGCGCAAGATCGCCAGAAAGCCGGGCGCGACAGGTGCGCTGCACGACATAGAACGAGCTGGCGATGAGCACATTGCCGCCGAATGCAAAGATGACGGCTGATGTGTGCAATGGACGCAGGCGGCCAAAGCTGATCCACGGCATATCAAAGTTCAGCGCGGGGAACGCAAGCTGAAAGGCTATAATGCAGCCGACGAGGAACCCGGCGATGCCCCAGAACAGCGAGATCAGCGTTCCGAATTTGATCGGGCCATAATTATAATTGGGCTTGCCGTTGATCTCCTGCGACGCAGGCTCCGCCGGGCGCGCAAGATAACGATTGAAAATCGCAAACACGCTGCCGGCGCTGGCCAGCGCAAAAAGGCTGGCGTGGCACGCATACGGCCCCGACGTCGTTTTGGCGGCGATGAGAATCGACAGAAAAGCCATGCCGATCGCCGTCAAGACAAGGCCGAGTTCCCCCGCGGTGAACGCCTTGGTTGGGCCAACCGACCCCGTGGATTGAGCTTGTTGCGCCAATGTCGTGCTCCCGCATGGAAGCGTGACTTTGGCCGTCGCGCCCTCACAACAGCATTGCGACAGCGCACAAACGCCCGCATTGACCCAGGTCAATGAACTTATGCTGAACAAGCCGTCTAGCGCTATTTTCACATAAAAATAATGATATTTATTTTAATGCTCGCCTTCGATGTGGAATTTAGCTAAACGATGAGCATCTGTTGTTCTCACGGCTTGTCGAACCATGCGCTTTGCAATCTCCGCCAATCGACTGCTGGATGGCATCGTCGTCTTTTTTGGCTCCAGCCATCATTGGGTCGATCAATTGTCGGCCGCCAGCCTGTACGCCTCGAAAAACGAGGCGGAGGCGGCGCTAGCCGTCGCGCGTCTCGATCAGACGAGGAACGTTGTAGTCGAGCCCTATGTGTTTGAAGTGCGCGCAGAGGGGGCTCCGATCGCCCATCATATTCGTGAGGCTATCCGCGCTGCGGGGCCGACCGTGCGCAAGGACCATGGCAAACAAGCTGACCTTCTTGCTGACAAGCGCTGAATCGCGGAGTCGATCATGTACCGCTATGACGAATTTGATGCCGGCTTTGTAAGCGACCGCGTTGCAGCCTTCCGCGATCAGGTCGCGCGCCGCCTCAGCGGCGAGATGACGGAGGATCAGTTCAAGCCGCACCGGCTGATGAACGGGCTTTATCTGCAATTGCACGCCTATATGCTGCGCGTTGCTGTGCCCTACGGCACGTTGAGCGCGCGGCAGATGCGCAAGCTGGCCATCATCGCGCGCCGCTATGATAAGGGCTACGGCCATTTCACGACGCGCCAGAACATCCAGTATAATTGGCCTGCGCTCGCAGATACGCCCGCAATTCTGGAGGAGCTGGCCAGCGTTGAGATGCACGCCATCCAGACCTCGGGAAATTGCATTCGCAACGTCACGGCGGATCATTTCGCCGGCGCCGCCGCCGACGAGCTGGACGACCCCCGCCCCTATGCCGAAATCCTGCGGCAATGGTCATCGCTGCACCCGGAGTTTTCGTTTCTGCCGCGCAAGTTCAAGATCGCGGTGAACGGGGCTACGCGTGATCGCGCTGCGATTCAGACCCATGACATCGGCTATCAGATCGTACGCAATAGCGCGGGCGAAATCGGCTTTGCTGTTTATGTCGGCGGAGGCCAGGGCCGCACGCCGATGATCGCAAAGAAGATCCGGGATTTTCTGAAGATCGAAGACCTGCTCGCCTATACGCAAGCGATTGTGCGAATCTACAATCTCGAAGGGCGCCGCGACAACAAGTACAAGGCGCGCATCAAGATATTGGTCCACGAGAAGGGCCTCGACTGGATGCGGCAGGCCGTTGAGGCCGAATTTGAAGCCGCCTCACGCGATTACATCGCTCTGCCCGATTCCGAGATCGCGCGGATTAAAGCCTATTTCGCGCCGCCTGAACTGCAAGCCCGCGCATCGTCGCAAAAGTTTGCGGCGCGCCGGGAAAGCGATCCGCGTTTTGCAGGGTTCGTCTCCACCAATGTCGCCGCGCACAAGATCGACGGCTATGGAATCGTGACGATCTCGCTGAAGCCAATCGGCGGCATTCCCGGCGATGCGACGGCCGAACAAATGGAGGCGGTCGCCGATCTGGCGGAGCTTTATTCGCAGGCTGAAATTCGCGTCTCGCATGAGCAAAACCTCGTGCTGCCGCATGTCGCGCTCGACGATCTGCCGGTCATTTACGATGAATTGCTGGCGAGCGGTTTGGCGACGGCGAATGCTGGCCTCGTCAGCGACATCATCGCCTGCCCGGGGATGGATTATTGCTCGCTGGCGACGGCGCGCTCGATACCCGTGGCGCAGCGCATTTCGGAGCGATTTGGCGACGGGCCGCGCGCCCGCGACATTGGGGCGCTGAAGATCAAGATTTCAGGCTGCATCAACGCCTGCGGCCATCACCACGTCGGGCATATCGGGATTTTGGGGCTGGAGCGCAAAGGCGTCGAGACCTACCAGATCACGCTCGGCGGCACGGGCGACGAGACGTGCTCGATGGGCACGCTCACTGGCCCGGGATTCTCGTCCGAGGAAGTGGTGGACGCCATCGAGCGGATCGTGGACGCCTATATGGCGTTGCGCAATGAGCCGGGCGAAGACTTTTTGACGGCTTTTCGCAGGCTCGGCATGCAGCCGTTCAAGGAAGCCTTGTACGACACCAGCAAGGGCGCGGATATCTGACATGGCGCTTTGGAAGAACGGATCTTTCACCACTGATTCATGGCGCACTATCGCTGAGGGCGAAGACGCGCCGCCTGCTGGTCATGTCATTCTGCCTCTGGAATGGTGGCTGCAGGAGCGCGACGCTTTCGTCAATTCCAACGCGCCGATAGGCGTGCGGATTGATCCGGGCACGCCGATTGAGAGCTACATCGACGATCTGCCGCGTTTTGCGCTTGTCGCGCTGGCGTTCCCGAAATTTGGCGATGGCCGCGCCTTCTCCACCGCTGCTTTGCTGCGCGAGCGCCACGGCTTTACCGGCGAGATTCGCGCGGTTGGCGACGTATTGATCGACCAGATTCAGATGATGGAGCGTTGCGGCTTCGATAGTTTCGACATCACCGACGCAACGACTGTACGTCTGTTGCGCACACGCGGGGCGCCTGCCTATTCGAGATTCTATCAACCGGCGACTGGCGACGCTGGCGACGCGGAATCAAACGCTGGTTCCCGCCCATGGGCTCGGCGCAAGGCGTAAAGCCGCTCAGGCGCAGGGCATTTCCAGCGCCCGGCCCTCGCGCAGAATCCCGCCGCGGCGCGTCTGCAAAGCGGCGCTGCGGCTCTGCCGTTCGCTTGGCAGCTCGTCATCAAGCATTGCCTCCACCAGCCAGCGCAGCCCGTGCAGAATTGGCGTGTCGCAGCCAGCGATCACTGCCGACAACGCTTCCCAATCATTCTCGTGAGCTTCTTGTGCGAACCGGCGCACGCACAGGGCCGCAAATTGCCCGGTGCTGAAATTGCTGGCACGCGCATGCAAGGCGACGCGATCACGGAATTCGCCACCGATCGACAATACGGCGGCCTCGGCCACCTTCTCGTGCGAACAGCTGTTGATGAGTTCCGCGCGTAACATGGCCATTTTCTCCATTCATCCGCCGCAGCGCACCCGCGCCGCTTCCGGAGAAGTCGAAGCTTAGGCCCGGAAGTAGACGGCATCATGACAACAACGCCGTCTATCTTCTGAAGTTCCGCTCTATCAGCCGCCGTCCGCCACATGACCGGCGGCCTTGATGCCGGCGCTGGCGGCCAGTTCGTCGTTATCGGACGTATCGCCCGAGACGCCGACGGCGCCGATGATGCGATTGTCGCCGTCGCGGATCAGAACGCCGCCGCCGACTGGCAAGATCCCACCATCAGCCAGATGCGCCACGCCTGCAAAAAAGTTGGGGCGGTCCGCCGCCATCTTCTCAATCTTCTTCGAACCAGCGCCCCAGGCCACCGATCCGTAGGCCTTGCCGAAGGCGACCTTCCAGCGCATCAGGCTGGTGCCGTCTTCGGCAGCGCTGGCCTTGAGCGATCCGCGCGCGTCGAGCACGACAATGCCGAGTGGGTTGAAATTGTTGGCGCGGGCATGGGCGAGCGCCTGCGTGACGATAGTCTGCGCGGCGGCGAGCGTCAGGTCAGTCATATAGATCTCCTGTTAGGGTGGCGGCCACGCCGCCATAGCCCATTCGTACCCGTAAACGGAGCGGATTTGAACAGGCAAGCCGCAGCCCGGACTATGCGTCTGATGCCGCAGGGCTCTTTGACGTCAGGGCAAGGCTGCGGACGGTCAGCAGATTAAGGAAAAATGCAGTTCCCAGCCCCCACATGCCATTGATGATAAGCGCGTTGTACCAGATACCGCGCGGCCCGAGAGTCCCGCCCTTGATGAGCGGCACGACATACCAGCCAACGAGGGTGGGCAAAACAGCGCCAAACACGAAGGCGCCCATGAGATACAGCAGGCCATTGGGCGGCCGCCGCGGAAACAGGGCAGGCAAGCGGGCAATCATGATCGCAAGCGCGATGCCCCAGACCCCGCCCCAAAACGTTGTGTTGAGTATGGCTGGCACGCCAAAGGGCTGGACAGGCGCCCAATTGCTCCAGGGCATGCGGCCAAGCAGTCCGAATAACGTCAATTGATGAAACACGAGCACGCCAAGGGCGCCGGCCAGAAACCCGAAGATAATTTTGTTGAGGACGAAGCCGCCCGGACGAGTGACTGACATGTCGATTTACCCTCGTAATCAGGCGATAATCTGACGCCTTAAAGACGACCACGTCAAGCTTGCCCTCACCAAACTCCGGTGCTTGGCATGGAAGACCACGGTTCAGCAGGCGCGAGCGCATCGCCCTTTTGCAGCAGTTCAATCGAGATGCCGTCGGGCGAGCGGATGAACGCCATGCGCCCGTCGCGCGGCGGGCGGTTGATCGTGACGCCCGATTTCATCAACCGGTCGCACAGCGCGTAAATGTCGTCGACCTGATAGGCGAGGTGGCCGAAATTGCGGCCGCCGCTATAAGCTTCCGGGTCCCAATTATAGGTCAGCTCGATCATCGGCGCACGGGTTTCGCGCGCCTGCGCCTCATCGTCCGGCGCAGCCAGAAAGATCAGGGTAAAGCGCCCTTGCTGGCTTTCCACGCGGCGGATTTCAACCAGTCCGAGTTTGCCGCAATAGAAGTCCAGAGATGCGTCGATGTCCGAGACGCGAACCATGGTATGCAGATAACGCATGAAAGCCTCCTTCGAATCGACCATCTCAAAATGTAGGGCGCAGGTTAAAACGCAAGCCTGTAAATTGCAGCTCTGGATAAAGCCATGATAGCCGACGCTTCAAACGCCAGCGAGACTTCGAAGCTCAAGTCCCGCGCCGCCCTGGCATCCATCGCCGCAAGCGCTGCATTGACCATCGGCAAGCTTGTCGCAGGCTTGTTGTCGGGCTCACTGGCGTTGATCTCGGAAGCGTTGCATGGGCTGCTCGACACTGGCGCGACCATTTTGACATGGTTCGCCGTGCGCGCAGCGGATCGTCCCGCAGACGATGAGCATCATTACGGCCACGCCAAGATCGAGGCCGTGGCGGCGCTGGCGGAAACAGGCCTGCTGATCGTGCTGGCGCTTGGTGTGCTGTTTGAAGCCTCGCGGCGCCTGCTGGGCGATTCCTCGCCAAACGTCGTTAACGCCAACTGGCTTACCTATAGCGTCCTCGTGGTCTCGATCATCGTTGACCTTGTGCGCTGGCGGTCGCTCGAAAAGATCGCCAAGCAAACCAAAAGCGACGCGCTGGCCGCCGACGCCTTGCATTTTTCCAGCGATCTCGTCGCCTCAAGCCTCGTGCTGCTTGGGCTACTGGCGACCGATTACGGCTTTCAGCAGGGCGACACGCTGGCCGCATTCGGCGTTTCGCTGTTCATCGGCGTGGCTGGCTGGCGTCTGGGACGGCGCACCATCGACACGCTGGTCGATAAAGCGCCTGACGGAATGTCGCAGCACATGCGCGATATCGTGGCGGCTGTGCCCGGCGTTGCGGAGATCGAGGACTTGCGTCTGCGCGCGGCTGGCCCGCGCATCATCGGCGAGCTGATCGTCAGCGTCTCGCGCACGCTGCCCGTTGAGCGCATCATGGAAATCAAGGACCAGATCGCAGCCGCGATCACGCAGGATTTCCCTGACGCCTACGTGACTGTGACCGCCAACACCCGCACGCTGGACGACGAGAGCGTTCTGGAGCGCGTGCTGATGGCCGCCGCGCGCAAACGCCTGCCGATCCATCACGTCACCATTCAGGAAGTCGAAGGCGTTAAATCCATCGGCCTTGATTTGGAACTCGATGGGCGCATGCCCCATGGCGAGGCGCATGACATTGCGTCGGCGCTGGAGGCCGCGATCCGCGACGAGCTTGGCTCCGACATAGAAGTCGACACCCATCTGGAGCCGATGGAGATCGCCGAACTGTCAGGCCGCGACGCGCCCGCTGACGTTACCGCTAAAATCGCCGGGACACTGACGAGCATAGCCGCCGAAAGCTCCGACGTGCAGGACGTCCACAGCGTGCGCGTGCGTGAAACGCCTGCCGGGCTCGTGGTCAACTACCATTGCCGCGTCGATCCCGCCCGCACCGTCGAGCGCGTTCATCTCGACGTAGACCGGATCGACCGCCGCCTCCAAGGCGAGGCGCCGGGGGTTATCCGCGTGATCGGTCATGCGGAACCGCTGCGGGAACAACTTGCGTTGAAGGCTGAATTGAAGGCATAGCTTGCTCGTGTTAGTGAACGTTCACTTATTCGATCAGGAGCAGCCCCGGTGTTTTTGAACCTGCTGAAGTCTCGCCGATTTGCGCCGCTGTTCTGGTGCCAGTTCTTCTCCGCGTTCAACGACAATTTCGTCCGTTCCATGCTGGCCATGCTCATTCTGTTTCGCCTTGGCGAGGAACAGGCGGGCGCGCTGGTCACTTTGGCGGTGGGCGTGTTCGTGCTGCCCTCCATCCTGCTGTCGGCGCCGGGCGGCGAGATCGCTGATTCCCGTGACAAGGCGTGGGTCGCGCGGCGGCTGAAGTTCGTGGAAATCTTTGTGCAGATGATCGCGGCGGCTGGCTTCGTGCTCGGCTCGCTGCCCCTGCTCTATCTGGCTTTGTTTGGCCTTGGCGTGATCGCCGCTTTGTTCGGCCCGATCAAATACGGCATTCTGCCCGATCATCTGGAGACGCATGAACTGCCCGCAGGCAATGCGCTGGTCGAGGGCGCGACGTTTCTGGCCATTCTGCTTGGCGTGATCGTGGGCGGCTATGCGGCAAGCCATGATCGCGGCTCGTCCAGCGTCGTCGTGCAATTGATGGCGGTCGCGCTGACGTGCTGGGTTGCGAGCCTGTTCATTCCTGCCACCGGAATCGGTGCGCCCGGCCTAAAGGTGGAGCGCAATATCGTCGCCTCCACCAATCGCATGGTGCGCGAGCTGATGCAGGACGGGCGCACCTGGATCGCAGGCCTTGCGGTGAGCTGGTTCTGGCTGACCGGCGCTATGGCGCTGTCGCTGATACCCGTCACCGTGAAAAACAAGATCGGA